>NZ_BAFX01000186.1 GCF_000308815.1 Nocardia concava NBRC 100430
CCGATTCGGCTACCGCAGTACTCGATCACCACATTGAAGTTGCTGCCTTCGCCGCGGTCGATGCGCTCCTGTTCCTCCCAGAGCCATTGGCCCACAGGGCTGTCGAACGGCACCGTGACATCGATGGTTCCGGTGTCGTTCGACGGGATCGCCACCGATGTCCCGTACTCGTTCCGGACCAGGTGCTGTAGCCGCATCTCGCCGTCGAAGAACAACATGGTGGGATCGGCCAGCCGCATACGCTCTTGCTTGCGCGCCTGCTCTCGGGTGGCGGTCCAGATGGCGCGGCACTGTTCCTCGAGGGTCAGGCCGAAATTGATCGTCGTGACCGGTGCCGGCATCTACTGACCTCCGATCGGCAAGGGCCACAGCCGCGGCTGGACAAGTTGAACCATGGCCCCGCCCGCCGGTGCGCCCGTCACGCTCACGGGCAACTGTGTGGGCTGTGTCCACGGCGGGATCTCGTACTCGAAATACCGGCCGGGAACGGGCATTTGACCAAGCAGATTGGTTCCGTGCGCGTCGCGGACCATGAGCTGTTCAGGGTCCAGGTCCACGGTCGCGCCACCCTGCACGGTCCCGATCGGCGGCATGAGGATGTCCCGCGCCGAGTCGTCGCGGCCGGTGCGCTTCGAGGTGCCGAGCACGCGGCGATGCTTCGGTCCCTCCCACGATCGATCCGGAAGCGTCCATGTGCCGCGGGTCAGGATCCATTTGTGGTTCATGGGAACTGGCGTCGGGTTCGAAACCGTGATGAATCCGGATCCGGACGTGCTGGACGTGGACCAGGTGGTGACCACCGGATCCTCTTGGTAGAAAGGCATTCCCGCGCGCAGCGGTAGGGAGGGGTTCGCGTGGTTGCGCATCAGGGGATCGATGCCCGGGTTGAAGTCCTGCTGCTGCCACAGCTGGACGTTCAGCCAACGATCCGACTTCGGCGAGATCACCTGGAGCCGAGGGAGCACCGCGTCCCAGTCGTAATCGTCCTCGCGGAAGTCCACGGCCTGAAAGAACTGTGAGATCAGGGTTTCCTGGTCGCCGTCGGGGACGCGAGCGGAGACCAGGTGGAACCCGAGCTTCAAGTCTCGCGGGTCATACCAGCGGCCCTTCATCTTGCCGCCGACCTGCCGAGCACCCGATGCCCATGCGGTGCGCGTGGGCGGGACGAATAGACCTTCGATCTGGTCCTTGGCGAAGTAGACGCCCTCGCGCCCTGCGCCTTCGCCGTGTACGTGCCAGGTCGATCCGTCGCACCCGTGCAGGATGATTGTCAGGCCCTTGCGATCCGCCACAGGTCAGCCCCTTCCGTTGTAGCGGCTGGACGCGGCAACCTGCTGCGCGTTGATGTTCTTGATTGCGGCGGTGAGGATCTCGGACCACTTCGAGGACAGCTGGGAAACGATTTCCTGTACCGCGCCGCCCGAGGTGCGCAGGCCCATGGTTCCCAGTGCGTCGCTGAAGTTCTCGGACAGGAAGTTCTGCCCGGCGCTCTGGAGCTTGGAAATGCCCGAGTCCCATGCCTGCTGCACCGTCTGCACTTCGCCGGTGGAGGTGGTGCCGCCCCCGCCGGTGGTGTCCACGCTCGCAGGGGTCGCGCCGCTGGTGTCCGCGTTCGGCGTAGTGGTGGTGCCGAAGTTCACGACCCAGACCGGCGTCACGCCGGCGGGAACCTGCGAGGCGTCGAAGGTTCCGCCGGTGCCCGTGCCGCCGCCAGCAGTTCCGCCGCCGGTGCCGAGGCCGCCGCCGTTGGTGCCGCCGACTCCCACGCCCGCCGCGCCGGTGCCGCCGACGCCTACGCCCGCGTCACTGCCGCGCAGCAGGGCGGCCGGAATGTGCATGAACTGGTCGAACATCTTGTTGTTCGCGCCGACCGGGCCGCCGATCACGACGCCTTCGGCGCCGTTGGCTTCGACGTTGGTTCCGTCGCTGAGCGTCATGGCGGTGTGCCCGCCTGCTGCTCCGTTGGTCGTCCAGCCGACCGAGATATCCCCAGGCCCGCCGAGGCCCGCGACCGCGCCACGGGCGGCCAGCCACTCGCCCTCGTTGCCGGTCGCCATGCGCGACTCGAACGGGTCACGGCCCAGCGCGGAATTCACTGTCGCCGAGACCATTCCGGAGCAGTCCATAGCCGAGGTGGAGAACCCTCCCAGCTGGTAGACGGCCGGGTCCACGCTCTGCGCGAACGCCTTGCCGGGCACGATGCCGCCCGCGGCCATCGGGGTCAGCTGGTAGCCGAACATGCTGGCGACCTGGCCGAGCAGGTCCGTAGACCGGCCCCGTTTGGACTGGTCCAACGGGATGTACGCCTCCGGACCTGCCTCGCCCCACAGGATCGCCTTCGTACCGTCGGCGATTCCAGGCTGACGGATACCGCCGTCGGCGTAGTGCACGTAACCGGACTCCGGGGAGAAGTCCGGGGCCTTGTAGTTCGGATTGTTCTGGCGCGCAGCGATTCCCGCGTCCACCCGCGACCAATCGGCCATCATGCTTACCGTGATCGATTTCTTGCCGGTGTTGGCGAGAATGAAGGCATCGATCTTGGCTTGCCCGTCCTCGGTATTGGCCGTCACGATCACCTTGCCGTTGGGCAGAGTCGTGACCTTCAGGCCAAGGGCCTCGAGGCGCGCCGTCGTCTCCGGAGTGTTGTCCTGAAGTTCGATCGTGTGGCCGTCGGGCAGCGTCGCAACCGTGGTCCCTAGGGCGCGGAAAACCTCCTGGGACATCTGGACGTCCTTGATGTTGTCCGCGATGGTCTGCCCGAACTGCTGGAGCTTGGGCCGGGCGGTGTTGTCGATGTCGTCGGCCAGCTTGCGGGCGGTGTCGGCCGCGCCGTTGAACTTGTCCTGAAGGTCCTCCATGCCCTTGCCGAGGTTCTCCAGATCCTCATTGCCCGTGAGCTTTCCGAACAGCTCGGCGACCTTACCGAGCGGCTGCATGAACGACTCGAGGGTCTGGCCCGCGCCTTCAGCGAACGACGCCAGCGCGCGCAGCGAGGTAGAGGAGAAGGCCAGGAAGGCATCCGCGCCCTTGAAAACCCACTCGGTCAGGGTGCCGAAAAACCCGATGATCTCGGGTTGGTGCGCGGTGACCCAGTCGGCCACCTGTCCCAGCGCCGGGCCGAATGCCTTTGCGAGCGCGCCGCTTATCGCGTCGGTCGAGGTTTCGATACTGCGCTTCGCGGTCTCGATCTTCGACGCTGCGTTGTCGCTCATCGTGTTGGCGGCGTCCTGCGCCGCGCCGCTCACTTTGCCAAGGCTGATAACCGCGGTGTCCAGGTTGAAGTCCGACAGCGCCATGCCGAGGTCCTCGGCCTGGGTGCCGAACAGGGCCAGTGAAATCTGGTTCCGCTTTACCGGGTCCTCGAGCTTGTTGATTTCGCCGAGCAGATCGCCCACGGCTGCCCGCGCGGTCGTGCCGCCGGTAGCGAATCGCCGTGTCAGATCATCGGCGTTGAACCCAAGCGTCTGGAACGCTTCCGAGGTCGATTCCGAGCCATCGACAACACGAATCGAGAATTCCTTGATGGCATCCGCGGCCACATCGGAGTCGCGCGCGCCTGCATTGACGGCCTGGTTGATCAGGCCAATAGCCTCTTGGCCGGACAGGCCCAGTTTGCGGAATTGCGTGCCATACTCGATCACCGAGTCCAAGAAGTCCTCGGACACGTTGAGCCCGTTGCGTTCTGCTGCGGTGAACAGGTCGAACGCCTCGGTGGCGTTGTCGGCCATCCCGGTCTTGATCGCCTGCCCGGCCGCGCGGGCGACCGCCGGAATCTCCTCGCCCATGAGGTCGGACACCGTGGACAGCTGTTCGACCACGGCTTGCGTTTCCTGCGCGGTCGCATGCGAGTCCAGCAATCCGGACTGAATCGCGCGCCGCGCGGCGTCCAGGTTGCCTTCGACGGACTCGCCGAACCCAGCGCTGTAGGCGCGCCCGGCCGCGGTGCCGATCCGGGCCATGGTGGCGTCATCCACGCCCAGGCGGGCCTGGGTCATGTCCATGGCCTTTTCGCGGTCCAGGCCGGACTTCAGCGACGACACGAACAGCCCGGCCACCGACGCCCCCGCGACGGCGAACGCGCCGCCGAGTAGCGCGCCGATCTCGCCACCCTTGATGCCCTTCAGCTTGCCGAGCATCCCGGAAGATGCGCTCTCGCCGCCCGCTTGGCCCGCCGCTTGGCCTGCGCTACCGAACGCCTGCGCCAGCTGGCGCGGAATCTGGCTGGTGTCGGCGACTATCGAGACGTATCCGGTAGCGAGTTCGGTTGTCACACAACCTCCTTCAGTCCCAGCCCAGGAATGTGTTCAGCTCATCGATGGGGAGTGCATCGGCCCGGCCGCCCACAGCCCGTTCTTCCGGCGGTGTAGCTTCGAGGGCCATACGGTGCGCGACTTCGCGCGCGTATTGGCCGGGGTGTCGGCGCAGGAATACGCCGAACTCCCACCAGCTCATCGAGTGCCCCAGCTCATCGACGCTGCGGCCGACGCTGAGAAGGTCGTAGGTAATGGATTCCTCGAAATCCGCTAGGACTTCGAGGAATCCGAGGATTCCCCCTCGGTCACCTTCGACGCCTCCCGCCAGGCATCCAGCAGCGACTGGATTTGATCGCGGTTCAGGCGTGCGGCCCGGATCCGCTCGGCCACTTCGGGATCACAGGCGGTGATGATGCCCAGCAGATACGCGGTGATCGACAGGTTCGTTCCCTGGATCGACACCAGGTAGTCGTCCACCTCGCTCGGCATGTAGTCCATCTTCGGGAGGCTGAGCACCTCGCCAGCCACCTTGAACTCGAACCGATTCTTCTTCAGGTTGGCTTTCGATTCGGGAACTTGGAACACCATGGCTCGCAGGCCCTTTCGTATTGCGCAGGCCCTCGATGGTGTGGCCCGACGGCACGGCGGGGCCTGCGAAGGAAAGCCGTGCCGTCGGGGTCTGTTAGGCGAAGGTGACGTTGTGTCCGGCCGAGGGGCCGACAGCATTCGTCACGATCACCGGGTAGGAACCGGCGGACTTGGCCGGCACGGTGATGATGAGGGTCTGATCGTTGACCACGAAGAACTTCGTGGCGGCGGTGCCGCCGACGGTCGCGCCGGTGGTGCCGGTGAAGTTGGTGCCGGTCAGCTCCAGCAAGTCGCCGCCCGCGACACCGACCGTGGCGGGCAGGTGCGCGCTGATGGTCGGCGCAGACGGGGTGGCTCCGGTGTCGTAGTAGCGGTACGCCTTCACGCCAGTGTCGTCCTTGTAGCAGGTCAGCGTGACGTCGAACGCCTGAAGGCCGTTGCGCACCATCGGGTCTTCCTTGACTGCGGTGATCTGCCCGGCCGGCACAACGATGCGGGCCTTCTTGGCGTTGTCGCGCATATCGAACACCCAGGGGTGCACGCCGAGCGGGTCGCCGGTCTCCTTGACGGTGGTGAGGCTGCCGACGGTGGTCACGTTCGCGGCGCCGAACGCCTCGGACAGAACGTCACTGTCGAACGCGGCGATCAGCTTCAGCTGGAACGCGGTGGAGTGCTGGTCCTGCGGCGAGTAGATGAGATCGCCCGACCAGTCGTAAATGTCGGTCGAACTGCGGTCGCCGGACGGACGGAGACCGTCATCGGCGACATACGCCAGCTTGGTCCAGGTGCTCACGTCACCCGAGACGCCGACGGGGAGTGTGGTGCCCGCGGGGGCGACCAGGACGCCGCCCGTCGCCTTATTGGGCGCGCCGACACCGATTTTGGCAACGGATGCTCCGGCCATGGCTGTGCTTCCTTTCGGAGGTTCGCAGGCCCCGAAATGGTGTGGAGTCCTCCCGTTGCCGGGTAGGTCAGATGAGTTCGCCGCCGATCAGCAGATCCGCAGTGAACTGGTAGCGCGGCACGCTCGCATCGAGGTCGGGGAAATTCACAACGCCGCCGACCTCGGTCACGTCCGCGATGTGGTGGCCCGCCACGTCCTCGCCATCCATCGCGAACAGCAGGGCGTACGTGGTGCGGGCAAGGGCGCTGGCCGCCACTTCCGTTGCCGCCCAGCACTCCACGAGAATCGAGCCGTAGAAATGTCCGGGGGTCTGGCGGTGAGTGGCCACCAGCGAGACGCGGACCATCCGCGACGGCATCGGGTTCGGAACCCTGGTCGCGACCTTCGCCGTTTCGCCGCGGCCGGCAAACGAAGCGTTCAGCGCAGCGACGACTACGGCCTCCGCGTCGATCGGTGCGACGGCTTCAGCCACGCGCGGCCCCGAACGCGCGAACCAGGATGTTGTGCTTGGCATTGCTGACCATGGCCCGAGCGGTGGCGGTGTACACCGTTGCGCGCCAACGGCCCTGAGGGTTCTTCTCGCCTTGGTCCGAGTTGACCAGGTACCCGGCCTCACGGCCGCCCGCTGCTGCAGCAACCGCTTCGGCGCGCCGCATCAGATCCACCCGTACGCGGGGTTGCTGGCGGACATCGTAGAGTCCAGCGTTATTGATCACCAGCTTCTTACCCATGGCTACCCCTCTACCTTCTGGAGATTCAGGACGCCGCCCGGCGCCCATTCGAACGGGTTGCCTTCGGTGCCTTGGACTTCGCCGACGACGGCGAACTGTCCAGCAGGTCCGTACGGCAGGTCGATCACGTCCCGCGGTTTGGCCGGGAAGCCGGGCGGTGCCAGTAGCTCGACATCGACCACGGTCCGGTCGTGCCCGGCAACCGCGGGAGTGGTGGCGGATGGGACCGACCAGCCGATTACGGCGTGCGCGGCCCCGGTCTGGTCGAGCGGGGGCGTGTAGACGTCGATGGCGTTGCCGTGGTCGTCCTCGCCCGTACCGGTCCAGACATGTAGGCCGATGGTGTGCGGGGTCGGGAACGTCATGGCGTCGCCGAATCCCAATAGGGCAGGCCAGTTCCCGCGCCGGTCGGCATGGTGTTGACGGTGAACGCCTTGCGCCTGGTCCCGCCCGGCGAGAGCATTCGCCGCTCGGAGGCGGTGAGGTACAGATTGCCGGTGGGGTTGGTGAAGGTCTGAGACTGCGCGTATGGCCCGGCGGTCTGGCTGGTCGCCGATACGCCCTCGGCGTTGCTGGCGAGCATGGCGCGTTTGACCATGGCCAGCGAAACCAGTTTGGGGAGTTTCGGATCGAACCCGGCCGTGATCCGGGCGTCAATGTCCGGCCATTCGGCGCGGATGATCGACGCCGCGTAGTCGAGCAGGGTCGTCGCCTTCGCCTGCTCCTCGGGGGTGAGGGGCCGCCAGTAGGCGGCCAGGTCCGTATACGTCGCGAACGCGGCCATGGGCGGCCCCCTTCCCTACTTCTCGGTCTCGGCGTCGTCGTCCGACTTGGCGGTGGCCTTGAGCTCGGTAATGCCGTAGTCATCGACCTTGCGCAGCCGGGCGGCGATCTTCGCGTCTCCGGTCTCGAAGCGGTACCGCTTCACGGTGACGCCGTTGACCAGTTCCGAGGACGCTGAGTCGAATTCGAACTTCGCCCACGGGGTTGCGCCGTCCTCGGAGAATTCGACGGCGTGGGTTGCGGTGAATACGTAGCTCATCAGGTCAGGTCCTTGATCAGGCCGTGGTACACCTCGGGGCCGTAGTTCAGACCGACCTCGCCGTACAGCTGGTACTTATCCGACGCGCCGGTCTTGGCCAGCGGCTCGACGAACACACCCGTGCCCTTGCCGGGAATGTTCAGGAACACCGGCCGGCACACCGACAGATCGACCACGCCGATCTGGTTCGCGGGGAACCAGCGGTTCACCATGACGCCAAAGGTGCCGAAGTCGGTGATCACGGTGTCCACCGCGACACCGCCAACGTTGCGGGTCTGGGTCGGGGTGTTCAGGGTCGCCGTGGCGTACAGGTTGGACAGGGCGATCTTCTGTGCCGGACCGAGCATCAGCACGGTGTTGTCCTGGTCCAGCGGGGAACCGGCGGTGAACATCGCCGAGAGCGCGTTGTCGATGATGGCCTTGGTCAGCGCGCGGTTGGTGCCGCCGTTGGCGAACACGTTGGTGGTGATCGCGGTCAGCACGCCGCGGGTGGTGCGCGCGGTGGCGTTGGTGCCGGGCTTGGCGTAAACGCCGGACAGGAAAGACTTCTCGATGTCCACGGCGACCTTGCGGAGCTTCAGCATCACCTGGTGGGCCAGCTCGTCACGAACCGGGTTGCTGGCCTCGATGTTGATGCCGTTGTGCAGCCCCACCGCGGCCTGCTTGGTGTAGCTGACCTCGATGGCCTCCTGGTGGATCTCGACCACGTTCGAGACGTTCTGGCGGTCCACCTCGGACGCGGTGGGTGCCGCTGCACCTTCCACCTTCGAGTTGTTGACCGAGGTGGTCTCCAAACCCTCGGTCTGCCACTCGAATTCGACCGAGTTCGTGGTGGCGGCACCGGACAGGCCGCCGATGGCGGACAGGAACGGGGTGTCACTCGGCGCGACCGAGAACAGTTCGCCCGTGTAGTTCGGCAGGTTGAATGTGGTGCCCTGCCCGGAAACAGTAGCCATGGGGGACTACTCCTTTCGTGGGTCGGCAGGTTCTCCCCTGCCGTTCAACGGTTTTGCTGCGCGAGCTTCAGCAGCTGGTCGGCCTTGATCGCGCCCGCGGCCTTCCAATCGCCGCGCGATTGCGCCTCGGCCGCCTGCTGGCTCGCAGTCAGCGGCGCACTGCCGGACTGGCCTTGCGCCGGATTGGGCCGCATCCCTGTCGGCTCCTGGACGCGAGCGAGGTAGGGCTCACGCTTCAGCAGCGCATCGAGATCGGATTTGATGCGGTCGGTGTCGATATCGCCCTGATCATCGATGTAGCCGGACAGGCCGCCGAGCAGCTGCACCGCCACATCGGGATTGGCGAAATCGGTTGCGAGGGCCTTCGCTTCGCCGCGCACCGCTCGGTCCCGGAACGAATCGGCTCGCTCGGTGAGGCGTTTCGCTTCATCCTGTGCGCGCTCGAGATCGGTCTTGGACTGCTCGGTGAGCTGGTCGAACTGCTTGGCCTTGTCCGCGTTGGCCTTCGAGCGGGTCTCCCACTCGCGGGCCTTGGCCTTCCAGTAGTCGGCCGTTTCGGTCGGCTTCGGCGCGGTCTGCTCGCTGGCCTGCGGCTCGGGCGCGGCGGGTGCCGGCTCCGGTGCCACAGGCGCGGATTCGGCCGCGGCCTGCTGGGTTTCGGGCTGATCGGACATGGTGCGGTCTCCCGTTTCGGGATCGGTCCGGGGCCGTTCGGCCTCGGGGGGTCTAGGCGATGCTCTGCTGCGTTCGCAGGGCCGACAGGATCGACTTCAGGTCGTATCCGTCGGCGGCCGAGCGGGCGGCGTTGTACTGGTGCATGAGCGTGTCCGGCTCGTAGCCCTCCGGGTATGGACTGTTGCGCCACACCGGGGTTGGCGTGCAATTGCAGTCGTCATGGAACTTGTGCATCCCGCCCGCGGTGGCCTTTGTGGCGTAGACAGCTCCGCGGGAGGCGAGGACAAGGCAGAACGCGCACGTCTTGCCGCTCGGCACCCGCGCCCACCGCGCTTTTGCCGGGTCGTGGGCCGCCGCGGCAGAGATCGTGGCGCGGCCGGGCTGCAACACAAGGCGTTGCGTCGCGTTGGTCAGCCGAGCCGAGATCTGCTCGGCCGTCGCGGGAACCTGGCGCACCACCGCGGCGGCCTCTGGGCCAGCTCCCGGTCCGGGAGATTCGACCACCGTGCGGTCGGCCGTCGCCCAGGCCAGCGTTCCGAGCGCCTGCTCAGCGCCGACTGGTTCGGCGACCGCGGCCGTGTAGCCGGGCCGTACCGCGGCGTCGGCGCGTAGCTCGTCGTACCAATCCGCGGCGGTCGTTGCTGTGATCCGGCCGAACGTCGCAACGAACTCCGGCCAGAACGCTTGCAGCTGAGTGACGCTTGGCTCGGTCGCCAGAAACTCGGCCAGCTGTTGCAGCGCAAGGTCAACGACGGCTTGATTCGTTGACCGGAACTCAGCTACTTGCGCTGCTGTTGCCATTGGGCACCTGCTCGGCGGGCTGCGCGCCCGGTTGCTGCGTGGGCGGCTGCTGGGCGGCGGCCTGCTGAGCCTTCGCGGCCTCGACCATGGCGCGTAGGTCCGCGCGGCCTTGCGCGCGCTGGCGGTCGCTGGCGATGCGGGCACGTTCCACAGCCGAATAGCCGAGCTTGGACAGCACCACGTCCGACTCAGCCGGAACCAGTTCGGACTGCACCTGTTTGGTCATGGCGTCGGTATCCGCGGCCGGGGTCGGGATGCCGGTCGGAGCCCAATCGGTCTCCATCGCCAGCATTTCCGGCGACAGCTGAGAAGTATTGGTCTCGACCATGACGGCCAGGCGCATGACCTGCTCCCAGCAGTCGCCGAAGGCCAGGGCCTTGCGATCGGCGCGGGTCTTCAGCCGGAAATCGCTGAGCCTGATCGCGTCCGCGCTGGCCGGGTTGCCTTCGTTGAAGATGCCGAGGTAATGCGGGGCCAATCCCATCAGCCCCGCCATGGTGCGCACGTCGAAATCGAGCAGCTTCGTGAAGTTCGACGGGTCGCCGGTGGCGAACGTACCGACCTGCGGAAGCGTGCCGTCCTCGTTGGCTTCGAGGGCGAGCATCTTGCCCTGAATGATCTCCCAGACGTTCGCGAGATTGCCGCTGGCGTCCTGGAATGCACCCTCAACGATGCCGAGAATGTAGCGCTGCGGGATCGCGTAGAACTCGCGCGCAATCTCCATCGCCACCGTGGTCCGGCACGCCCGATCGACCGTGTTGCGCCAGGCGTCGGTGATCTCCGAGAGACCCTCGCGCCGGTGCGTGCTCTGGCGATTCAGGAACGCCACCACGGGGACCACGCCAAGGTTGTGGTCGTCGCGATCGGCAACCTGCCAGCCCCGACTTCCCTGCACCAGGTGGATAGTGGCGTTCGGAAGGTACAGGGCCGCACGCTGTCTCGCGTAGGTCTCCGATGTCGGATCGGTGTCGATGTAGGTCTGATAGGCCGCCGATGTGCGGCGGCGGCGCGTATCGACTACCGCGATCATGTCGATGGGCGATTCGCAGGTGATCACCGGCGGGGCGTCCTTCGAGTCGCCAGGTCCGACGACTACGTAGGCCGATCCGTAGATCAGTGAATCCAGGTGCACCAGCGGGGATTCCGCGTCGAGGTTGTTGGCCTGCCAGATCTGCCACAGCGATTCGTCGGCCGCGGTCGAGTTGGGAAGCCGGAAGCCGTTCACGCTCAGCCGCTCATCGATGGCATCGACGCCGGACTGACACCAACCCATCACGGCCCTCAGGCTCGCCAGCTCCGGCGGCGTCGAAATGCCGAGGTTGGTCGGCGGCTGCATCCCGTCGTAGTACCAACGCGACAGCTGGAGATCGGAGCGCCGATCGAACAGCCGAGCCGCCAGCCACCAGGCGATGCGGGCCTCATCCGGCGTCATGCCCGCGGGCACGCCGGACAGCTGGCTTTGCAGCTCAGCAAGGGCCAGGTCGGCCACAACGGTCACGGTGACCTCCTGTCATCGCATGACGAGCGCGCGGCCGGTGCTGCGCTTGGGCTTGGTCGTGGCCAGCGCCCCGAACAGAGCGAGGGTCATGCTCACGATCGGGGCGATGAACGCGGTTTCGTCGCGCTGGTCCCAGCCCCACCCGCCGGCGGTGCCGATGGGGCGCTTGCGGGCGGCGGCCATCGCGTTCGCGGTGGCCTCCTGGTCGGCGTGGGTGAATCGGTCGGCGCGGATCTTGCTGTGGAGCTGGCCGCACGCCTTCGCCATGTCCGGGCCGCTGGTGGTGATCACCCGGCATCGCTTCGCGCGCAGGCGCGGCGCGAGTTCCGATGCGGGAGACATGTTGTCGATCACGATTGGGATGCGCCGCCCGGCGCGCTCGGCGATCCAGTTCGCCGCGGCGTCGGTGTCGAGTCCGGCCCAGATCTCCTCGCCGTGGGCCTGCTCTTCTTCGCCGAGCCAGCACGCCGATATCGAGATCTGTTTGTCGTGCGACATATCGACACCGAGGGCGTTCGGCTTGGTGCCGTCGTCCGGTCCTGGCGCGGCCATCGCGGTCCAGGCGCGCGCCGAGACGAGCGGGCGGTGACGGTCGAGTTCATCCCAGATGCCCATTGCCTCACGCGCCCAGGACTCCTCGGCCTTCAGCTTCTTACGAAGGCGCAGCATTGCGCGCTCGCTGGTCCGCTTCGGGAAACTGGGATTCGCTTTGCGCCACTGCGCTCGGTCCATGAGGTCCGCGCCCCGGTCGGCGGAGATCTCGATGTACAGCGACCCATCGGCCTCGCCGTCGAGCGCCTCTTGCCGCATGAGGGTGAACGCTTCGCCGGGGTCCTTCGGCCGCGGCGGCGTGCCCATCATGAACGTGAGTGGGTTCGGCGCGACGTTCTGGGCCGCGGCCATGTCCTCGAGCGTGGCATCGGTGAGGATCTGAGCCTCATCGAACACCAGCACGTCAACCTTGCTGAAGCCGCGGCCGAATCCGGACTCTCGGGCGCCGAACAGGATTCGGCTCCGATTGTTGAAAATGATCTTCTCGTCGCCCTTGCCACGGAGCACTTGCCGAATGTGCGGGGCGACCTTAGGCCGCTGCGCCATCGCGTCGAACGCCTCGAAGGTCTCTGCGGCAGTGGTCTTGCGGTGGGCTGTCCATATCACCGTGAGCCGCGGGAACAGCAGGCACAGGGCGAAGATGATGCAGCCGATCAGGTACGTCTTACCGACCTGGCGCGGGATGCTGATAACCACCGTGTCCGCGGCGTACAGGCCGTCGGCGCGCTTGGCGAGGATCAGGCGGCCTGCTCCGTCCTGCCAGCGGTCGAATCCCCAACCGAGGCGGCGGCAGGTGTCGCGCACGCTCGGCCAGCCTGTCGAGCGGATGCCCTCCGGCGCAACGACATGGCGCGCTACCTCGGACAGCGGCCGGTCAGTATCCGGTTCCGTCCCAGGCTTCATCTTCAGTACCCGCCACCACCGAGTGCTCATCCTCCTCGGCGATCTCGATGGCCTCGATCTCCTTGCCGATCTCCAGCTGACGCCGGGACAGCGCGGCGAGGTCGCGGGCGGCGGTGTTCGGGTCGTCCAAGGCGCGGGCGAGCCTGCGGCGCATGGCCTTCAGCTCCTCCAGGCGCGAACCCTGCTCGGCCGCTTCGAGAATCGTCGGCGGCTTCTCGGGTTTGGTCGGTACCGGGTTCGCATCCGGTGCTACGAGCTGCAACTTGGGTTTGCGAGGCGGCATCGGGCATCGCCTCCTTGCTGCGTCCTGTGGAAAATCTGAATGGAGGGGAGCGGCCTATGCCCGGAGCTGCCGCTGGCGGCCCGCAGGGGTCCACCCCCCAGGGTCACCAGGTCCGATCGGTCACGAACAGCCGAGGTGCCTGCATCGCTGCCAGCTCCTCGGCCATCTTGTCGGACTTCTGCCGGTTGCAATGCCGGTGCGAGGGCTGGCAGTTGTCCAGCGTGTCTGTGCCACCCTTGGCCAGGGGCACGATGTGGTCCACCTCGAAGGACAGTGGGTGAGGTGAGCGCAACGTGTAGTCGATCGCGCCGTGACACAGCGCGCAGTCCGGCTTACCGCGCCGCACCGCTGCCCGATGCCGGGACCGCGCCGTGCTGCTGCGCTGCTGGGTCATCGCCGAGCCGTTCGCCGCGCCGCCAACGCAACGCGGGTGTACGGATCGAGGCCAGGCACCCCGGCCTTTCGGTACCAGTCGAGCAGATGCGCGGTAGTCGCCAGCACGGCGACGGTCCAGCCGATCGGGTGCCGGCGGTGTAGCCGTCGGGCCGCGTCGGTCAGCTGCTCGTCCTCGGCCGCCAGGATGTCGTACGCCACCCAGGCCGCGGTGAACATGGCGAACGCATGGCCACCGCGCACTTGGGCCATGGTCAGCCCTTCTCGCTGAGGACACCAACCGGGGTGATCCAGACATGATCGATATCGGGAGGAATCACCGCGTCCGGATCCACGCCGAGGACGAACCGTTGTGGGACCGCGGCGAAGTACTCCACGCCGATCTGTCGCGCCATGTTGACCTTGTAGTCCACCACGTGCGCGTTGTGCTTCATCAGCCCCAGGCCCCGAACAGCCAGCAGCCCAGCACGTTCGGCCACCACAGCGGTAGCCGCAGGATCGGGTGATGCAGTGTCATCAGAAGATCGCCCGCACCAGAGCGACCAGCAGGTCTTCCCAGTTGATCGCGTGCAGCACAGCGGATCCGGCGGACATCAGGATGGTTCCCATTGCGTTCTCCTCATCGGTTGGGATCGGGTTGCCCTCGGCGGGATTTGAACCCGCGTTGACACGCCGGGGCTATTCGTCCGCCCCAACCCTGTAGGCGAACCGGACTCGCACCGTACGGACCATGCCGTCTTCGGCCGCTGGACTACGAGGGACGTTTGAGGCCCCGGCCGTCAGCGGGGGGACGGACTGGCCGGGGCGCGCCCAGGCTGGCGCACAGAGGTAGCGGGGGGGGCTCTGGCGACTCTGGCCGGGACGTGGGCTTGCAGCGCGTAGCATCACCCGGCCTTGTCGTCCCCGGCGGCGCGCTGCAAGAACGAGAAATGGCGTGCCCAACCGGGCACGCCACTCCTGACGATATTCACATTAGCAGGGACAACGACGATTCAAGGTCAACCCTTGGGCGGCAGCGTGAAGTCACGGCCGCCGTGGATGCCGCAGCGGATCTCGGTATGGCCACCGACCCAGGTCAGTGTCCAGGTGGGGTAGGCCCAGTCCTTGCAGACCACGCACCACTCCGACATGTCGTTGAGCACCGACGAGGCGAGTTCGCTGCTGCCCGAATCGCTCATGAACCCATCCTACAAAGTGCTGTACATCGATACATGAATGCTGTATAGTGATACATGTCGGAAGGGATCGGAAACCCGGCCGACAGACCGAATAATCACAACCCGAAAGGAGCCCCGAAATGGGCAGCTTCGAACCTCTCCTTCAGTTTCACTTCAAGGCCCGCTCGCTGGACGTGTACCGGCGTCTCGCGAAGGTCCTGGGCGCACTGGACACCCCGATCGTGATCAAGCCCTACGTGCAGGGCATCACGACCGGCCAGATGGTCGGAAGCCTTCAGATCGCGCGCAACGCGCTCCGGGGCGCTCAGATCGCCGAGAACATCCAGGTGGCGCTGTTCCACAGCGTCACGGAATGGCTGGCCGGGATGGCGTTGCTCGGGCTGAGCCTCCGGGCCGACTCCGAGGACTGGATGCTCGAAGCCGCGATCTACGCCATGGATCGCGCGAGCGAGGCAGTGGGACTGGCTGAAGAGGATCTCTTGCGGTCCTTCGGCCAGGAGTAACAGCAAGAAGCGGGTGCCCGGTCGAGAGGCCGGGCACCCGCCCTGTAGGCGTGTGACAGGCCAGCGGGAGAGGCAAGCCTCCAAAGTCGGAACCCGCTGGCCTGACCGAATAACCCACCCAAGAAAGGAGGTCACCCGCGATGGTAGACCCGAATCCCGAAGCCGCACCAGCGGCCGGACTGACCACCGCCGAGATAGCCGAGCGCTACGGCCGCAAGCTCAACACGGTGCAAAAGCACTGGGTTACCGACCCACGATGGCCTGCCGCCCTGCCCGTCAAGCGCGGCAAGTGGAAGGTCTACGACGCGGCGGCCGTCGATGAGGTCGTGCGGGCGCTGTTCCTGGTCGAGCCCCCCGAACCGGCCGGGGATCCGGACGACCTGCTGACACAGGCCGAGGTCGCCGAGTACCTCGGTATCGCGCCGAGCACGCTGCGCGGGTACATCTCTCGCGGCCAGTACGTCGAGCCGGACGTAACCGAGGGCGGCCAGCGCTGGTACCGCCGGACGGTCGATGCGAACCGACCGAAGCGGCGGCCGGCGGTTAGACGCGCGGATCGTTGACGAGCTGGAAATCGTGCAGGCTGTTCGCGTCTCCGGCCGCCGTGTAGTCACGCCCGACAACTTCGGCGGCCGGTAGGTCGCAATCACGGGCGATCTCAGAGACCGACAGGCGCATCGGCTTCGTGCTGGTGTGCCAGGGCGTCGCCGCGAATGCGTCGTCACCCAGAGCGCCCAGCACGTGCAGCGCCACGCGGCCGTCGGCTTGTACTTCGTAGGTGGGCTCGGGCGCGTCCAGGTCCCAGCTGTCGGCATCGCTCATGGTGTGGATCCTCCCTGCCCGTTCGTCATCCGCGCGAACTCGGCCGCCTCACCCAGCATGTCCGATAGGTGCCCTGCTTCGTCGGCCAGGAAATCCATCGGTATCCCCACCACGACGCCGCCGATCCGTACGCCGGTCGCCAGCATTCGCACCCATGGGCCTTGGATGGTGACGTAGCACTGCCGGGCGGCCACAGGGTCGGTGATCAGCCACGCATTCAGCAGGGATTCCAGCGCCACCGCGTCCTCTTCGTTCAGCCGCGGTTCCAAGCCCACACGGCCGAACTTCGCCAGCGTGCGCAGCCGTAGGTAGTGGGCCGCCTCGATGGGCGGGTGGTGCTCGCTCATAGCCTCTCCCCGAGTAGCACGGCCAGGACTTCCTGGTTCACCTCGGCGGCCGTGAACTTGATCCGGATCCGGCGGCCGTGCGGGTTGTCCTCGCGCCAGCACCGATCGCATGACCGGTCCGGCGCACCGAATCCCCAGACCAGATACGCGCATTCGGCGCAGTGCCTCGCGCTCATGCCGCGCCCCTTCCCTTGACCTTGTGCTGCATGTGCTTCACCAGCACGTCGCCGAGCGCGAAAAACTGCGTGTCCCCGTCCTGTGCGCACGGTTTCAGCCCGTTGCGCACCAGGTAGCGCACCCGGTCCCGGTTCAGTCCCTTGCCGATGTCGCCGAGCTTCCCGGCGATCTTCTCCACCTGGTAGGCCGTGAGCACGCTGGCATTGGCCGCCGCCAACCGTTCGGGGTCGATCACCACCGCGTCCTCGGGCGGAAGGTCAATCGCCTGTTCGCATTCGGCCACGCCATACGCGATATCGTCCAGCGCCATTTCCGCGCCCGGGGTCAGCGCCAGCGCGTAGACGTTCCGGTTCAGCCAGCGGGCCGCGGCGGTGAGGCTGTCGGCGTCGGGCAGGGTGACGGCGCGTTGCTCGCACACCGCCCGTATCCAGGTGGTCAGCGCGTTGCGCAGGCATTCCCCAGCTTCGTACGCACCGAGGTGGATCGGCAGGGCGGTGCGGTGTCGGCCGCGGCGCACCGCGCCCAATCCGGACTTGCTGACGCGGGCCTGCTTCGTCTCGGTGATGGCGAGATCCTCGGCCAGCGCGGGGATTTGGCGCAGCAACTCCTGGAGGGCGCGCACCTTCGCGCGGTCGAGGTAAAGGTGATCGGCATCCGTCGTCATGGTCACGCCTCCGGGGGTCGTCGTCCACTGGATATGGCCACGTAGTCGCGCACGGTCATCAGGACGAATTGCGCGCCGGGGTCGGTGGTTCCGCGCCGTTTCGCTATGACGATTCCGGCCGCGGCGTCGTCGTTGCCGCGCTCCACCTCGGCCTCACCGAGCCATTCGCCCGCCTTGATCTGGCCGCCGTAGTCCTTGCACTCCACGACGATTCGCCCGGCGCACGCCCCGCGGAGTCCGGCGATATCGCCGCGGTCCTTCGCGCCGGTGCGGGTTCGCCGTTCGATCCGGTCGTCCAGGTGGGCCGCGAGGTAATTCGCGATGAGGGTCTCGAATGCGGTTCCGGCCCTGCGGGCGCTGGCGCGTGAGCGGGTCACTCGGTCACCTCCCGTCCGGGGAAGCGGGTGCGGTCCCGATGGCAGCCTGAGCAATCGAATCGTGCGATCGGGTCGTAGTAGCTCTCGCCGTCCTCGCCTTCCACGATCCTGTCGTGAGGCAGGCGCTTGCGACAGGCGAAGCACCAGCGATCGCCCACCGGTTCGCGGCTGAAAACCGCCCAGGATGTTGGGCGGCAAACCGTGATTGCTGTGGCGGTCATTCGTCCCCCTTCAGGATGGTGCGGAGCATGGCCAGCGCCGAGCCGAAAACGCCTCTCGGCGTGGGCGCTACGGGCGGTTCGATGGGCAGCAGCACGCCGCGCGTCGGCGGGATGGGTTGGGGTCGCCGGGCGGGAATGATCAGCATTTGCGAATGGCGTTCCCGCGCAGCTTCGTACGCTTCGAACCAGGGGCGGCGGTCAGCGCTCATTCGGCCACTCCCCTACCGCCTCGGCCACGGTGTCGAGCAGGCTGGTGGGCTGACCGTCTCGCCATTCGAGAAGCTCGGTGATCACCTCGCGAGCGTCGTACAGGACGACCCGGTGCGGTGTTGCCAGCAACTCGCGCAAGACGGAACTTGAAACACGCTCAGGCATTGGTCATCTCCAAAAGTTCCAGCAGGTCAACGGGTTCGCGCTTCAGCGCGGGTACAAGGGAGGGATCGAGCAGCAGGCTCAGCACCAGCGCGGTCAGGGCGATCGGGTCGCGGGTGTCCTCGGGAAGCACGGTGTCCCAGGTCTGCGCCCACTCGCGCACGGCCGCCGGCATCGATTCGCCCCAGCGCTGTAGGCGGCGGTAGGAGACCCGCGCGTCGCCGATCAGTTCGCCGAATTCGAGACGCTTGGCCTCGCTGTTCGGGTACCGCTCGACAACTCGGACGGTGCGCCATTCCCCGACGACTGCCGTTGTCGTGCATCGGAAGTCGAAGCCGTGGCCGCCGCCGGATCGTGTGCCCTCGCGCCGGCGTTCGGTTCCGGATTTCGGCCAGCAAAGGAAGTCGTAGACAACGCTGTCCGTGGCGAGCAGCAAGGCCCGTTCGGTCCACGTGAATGCGGCGCTGGTCATTCGCTGGGCTTCGGGCTGGGCTTGCTTCAGCGATTCCGGCCACCTAGCCGCCACGCTGGCGAGTGAAACCCGCTGGGGTGAAGGTCGGTTCACGCTCGGCCCCCGATCGGTCCGCTGTGAGCCTTCGGATTGAGACGCTCGAGGCACGGGATTCGCTGCGCGGTGCCGCGCCCGGTCACGCACGCGCAGTTGGGCTCGGCGTGGCAACGCGGGCACTCGCGGGTGATCGCGCCGTTCACGTCGTACGCGGACCAGACCGGATCGCCCTCGGCGTTGATCGGCAAGCCGCCGGAGTACGGGGCCGCGGGCAGCGCCGCCCGGAAGTCCTCGCCCGCGGCCTTGTCCAGGCGGTCGCGCAGCAGGCCACGGGCAATGCCGACCACGTGGGCGGGCTTGATCCGGTCAGTCGAGGTCTTGTGGTGCACCACGACGGCCTCGAGGGCCAGCGCCTTGTCTAAGTCGCCAAGGACGGCGTGCCACGCGATCACGTCGGCCTCGCCGACCGTGCGCAGGTCGAAACTCGAGATGGCCGTGAGGATGTCGGCGACCTCGGCGCGGGTCATGGTCATTGCTCCAGCGCCTTCCGCTCGGCCTGCTCCTGCGCGGCGAACATGGCTCGGACGGCCTGGGCCTGTGCGACGCGCTGGTCTGCGGTCGAGCCGCCCGGGGCCGCGGTGGCGGCCGGGCGGTTGCGGTTCTTCACGACTTCGGACACCAGCGACGGGAGGACGCCGGGCCCGACGTTCGGTTTCGTGAGCCACAACGCCAGCGCGGCGCGGACATCGGCCTCTGGGGTGCCGGACTTCAGCAGCGCCCCGGCGCGGATTGCGAGATCGGTCCGCACGGGATGCGGGTGCTCGTCGGGGATCTCATCCCGGACGAGCTTCCAGCCGTCCACATCCACGACCGGGCCGCGGGGCGGCGGCGGTTCGTCGAAACGGCTTTCGCTCGCGCGCGCAACGCCTACGTAAGGAGATTTAGAACTCTCAGTTACGTACTCACCTTCACCTACACCGGGGTGATTCGAATCCGGTCGGAATGCCATCGGTGATTCGAATCGGGTTCCGACGGGATCAGAATGGGATTCCGTTGGGTTTACCTCGGCATTCACACCCCACCCGGAATAGTCCCGATCGGGGTCAGGGTCCGGCTTGTACGGGTCCAGAATCTCGATGGTCTTGCGGGCCTCCACGCGACGCGTGCGACGCAGCTCGTCCGCCAGCACCTTGCGGAGCGCTTCGCTCTCCACGGCCTCGGCGCAGGTGAGTGCGTTCTTGAACAGGTACTTGTGTTTCAAGAGCCCGTCATGCCTGATGTACGACCGGATCAGTACCTCTTCCGTCTCGGTGTCGATCACGATGAACCGGCGTTCGACCAGGATTGCGAGGTCTCGCATGAGGCTGTCGGCGTCGATCTCGTTGCAGCCCTTCGCCCACTTGCTGAGCATGAGCGGCTGTACGCCAGCGTTGTTCACGGTCGGTTGCGAGAGCAGCTGGATATAGAGGGCCTGCGCGGTGCGAGGCAGCGCGCGAAACTCCTTGTCGTTCCAGATCTTGCACAGCACGCGGCCGTGGTCGCGAGTGCCTGCGGCCATCAGCTCACCGCCCTTCGCTTGAATGTCCGGTCATAGCGGGGTCGCTCGGCGCGCAGGGCCTCGCGCTCCAGCTGTCGGGCGCGGTGCTCGGTCAGTCCGGCCACGTAGTAGATGGCCGAGATCTCGCGAGCCCATGGGGCCCGCGCGAGATGGGCTTGCCAGCGGTTGTATGGCTCGCCGGTGATGCCGATATAGATCGGCTCGGCATCGGCGTTCAAGAAGCGATAGAGGACGTGCTCACCCGCGCGGAGTTGCGCGGGTGGCACCGTGGCCTTGTTGACCACGGGCGGCATGATGCCGACCCCATGGGCGAGCGTGCGGCGTCCGAGACCCATCTAGTCCTCCTCCTGGTCGTCGCACGCCGGGCACACCACGGCGTCGTCGCCGTCGGTGTGCGTCCAATCGACCTCTCCGAAGCAGAACTGGCCGTTGCCGTATCGGTCCACGCGCGCCGTCACCACGTACGAGCTGTCGGCATAGAAGCCCAAGATGTCGCTACCGCGCCCAGGGCTTGCCTCGGGCGCGTAGCTGATCGACAGGTCCCGCACGTCGCGGATCGAGGTCACGCCGTGGGCCTGCGCGAACCCGACCAGCTCGGCCAGCGCCGTGTGTTGCGCCGCAGTGAGTTCGGACATCACTGCACCGCCCCATTGATCGCCATGGCCAGCCGCTCGCAGTGGCCGAGCCGCACGTAATCGAGGCCGTGCCGCCCGTCGAACAGGTAGCCGCGCATGTACGCGATCGCGCCGGACCAGGTGCGCCAGTTCTCCGGCGACCACCAGCGTTGCCACGCACCGCGTTTCGCGCGCTCCAGTAAGTCCTGCGCCCACCGTTCGGCGTCCTCCGGCGAGCGCAGCGACCACCAGGCGGTGAGGTCCGCGACCGACCGGAGCGGGTTGCCCGCGGGCAATGCGGTGATCGGGTCGCCTTCATTCGCGGCCCAGGACGTCGGCAGGCCGAAGATGTGCCGCTCGCCCGAGATGCCGTAGCCGCTAGACAGCCACGCGCCCGGATAGAAGCCGTAATCACCGCGCGGGCGCAACGGATCGGCCACCAGGGCACACGCCCGCACGTCCAATTGCGGGTGCAGGCCACGGCCGATCTCGGCCGCCAGGTCCCCGGCGATGCCCGCGCCCTGGCTGTACCCGCCGATGACGGCCGGGTACGGACTGCGGTCGATGGCATCGATCAGGGCCTTGCGCCCGATGGCGCGGCTCTCGGCATACGGCATATCGACGCCGCCGTACGTCGCCGGGTACGGAACCGCGCGGAAGCGGAACCGTGCCGGGTCCAGGTGCTCGGCGAAGGCCAGCGATACGCCATCGGGCGCGGCGCCGAATCCAGTGCCGGCCAGCCAGAGAACTTCAATCACGACGCACCCCCGCTCAGGCCGAGCGCGACGCGGATGTGCGCCCGGACCGCTTCGCGCTCCTCGTTATTCAGCGGCACGGCCGCCGTCACGTACGACGTGATGAGCAGGTGCAACTTCTGCTGTTCGACCAGCGCGGCCAGCTGGTTGGCGATTGCGCGCAGCGCGCGCGGCGTGTCCTGCGCCGCCTGCTCCGCCCAGGGGTCACGGATCATTCCACACCGCCATCTGTCGCGCGGACCGCGGCCAGTTCGGCGGCCAGCGTCTCGGCTTCGTCGTAGGTCAGCGCGCCCACGGTCTTGATTTCGCGGTCCAGGATCTTGGACGCCAGCGCCAGCTGGTCGGCTTCCTCGGCCACGCCGAGGGCGGCCAGGTGCTCGCCGATCACCTCGGACTGCGCCTTGGTCATGCGCCGAACGGTGCGCCGCTTCGCCTCAGCGTCACCTGTGGGAGCTTCCTTGACGACCGGTTCGGGTTCCGGCGAAACAGGTTCGGCCGCCTGGTCGGCGTTCCATTCAACGACGGTCACGGGCTGATTGGCGGCGGCCAGGTCGTCGCCGAGCAGCTCGGCCGCCGAGACGCGCTCGGACACGACGCGCACCGGGGCGGGCGCGGGCTCGGATTCGAGATCTTCGGTGGTGCGCGAGATTCCGAGCAGGACATCCGGCGCGAGGCGGCGGCAGACCTCGGCGGCGGCCTTGGCGTAGAGCATGTTCGCCGGGTCCGTCAGGTATTTCATGTTCCCGTCGAGCTTGCCGTTGCTGTTCAGCGCGTATTTCCCGGTCTTCGGGTCGATCCGTGGCACGTACCCGGCCTTGGTGGCGCGGTCGATGGTCCACGTGCACGTTTCGATGTCGCCGCTCGGCGCGGTGCCGGTCACGGTCGCCACGGTCTCGGTCGATTCAATGGTCTGGAATCGGTAGCCGCGCCGCTTCAGCAAGGCCACCATGGTCCGGGCGTAGATGGACGGGGTGCCGTGCACGGTGAATATCTGCTGTAGCGACTGAATCGGGTTCAGGCCGATTTCCGCGCCGTACAGGATCGCCACCGCCGCGTCGGCAGGCTTGCCGCGGTAGACCGTACCGACGAGCGGTGTGCGGCACAGCTTCTCGGCCAGGTTGTACGCCGTGTCGATGATGTCGGCGTACATGGTGACTGCGCCGAGCGGATCGCCGAACCCGGATCCGAGCACGGGGACGAACTGGTCGGTGGTGGTCGCAACTTCGTTGCTCACGGGCGGTACTCCTGGTTCTTGTAAGCCCAACGGGGCAAGTCGATTTGGTGGATGACGGGCGCGTGTCCGGGCCATTCGTCGGCCGCGCTGCATTTCGCGTAGATGTCGAGAGCGCGGCGCACGGACTCGCGCCCGAGGTCGAGCGCGCGCGGCGGTAGCTCGCACACGCTCACCAGGTAGGGCGGGCGCTTGGACACGACCACCCACAGCCACGCCGAAATAGGCAGGCCCGCCAGCTCGAAAACGTCTTCGTACCAAGGCTCTTGGATGTGGTAGCCCCACCGCGCAACCGCGGTGCCGAACTCGTCGGGATCTGAGGATTCGTCGGTTTTGAGGTCCACCGCGATCCGCTGGCCGCCGCCGGTCTCGCGTAGCCAGTCGGTCCGGGCGCGCATCATGACCCCGGTCTGCGGGTCACGGGCGTAGGCGCTGAGTTCCGCTGTGCCGCTTTCGAACAGCGGCCCGGCCACCGGGTGGTTGCGCACGCTGGCGGCCATCGCGCGTACCTGGTCCACCTGAGCGGGAAGCAACGGCACTTCGCCGCGG
Source organism: Nocardia concava NBRC 100430 (assembly GCF_000308815.1). GTDB lineage: Bacteria > Actinomycetota > Actinomycetes > Mycobacteriales > Mycobacteriaceae > Nocardia > Nocardia concava. Next base: position 23,456 of record NZ_BAFX01000186.1, read on the forward strand.
GCGCGGATCGCCTTGCGCCGCTGCTGATCCTCGGGCTTCTTCCAGTTCGGCGCGTTCACCTGGATGTACCGCGCGCCCTTGCGAAGAACCTCGGTGTGTACCGCGGTTCCAAGCTCCATGGAGTCGGTAGGGACGCGTGCCTCCGGGTGGTCCAGTTCCCACTTCCACTCAGCCGGGGATATCGCCAGCAGGCGGCGGGCCTGGCTACTGGAGATCGAATTCCGGTCGGCGTGGTAGACGGACTCGGGGACACCCGAGTAGACGCCGGGCTCGGTCGGGGCGGTCACGCGGACACCCGCCATTCGAGAAGCTCCACCCGGGCATCGACCACGGATTGCGCCCGGTCGGCGAGGGCCTCGCGCCCCTGTTCGACCGGTACCCATGTGGCCAGGCACAGAAGGATCTGCGCCATACGTTCCGGGTCGGCCTGGCACGCGTGAGCGAGCTGGCTGTAATGAAACTGCGCGCCCACGTCCGGATCTCGCACGTCGTAGCAGATGGCCAGGGCGCGTTCCGCGATGTCGTCGCGGTTCTCGTAGCGGGCCATCACTCGCCCCCGCTCGCGATGCGCTCCAGCTGCTCGCGCAGCCGGACAATCCTTCCGGCGACCGAGTTGGATGATGTGCTGGTGCTGTCGCCGAGATCGACGCCCGCGTATACGCCGTGACGTGCGTCGAGATCCAGCGCAAACCGCGCACATGCCCTGCGCACAGGGCAATCGGCGCAGATGGCGACAGCCTCATCTACTCGCCGTCGGCGGTTCATGTCATCGATCCGGCCGGGCGGGAAGAACGGCCACGGCCTGCCCTTGCACGCGGCGTCATCTTGGAGAGTCGGCACGGTTCACCCCGCCTTCGCGTCCGTGACGGCGCGGGTGATCGCGCGGTCACGGTCCCGTGCGACGAACTCGCGGCGCATGTGGTCCCACGACGAGAACCCGAATGCCAGGGCGACGCAGTGCAATTCGTGGTCGCTGGCTTCGCGGCCGTTGGCGAAGCGGATACGCTGCTCGCTCACAGCGCCCCCATGTCGTCGGCGATATCGCGGTCGCGGTCGGCGTCGGGGTCCTCGGGGCGGTCCTCGCCGTCGTCGTCGGCCTCGGCCTGCGCCAGCAACTCGCGTTCCCAATCGGTCAGCGCCTCGCCCCTGGTGGCCGCCTTCCACTTCTCGGCTTCCGCGAGGGATTCAGCCTTGGTCCTGCATCCGGGGCACTCGTTCGGATAGGGGCACTCCACCCGGGCGTGGTCGCGGGCGTCCTGCGGCGCGGGCCGCATGAGGGCGCAGTCGAGTTCGGTCATGCCGGACTCGGTGCCCTCGGCTTTGGCCATGCGGCGCGCAGCGGACAACTTGGCATTGATCAGGTCGGCCAGGCGCTCGGCGTCACGCGGGGTCATGAACAGGCGCGTATCCGCGGTCAGATCGATGACAAGCTGACGCCCGTCGTGCGACCAGTGCACGCCCAACTTGCCGGTATCGATGATCTGCATCGTGTCGAGGAAGGTGTGGGAGCTCATCGCGCACCGCCGTCCAGGCCGTGCTGCGCCATCCACGACGCGGTGGAGGTCCACCCGTCCACGGGCGGCAGGTTCTGCAACCACTCATCCCAGGGCGGCGGCCCGTCCACCGGATCCGGGCGCAGCGCCCATTCGCCGTTTCGCACAACCGGCGTCGCGATGGTGATGGGCTGCGTGTCGTCGCCGCGCCACTGCGGGGCGGCGGGCCGCGCGGGGCGGTGCTGCAGAACGGCGCGCACCAGCGCGCGGGCGCGCCCGGTGTGCTGGCCGATGGTGTGTTTCCCCATTAGGATCACTCCTTGATCTCTGGAATGCGCCCCGCCGAGCTGGTACCTCGCGGGGCGCAGGTGTTTTCAGGGGTTGTTGGACAGGACGCCCGGCGCGGGGGTATTGCCGCCCACGCCGGGCGTGCTGGTCTCCGGTGCGAAGACCGGGGACGTATCAGGGCCGGTAAACCGGCAGTTCAGGCAAGAGCAGCCGCGGGTGTGCACGCGCATGTGCGCGCCGCGCTCGGCCGCCGCCTCATAGGGCGCGAACCATGGGGCGCTCATGACGCCCGCCGGTTCGCGGCGCATTCGCGGTCCACCTGTTTCTCGCTGGGCAAGTTGCGGTAGAAGCGCTGAAGGTCCTCGGCGTCGATCAGCAGCGTGGAACCGAGGTAGCGGCAGGCGATCTGCCCCTTGCGGACCAGCTGTCGAATCGTGGATTCGGCGATACCGGTGGCGTCGGCGGCCTGCTTCGTGTTGTAGGAGATCTGTACAGGACCAACGGGATTCATGACGCCGCCCTCCGCGTGCCCGGCGTCGCCGCCATGGCCTCGATAGCGGCGCGAATGTCATCGGCCGAAAAGGTCCAATTCCGCCCCGACTTCCGCGCGGGCAGCTGGCGGGCGCGGACGCGCTTGGTGAGCCAGTCCTCAGTGACGTGCAGTCGGGCGGCGGTCTCGGCGAGGGTGTAGAGCCGCAGGTCGTCTGTCATCGCAGCTTCTCCGCAATCGTGTCGAGAACACTGCTGAGCTTCACGCCGAGAACAGCGGCGATCCGGCTCAGTTCGTGGATGGAGAAACCCGTCCGGCCGTGAATGCGTCGCTGCCAGGTGGACGGGGTGATGTTCGCGCCCTCGGCGACGGACTTCTCAGTCCGGTTCGTCTTCGCAATGGCATCGCGAACCGTTGTCGCCGTAGCCGCGTTGATCGCCGCTTCAATGGGGAGCATGTTGACCATGCTAGGGACAGATTTGTCCCTTTACAACCCTCACTTGTCCCTTTCGGTGACTATCCAGGGACTATCCAGCTACCGGCGGCGCGCCTCGACACGCAGACGGCACACTTGTGGAATGGTCAGTTCTGGCCCTTAAATGGACAACATGAATGCATCAGGCGCCAGCCTTGGGGACCGGGATGACGAGATGGACGAAGCCGCGCAGAGGCTCGACATCGCGCTCGGTAAGGCGATCATGGTCTTGCGCGCCACACGCGACAAGATGACCCAGGACGAGCTGGCCGAGCTGGCCGGCATCAGCAAGAAGACCATCGGCCGGATCGAGACCGGCCAGTCGTCAATGCGTATGCCGCAAATGCTGCGGATCAGCAGGGCTCTAGGTGTCCAGCCGGGCGAGCTATTGGAAAAGGCGATCGAGCTCGGGGGCTAGGTCGTTCAGTACCCGGACGGGATCGAAACCCCTCGCGCGCACTTCGACCACGAACCGCGCCGCGGGCATATGCCGTGCCGCCAAGATCAGGTCAGCCAAACCTCGGCGATCGTCTGGCATACACCCAGGAATCCGACTCGCTGAGCTTCGGAACAATCCCCGCCCCATCGGCTTTAAGTCCTCGCGAGACTGGGCCGAATTGCCCTCCGGTACTGCGTCTTTCACTGCGCCCTCCGCACCCCGTAACCATGGGCCGCGCCAGTGCGTCAACTACGGACCGGGCCGCCTAAACCAAGGAGTGCTGGCTCTCAAATCGAAGCCAGCAGTGGTAAGGGTAGTACCCAGATTTGGGTACTGCAATAAGGGCGCGCGCGATAACCTGGTGGCATGGATCGGGGAAGCCTCAACAGGGCGTTCGGGCATGAACTGCGCGTTCGCCGTGAGGAAGCTGGGCTACTGCAACGTGACATGTGGAGGGGCCTTGACTGGGCTAAGAACACGTATATCCGCACGGAGAGCGGCGATCGCGGCGCGACGTTCGAAGAGATCTTCGCGATAGCTGCATTCCTAAAGATCTCTCCCACAACGCTTTTCGATGCCGCACGGACACGATACGAAACGGGCGACTACCCGATGGTGACATCGGCGGATGAATGGCGTGACATGCTCGGCTTGTGACCGGTCGGTTTCGGTCCGGAATGTCGGTGTCCGCTCGTAGGATTCGCGCATGTTGTTCGTGCTGGTCGGGTTTCTCGTGCTTTTGCTCGCGGTCTGTGTCGCCCGTATCGCGCTCCTGCCCTGGTCGTGGCTTACTTTCAGCCTGGTCTCGATTGCGCTCGGGTTTGTTTTCTACTTCCCCTCAGTCGATCACGCGATGGACGGCGCGCTACGACGCAGCGTCGGTCTCGCAAACCTGTCGGACCTCCTGCATATCCTGCTGACACTGGCCGCCTGGTGGGCGCTGGGCGTGATGGCGCTGCGGGCGCTGCGCCGCGAGTCTCGGCTTGATGCGTGGTGGCGCGACGTTCTGGCCGAACACGACCGCACGCGCCGATTGGTGCACGCGATTCACGGCCATCGACCGCGAGCGATTGCGTCCCTGTGGCTTTGGACCGCCGCGAACGCCGTCACGGCCGCCGTAGTGCTGGTGATCTACGCGGCGAGCGATCTGCCGCATACCGAGGTGGACGACATGCTGGACCTCGGCGACATCGGCACGCGCCTACTCACTGCGATGTATGGCGGGTGGGCGTTCGTGGGCGGCGTGCTCGTGGTGACGGCCGCGGCGACCGGCTTACGCACAACGGCCGAACGCGATCTTCGGCCCGCCCTGTGGGTGATGGTCTGCGTTGGCACTTGCGGCATCGGGTATGCCACCACGGCCGCGACCATCGCCGCGATGGACGGTGTAGGCGCGCTGCAGCGCCATGCGCTCGGCGTGATGTCCGTGTGGGCGATTCCAGGCCTGGCGCTACTGGCCGCGAGCGGATCGGCGGCGTTCCTTGCCCGCGGCTGGTGGCGGCCAGCGCATCGCTAGGCCAACTCCAGCAGGCCATGCAGGTTGCCGAGCGACTTGCGGGCGGCGTCCAGATTCACTGTCTGGTATCCGCGCGTCGTGATCACGTTCGAGTGACCCATGATCGCCTGAATTATCTTGTCCGGGACGCCTGCCTCCATGAGGAGGGTCGCCGTCGTGCCACGCATCGCGTGCACATCGACCGGTTCGGCGATTCCTGCGCGCGCCTGCGCCGCCGCCCAGCCCGCGCGGTCCTCGTCATCCGGGACGGGCTTGACACCCTTGTAGCGCTTGCTCGGCGGGGCCACCCACACCAGGCCCCAGGGGTTCGGCTCGCTGTTCTTCTTGTGAACCGCCAAGATCGCGGCCAGCGGCTCAGGAATCGGGATCATGCGCTGGGACAGCTTGGATTTCGGGCGGGTCAGCGCCGCCCCCTTCCAGAGTGGCCGATGCTCGAAGGCCGCCGGCACATCGAACCGCTTCGGATCCTCGGAGTCCGCGCCCTTGTGCAGCGGAAGCCATTCCAGCTGCCACGCCAGATCCAGCACGCCCTTCTCCAGGTCCACACGGTCCCATTCCAGGCCGAGCAGCTCGCCCTGGCGACCGCCGAGCATCAGCCCGGCCGCCCAGCGGGTCACCATCGCGTCGTGAGCCTCGAGCGCCTTCAAAAGCACCGTGCGCGCTTGCTCGGAGGTGAGCGCCCCATGAGACTTCGAGATAACTCCGGGTTTCTTCACCAGCTTGCACACGTTGCGGGTTACCTTCTGGTCCGCCAACGCATCTCGGAGCGCAGCGCTCAGTACGTTGTGGGCTTCCTCGACTGAGCGCGTGGTGTAGGGGACTTCCTCGCCGCCGCGGGTGTAGGTGGCAGCGAGAATCCAGGCGTGCATGTGACGAATGTCATTGGTGGACAACGACGAAAGGATGCGATCGCCGATGGACGGAATGATGCGAGTCGCGATGGCCGACTGATATGCGCCGTACGCCTTAGGCTTCAGGTTCGGTTTGGCCGTGTTCACGATCCAGTCTTTGAGATACGTCTCCACGGTCAGCCGCTTGTCGGTCTGCGGAATGCCGTTCGCGACATCCTCTTTGAGCTTGTTCAGCCCCTTTACGACGACCGCGTAGTCCTTCGAGTAGATCGGCTTGGACTTGTTGCGCTTGCCGTCCGGGCCGCGCGGCAGGTCAATCTGCCCTACGACCATGCCGTCCGCCCTGCGGAAGATCGTGCCTTCACCGCGGGCACGGCGCGCCTTCTTTGGTGCTGCATCCATCTTCTTCAGGACACGCTGGACGGCCGCTAGCCGCTTGATCAGGTCCGCCTGACTGGTCGCGGTCACCTCGAGGGTTTCCGACCAGATGCCGTCTCGCTGCTCCATCGCCGCACCTCGGAATCACTGTAGGCCAGAACTGTAGGCTACAGCACACTGATGACGACTGATCCAGGCAAAACGCGCCAGTTCTCCAGAGACACGAAAAAAGCCCCTGATCTGGTGATGTACCAGATCAGGGGCTCTTTCCTCT
>NZ_BAFX01000185.1 GCF_000308815.1 Nocardia concava NBRC 100430
CGGCATGCCGGCCATCCGGCCCGACGCCGACCGGGGCGCGCTGGGCGCGGTGGAGGTCGACTCCATCGTCGTCGGACAGCGTCTGGTGACCGGATTCGGCTATGCACCCGGCATTTTCGATGAGACCGGGGGCGGCGAACTGGTCGAGCTGTGGCGCGCGGCCCTGCGCGCCGTCGCACGACACGCGCGCACGCCCCACACGGGCGGCGGGCACACCCCGTCCGACTTCCCGCTCGTGACCCTCACCCAGGCCGATATCGACATCTGGGAGCGCCGCTACCCCACGCTGACCGACGTGTGGCCCGCGACGCCGCTGCAATCCGGCATGATGTTCCACGCCCTGTTCGATCCCGACGCCGTCGACGTCTACACGGTGCAGCTGGTGCTGAGCCTGGACGGTGAGGTCGACTCCGCGCGACTGCGGGCCGCCGCCGCGGCAGTGCTGGAGCGACACGCCAACCTGCGCACCGCCTTCGAGGTGAACACCGCCGGTACCCCCGTCCAGATCGTCACCGATCGGGCGGACCTGCCCTGGCGCGAGATCGAATTGTCCACGGCGGGCGAGGACGAGCGCCTGCTCGAGGTCGAACGCACCACGCCGTTCGGCCTCACCGCGCCACCGCTGCTGCGCTTCCTGCTGCTCCGCCTCGGCGACGGGCGCACCCGGTTCGCCGTCACCTGCCACCACCTGCTCCTCGACGGCTGGTCCATCCCACTGCTGCTGCGCGAGATCATGGCCGGATACGCGGGTTTCGCGATCGAACCTCCACCGCCCTACCACCGCTATGTGGAATGGCTGGTCCGCCAGGATGATTCGATCTCCCGGCAGGCGTGGGGCAAGGCCCTGACCGGGGTGAACGAGCCGACGCTGCTCGCGGACAACCCCGCCGTACACGCACCCGCCGGCCTGCCCCGGGAGCGGGCCTTCGATCTGGACGCGGCGCAGACCCGGGCGGTGATCCGCCTGGCCGCCGAGCTCGAGGTGACCGTCAATACCGTCGTGCAGGCGGCCTGGGCGATCCTGCTGGCGCGCTGCACCGATCGTGACGACATCCTGTTCGGCACCACGGTCTCCGGCCGCCCCGCCGACCTCGCGGGCGTCGAGAACATGGTCGGCCTGTTCATCAATACGATCCCGGTCCGCATCCGGCTGGCCCCGGGCGAATCCGTGGGCGCACTGCTGCGTCGCGTCCAGCGCGAACAGTTCGAACTGACCGCGCATCACCACCTGGGCCTGCCGGATATCGGCGCGCAGACCGGCATCGGGGAGCCGAACCTGTTCGACACGCTCCTGGTGGTCGAGTCCTACCCGGTCGACCTGGCGAAACTGCGGTCGGACGCCCTGGCTTTCGCCGGTCTGTCGATCGGGGACTTCCAGTCCAGGGAGGCGACGCACTACGCGCTGACCCTGACCGTCCGGCACACCGATCGGCTGCACGTGCTGGCGGGATGGTGGCCGGAGCTGCTCGACGAGGCGACCGTGATGCGCCTGGGGGAGCGGTTGACCAGGGTCCTGGCGGCGCTCGCCGAGGATCCGAATACCGCTGTGGCGGACATCGATCCGCTCGGCGCGGAGGAACACCGTCGGGTGCTGAGCTGGCAGCGTCCCACCTCGCCGGTGCCGGAGGTGACGCTCGTCGACCTGTTCCGCGACCAGGCCGCGCTGCGCGCGGATGCCGTGGCGGTGCGGTTCGGCGACCACGAGCTGACCTACCGGGAACTCGATGAGGAGTCCGATGACCTGGCCCGTGATCTCGCGGCGCACGGCGTCGGCGTGGAATCACTCGTCGCCGTGGGTGTTTCACGGTCGCTGGATCTGATAGTGGCGCTGCTGGGTGTGCTCAAAGCGGGCGCGGGCTATGTTCCGCTCGACCTCGGCAATCCGCCACAGCGGCTCGAATCGCTGCTCGCCGAGACCGATCCGGTCTGCCTCGTCACCACGACCGCCGACTGCGCGGCACTACCCGCGGGCAGTCGGCCGTGTCTCATGGTCGACCGCGCCGAATACCGCGAGGCCGATGACGAATTCACCGCACCCGCCGCCGGTCCGGACAATCTCGCCTATGTGCTGTACACCTCCGGTTCCACCGGACGTCCCAAGGGCGTGAGCGTGACGCATCGGAATGTCGTCGCCATGCTCACCGCCGCAAAGGATCTCATCGAAACCGGGCACACCGATGTGTGGGCCATGTTCCATTCGGCGGCCTTCGACTTCTCGGTGTGGGAGATGTGGGGTGCGCTCACCACCGGCGGCACCCTCGTCATCGTGGATGCCGAGGTGACGCGGGCACCGGACGAATTCGCCGAACTCCTTGTCGACGAGGGCATTACGGTACTGAGTCAAACGCCCTCGGCGCTCGGCGCCTTGCTCGACACCGGCCTGCGCCCCGACGCGGTGCCCGCACTGCGGCATATCGTGCTCGGCGGCGAAGCGCTCGATCCGCGCATGCTGCGGACGTGGTACGACGCCGAGGCGGCCGGCGAGATTCGGATCTCGAACCTGTACGGCATCACCGAGGCGACCGTGCACGCCACCCACTTCGCGGTGGATCGTGCGCACGCCGCCGCGGCATCCGCCAGTGTCGTCGGTCGCGGGTTGCCGGGAATGGCTGTGCGCGTGCTGGATTCACGGCTGCGGCCGGCCCCGGTCGGTGCGCGCGGCGAGGTCTATCTCGCCGGAGCCCAGCTCGCCCGGGGCTATCACGCCCGTCCCGCGACCTCTGCGGAACGCTATGTGGCCGATCCGTTCGGCCCGCCGGGCGCCCGCATGTATCGCACCGGCGACCTGGCGCGCTGGAGCGGCGACGGGCTGCTCGAGTATCTCGGTCGCGGCGACCAGCAGGTGAAGATTCGCGGGTACCGCATCGAACCGGGGGAGATCGAAGCCGCTCTGCTCGAACATGAATCGGTGGCCCGGGCGATCGTCGTGGCGAGGACCGCGGATTCCGGATCGGCCCGCCTGATCGCCTACGTGGTGCCCGCCGCCGCGACCGAGCTCTCGGTGCGAGCGCTGGAAACCCATCTCGCACAGCGTGTTCCCGGCTACATGCGCCCGGCGGCCGTCGTCGCGCTCGATGCGGTCCCGCTGACCGGCAACGGGAAGCTGAATGTGGACGCGCTGCCCGCACCGGACCTGGCGCCGCGTTCGGATCGCGCACCGCGCAATCCCGCCGAACTGGTGGTGGCCGAGCTGTTCGCCGAGGTGCTCGGCGTCGAGCGGCCGGGTGTGGACGACTCGTTCTTCGCGCTCGGCGGGGACAGCATCATCTCCATTCAACTGGCCTCCCGGGCGCGTGCGCGCGGCCTGCACATCACGCCGCGCCAGGTGTTCGAACGCCGGACGGTGGCCGGGATCGCGGCGGTGGCACGGACACTCGACGCGTCGGCGGCCTCGCCGCTGCTGACCGAACTGCCCGGCGGCGGGATCGGAGCCATGCCGCTGACGCCCGTGGCCCGGTGGCTGACCGAGCGCGGCGGCGGGTTCCGCCGGGTCAACCAGACCCTCACCGTCGAACTTCCCGCCGGGACCGCGCACCACGCCCTGATCCAGGCTGTCACGGCGCTGATCGAGCGGCACGATGTGTTGCGCGCGAGGCTGTTCGCCGACGAGGCCGGTGCGTGGCGGTTCGAGACCGTTCCGGCCGATGCGCTGGATCATGCCCAACTGGTGCATCACCGCACCTTCGAGGACGCCGCGGACGCCGACGCGCTCGCCGCCGCGGAACTCGATGCCGCACTGGATCGCCTCGACCCGTCCGCCGGAGTGATGGCGCAGTTCGTCCGCCTCGAAGCCGGGCACGGGAGCGTGCCGGGCCGGCTGATCATCGCCGTGCACCATCTGGCAATGGACGGCGTCTCCTGGCGGATCCTCCTTCCCGACCTGTTCGCCGCCCTCGCACAGGCGGCGAACGGTGCCGTGCCGCGGCTCGATCCGGTCGGCACATCCATGCGCCGCTGGGTGCACGGTCTGGTCGACGCCGCGCACACACCGGAGCGGATCGCCGAGCTCGAGCTCTGGCGGAAGATCTGCGCCACACCGGATCCCCTGCTCGGCGGCCGGCCGCTGGACCCGGCCCGGGACATCGCCGCCCGGCTCGCGGCCGTCGAGGTCGCCGTGGACGAAGCGGGCACCGAGGCGCTCGTGCGGACCGTGCCCGCGCGCTTCCACGCGGGTGTCGACGAGGTCCTGATCGCCGCACTGGCCCTCGCGCTCGCGGTCTGGCGGGCCCGGCGCGGCACCGAGGCCCCGGTGTCGCTGCTGCGCCTGGAAGGCCACGGGCGCGAGGAACAGGTGGTGCCGGGCGCGGACCTGTCCCGCACGGTGGGCTGGTTCACCTCGCTGTACCCGGTCCGGCTCGACCTCGGTGAGATCGATATCGAGGCGGCGCTGGCCGGGACCGAGGCCATCGGCGACGTGCTCAAGACGATCAAGGAACAGCTGCGCGCGATCCCCGACCACGGGATCGGCTACGGGCTGCTGCGCTACCTGAATCACGAAGTCGCCGCACAGCTTCCGGCGGCGATGCCGGGGCAGGTGGCGTTCAACTACCTGGGCCGCGTCGACGACCGGGGCACGGGTGTGCTCGCGACGCCGGAGGCAGCCCCCGATCCCGACCTGCCCGCGGCCGCCGTCATCGACGTGAACGCCATCGTGACCCGATCCCGGCTCCATGCCGGATTCACCTATCCCACGACACTTCTCGACGACGCGGCGGTCTCGGAGCTGGCCCGGCTCTGGGTGTGCGCGCTCGCGGCCATCGCCGCCCATGCCGGGAGTGAGCACGCGGGCGGGCACACACCGTCGGACTTCCCGCTGGTGCGGGTGGGCCGCGACGACATCACCGAATGGGAACGCGACTACGGCCGCCTGACCGACGTCTGGCCGCTCGCGCCACTGCAATCGGGGTTGTTCTTCCATGCCGTCCTGGCCGAGCCCTCGGACACCGGTGTCGCCGACGTCTACAACGTGCAGACGGTGGTCCGGCCCGGCGGCAGGATCGACCGTGATCGGCTGCGTCGGGCCGGGCGCGACATCCTGCGGCGCCACGACAACCTGCGCGCGGCCTTCGTCTTCGACCATGCGGGCAATCCCGTCCAGGTGGTGCCCGACACCGTCGAATTGCCTTGGCGTGAGGTAGATCTGGTCACCGCGGACGAGCTCGTCGAACTGGCGGCGAAGGAGCGCGCCCGTCGATTCGATCCGGCCCGGCCACCGCTGCTGCGCTTCACCCTCGCGAATATCGCGGGCGCGGAGTCGGTGCTGATCGTCACCTACCACCACATCCTGTTCGACGGCTGGTCTGTGCCGCTGGTGCTGCGCGAACTGCTGGCGCTCTACGCCGGTACGGGTCCGCTGCCCGCCCCGGAGGGTTCCTTCCGCGACTATCTCGTCTGGAACTACGCCCGCGACGCGGCCGCGTCCGCTCGCGCCTGGCGGCGCGCCCTGGACACGGTCATCGCGCGCACCCTGGTCGCCCCGGCCGACCACAGCCGCGAAAGCGCGGTCGCGACAGCGGAATGCCGCTGGGTCCTGGACGCGGAGACCACCGGCGTCCTCGGTGCGACCGCCGCCGAACTCGGAGTCACCGTCAATACCGTGGTGCAGGTGGCCTGGGCGATTCTGCTGGGCCGCAGGCTGGGACGTCGCGACGTGGTCTTCGGGGCCACCGTATCCGGTCGCCCGGCCGCGCTGCCGGGCGTGGAATCCATTGTGGGACTGTTCATCAACACCGTGCCCGTGCGGGTTCGATTCGGTCCGCGCCTGCCCGCGGCGGAGCTGCTGCGCACGGTGCAGGCCGAACAGTCGGAGATGATCGAGCACCATCAACTCGGGCTGACCGAGATCCACGCCGCCGCCGGTCTGCGCGATGTGCTGTTCGACACCGTGCTGGTCTTCGAGTCCTATCCGACGGACGACGAACAGCTCGCGGCCGCGGCGGCCGCCGCGGACGGCACCACCGGCGGGCACCTGGAACTCACCGACGGCACCCACTATCCGCTGACGGTCACCGTCGATCCGGGGCGTGAGCTCAGGTTCCGAATCGGTTATGTCCGAACTGTTTTCGACGAATCGCAGGTGACCGAGATCGGAGCCGCGCTGCGGGACCTGCTCACCGCCATCGCCCGCCACCCGCACACGGCCATCGAGGAGCTGGCATGACAGCGCGCCCACCGTTGACCCGGGCGCAGCAGCACGCCTGGGTCGCACAGCAACTCGACGACAGCGGACAGCGCCTGATCATCGGCGGGTACGTGCAGATCCACGGCCCGCTCGACGAGGGCGTGTTCGAACGGGCACTGCGGTCGGTGATGGCCGGGGCGGAATCGCTGCGCGTGCGATTCGTTACCGAGGCCGACGGATCGGTCGCGCAGGTGGTCGAGGAGCTGCCGGATTGGCCGTTGCACCGCAACAGCTTCCGCGCTGAGGCCGACCCGCACGGCGCGGCGCTGCGGTTCATGGAATCCGCGCTGGCACGGCCGTTCGACCCGGCGTGCCCACCGCTGTTCGAGCATCATCTGCTCGATGCCGGCGAGGCCGGCACGCTGTGGTTCATCCGCTCCCATCACCTGGTGCTCGACGGGGCCTCCGCGGCCGCCCTGATCCGGCGCGTCGCCGACGTCTACACCGCACTGCTCGACGGGCATCCGGTGGACGACACGGTCTTCGACCGCGTGGCCGATCTGGTCGCCGAGGACGAGCGGTACCGGACCTCCACGCGATACGCGGCCGACCGCGAATTCTGGGCGCGACGGCTCGCGACCGGCACACCCTACGAGCCGCCGCAGTTCGCCGCCGCACCGGCGGTCGCGGCGGGCGATCGGTTCCTGCGCCGGGCCGGAGCGCTCGCCGAGGCCGAATGGAAGACGCTGCGCGCCCGCGCCGATGCCACCGGGACTCCGTGGCCGGTGTGGACCCTCGCCGCCATCGCACTGCTGCTGCACGCGGATTCGGGCACGCGCACGGTCACCATCGGCCTGGCCGTGCCCGCCAAACGCTCCCGGCACGCACTCGGCATGACGGCGAATATCCTGCCGCTGCGCATCACCGTCGACCCGGCCGCCACCGTCGGCGACCTGCTCGCGGCCGTGCGCGCCGAATCCCTGATCATCCTGCGCCACCAGCGGTTCCAGTACGGCGAGATGCTCGCCGACCTGGGCTCGAGCGGGCTCGACGGCGGCATGCTCGGGCCCACCGTGAATGTGATGCCCATACAGAAGGATCTGCGCTTCGGCGCCGCGACGGCCGCCCTGCGGCATCTGGCCGCCGGACGCTCGGACAATCTGAACATCAGCGTCTACGACAATGGCGACCCGGCCCTGTCGGTGGTCCTGGACTCGACCGAGCTGCGGTACTCCGAACGCGACCTCGCCGCACACCACGACCGGCTGACCGAGACCATCGCCGCCCTGGCCGCCGCTCCGGAGGAACTGCCGATCGGAATGCTGTGGCCCACACCGGCTCCGGCCGGACCCGCCGTCACCGCCGCGCCGACGGAAACGCTCGTCGGCCGATTCGACCGCATGGCGGCGGCGCACGGCGAGGCGGTGGCCGTGGTGCACGGCGGCGAGCGGCTCACCTATGCCGAACTCGACGAGCAGGCCCGCGGACTGGCCCGCCTCATCGCCGGATACGGCATCGGCCCAGGGCAATTCGTCGGCCTGGCGCTGCCGCGCTCCATGGACCTCATCGTCGGCATTCTCGCCGTACTGCGCGCGGGCGCGGCATACGTTCCGCTGGATCCGAACTATCCGCGGGAGCGATTGCGGGCCGTCCTCGACGACGCCGCGCCGGGCCTCATCCTCACCAGCGTGGGAGTCGTTCTGCCGGAAGGCATCTCGGATGCTCCGGTGCTGCGCATGGGGGATCCTCCGCGGGTCGTCCCGCGCGAGCCCGCGGTCCTGTGCTCACCGCACCTGCCCGCCTACGTGATTCACACCTCCGGGACCACCGGCCGCCCGAAGGGCGTGGTCGTCACCCACGCCAATGTGGTGCGACTGCTCACCGCGACCCGGCCGTGGTTCGAATTCGGGCCCGAGGATGTCTGGACCCTGTTCCACTCGGCCGCGTTCGACTTCTCGGTGTGGGAGATCTGGGGAGCGCTCGGCCACGGCGGCACGCTCGTGCTCGTCGACGCCGAAACCGCGCGTTCGCCACGGGACTTCCTCGAACTGCTGGCGGCGCACCGGGTTACGGTGCTCAATCAAACGCCGTCCGCCTTCGGCATGCTGGTCGACGCCGAGGCGAGCACACCCTTCGACGGTGACCTCGCGCTGCGTTATGTGCTGTTCGGCGGTGAGCCGATCGAGCCGTGGCGGCTGGCGCAATGGTGGGCGCGGCATGATCCACGGTCGCCGCGCCTGATCAACATGTACGGCATTACCGAGACGACGGTGCACACCACCGGCGCACCGTTGAACGGCCCTGCCGCCGGGGGTGAAATCGGCACGGCCATACCCGATTCGGCCGTCTACATCCTCGACGCCGCCCTGCGTCCCGCCGCGCCCGGGATCCCCGGCGAGCTCTACGTCGCCGGACCCGGCATCGCCGCGGGATATCTGCGGCAGCCGGGCCGCACCGCGACCCGCTTCCCCGCCGATCCCTTCGGCCCGCCCGGCGCCGTGATGTACCGCAGCGGTGATGTGGCGCGGTGGACGGCGGACGGAACACTCGAATACCTCGGGCGCGCCGACCGGCAGGTGAAGATCCGCGGGTTCCGCATCGAACCCGGCGAGATCGAAGCCACCCTGTGCGCGTTCCCGGCGGTGGCGTCGGCCGTGGTGCTGACCGTGGAACGGCAACCCGGCGACCGGCGGCTGGCCGCCTACGTCACGGGCACCGGCATCGACGTCGCCGCGGTGCGCGCCGCGCTCACCGAACGTCTTCCCGCACACGCGGTTCCGTCCATCATCACCGCGGTCGACACCATACCCGCCACACCCAACGGCAAGATCGACGAACGCGCCCTGCGCGCGCTCACCGTCGAGGGCACGACCGCCGCGGGTGCGGCGCCGCTCGGCGATGCCGAGGCGCGGCTGCACGCCGTGTTCGCGGATGTCCTCGGGCACAACCGCTTCGGTGTCGAGGACGGGTTCTTCGCCATCGGCGGCGACAGTATTCTCGCCATCCGCGCGGCCGAGCGCGCCCGCGCCGCCGGACTGGCCATCACACCCCGGGATGTATTCGTGCAGCAGAGTATTCGCGCGTTGGCACACACACTCGCGACGCCCGCGCCGGCGTCGAATCGAGCGACGGTGAGTCCGCTCGTCCGACGCGACGGCCGGTCCTTCCTGCCCGCGACGCCCCTGCAATCGGGGCTGCTGTTCCACTCGCTGTATCAGGGCGGGGACGGGGAGGATCCCTACCTGGTTCAGGTGGAGCTGACGCTCGACGGCCCGGTCGACGCGGAGCGGCTGGGCGCTGCCCTGCACGCGGTGCTCGACCGGCATCCGCATCTGCTGGGACGGTTCGTCGTGGACGGCGACACGCTGGAGTACGAGATCGGCGCGGATATCGAGATGCCCTGGCGGGTCGTGGATCTCGATGCTCCCGGCTTTGTGCACGACACCGTGGAGCGGGTACGGGCCGAGGACGCCCACACGCAGCCGCTCACGGGCCCACTGCTCAGGGTCACGCTCGTGCGCGCCGGGCAGCACTCCGCCTCCCTGCTCGTCACCCATCACCATGCGCTGCTGGACGGCTGGTCGCTGGGCATCCTGCTGCGGGAACTGCTGCTGAGCTATCGCGGCATCGAATTGCCCGCCGCGACACCGTTCACCGCGTTCCTCGAATGGTCCGCCGCCCAGGATCGCGAGGGCGCGCGCCGAGCCTGGGCCGCGGCCCTCGCCGGGGCCGAACCGTGCAAGGTCGCGCGCGCCGATCGAGGCCCATGGCGGCGGCCCGACGAGCGCACCTTCACCCTGCCCGCCGCCACGGTCACCGCGCTGCGCGAACAGGCCGCGGCGCACGGGCTCACGCTCAACTCGATGGTCCAGGCGCTGTGGGCGCTGGTGATGTCGAGCCTGACCGGCGGCGGGGAGGTCGTCTTCGGCATCACGGTGTCCGGTCGCGACGGCGGTGAGCTGGACGGCGCCGTCGGGCTGCTCATGAATACCGTGCCGCTGCGGGTGCGTGCGCGCGCGGCCGAGACCCCGATCGAACTCGCGGTGCGGATTCAGCGCGAACGCGTGGCGCTGATGGAGCACGACCATCTCGGGCTGCCCGACATCCTGGCGGCGGCCAAGGTGAGCGACCTGTTCGACACCTCGCTGGTCTTCGAGAACTTCCCGCTCGACACCGCCCTGCTCGACAATCCGGACCTCCGGGTGAGTTCGATGAATGTGTACGGGGGAACGCATTTCCCGCTGACGGTCACCGTCGAGCCCGCCGCGGGGGCGCTGACCTTCCGGATCGGGGTGCGGGTCGAACACATCGATGCCCTCACCGATATCGATGAGCTGTGGTCGCGGGTTCTCGTCGCCGCGGACGCGCTCACCGCGGCCCGGCAGTCCGCGGCCGGGCGGCTCGACCTGCTGCCGCCCGCTCGACGAGCCGACGTGCTCGCGGCCGGGCGGGGCGCGGCGACCGGCATCGGCAAGGCCGGGCTCGCAGCGTGTTTCGAGGCGACCGTCCGGGCGCACGCACACGAGGCGGCGCTCTGGTGGGACGGCACGGAACTGACCTACGCCGAGCTGAACGCGCGGGCCAATCGGGCCGCCCGCTGGATGGCGACCCGCGGCGCGGGACCGGGCGTACCGGTCGGCGTCGCGCTGCCGCGCTCGGTCGATCTCGTGGTCGTCTTCCTGGCCCTCGCCAAACTGGGCGCGGTGTGCGTGCCGCTGAGCGACCGCTACCCGCCCGCACATGTACGGCGGCTGCTCGACTTCACCGGGACCGAACTGGTTCTCAACGAACTGGGCACGGAGACACTGGAATTCGATGACAGCGATCTAGGCATAGCGGTCCTGCCCGATACCGTCGCCACGCTCATGTTCACCTCCGGATCGACCGGAGCGGCCAAGGGCGTCGAGGTCACCCACCGCAATATCGTGACGCGCGCCCGCGACCGGATCGGCCGCGCCGAGGGGCATCAGCGGATGCTCATGCATCTGCCCTACACCTGGGACATGGTGGTGTGGGAGCTGTGGCTGCCGCTGCTCAACGGCCGAACCGTGGTGCTCGCGCGCCCCGGCATCCTGGATGTGCACGACTACGCCGAGGTGCTGCGCGCGGGCCGGGTCACCTCGATCATGCTGTCGCCCGGGCTGTTCCACATCCTGGCCGAGCAGATTCCGGAGCAGCTCGCCGGACTTCGGATGATCGCGTCCGCCGGGGATGTGTTGCCGCCGCATGCCGCCGCCGCGGTACGACGCGGCGCGCACCCGCCCGCGGTGCGGAACCTCTACGGGCCGGTCGAGGCGACCAGCTTCGTGCTCACCCATGAGCTTCCACCGGACATGTCGGCGGATCGGCCGGTCCCCGTCGGCCGCCCAGCGGACAATACCGTTGTCGCGGTGCTGGATTCGGCGCTGCGGCCGGTCCCCGCCGGGGTCACCGGCGAGATCTATCTGTCCGGCGCGGGGCTGGCCAACGGCTACCACCGGGAACCGGCCCGCACCGCCGAGCGCTTCGTCGCCGACCCGTTCGGCACGGCGGGCGGGCGCATGTATCGCACCGGCGATCTCGGGCGCTGGGATGCCGAGGGCCTGCTGCACTTCCTCGGGCGAGCGGACAGGCAATTGAAGATCAACGGTTTTCGCGTGGAACCCGGGGAGGTCGAGGCGGCCATCCTGCGTGAGCCGGGCATCACCGCGGCCATCGTCACGGCTCGCCGCGCCGCGAGCGGGCAGTCGCTCATCGCCCATGTCGTCGGAGCGAGTGCCGTCGACACCGCCGCCCTGCGGACCCGGCTGTCCTCGATCCTGCCCTCTTACCTGGTGCCCGCCGCCATTGTCGCCATGGACGCGTTGCCGCTGACCCCCATCGGCAAACTCGACGTGGCCGCGCTGCCCATGCCCGCCGCCGGTGAGCGCGTGCCGGTGCGCACGCCACGACAGCAGGTCATCGCGACCACGTTCGCGCGGGCGCTGGGGGTGGGGGAGGTCGGGCTCACCGACGACTTCCTCGCGCTCGGCGGCAACTCGCTGTCCGCCATCCGCATCGTCGCGGGACTGCGGTCCGCGCTCGGAGTCGCGGTGTCACTGCGCGATCTGTTCGAAGCACCGAGCGTCGCCGCGCTGGACCAGATCCTGGATCGGCGTGGCCCCGGGGAGGTTCCGCACGATGTCCTGCCGCCCGGGACACCCGATATCGCCGCCGTGCGCCGCACCGACCCGATCCCGCTCACGCCCATGCAGCAGGGGCTGTGGACGGTGAACTACCTCAGCGGCAACCGGCCCGACTATCTGATCGCCACCGGGCTCGAGCTGCACGGCCCGCTCGACGTCACCGCGGTCGGGGCCGCCGTGCACGATCTGGTCGAACGGCACGAAATCCTGCGCACCGTGCTGCCGTACGGCCAGGACGGGCCCGTTCAGCGCATCCTGCCGGTGGAGTCCGTACGGCCGGATTTCCAGGTCGTGGATATTGCCGACGCCGAAAGCCTGGATGGGGCAATCGATTCCGAGATGCGGCGCGGCTTCGATCTCACCAAGGACCTGCCCCTGCGCCTGCGCCTCTACCGTTCGGGTCCGCGGCATCACACCCTGCTCGGCGTCATCCACCATGTCGCGGGCGACGGTGAATCCCTGGCCGTGCTCCAGGGCGACCTGCTCACCGCCTACGGGGCGCGGCTGGTCGGGGAGCCACCCCGATGGCCCGCTCCGGCAACACAATTCGCGGACTACGCGCTGTGGCAGCGGCAGCGCCTCGAATCCGCTGGCGCGCAGGGCAATCCCCTGGCCCGGCAGGAGAGCTACTGGCGTACCGCCCTCGCGGATCTGCCCGCGAACCCGGTATTGCGCACCGATCGCCCACGCGCCGACCGCCGGGAGAACACCGCGGCGGCCGTCCCCATCCACATCGACGCGTCCACCCACCGAGCGCTGGCCCGCGCCGCTCGCACCTACCGCGCCAGCATTTACATGCTCGTCCACACCGCCCTGGCCCTCGCCCTGCGCGATCACGGCGCGGGCCCCGACCTGCCCATCGGCGTGGCCCTCAGCGCCCGCGACACCGAGGGCCTCCAGAACCTGGTCGGCTGCGTAGTCGACACCGCCATAGTCCGAGTCGACCTCACCGCCGCCCTCTCCCACCCCGACCTCGTCCACCAGGTCCGCGAACGCGTCCTCGCCGCCTACGACAACAAGGACTTCCCCTTCGACCGACTCGTCGAAACCCTCAACCCACCCCGCTCCCGCACCCACCACCCCCTCTTCCAAATCATGGTCACCTACCTACACGGCACCGAAACCCCCACCGCCGCCCCCGACCTGACAATCCACCCCCGCCCGATCCCAGCCCGCCACACCCCCTGGGAACTCCTCCTGACCCTCCACGAGAACTACACCCCCACCGGCGCCCCCACTGGCATCCACGGCGAAATGGTCTACGCCGCCGAACTTTTCGACTCACCGACGGTCGAAGCCATCGTTACCGACCTCGCCGCGACTCTGGTGGCACTGAGCGGCGATCCTGCCGGTAGCCCCGATTAGCCGACGGGTCCCTTAGCGAGTTGGACTTGGGCGGATTGGGATTGGCCGGTGGTGTCGGTCCACTTCAGGGTGACGGTGTCGCCCGGATGGTGTTGGTCCATTTGGGACGTGAGGTCGGTGGCGGAGGTTATGCGGTGGTCGTCCAGGCCGGTGATGACGTCTCGGGCCTGGAGGCCTAGGAGGTCGGCGGGGCCGCCTTGGACCACGCCTCGGATTTGGGCGCCGCCGCCGGTGGAGGTGACGGAGACGCCGATGAAGGCGGTGTCGCCGATGTGGATTACGTCGGAGGATTTGCCGGATTGGATTTGCTTGGCTACGGCCAGGGCCTTGTTGATGGGGATGGCGAAGCCTTGGCCGCCGGTGTTGTTGAAGCGGAAGCCCTTTGACGCGGCGGTGTCCATGCCGATGACCTGGCCGGCCGAATTCACCAGCGGGCCACCGGAATCGCCGGGTTCGATATTGGCGGCGACCTCGATGAGGCCGGTGAGTTGTTCGGAGCTGCCGGTGGCGTCGTCGCTGGCGGTGATGGAGCGGTTGAGGGCGGTGACCCTGCCGGTGGCGGCGGTGGGGGTGCCGCGCCCGCCCGCATTGCCGACGCCGACTACGGGGTCGCCGACCGCGACCTTGCTGGAATCGCCCAGGGGAGCGGTCTGCAGGCCGGAGGCGCCGACGAGTTTGATGACGGCCATGTCCTCGCTGCGGTCGAAGCCGAGGACGGTGGCGTCGTAGGTCTGGCCGTTGCCGAGATCGGTGACCGAGATGCTGGTCGCGCCCTCGACCACGTGGTTGTTGGTGAGGATGACGCCGTCGGAGGTCAGCACGATGCCGGTGCCCGCGCCCTCGCCGTTCTGCAGGCCGAGTTCGGTGTTGACGTCCACGATGCCGGGCACCACGGACTGCGCGGCGGCGTCGAGATCGGCTGGGGGAGTGGTGAAGTCGATGGGCTGGCTCTGCGTCACCTGTCCGGGCGTCTCCGCCACCGGGCTGCCCGGGACCAGCGTGTTCGGTCCACAGGCGACCAGGCCCAGGGTGGCGGCGAGCGCCACCGCGGCGGCGGCCGCGGCCCGGATGGTGCGCGATCGCATCGAGCCGGACCCCGCGGCAGAGCGGTTCGGCGACTGTGATTCCACGTTCATGGCATCCCTCATCGGTAGAGCCCCCCGGTTCTTCCCCATTAAGCATGCGGTTTCTGAGAGCGGCCTGGGGAGTTACCGTGCGAACACCCACGTACCCGACGGCCGCGGCTCCGAACCCTTACAGTCCCGGTTCCGTGCCATGCGTGACGTTGCGCACAGGCGCTCGGACCGCGATGTAAACGGAGATGTATATGAGCGCCGGAAGGGGTGCGTGGGTGTTTTCGGTGGGATGGCACGATCAACCCATGGCGTTGATGCGAACCGGCCGGGTCGTGCTTCTGGCGACGACGTTGGCGATGACCGTGGCTGCGTGCACCAGCGTGGTGGACGGCAACCCCACTCCGACGGCACCGGTCGGTATGGAGTCCTTCTACAACCAGACCGTGAATTGGGGGAGCTGTACCGATTACATCGAGGGCGATGACGAGCTGCCCAAGGGCACCGAGTGCGCGCGGGTGACGGTGCCGGTGGATTACGCCAATCCCGGTGGGGCGACGGCGAAGATCGCGATCTCGCGGATCAAGGCCAGCGGCAACAAGATCGGTTCGCTGCTGCTCAACCCGGGCGGGCCGGGCGTCACCGGACTCAACATGGTCAATATCGGTGACGACACCAAGATCGCCGACCGCTTCGACCGCATCGGCTTCGATCCGCGCGGCGTCGGCGCGTCGCAGCCCGCCATCAAGTGCATGACCGCCGCCGAGAACGACGCCCAGCGCGCCGAACCCAACAAGGACAACTCGCCCGCCGGCATCGCGGCCCTCGAGGCTGAGAACAAGGACTTCGCAAACAAGTGCGTCGAGCGCACCGGCAAGGAGTTCCTCGGCCACGTCGGCACCCACGAGGTCGTGCAGGACATGGACGTCATCCGTGCGGCCCTGGGTGATTCGAAGCTGACCTACCTGGGCTACTCCTACGGCACCCGCCTCGGCTACGCCTACGCCGAGAAGTTCCCGGACCACGTGCGCGCGCTCGTGCTCGACGGCGCGCTGAAGCCGGATCAGGATCCGCTCAAGGAATCCCTGGCCCAGGCCGCCAGCTTCCAGAAGGCCTTCGACAACTACGCCGCCGACTGCGCGGCCAAGGAGAAGACCAACTGCCCGCTCGGCGACGATCCGGCGCAGGCCACCAAGAAGTTCCGGGCCCTGGTCGACCCGCTGTGGGACAAGCCGGTCGCGACCCAGGATCCGCGCGGCCTGCACTACGGCGACGCCATCACCGGCGTCCAGCAGACCCTCTACTCGGTCCGTCTGTGGAACGCCCTCACCAAGGGCCTGCGCGAACTCGCCCAGGGCAGCGGCGACACCCTGCTCGCCCTCGCCGATATGTACGACGGCCGCCACGACGACGGCTCCTACGACAACAGCTCCGACGCCTTCAACGCGATTCGCTGCGTGGACGATCCGCCCATCACCGACCGCGCCGTAGCCGCCAAGCAGGACGCCGACTACCGCCGCGTCGCCCCCTTCCTCGACGACGGCCACTCCAGTGACGCCGCCCCGCTCGAACTGTGCGCCTTCTGGCCCGTCCCGAACACCAGCGCCCCCCACAAGCTTTCGATCAAGGGTTTGCCCAAGACCGTGGTGATCTCCACGACCAACGATCCGGCCACTCCGTACCAGGCCGGTGTCGATCTGGCCGAGCAGCTGGGCGCCAGCCTTATCACTTTCAAGGGCACCCAGCACACGGTCTCCTTGCAGGGCAAATCCTGCGTCGACGACCCGGTCGTCTCCTATCTGATCGACCTGAAGGAGCCCGCCGCCGGTCTGACTTGTTGAGTTTGCGGGGACTCGGCGCGCCTGCTGACGTTCATGTAACACGGATTTAACTCCCGGCCCCTACAGTCGCGGTCATGGACCGTCAGAAGGAATTCGTCCTCCGGACGCTCGAAGAGCGGGATATCCGCTTCGTGCGACTCTGGTTCACCGATGTCCTGGGTTATCTCAAGTCGGTGGCTATCGCGCCCGCCGAGTTGGAGGGCGCCTTCGAGGAAGGCATCGGCTTCGACGGTTCGGCCATCGAGGGATTCGCCCGGGTTTCCGAGGCGGATATGGTGGCCAAGCCGGACCCCTCCACCTTCCAGGTGCTGCCGTGGTCCACGTCGAAGGGGCATCAGCACTCGGCTCGCATGTTCTGCGATATCGCCATGCCGGACGGTTCGCCGTCCTGGGCGGATCCGCGGCACGTGCTGCGGCGGCAGCTGAACAAGGCCGCCGACCTGGGCTTCAGCTGCTACGTGCACCCGGAGATCGAGTTCTTCCTGCTGAAGCCGGGCCCGCACGACGGCTCGCAGCCGATCCCGGCCGACAATGGCGGCTTCTTCGACCAGGCCGTGCACGACGAGGCGCCGAACTTCCGCCGCCATGCCATCGACTCGCTGGAATCCATGGGCATTTCCGTGGAGTTCAGCCACCACGAGGGCGCGCCGGGCCAGCAGGAGATCGACCTGCGCTACGCGGACGCGCTGTCCATGGCCGACAACGTCATGACCTTCCGCTACCTGATCAAGGAAGTCGCGATCGACGAGGGCGTGCGGGCGTCGTTCATGCCCAAGCCGTTCGCCGACCATCCGGGTTCGGCCATGCACACCCACATGTCGCTGTTCGAGGGTGAGCAGAACGCCTTCGCCGATCCGGACGATCCGATCAACCTGTC
Source organism: Nocardia concava NBRC 100430 (assembly GCF_000308815.1). Lineage (GTDB taxonomy): Bacteria > Actinomycetota > Actinomycetes > Mycobacteriales > Mycobacteriaceae > Nocardia > Nocardia concava. The sequence continues at coordinate 17,442 of NZ_BAFX01000185.1, forward strand.
GGAGACCGCGCGGGCGTTCATCGCCGGCATTCTCGAGCACGCGCACGAGATCTCCGCGGTCACCAACCAGTGGGTGAACTCCTACAAGCGTCTGGTGCACGGCGGCGAGGCCCCGACGGCCGCGTCCTGGGGCCGCTCGAATCGTTCCGCGCTGGTGCGTGTTCCGATGTACACGCCGAACAAGTCGGCCTCGCGTCGCGTCGAGATCCGCAGCCCTGACAGCGCCTGCAACCCGTACCTCGCGTTCGCGGTGCTGCTCGCGGCCGGTCTGCGCGGCATCGAGAAGGGCTACACGCTGCCGCCGGAGGCCGAGGACGACGTGTGGTCGCTGACCACCGCCGAGCGTCGCGCCATGGGCTTCCGCGAGCTGCCCGCGTCGCTGGACGAGGCGCTGAAGAACATGGAGAAGTCCGAACTGGTTGCCGAGACGCTCGGTGAGCACGTCTTCGACTTCTTCCTGCGCAACAAGCGCCGGGAGTGGGCGGGGTACCGGAACCAGGTGACGCCCTACGAGCTCAAGGAATACCTCGGGCTGTAATCGCTTCGAATGTGAACGGGCCGCGATCGCTTCGGTGATCGCGGCCCGTTCGCGTTTATTCAGACGGGCGGTAGCGTTCCAGCAGGCGAACGTGGCGGGGTTCGAGCTCCTCGACGGTGCCGACGCCGAGCAACTTCATCGTTCGCGTCAGCTGGGTGCTCAGGATTTCGATGGCCCGGTCCACTCCGGCCTCGCCACCGGCCATCAGGCCGTAGAGGTAGGCGCGGCCGATCAGGGTGAAGCGCGCGCCGAGTGCGAGAGCGGCGGCGATGTCGGCGCCGTGCAGGATGCCGGTGTCGAGGTGGATCTCCAGATCGTCGCCGACCTCGCGGGCCACCTGGGGCAGCAGATGCAGCGGCACCGGGGCCCGATCCAGTTGGCGGCCACCGTGATTGGACAGCACGATGCCGTCCACGCCGAGACCGGCCAGCCGTTTGGCGTCGGCCACCGTCTGCACGCCCTTCACCAGCACACGGCCGGGCCATTGCGCCCGGGCCCACGCCAGATCGTCGAAATCGACTGTGGGGTCGAACATCGAGTCCAGTAGTTCGGCGACCGTGCCCGACCACCGGTCGAGCGAGGCGAAGGCGAGTGGTTCGGTGGTCAGGAAATCCCACCACCACCAGGGTTTGCGGAGCGCGTCGAGGACGCCGGCCGGTGTGATGGACGGCGGTACCGTCATGCCGTTGCGCGCATCGCGCAGCCGGTTTCCGGCCACCGGCACATCGACGGTGACGACCAGAGTGTCGAATCCCGCCTTCGCGGCCCGCTCGACCAGGGCGATGGACCGATCCCGGTCCTTCCACATGTAGAGCTGGAACCAGTTGCGCGCCCCGGAACCCGTTGCGGCCGCGACATCCTCGATGGCCGTGGTGCCCATGGTGGACAGCGTGAACGGGATGCCCGCGCGTTCGGCCGCGCGAGCGCCCGCGAGCTCACCGGCGGTGTGCATCATGCGGGTGAAGCCGGTCGGCGCGATGCCGAATGGCAGCCGCGCGGGCCGGCCGAGCACCGTGACGCCGGTATCCGCCGACGCCACATTCCGCAGGATCTCGGGCCGGAATTCGATGTCGCGGAACGCTTCCCGGGCTCGCGCCAGGCTCAGTTCGGCATCGGCCGCGCCGTCGGTGTAGTCGAAGGCGACCTTCGGCGTGCGCTTGCGGGCCAGTTCCCGCAGGTCCCAGATCGTCTGGGCGCGCGCGAGTTTGCGTGTGCGACCGCCGAACGGGCGCTCGAACTTCAGCAGCGGGGCCAGGTCGCGGGGGTTGGGAATGCGGCGTTGGGTCACCAATGAATCCTTACGGCTGGACGGGGAGGGCGCTCGCTCAACGATGCGCGTTCGCGGCCGCCGGCGCGGGGCGCAGCCGCAGCGAGTGCATGCCGCCGTCGACCTCCAACATCGTTCCGGCCGTGGAGGATGCGCGCGGGCTGGCCAGGTAGACCACCGCGTCGGCCACCTCCTCGGCGGTGACCAGACGGCCGTGCGGCTGGCGGGCGTTCAGCGCCGCGAGTTCGGCGGCTGGATCCTCGGCGGCGGCGAGCAGGCGCTGCACCCACGGGGTGTCGACGGTGCCCGGGTTCACGCAGTTGACGCGGATGCCCTCGGCTAGATGGTCGGCGGCCATGGCACGGGTCAGTGCCAGGATCGCGCCCTTGCTGGCGCTGTAGGCGGCGCGGGCGGGCAGGCCCGTGGTGGCGGCGATGGAGCAGGTGTTCACGATGGCGGCGGCGGGGGAGCGGCGCAGATGCGGTAGCGCCGCCCGCGAAACTCGCACCGCGCCCAGCACATTCACCTCGAGGACCTGTCGCCACTGGTCGTCGGTGTTGTCCTCGACGGTGCCCTGCGCGCCGATGCCCGCATTGTTGACCACGATGTCGAGGCGGCCGAAAGACTGCGCGGCGGCGGCCACGGCGGCGCGCACCGAATCATCGTCGGCCACATCGCATCTCAAGGCCGGGCCGTCGGGGATGGCGGGGCCGGGATCCAGATCCAGGACCGCGACGCGTGCGCCCGCCGCGCGAAACGCGGTGGTGATGGCCCGCCCGATACCCGATCCGCCGCCCGTCACCACCGCGGCCAGTCCGTCCAGCTCTCCGTGTGCCATATCCACCTCACACCCACTGCTCCGATGTTTAACCGAGCCGAAGGTAACACCGCGGCCCGATGATCACTTGAAAATTGCTCGGATTGCCCACAATTCGCATCGGAACGACACCCTTGCGCTCCTAGACATCGGATGTATAGTCGTGATCCAGATCACTGGTAGATGGGAAACGCATGGCACGGATCACGGCGCTGGACACCTTCGACATCCGGTTCCCGACCTCGGCGCAGCTGGACGGCTCGGACGCGATGAACCCGGATCCCGACTACTCGGCCGCCTACGTGGTCCTGCGCACCGACGATCCGGACGGCCCCGACGGGCACGGCTTCGCCTTCACCATCGGCCGCGGCAACGAGGTGCAGCGGGTCGCCATCCGGGCGCTGGAACACCTGGTGGTGGGCCGCACGGTCGATGAGATCACCGGGAACCTGGGCGGTTTCGCGCGCGAGCTCACCGGCGACTCCCAACTGCGCTGGCTGGGCCCGGAAAAGGGCGTGATGCACATGGCGATCGGCGCGGTGGTCAACGCCGCCTGGGACCTGGCCGCCAAGGCCGCCGGAAAACCGGTGTGGCAGTTGGTGTCCGAGCTCTCGCCCGAGCAGATTGTCGAGCTGATCGACTTCCGCTATCTCACCGACGCCCTGTCTCCGGCCGAGGCCCTGGATATCCTGCGTCGCGCGGAATCCGGCCGCGCCGAGCGCACCGCGCACCTGCTGGCCGCCGGATATCCGGCCTACACCACCTCGGCGGGCTGGCTCGGCTACTCCGACGACAAGCTGGCCCGGCTGGCGCGCGAGGCGGTGGCCGACGGCTTCGGCATTATCAAGATCAAGGTGGGTCGCGATGTCGACGAGGACCTGCGCCGGGTGAAGATCGCCCGCGACGCGGTCGGCCCGGGCATCGGCCTGGCCGTGGACGCCAACCAGCGCTGGGGCGTCGACGAAGCGGCGGAATGGATTTCGCGGCTCGCCCCGGCCGGGCTGGCCTGGGTGGAGGAGCCCACCAGCCCCGACGACATCCTCGGCCACGCCGAGATCCGCCGTCGCGTCGCGGGCACGCCGATCTCCACCGGCGAACACGGGCAGAACCGGATCCTGTTCAAGCAGCTGCTGCAGGCCGGTGCGGTCGACGTCCTGCAGATCGACGCGGCTCGGGTGGGCGGGGTCAACGAGAATCTGGCGATTCTGTTGCTGGCGGCCAAGTTCGGCGTCCCGGTCATCCCGCACGCGGGCGGGGTCGGACTGTGTGAACTGGTGCAGCATCTGGCGATGATCGACTACGTCGCCATCTCCGGCACCATGGCCGATCGCGCCATCGAATTCGTGGACCACCTGCACGAACACTTCCGCGATCCGGTTCACGTGGTCGAAGGCCGCTATCTCGCCCCGCGCACACCGGGTTTCAGCGCCGAGATGCTGCCCGAGGCGCTGCGCGACTACCGCTATCCCACCGGTGCGGCCTGGCGGTCCCCGGTCGATTCCGCACCCACCGTCCAGGTTTCGGCAAAGGAGCTCGAAAACTCATGAACACCAGGATCATCGGCGTGGCGCTGGCCGCCGCGCTCGTCGTGGCCGCGGCGGCGGCCTGCTCGCGCGAATCCAGCGGCGGCTCCGGCGCGCCCGCCGCGGTCAATGTCGGCAATGGCGCGGCCGACGGCGTGCTGGTCGGGGCCGACCAGCCCCGCTCGGACACCGACTTCTGGAGCGCCTACGCCGGATACCTCGGCCCCAAGGCCGCCACGGCGGGGGTGAAGCTGGAGAACACCAGCTCCGACAATGACGCCAACCGGCTCAAATCCAATGTGGACACGCTGCTGGCCAAGAACGTGAAGGCCGTCATCATGGCCCCGCAGGACACCGCCGCGGTGAAGCCCGCGCTGTCGGCGACCGCCGCCAAGAACGTGCCGGTGGTCAGCGTCGACACCCGGCCCGACGCGGGCGGGGCCTACATGGTGGTGCGCGCGGACAACCGCGCCTACGGCACCAACGCGTGCATCTATCTCGGCGAAACCCTGCACGGGAGCGGCAAAGTCGTGGAATTCCAGGGCGATCTGAGCTCGATCAACGGTCGCGATCGCTCGCAGGCCTTCGCCGACTGCATGCGTACCCGGTACTCGGGCATCAAGGTGATCGAGATCCCCACCGACTGGAAGGGCGATCGCGCGGTCTCGGGCCTGCAGGACAAGCTGCTCACCGATCCCGATATCAACGGCATCTACATGCAGGCGGGCGGCGCGTTCCTGCAACCCACGCTGGCGCTGCTCAAGCGTACGAACAAACTGGTGAAAGCCGGTCAGCCGGGCCACATCACGATCGTCTCCAACGACGGCATCAAGGCCGAGCTGGATGCCATCGACAATGGCGAGATCGATGCCACCGTGTCCCAGCCCGCCGATCTCTACGCGCAGTACGCGGTGTTCTACGCCAAGGCCGCCACCGAGGGTCGCAAGTTCGCACCCGGGCCGACCGACCACGGCTCGGTCATCGTCGACGCCGGCAGCGGTCAGCTCGAGGATCAGCTGCCCGCGCCGGTGGTGACCAAGGGCGGCGGCAAGGTGGGTGAGCTGAATACCCTCGCCAGCACCGATCCCGCGCTGTGGGGCCGGGGACACTGACCGGCAGCCGGTGGAAGCGGTTTTACCGATGACGGAAACAACAGTGCCCGACGCGGAAACGACAGTGCCGGAGCATGATTCGGTGGTGGCCGAGGCGATCGGCGTGTCCAAGCGCTTCGGCCGCACCATCGCCCTGGACGGGGTCGGGCTGCGGGTGACCGCGGGCCGCACCCACGCCCTGGTCGGCCGCAATGGCGCGGGTAAATCGACGCTGGTGTCGATCCTGACCGGACTCGCAGCTCCTGATGAGGGGGAGGTGCGCTTCGCGGGCAGGCCCGCGCCGCCGACCGCGGACCGTGACGCCTGGCGGTCCCGGGTGGCGTGCGTCTACCAGCACTCGACCATCATTCCGGACCTGACCGTGGCGGAGAACCTGTTCATCAACCGGCAGGGGTTCGGCGGGCGGATCGTGCGCTGGCGCGCGGTGCGCGAGCGGGCGCGTGAGCTGCTCGACACCTGGTCGGTTCCGGTCGCGGAAGACACACCGGCGCGGGAGCTTTCGGTCGAGCACCGGCAGCTGGTGGAGATCGCGCGGTCGCTGTCGTACGGGGCGCGGTTCATCATTCTGGACGAGCCGACCGCGCAGCTGGACGGTGCGGCGATTCGGCGGCTGTTCGATCGGATGCGGGATCTGCAGGCGCAGGGCGTGACGTTCCTGTTCATCTCGCATCATCTGGACGAGACCTACGAAATCTGTTCCGACGTCACGGTTTTCCGGGATGCCCGGCACATCGTCACCGCGCCGGTGGCCGAGCTCGGCAAACGCGAGCTGATCGCCGCCATGACCGGGGATTCCACCGAGTTGGAACAGGCGGTCGCGCGACTGCCCGCCGACCCGGACGCGAAAGCGGCATTGCGGGTCGAAAAGCTCGCCCGGCCGGGCGAATTCGATTCGGTGAGCCTCGAGGTGCGGCCCGGGGAGCTGGTCGGCCTGGCGGGTGGCGGCTCCAGCGGTCGCGTCGAGGTGGCCGAGACGATCGTCGGATTGCGCCGTGCCGCAGGCGGAACCGTGCACGTCGGCGAGCGCGAGCTGCGCGGTGGCGGCGTATCCGCTGCTCGGGACGCCGGGATCAGCTTCGTACCCCGCGACCGCCACGACGAGGGCCTGGTCCTGAGCATGAGCGTGGCCGACAACACCACCCTCACCGTGCCGCGCTCGCTCGGCCGTTTCGGCCTGCTCTCGCGCCGCACCCGGGATGCCTTGACCCGCAAAGCGATCGAGGACCTGGACATCAAGGTCGACGGCCCAGAACAGGGTGTCGCCGAACTCTCCGGCGGCAACCAGCAGAAGGTGGTCTTCGCCCGCGCCCTGGCCACCGGCCCGTCCGTGCTGATCCTCATCACCCCGACCGCCGGCGTGGACGTCCGCTCCAAGGAGACCCTGCGAGCCGTGGTGCGCACCGCCGCCGATCGCGGCACCGCGGTCCTGGTGGTCTCCGACGAACTCGACGACCTGCGCGACTGCGATCGCGTGCTGGTCATGGTGCAGGGCGCGGTGACCGGCGAATACGAAAAAGGCTGGGCGGATGGGGAACTCGTCGCCGCGATGGAAGGAATGCAGGAACGCGGCGCTGCCCCGGAGGACCAGGACGAACTGGAGAGACGAACATGAGCGCGACAGAAATCGAATCGGGGGCAGCCGGAGTCGGATCCGTACCGGGACGAACCGGGCCCGACGGAGACCCGGTGTCCACGCGGACCGAGCCGACCACCGGCGCAAGCAACACGCCAAGCCGGGCGCGAGTCTCCGTGCGCTGGAGTGCATTCCGGGACCTACTGCTGGTGCCGCCCATCCTGCTGGTGCTGGTGGTCGGCTACTTCATCAACACCAGTTTCGTCTCGAAGGACAACCTGGTGAACGTGCTCACCACCATGAGCGGCATCTCGCTGCTGGTGCTGGCCGAGGTGCTGGTGCTGGTGGTGGGGCGGATGGATCTGTCGCTGGAATCGACCTTCGGACTTGCTCCGGGAGTGGCCATCTGGGTGACCATGGGGACCTCCAAGGTCGGGGCGTTCACCTGGGCTTCGCCGTGGATGACGATTCCCATCGTGCTGCTGACCGGGCTGGCGGTGGGGCTGGTCAACGGGCTGCTGATCGTGCGGTTCGGGCTCAATGGATTCATCGTGACGCTGGCCATGCTGATCGCGCTGCGCGGGCTGCTGACCTTCCTCACCGGCGGCTTCACGCTCACCAAGATTCCGGAGTCGGTGGAGTGGCTGGGCAACGCGCGGGTCGCCGGGGTTCCGGTGAATATCGTTGTCTGCCTGCTGCTTTTCGCGCTGGGCTACCTGGTGCTCAACTACACCACCGCCGGGCGGGCGCTCTACGCGGTGGGCGGCAACGAGGCCGCGGCGCGGGCCGCGGGCATCCGCACCGATCGGGTGGTCATCACGGTGCTGGTGATCGCCGGACTGCTGGCGGCCATCGGCGGGCTGATCTATACGGGCCAGTTCGCCAGCGTCCAAGTCAGCCAGGGCGACGGGATGATCTTCAATGTCTTCGCCGCCTGCGTGATCGGTGGCGTATCGCTCAACGGCGGGCGCGGGTCGGTGCTGGGCGCGTTCTTCGGCATCGCGATCCTCACGCTCATCCAGAAGCTGCTGTCCTACGGCGGGGTCAGTGCGGACTCGCTGAAATTCATCAATGGCGCGCTCATCCTGGTGGCCCTGGTCATCACCCGGATCGCCGGCGGCCGCCGACAGGAGTGACATGAGAATCGCCTTGCACACCAGGCTGAAACCCGGCCGCGAAGCCGAATACGAGGCCGCGCATCGGGCCGTGCCGCCTGAACTGGTCGCCGCCATCCGCGCGGCCGGAGCCACCGACTGGACCATCTGGCGCAGCGGGACCGACCTGTTCCATGTCCTCGACTGCGAGAACTACGACAAGCTGCTCGCCGAGCTCGCGGAGCTGCCGGTGAACATCGAGTGGCAGCGGTACATGGGGACGTTCCTGGATGTCCCGCACGACTATTCGAACGGAGACGCAGGACTGCCGGTGGTGTGGGACCTCGCGCGTGAGGAGGGCGATGCGTAGCCGCGCCGCCGACCCCGCACGCTCGCTCACCCTGCCCGGGATTCCCGGCGTCGTACTCGGCGGCGCGGGGTACGCGGGACTGTTCCGCCCGGTCGGAGAAGCCCCCGCCCGCGCGACGCTGAACACGGCCTGGCAGAAGGGAATCCGGGCATTTGACACCGCGCCGCACTACGGCGCGGGACTGGGGGAGGAACGTCTGCGGCCGTTCCTCCGTGGCCGTGAGCGCGCCGACTACTGGGTGTGCACCAAGGTCGGCAGGCTGCTGCGCGACGATCCGCTGGCCGTCGACGGCACGGACGGGTTCTACGGAACGCCGAAACGATCACGGCGGAGGGACTATTCGGCGATGGGCGTGCGGCGGTCGCTCGCCGATTCGCTGGCCCGGCTCGGCCTCGACCACGTGGACATGCTGCTCGTGCACGATCCCGAGGACCATCTGGAGCAGGCGCTGAGATCAGCCGTGCCGGAAATGGTCCGCATGCGCGAACAGGGGCTGACCGCGGGTATCGGGGTGGGCGTCAACACGGTTGAGACCGCCCTGCGCTTCGTGCGCGAAGCTCCCATCGACTGTGTGCTCATCGCCGGGCGCTACACCCTGCTGGACCGGCGCGCCGAGGCCGAACTGCTCCCCGAATGCGCGCGCCGCGGTATATCGGTTCTGGCCGGCGGTGTGCTCAACAGCGGCATTCTCGCGGATCCACTGTCCCGCACCACTTTCGACTATCACGCCGCCGAATCCCAGGTGCTTGCCCGGGCCCATGCCATGGCCGCGGTATGTGCCGACTACGGCATCCCGCTGCGCGCCGCCGCCCTGCAATTCCCTCGACGTCACTCCGCAGTCACCGCCACCGTCCTCGGCGCGGGCACCGCCGCGGAGATCGCGGACAGCCTCGACATGTTGAATACGACAGTGCCGGATCAACTCTGGCACGACCTCGGATGCGCGTGACCGGCCGCGTGGGCTCGGCCTGCCGCCTCGGCTCGACGGGCGGTGCGGGATCGATCGGTGCGCGGGCTCATCCCGCCGCGCGGGCCAGCCATTCCATGACACCCGCGACATGGGCGAGGGCGCGGGCGTGGGCGAGGTCCGGATCGCGGGCTTCGATGGCGTCGCAGATGGCGCGATGCTCGGCGACGGTGCGCTCGAACGCGCCCTCCTCGGTGATACCGCGCCAGATGCGGGCGCGGGTGGTCGGCATGGACAGCGAATCCAGCAGGGAGGCAAGCACTTTGTTGCCCGAGGCGGCGGCGATGGCGGCGTGGAAGCTCAGGTCCAGGGCCAGCAGGTCGGTGACCGCGGAGCTGGGCGGCGGTTCGGCCAGTTCGCGCAGGTGGGCGAGGTCGGCGTCGGAAATGCGCTGGGCGGCCAGGGCGGTGGCGGCGGGCTCCAGAATGCGGCGCACGCCCAGGATGTCCATGACCGAGTCGTCCTGGTGGAATTCGAGCAGGAAGCTCATGGCGTCCAGCAGCGAATTCGGTTCCAGGCTGGAGACGAACGT
>NZ_BAFX01000184.1 GCF_000308815.1 Nocardia concava NBRC 100430
TGAACGTAGCGGGTGACGTCTGCGAGCTCTGTGCGCGGGCCGGTCACGCTGCCCTCGTCACAGTTGTTCCACCGGAACCACAGGACACTCGTGCCGTGTTTGAGGTGGACTCGGCCGTAATCAATCCAGGCGTCAGGGCCGTCGTACTCGTAGATGGGTTGCCACCCTATGTCGAGATAGTGCTCGAGGAGCTCGTTGAAGCACGGGGTGGGGATGCCCTTCACCTCGGGCAGGCCGAGGATGCGTTCTCGCACACCGGACATGTATGCACAGATCATGGTGCCGATCACCGGCTCTGCTCCTCTCGAGATCGCCACGCCGGACGCAGATACTCTCGCCCGGGCGCTGGCTCTCCCACCGCATACGATCGCATCCGGCTCGAACACACTATTCTGCCGCGTGGCGCGCGGTTCGAATCGGCCAGTCGGGTCGGCCCGAAGATCAACGGCCGACGGTTTTTGATCTCCGCGCCGAGATGATCATCCAGACCGGCGTGTCCCGCGAGGTACGCGCCGACTGCTCGCTCTTGCCGATGAGGGTTGAAGTCGCAGGGTCGTGCCGCAATCGAGGAACAGGTGCAGGGGATACTCAGCGGATCATGCTGATTCGGTCGATGTGACCGAGGGTGTGGCCTGCTCGTCGTAGGTTCTGCGTGCCGCGGCGATCGTGTTGCGGTGGCGGTCTGCCCATCCGGTCAGCGCCAGCAGGGTCTGATAGAGCTCTCGGGCCATCGGTGTGGCTTGGTATTCGGTCTTGGGGGGCACCACTGGATATACCGTGCGGGTCAGCAGGCCGTCACGTTCGAGGTTGCGCAGGGTCAGGGTGAGCATTCGCCTACTGACACCACCGATTTCGCGTTCGAGTTCGGTGAAACGCATCGGACGCCGAGTGGTCAGTAGCAGGACGCCGATGGCCCATTTGCCGCTGACCCGATTGAGGACTTCCAGCACCGAACATGCGTGGTCGAGTGACGAATCACCCTCGGCGACCGCGTCTGCCTGCAACGGAACATCGCTGTCACTCTGGAACATGAAAGTGCCTCCTTCCGCCCGCCACGGGCGTGACAGATCATGCACTCAGTAACAAATAGTGCACTATGACAACGGAAGGGTCACCATGTCCGACGTTCAGGAACCGATGTACGAACCGGGCCGGGGGGCGGCTCCGACCCGACTGTCGACCGAGCGACTGGACCGTTTTCTCGCCGAGAATCGGATGGGAGCGCTGATAACCATCAAGCGCGACGGGCATCCGCACCCGTCTACCGTTGCCTACCAATGGAATTCGGGCGCAGGCGTGATTTCGATCGGCTCGACCGCCGATCGCATCAAGGTCCGCCATCTCACCCGAGATCCACGCGCCGCGCTCTACGTGAGTAGCTCGGACCATCTCAGCTTCGCGGTGGCCGAGGGTACCGTGGAGATTTCTCCGGTCAGTACGGTTCCCGGCGATGCCACGGGCCGCGAAATGCTCGCCATGTTCCCCGAATTCGACAACCCCGACGATGCCCCGATCTTCCTCGAGAACATGGTCGAGGACCATCGGGTTGTGATCAGGCTCCGGGTCGCCAAGCTGTACGGGGACACACTCACTGCCGAGCACTGATCAACAGCAGCCCGATCGCCCGGCATCAGTGCGCACCGTGTCTCACATGCTGGCCGGCCGCGCGCTCGTGCCGCGACGTCTGATCATCGTCGAGTTCCCCACGATCGGCCAATTGAGGAGATGGTACGTGTCCCACGCATACGCCGAGGCCTTCCAGACTCGGGAGAAAGCCCTCGACCGGCGGCTGTTGTTCGAGGAGGGACTGACCGCTTCGACGACCTAGCCGGGCTGATCGAGACCGGCCCCAAATCGTGCGGGGTGTTGCCCCGAAACATCCGCTATTGCCGCATGTCGCGCTGGTCGAATCGGCCAGCGCGGTCGGGGCGAAATCGACGGGCCGGGTCGATCCGGGGTAGGCCGAACGTCCGCATCTAGCCGGAATCTTCGTGGCCCATGGTTGAGCCGGAGGCGCTGCTGGATTCGTCGGCAGAATGCCTGCTTCAGAGAGTCTGAGAATCAGCGGATCAGGGCGATTCGGGTGCTGATTAGCACGGACAATCAGGTGATGTGTGGGCAGGAATCGCAGGACTTGTTACTGGCTCGGATCATCGACGGCCGGGAAACGCCTCGCGATATAGAACAACTCCGGCTGAACTTCGTGGGGTGGATCATTGACGAGTGGCAGGGCAGCCAGTATCTCGCATTGGCCCATTGCAACGTGGCACTGGCCGAGGCGTGCGGGCACGCCCCTTATCTCGCTCTGCCCTTGTCGTATCAAGAAGCGCTGCTGTGGTTTTTCTCGCTCGGTTGCCCACGGCGAGAGTGGTTGTGGGATGACGCCCGAGCGTTCGTCGCCGCCCTCGGCGGGCTGGATGAGCTGTGCGAGTCCGCAGAGTTTTTAGCGGCGATCCGCGGCGGATGATCACGGCCGCAGCTCAAAATGTTGGACCCCAGGGACTTTCGTTCAACACCGTGCTCAGCCCTGCTGCTGGAGACCACCACTCAGGGTGGCGGTCTCCAACTGGGTGCCGGGCGTGATCGTTTGCCGCGTCACTGACGTGCGGCCGAGGAGCGCAGCGCAGCGAGGCGATTGGTGTATTCGTTCTCGTCGATCTCGCCGCGTGCGAAGCGCTGGGCGAGCAGTTCCTGCGGGGACGGGGATTCGTAGCGCGGCGTGGTATCCCGGTCGGAGAGGGCGTATCTGATGCCGACGGTGATGCCGCCGATGATCAGGACCCAGAAGATCAGCATGCCGATCCCCATTCCGGCGTATCCCCAGCCGCTCATATCGTGGCCGTACCAATACATCATGGCGAAACCTCCAGTTCGTTTCTGTCGCCATTGCGGCCGGACGCGCTGGACGTTGCCAGTACTCCGGCCTGACCGGTGGTCGCGCCGCCGTCGACGACGAATTCCGAACCGGTCGAGAAGGTTCCCTCGGTGACGAGGAAGCGCACCATCGCGGCGACCTCTTCGGGTTCGCCGAACCGCGGCAGCGGCTGGGTGGCGGCGATCGACTCGTCCAGGCCAGCGGTCATCGCGGTGTGGATGGGTCCGGGATGCACCGAGCACACCCGGATATCCGACGAACCCAGTTCCAGCGCAGCGGCTTTGGTCAAACCCCGCAGGCCCCACTTGCTGGCGACGTAGCCGCTGATGCCCGCGTAGCCCATCAGCCCGGCGGTGGAGGAGATATTGACGATCGTGCCGCCGCCCGCGGCCCGCAATCGAGGTGCGGCCAGGCGCATGCCGAGCCAGGGACCGTAGAGGTTGACATCGAGGACGTGCCGGAACATGTCGGGCGATTCCGTTTCCACGGTGCCGAAGTCGAGGATGCCGGCGTTGTTCACCACGGCGCCCAGCGGGCCGAAGTCGCGTTCGGTCGCGTCGAGTACCAACCCCCACTCCTTTTCGTCGGTGACGTCGAGGATCTGAAATCGCGCCTGCGGCGCAAGGGATTCCGCGAGTTCCGTCCCGTCGTCGACGAGCAGGTCGGCGATGACCACGCCGAAACCGGATTTCACCAGTTCCCTCACCACGGCCGCGCCGATGCCCCGCGCACCGCCGGTGACGATGGCGCTCCTGTCCGCGAACTCCGCCATGCCGCGTCCTCCGTTCGTGATGAATCCGGTGTTCGGTCACAGCATCCCGCGCATGGGCCGACCTGCGGGACGGCCGAAAGTCACCTGTTCAGAGGGCGGATGGCGGGCCATCGGTCTCTGCGGGAAACCGGGCGCGCGACCGAGGATCGAAACGGACTTCCACCGAGAGGACACAGTCATGAGGACATCGATGGCCACCGTGATCGGCCTGGCTTCGGCCGTCACCGGATTGGCGGCCGGATACCGGCTGTTCGCGCGGAACACGTGCGTCACCTGGGGCGCGACCGCCGGTGAGGCCGGTTCCGCGATGCCCGGTGACGGGCTGCTGCCCGACGCCGAAACCGTCACCACGCGCGCGATCACCGTGGCCGCCACACCCGAACAGATCTGGCCGTGGCTGGTGCAGATGGGACCCGGGCGCGGCGGCGCCTATACCTACGATTGGATCGAGAACCTGCTCGGCCTGGACATGCACAGCGCCGACGAGATCCTGCCGCAGTTCCAGAATCTCGCGGTGGATGACGTGCTGCCGATGGGCAAGAGCGGCCCGGCCATGCGGGTAGCCGTGCTGGACCGTCCGCACGCGATGGTCCTGGCCTCCGTCGATCATCACTGGGTGTGGGCATTCGGGCTGTACCCGACCACCGAGGGCACCCGGCTGATCAGCCGCAATCGCATCGCTATCCCGGATGCCGGTGTGCTGCAACGGCTTTTCTACATGCTGGTGATGGAGCCCGGCAGCCTGATCATGGAGGCCAAGATGCTGCGTGGCATCAAGGAGCGCGCGGAACGCACCGAGCCACCGCTCGCCCTGGTGACCAACGTCCCGGATCACGAGGCGGAAAGCCTGTATGTCCCGCACCGGCCGACGCGAACACTCGAGGACTGAGGACGAGCAAATATCCGGCGTGCCGTCCGGGCCGGCGGCCGGCACCCGTTCATGATGAAGCGGAATCAGCCTGCTCGTCGGTTGCCCGATCGGATTCCTCCGATCTCAGCGAAAGGCGGTATGCGTCATGATCAGCGCGGCTTCGGAGGCGGTGTCCGGGAATCCGGCGCCCTTCACCTGGGTGACGGCGATTTCCATGCTCGCGTTCTGCGCGATCCTCTGGGTGATCGTCGACTACATGCGTACGCATCCCCGGCCCGCCATGTGGGTGTGGGGGCTGTCGCTGCTGACGTTCCCGCTGTGGATCTGGGGCCCGGGGCGGGACATCGGGCTGATCAACTGGTTCTCGTGGGCCAAGATCCTCTCGGTGCTGATTCCGCTGACCCTGGTCGGCGCGATGCGGATCTCCGTCGCCGAGCAGCGGCCCGGACGGGTCTGGGAAATTCTGCGCAACCCGCGATTCCTGTGGTTCCCGTACGCGATCCTGTTCCTCAATATCGCCGAGGCCACATTGCGCGACGCCCAGATCGGCAACTACTGGAACGCGGCGGTAGGGCTGGGACTCTGCCTGACCATCCCCTACTGCCCGCGGTACTGGGAGGTCCTGCCCGGCCGCAATGCCGAACTCGTCGCGTACACGACCATGGCGTGGAACTTTCTCTACACCACCTGGAATCTGTGCTTCACCTTCGGCGGATATCCCCCGCAGGAAGAGCATTTCGCCGCCAGCATCTGCATTCTCGCCGTCGCCGAGATCTACCCGCTCGTCAAACGCCGCCCCGAGCTGTACATCATGGCCCGCATCTACACCTTGCCGGTGCTGATGCTCGTAATCGCCATCTACAACGTCTTCCCGAAGGTCATGCCCTCGGACGGCTGGTTCAACAACAACGTCTGGATCACCTGGGGCGTAATCAATTTCGTTCTCACCATCCCCTACCTGTTCTGGTACACCTGGCAACTCGAGACCGGCCGCGCCTTCATCTACTTCCGTCGCGGCCGCGCCCGTGAGGACTTCCTACGGCAGCACGGCGACCAGGTCCGTGAACTCATCGCCTTCGCCGACTCCCTCGACGCCGCCACCGACACCCACGGCCGTGAATCCCGCGGCGTCCCCGCGACGTCGCCGGAACCGGGCGATTCCTCGCGGGTGTCATCGACCTAGATCGATTCCCTTTCCGCCCTCAGGGGTGTCGGCCGGGACCGGGTGCAGGGCGACGGCGGTCACCTTGTATTCCGGGCAGTCCGTGACGATGTCGGTGGCGGCGGAGGTCAGTTCGTTGGTGGGCGCCGTCGGGAAGTGGAAGGCGGTGAACAGCTCGCCGGGGCAGACCTCATCGGTGGTTCGGGCGGTGAGGGTCATTCGTCCACGGCGACTGACGATTTCGACGGCGGCGCCGTCCACGATGCCGAGGCCCGCGGCGTCGGATGGGCAGATGTCCAGCGTTTCGGTCGCCAGCAGGTCCGCGTTCGGGGTGCGGCGCGTCATGGATCCCGTGTTGTAGTGCACCAGGCGGCGACCGGTCACCAGAACGAAAGGATAGGCACTGTCGGGCTTTTCACCAGGTGGCAGGTACGGGCGGGCAGCCAGGGCGGCTTTCCCGTCGGCGGTGGCGAAGCCGTTCAGGTACAGCGTGGGCGTGCCGGGATCGCCGCGATCGGCGCAAGGCCACTGCACGGGGCCCTGCGCTTCCAGCCGGGCATGGGAGATGCCACCGAAATCCGGTGCGAGGCGCGCGCATTCGGCGAGTGCATCGGACGGAGTCGCACAGCCGAGGTCCGCGCCCATGGCCGCGGCCAAGGACCGCACGATGTCGAAGTCGGAGCGAGCCTGACCGGGTGGCGGGACGCTTGGGCGGACACGCTGGAACCGACGCTCGAAATTGACGAAGGTGCCGTCCTTTTCGAGGAACGCCGTGGCCGGGAGTACCACGTCGGCCATTTCCGCGGTGCGGGACAAGAAGATGTCCTGGCTGACCACGAACTCGCATGCGGCCAGCGCCGCGCGCACATGGTGGGCATCCGGATCGGAGGTCACCAGGTCCTCCCCGATCACATACAGCCCGCGCAGCCGGCCG
The DNA here is from genome assembly GCF_000308815.1 of Nocardia concava NBRC 100430. Classification (GTDB taxonomy): domain Bacteria; phylum Actinomycetota; class Actinomycetes; order Mycobacteriales; family Mycobacteriaceae; genus Nocardia; species Nocardia concava. The sequence goes on from NZ_BAFX01000184.1 coordinate 6,615, forward strand.
TCCAGCGCTGCCGAGAACATCGCGGGGATGCGCAGGCCCGGCTGTTCGGGCACGGGCGCGCCCCACGCGGCGGAGAAGCTTTGGCGTACAGCGGCATCGGCCACATGCTGATAGCCGGGCAGCACGTCGGGCAGGGCACCCATATCGGATGCGCCCTGCACGTTGTTCTGGCCGCGCAAAGGCAGGATCCCGCAGCAGCCGGGGGTACCGATCGCGCCGCGCAGCAAAGCCAGATTCGCCAGGGTCCGCACGCCGTCGGTGCCGTGCGCATGCTCGGTGACACCCAGGCCGTAGACGATGACCGGGTGGCGGGCGCGGGCGAACAGGCGCGCCGCCTCGATGACGGACCCCTCGGGCACGCGGGCAAGCTCGGCGACGCGCACCGGCGGGTAGTCCCGCAGCAACCGCACCAGTTCGGGCAGCCCGTTGGTGCGCGTCGCCAGAAACTCGTCGTCGACGAGACCCTCGTCCAGCAGGACACGCGCGATGCCGTTGAACACCGCCACATTCGAGCCCGGGGTGCCGCGCAGGTGGACATCGGCCAGATCGGCCAGCGCGGTGCGACGCGGGTCCACGACGATCAGGCTCGCGCCCGCGGTCACCCGATGCACGATGCGCGACCCGACCACCGGATGCGCCTCGGTGGGATTGGCCCCGGCCACCAGGATGCAGTCGGCGCGATCCAGGTCGTCGAGGGAATTCGTGCCGCCCGCGTACCCGAGCGAGGCGGTCAAACCGGCCGCGGTCGGAGCGTGGCACAGACGCGAGCAGTTGTCGATATTGTTGGTGCGCAGGATGGTTCGCGCGAACTTCTGCGCCAGGTAGTTCTCCTCGTTGGTGGCGCGGGCCGAGCAGATCATCCCCAGCGCCGCGCCGCCGTGATCGTCACGCAGCCGGCCGAACTCCCGCGCCACCACACCCAGCGCCTCCTCCCACGACGCGGGCCGCAGCGGAGAACCGCGGCCGTTCGAGCGAACCAGGGGCTGGGTGAGCCGGTCGCCCGAGGAGATGAACTCGTGTGCGAAACGGCCCTTCACGCACGCGTGCCCACGATTCACGGGTGCGGTGCGGGTGGGCGTGATCGAGACTATGCCCGCGGCGTCGGTGTGCACATCCAAGCCGCACCCGACCCCGCAGTAGCCGCACGTGGTTTCGGTCGTGCGGGTGAACGTCCGGTCGCCGACGCGTTTCTCGGTCAGCGCGCCGGTCGGGCAGGAATCCACGCAGCTGCCGCACGATACGCATGGCGACTGCGCCCACGGCCCGCCGTCGCCGGCCACCACGGTGGTCCCGAACCCGCGGCCGCTCAATTCGAGCGCGAAACTACCCTGTACCTCGGCGCACATGGACACGCAGCGGCCGCAGGCGATGCACAGGTCGCGATCGAGGGCGATGTAGGGATGGGAGTCGTCACGCCCCTCATTCCGGCGCTCGCCGTGGAATCCGTTGTCTCGCACACCCATTCGCTCGCACACTCGGACCAGCTCGCTGCGCTGCGCGGGAATTCGAAGGGCCCGCGGCGGCAGTTCGGAGACGGTCAGTTCGAGCGCGCCGCGCGCGGTCGCGCGAGCCTCGTCATCGCCGGGATCGATCACCATTCCCGCACGTATCGGTGTCGTGCACGCGGCCACCACCCGGTGATCGGCCCGGACCAGGCACACCCGGCAGGATCCGCGCGGGGTGAGGCGGTCGTCGTGGCACAGCGTCGGAACATCCGCGTCCGCCGCCCTGATCGCATCCAGAACCGTTGCCGTAGAGTCGATCTCGACGGGTTCGCCACAGACGAATACCCGGGTCATCATTGCCACCCCTTCGAGGTGTCGTACACCTTCAACAGGCTGCGCACGGCGTCGGCCACACCGGAACCGAAGGCGCACATGCTGCCGACGCGCATGATGTCGAGCAGCCGGGATAAATCGGTCTCGTCCGCGGCCGGTAGCGCCTGGACGGATTCGGAGATTTCCAGGCCCCGGCGGCTGCCGACCCGGCAGGGGGCGCAGCTGCCGCAGCTCTCGCGGGCCGCGAACCGCCACAGGTGCCGCAGCAGCTGGACCGGCGGCACGCTGTCCGGAATCGCGACCAGTCCCCCGTGCCCCAACGACACTCCATGCTCGGCGAGATCCGCTGTGGCAAAGCCGATGTCGAGATCGTCGGGACCGAGGAAGCCGCCCAGCGGGCCACCGATCTGCAGTGCGCCCAGCCGCTGCCCATCCCGCAGGCCGCCGCCGAGATCCTCGACAATGCGGCGCAGCGGCGTACCGAATTCGACCTCGTACACACCCGGGCGCTCGAACACCGAATTCAGGCTGACGAGTTTGGTACCGGTCTCCACCCGGCGCCCGAGGCGGGCGTACGCCTCGCCGCCGTGGCGCGCGATCCACGGGATGGCGGCCAGGGTCTCGATGTTCTGCACGACCGTCGGCCGGCCGCGATACCCGTAATCGGTCGGATAGGGCGGACGCGCCTGCACGGTGCCCCGCAAACCCTCCAGCGATCGCAGCAACGCCGTCTCCTCGCCCGCGACGTAGGATCCCGCGCCCTCCTGAATGACGACATCGAAGTCGAGGCCGCTGCCGTGGACGTTCTCGCCGAGATGTCCCGCGGCGCGCGCACTGTCGACGGCCGCGCGCAGAGCCGCCAGAGCGCCCGGATACTCCGAACGCACCAGCACCCGGCCCTCGGTCGCGCCGACCGCGCATCCGCACAGCGCGAGCCCCTCGAGCACCCGGTGCGGGTCGTACTCCATCAGCAGCCGGTCGCAGAATGAGCCGGGATCGCCCTCGTCGCCGTTGGCGATCACATACCGTGGTCCGGGATTGCGGGTCACCGCATGCCATTTCGCGGCCACGGGGTACTCGGCTCCGCCGCGGCCACGCAGCCCCGACCGGGCCACCTCGGCGGTGAGTCCCGGCCACAGCCGCCACGCCAGCACCGTCGACCAACTCTGCCAGGGCTCGGCGGCATGACACAGCCCGGCCAGCACGATCGGATCCGAGACGGCGCAGGCGTAGGGAATCGGTGGCGGCGGAACCGAGTCGGGCCCGGTCACGGCTATCCCTCCGATCAAGGCCGCCGGGGCCGCATAGCAACAGCCGAGGCAGTACACGGTTCGTTCTCCCGCCGCCTCCAGGACGCCGCCGCGCGCCACGAAACACCCCGTGCCCGCGCAGTTCCGATCCCCGCGACCCTCGCCGAAATCGGCGTAGAAGGACGCCGCGCCGGCCACCGCAGCCGCGGGCAGACCCGAGCCGCGCGCGACCGCTTCCATGTCCGCGCGCCGGACTTCGCCGTGCGCCTCGTGCGCCTCCCGCAACCGATCGGTCGCGTTCACACCGGGCGAGGCGAAACGATGGGCACGAACTGCCATCCAATCACGGGGCCGGATATTCATCGGCAGGCTCTTTCTGCCCCGGCTCGTCAGGGCCGGCTCCACCTACCGTGCCGTCCACGCGACCGAGCCGACAGAGGCGACCAGCCGCCTCTGTCAGGGACTTTGGTCCCGAATGGGCTCGGTGGTATGCGATGGGCAACCGGGTTCGACCGCGAATACCGGAAAGTCCGGCGCGACCCGTTCGAACTCGGCGAGTGGGGCGTGGCGTTCGATCGGGAAATGCGCCCTCGCACCCGGCGCGACGCGCAGGTATTCGCGAAGGATCGGCGCACGCCGTGACGGCTCGACCTCCGCGAGTCGGACTGTCTCGGTTCGGCCGTGCCGCAATTCGGCCAGCCCACCGCTCGCCGCGAGGTTTCGAACCCAGTTCGCGTCGTTGCCGAGCATGGAAACGACATAGCGATCGGCCCCGACCTCGGCCAACACCACCGGAAACCGGATAATGTGCCCGCTACGTCTGCCTCGCACGCCGAGCGATGCGACCCGCCGCGGTGCGATGCCGGCCGCGAAAACCACCTCCGACATCCGATTCTGCAGCCGGGCGAACGCATTCGGACGGCCGGATCGGTACATCCAGCGCAGATAATCGGAATATCCCCGCATGGGACCTCCTCGTGTCATGACGCCGCCGGTCAGCCGAGCGGCATCAAGGCGGCCAGTAGCGCGGCGGCGATGAGCACCGTCGCGACCGCCGCGAGCACGGCCACCAAGACCCAATGTTCCGATACCCGAGGCGTTTTCGTGGCAATGCGTTCAAGATTCACAATGGTCTCCTCATGTGTTCTTCGGTCAGGATCCGGGCCAGGAACGCACCTGTCACCCACGCCATGACGGCCGCCATGACCGCGCCGGCCAGGGCGCCGATGGCGGCGATCAGGATCGGCGGCTGGCCCGGCTGCCACAGCGGCGGGGCCACCAGCATGAAAGCGACGAGCCCGCCGATCCATGCCACCGCGTTCGCCAGAATCCACAGCGCTGCCCGATCGGTGAAGCGGCGCAGCACCATCCACTGCGCCACACCGATCGAGAACACCATGACCAGCGCACCGGTCACGGCCACCGGAATCTGCGCCCACGCGGGCCATTCACCGAATCGCTCGCCGAACAGCATGGGCAGTACGCCCACCGACCACGCCAACACCGCGGCGGCCGCGGTGGCCGCCATCCAGTCGCGAATTCGCAACCCGGACAGCCATGTTCGCAGCACCCCGCCCTGGAAATATCCGAGCACCGCACCCTCCACGGCCCCGGCCGCGAGGATGGCCGGCACCAGGACCGCCGCACTCGCGTGTACGGTCAGGGCGCCGACCAGGGCCGGTGTCAGGAAGCCGAGAAACTCTCCGGTCGTCACCTTGGTGAACCAGCGCCGCCGCAGATCACGTTCGGGAGAAACGGGTAGTGCAGACGTCGAGAGATCGATCAACATATAAGGCTCCCCCACCGAATGGCGCAATCCCGTGGGTAGCCGCATGCGAGCAGCATCGCCGCCGATCCGACCCCGGGCGTCTCGTATTTCGTGGCCACCGTGTTCTCCCTCCACGCCCCGATCAGGGCGATACCCTGATCCTCCGTCCGGCCCGCACACCACGACAGAAACCAAAGTCCCACGTCCGACGGCCCTTCGGCGCCATCCGCGTGCTCCGTGACCGTTTATGGACTCGATTCCCGAGACCGGGCCCGCGCCGCGGCGAGCAGGTCGGCGATCGCGGTGTGGATGCCGTCGGCGAGCACCTCGAGGTCGGGGGTCGAGTCGTAATCGCCGGTGATGCCGAACGTCAGCTGGTCGCCGTAGCTGAGGATGGCGATTCCGGTGCGCAGGCGCATGGCGATGGGGATGGCGGGCAACAGTTCCAGCACCTCGCTGCCCAGCAGAGTGAGTGTGCGGTGCGGGCCGGGGACGTTCGTCGCCACCGCCGTCACGCCGCGCTGCGGCAGTCGTGACAACAGCCGCACAGACCAGGCCACCGACGCGAACGGCAATCGACCGGCCAGGGCGAGCAGTGACTTCTCGGCCTGCGCGGCACCACCGGACTTCTGACGGACCATCCGCCGATGAATCGCCGTCAGCCGTTCGACCGGGTCCTCGAGGTGCAGCGGCAACAGCGACACGACCGCCGAAACACGGTTGTCGAGAACGGCTTTCGCCTCGGCCGCGCGCATCGACACCGGCACCAGGATGCGCACGGAGTCACCGGTGGGATCCTCACCGCGGCCCAGCAGAACGGCTCGGTAGGCGGCGGTCACGGCCGCCAGCACCACATCGTTGACCGTCGCGTCGAATCCGCGGCCGATCTCGCGGATCTCGGTGAGGGACGCCCGCGCGATCGTGTACCGGCGTTGCCTGCCGATCGGTCCGTTGAGCGACGACGACGCCGGCGCGGAGACCAGCGCGGCCATAACGGGGAACAGGCTGCGGGCCATTCCCATCGCGTAGCGAGGGACATCCACCGGAAGCCGGAGCCCCGTCACGGCCCAGCCGAACCAGCTCTTCTGTCCGGATTCGCCAGTATTCCTCTCGCCGGTCGGGACGCCAGCCGATCGGGCATCGGATTCCCGTTCGTCACAGAGGCTTTCGAAGAGGTTTATGCCTGATACGCCGTCGACAAGAGTGTGATGCGCCTTGAGAATCAGGGCCCAGCGCCCACCCGCGAGACGGTCGAGGACGACGCACTCCCACAACGGATGGTCGCGGTCCAGCCGCTCCACCAATTCGGTGGCGACGAAGTCGCGCAGGGCCGACTCGTCGGCGGGTGCCGGCAGCGCGCTCCATCGAATATGGTGGGCCAGATCGAAATTCGGATCCGGCTCCCAGACCGGCGCCGTCATGTCCAGCGGTGTGCGCCGGATGCGTTGCCGCATGCGATCGTTCGCCGCAACTCTCTCGCCCAGCGCTGCCTCGAACTCCGTGCGGGTCGGTGGCGTCCCGGCGAGAATCGCCACCGCCGCGATCCCCAGGCTGATGCGCTGGTCCGAGTCCTCGAGTTCGATGAATCCCGCGTCCAGCGGCTGTAATTCCGTCATGGCCGGTACCTGATGTTCGTCTGTGTACTGCTCCCCGATCCATCCAGCATGTCGTGTCCGGGAGCCGCGGATGACGGCCGAAGGTCACCGGAACGCCGGCCAGAGGTCGCCGATGTCGCGCCGATGGGCGGTCGGCCCGTGCCGCGCGGCGCCCGGCGGCCACCGGCCCACGGCGCTACCCGGCGGTCAGCACGAGCACGCCCGCGGTGAGCAACGCGCAGGCCTTCAGCACTTCCAACGCGATGTAGGCGTAATGGGCGCGCGAACGTGGGGCCTGCGCGCCGGCGAGCACGGCGTCACTGCGCCGGGTCAGGGCGGGGCGCACGAAGATCAGTTGGACGCCGAGCGCACCGAGAGCGGCGGCGAGAGCGACCGTGCTCGCGGTCCCGGGCGGGTCGGCCCAGATGGCGGCGAGAATGAGGACGGCGAACAGCGATTCGACGCCGTTGAGCGCCCGAAAGACCAGGCGGCCGATACCGAGCCCGATCGCGAGGGTGACGTCGGGGGCCCGGAACTTCAGCGGCGCTTCGATGAACGAGATGGCCACAACCATGCCGAGCCAGAGAAAATCGGCGGCGATGATGAACGCGCGGGCGGTGGTCATGCGAGTACTCCTTCATCCGCTCGTCTGTCTCGGGCGCGCCGTCGATCAGGTGGCTACCCAGAGCCTCGCGCGAGCACGCCGGTCTCCGGCAGAGTCCACGGGTCCTAAGGATGATGACCAAATGCTCTGCGGCCCAGGATAAATGGCCGTATTCGCCGCCGCCGGACTCCCGGACAGTGACGCCATGAGCGTCGACGACGATGCACGCGGCCGACCGGTGCCTGATCCGGGGACAGTACGCGCGGCGATCGAGCTGGCGGCACGCGCACCCTCGGTGCACAACACCCAACCGTGGCGCTGGCGGTTCGATGGCTGCCGCCTGAATCTCTACGCCGACCCGGATCGCCTGCTCACCTCCACCGACCCCCTCGGCCGACAGCTGGTGATCAGCTGCGGTGCGATGCTGCACCATGCCCGCACCGCTTTCGCCGACCGAGGCTGGCACACCGATGTAGTCCGCGTGCCCGAGGAGCGACGCCCGGATCACCTGGCGACCATCGGTTTCCGACCGTGGCCCGATCCCCCGGCGAACGACCGCGCGCAGGCACAGGCCATCCGACACCGCCGGACGGACCGGCTGGCCCTCCTCGACCCCGTCGGCTGGCAGGACATCCTGCCCCGCCTGCGCGCATTGAGCGCGGAACAGTTCGTGCACGTCGACGTGCTCGACGAATCCGCCCGGCCGCGGCTCGCCGCCCTGTCTCGCGAATACGCCACCGTGCGCGGTCACGACCTGTTCTATGACCTCGAACTGCATTCGTGGACAGGGCATTCCGACGCCCACGAAGGCGTACCGCGCGCCGCGCTGGCCTCGGACAGGGAGTTCGCCCGGGTAGGTGTCGGCCGCGTCTTCCCATCCGGCCCCCGCACGACCCGCCGCACCCAGCTCGCCGACCACTCCCGACTGGTCGTCCTCAGCGCCGTGCAGGACTCCGTACCCCAATGGCTCCGCATCGGTGAGGCGCTGTCCGCGGTCCTCCTCGAATGCACCGCCACCGGCCTGGCCACCTGTCCCCTCACCAATATCACCGAACTCCCCTCCGGCAGAGAACTTCTCGCGAGGCTGACCGGCAGCCCCGGCCTACCCCAGGTGCTGATCCGAATCGGCTCGCCACCCCAAGAAGACACTCCCCTTCCCCCACCCACCCCCCGCCGCCCGATCACGGACATTCTCGCCATCGAGTAATGCCGGATCGCGGCAGCCACCCGGCCGAACACTCCCGAATTTCTCAGGACCTTCGACCCTGTGCCCGGCAGCGGGGGCGGCGTGGGATCGGAGGTATCGAATTCGTGAGGAGGCAGTCATGAGCCGCGAAACCGTCCTTGTCGCTTATGGTTCCAAGCGGGGTGGGACCGCGGAGATCGCCGAGTGGATCGGGGAATCTTTGCGGGTGGCCGGTGTTGCCGTCGAGGTGCGGGACGCGCGGCAGGTGCGGGCGCTGGAGGAGTTCGGGGCCGTGGTGGTGGGCGGGGCGCTCTATACGGGGCGATGGCATCGGGATGCGCGGCGATTCGCTCGAAGGTTCGGCCGGCAGCTGCGGGAACGACCGGTCTGGGTGTTCGCCAGCGGGCCGCTCGACGCGTCGACCGACGGGGGTGAGGACGGTAATGCGTTCGGCGCCAAGTCGGTACGCAAGATCGCCGACCGGATCGATGCGCGGGAGACCACCTTCTTCGGCGGGCGGCTCGAATCCACCGCCCGCGGCTTCCCGGCCTCCGCGATGGCCAAGAAGAGCGCCGGAGATTTCCGCAATCGGGATCGGATCGAGGCCTGGGCCAAGGAGATCGCCGCCCGCCTCGGTTGACGCTGTGGCGGGCGGCCGGGATTTCGCGGTCAGGGCAGCGCGGCGTCCTCGGGTTCCCGCGGGCCCTGATCCAGGCGGAAGGGCGGGTATTCGTCGGTCAGGAGGGCCGCGTAGGACAGGACACGGTAGAACCAGCGGTTGACGCCCATGGCGAACCCGAACAATCCGCGGGGGTAGCGGCCGGTGAACAGCAGAGCCACCGCGGCGATCAGCACCAGGACACCGATCAGCGGAATCGTGGTGTCGCCGTTGCCATTGTCGCTGTCGCCGCCGAGCACCACGCCGCCGCTGAACAGGGCGGCCAGGATCAAATAGTGCGGGATGGCCAGCAGCCACCACTTCACCAGTGCCAGTCCGCGGGAGAGCTTTTCCGGGTAGTCGATTTCCAGATCGGCCGGATAGTCGGCGTGGCGCAACGTGAACGGCGGATACTTGTCGGTGCCCAGCGCGGCGTAGGTGTAGAACTGCACACGCCAGGACCAGCGCATCACACCCACGGCGAAGTCGAACAGCGACCTCGGATACCGCTCGGTGAACAGGATCGCGAACCACGCCACCACGGTCACCACCCAAAAGGCGATCCACAGAAAGAACAGCACGACATAGTGCGGTATCGCGAGCAGCCACTTCACCAGCCACAGCCAGCGCGAGAGCGGTTCGTCCAGGTCGCCGCGCAGCCGGACCGGCCGGACAGCAATGCGCTCGGGATTCGTAGCGGTCACATCATTCATCACGGTCTCCTCAGAGGATTCACGGACGCCGGTCCCACGCCATGACTGCCGTCGGCGAGCGCCCTCCCCCGATCGTCCGCGCACGCGGCGCGCCCGGACAGAAGCCGAAGTCCTTCCCGCAGAAGCCTTTCGGCGCCTCTCACCGCTCACGTCGCGGTGGCCGCACCGGGACGTAGGTCACCGGGAGTCGGGGCCACCGGCCTCTGGCTCCCGACCACCGGATTCTGAGGTCGAGGCGGATGGTCGTCTCCATCGGTGCCGATGGCGGCGATCGTCCGGAAGCCCTCGGCGACGCAGTCGGTCAACCGCATCGGGTCAGGGACCGCCGCGGTATCGGAATTGATTCCGATATAGCAGGTTCCGACGTGGGAGATCAGGGTGATGTTGAAGGCGGTGCCGGTGGTGGGGCCGAAGGGGTAGATCCGTTCGACCTTCGCGCCTGCGACGTAGAGCGCGACCGGGGATCCGGGGACGTCGGAGGCGACGAAGTCGACGTGTTTGAACATGCCGGTGAGCAGGGTGACCGGCAGGCGGTTGAAAGTCGCCGCAACCGCATTCGACAGCGGGATCGCCGGTTCGCGCCGCCACCGCTCCACCACGGTATCGAGGGCGCGCATGAGATCGACCGCGGCGTCGACACCGGCCGGGACCGCGAAGCGCGCCAGCGTGATTCGATTGCCACCGAGGGGATCACTGGCCCGGCGCAGGCTGATCGGCATCGCCACGCGCAGGTGTTCGACGGACCGCCCGTGCCGGCCGTGATAGTCACGCAGACCGATCAGCACCGCGGCCAGGAAGGCGTCGTTGACCGTGCAGCCCGCGCGGTGCGCACCGCGCTGCAGCTCCGCCAGCGGCACGTCGAGGACCGTCAGCCGTCGACCCAGGCTCCGCTCGGTCATCAGCGGCGACAGCGTCCTGGTGATCGGGCGGGCCAGCCGGAGCAGGGATTCGGCCAGTGCCGCGCTGTCCCGGATCGCACCGACGGGGTCGGTGACGGCGCGCCGCGCCATCGGCGAGATCGCCCCGATCCCGGCGCGCACCAGGTCCGTGCCCACCGACCAGTTCCAGGCGACGATATCGCCGAGCACGCCGCCTCCCGGCCGGGCCGGGTCGGGAACCGGTCCGTGGACCGTCCCCGCACGGGTGAAATCGAGCATCTCACCGGCGATCTCGATGCCGCCGACACCGTCGGTGAGGCTGTGGTGCACCTTCAGCACGAGCGCGCTCCCGCCCCCGTCCAGACCACCGAGCACGGTGAACCGCCACAGTGGCCGGGCCGGGTCGAACGCGGACATCACCTCCGTGCGCGCGAACTCGAGTACCGCGGACAGATCCGCGGGACCCGGCAGGGCGAGATGCCTTACATGCCAGTGCAGGTCGAAGTCGGCATCGGGCACCCAGCGCGGCGGCGCGAGCCCCCAGGGCGCCGCGACCAAGCGGTGCCGGAACCTCGGCACCGCCCGCGTGCCCCGATCGACCATGCGCAGCAGCCGATCCCAGTCCGGTTCGGTATCCAGGACCAGCACCGTGACGATCGTCGAGCGGAGATTCGGATCCTGTTCCATGCTCCATGTGAACAGGTCCGACTGTGTCATATGAGAATCCTGGGAACCCATGGTCCGCGCCGTCCGAATCCTGTACTCGCCGAACGATTTCACCTCTTCCACTGTGACCGGTCGGCACCCATGATCGGCAGGGGCGAAGGTCACCGCGGCATCGGCGACCGGATGGGACCATCGGCACCGACCGATGACGTCGGTCGAGCGGCGGCGCCGATCATTCGGTGCGCCAGCGCCAATCGGCGATATCGGGTGCATCGATGCCGTGACGGCGCGCGTAGTCCTCGGCGGCGGCTCGGCGCTCGGCGAGATCGCCGGTCAGCGCACCGTAGCTGTCCGTCAGCCGGGGCACCTCGGCCAGGGCGGCGGCCGCGAGGGTGAAGCGGTCGATGCCGTTCATGGCGCACATGCTGAAAGGTGTTGTGGTGGTGCCGTTGTCGGTGAAGCCGTGGACGTGCATGTTGTCGTGGCCGGGGCGGCGGTAGGCGATGCGGTGGATGAGCCAGGGGTAGCCGTGGAAGGCGAAGACGACCGGGGCGTCGGTGAAGACCGAACGGTAGTCGTCGTCGGAGATGCCGTGGGGGTGGCGGTCGGGTGGGAAGAGGCGGGCCAGGTCCACGACGTTGACCACGCGGATCGCCAAGTCCGGCACCAGTTCTCGCAGTAGCGCCACGGCCGCCAGGGTTTCCTGGGTGGGGACGTCGCCGGCGCAGGCCAGGACCACCTCGGCGGGCCGCCCGGCGTCCGAGCTCGCCCACTGCCAGACGCCCAGGCCGCGTTCGCAGTGCACCCGGGCCGCGTCGTCGTCGAGGTATTGCAGCGCGGGCTGTTTCCCGGCGACCACGACATTGACCCGGCCGCGGCTGCGCAGGCAGTGGTCGAAGACGTGGAGCAGGCAGTTGGCGTCCGGCGGGAGGTACACGCGGCTGACCTCGGGCCGCTTGCTGAGTACATGGTCGATGAAGCCGGGATCCTGATGCGACGCGCCGTTGTGGTCCTGTCGCCATACGTGCGAGGTGATCAGGTAGTTGAGGCTGGGAATCGGTTCGCGCCAAGGGAATTCGGCGGCCATATGCAACCACTTGGCGTGCTGCACCACCATGGAGTCGACGATGTGGGCGAAGGCCTCGTAGGTGGAGAAGACGCCGTGGCGGCCGGTGAGCAGATAGCCCTCGAGCCAGCCCTGGCACAGGTGCTCGGAGAGCACTTCGAAGACCCGGCCGTCCGGGGACAGCCGGTCGTCGCCCGCGAGCCGCCGTTCGCGCCACCGCCGCCCGGTCACCTCGAGCACGGCGTCGAGCCGGTTGGAGGTGTGCTCGTCCGGGGAGAAGAACAGCAGATTGCGCGGATTCTCGACCAGCGCGTCACGCAGGAAGCCACCGAGCACCCGGGTCGCCTCCGCGACTTCGGTTCCGGGCGTGTCGAATCCGACGGCGTAGTCGGACGGGCACGGCAGCCGCAGATCCACACTGTCGTGGCCGTGCGCCGCGCGGTTGGCGCTCATGCGCAGGTGCTCCGGATGCAGGCGCGCGATCCGGTCCACGGGCCGGCCCAGGTCGTCGAACAGCTCCTCGGGCCGGTACGAGCGCAGCCAGTCCTCCAGTTGCGCAAGATGTTCCGGGTTCTCCCGCACTCCCGCCAACGGCACCTGGTGAGCCCGGAACGTGCCCTCGACCCGGACGCCGTCGACCATCAGCGGACCGGTCCAGCCCTTCGGCGTCACCAAGACGATCATCGGACGGCAGGGATCGCGCGGCCCGAGCCCGTGCTCGCCGTACTCACGGATCTCGCGGATGCGTTCCAGCGCCTCGTCGAGAACGTTCGCGTAGCACTCGTGCACCTGGGCCGGGTCGTCGCCCTCGACGTACATCGGCTCCCAGCCCTGCGCGGTGAGCATGGCATCGAGGTCGGCACGCGACATCCGGGACAGCAGCGTCGGATTGGCGATCTTGTAGCCATTGAGGTGCAGGATCGGCAGCACGGTGCCGTCGGTGACGCGGTCCAGGAAGACCGACCCGTGCCAGCTGGTGGCCAGCGCGCCGGTTTCGGCCTCGCCGTCGCCGATCATGCAGGCCACCACCAGATTCGGATGGTCCAGGGCCGCGCCGGTGGCGTGCGCGAGCGAGTAACCCAGTTCGCCGCCCTCGTGAATGGATCCCGGCAGATGCGGAGACGCGTGGCTGGGCACACCGCCGGGGAACGAGAACTGCCGGAACAGCTCCCGCATCCCCGCCAGGTTCTGCCCGACCTCGGGATGCCGCACGGAGTAGGTGCCCTCGAGCCAGGTCGCGGCGGTGAGTGCCGCCGCGCCGTGGCCGGGACCGAGCACGAACAGCATCTCCTGCCCGGTCCGCATGATGGCGCGATTGAGGTGGGCATAGGTCAGCGTCACCCCGGGCACGGTCCCCCAGTGCCCGATGAGCCGCTGCTTGACGTGTTCGGGCCGCAGCTTCTCGGTGAGCAGCGGGTTGTCCGTCAGGTAGATCTGGCCGACTGCCAGATAGTTCGCGGCCCGCCACCACGCGTCCAGATCGATCAGATCGTCACGGATTCCGGTTCCGGAACCGGGCATCGTCATGGTCATCGTCTCGTCTCCTCCGTTTCGGCGTGCACGACCATGACCGGGCAGTTCGCGTGCTGGATCAGGGCATGGGCGGTGGAGCCGAGCAGCATGCCCAGGAATCCGCCGCGGCCGCGATTGCCGACCACGACCAGCTGTGCCGTTTCGGACCATTCTCCCAGCCGCTGCGCGGGCCCAGCCGCACAGACGTCACGGATCACCTCGACGTCGGGGTACTTCTCCCGCCACCCCGCCAGCCGCTCGGCCAGCACGATCGACTCGATGCCCCCGATATCGCTGGAGGTCAGCGGGACCACGTCGCCCGCGAACTGCCCGGTGTCCCAATCGCTCCAGGCGTGCACGGCCACCAGGCCCACCCGTCGTTCCGAAGCCTCCGCGAAGGCCGCGGCGAGCGCCGCCTCGCTGACCGGGCTGCCGTCCACACCGACCACCACCGGACCGGAATTCCGCACCGCGTTGCCCGCCGCGGGATCCGGCCGCACCACGACCACCGGGCCGCGCGCATGGCTGGCCACCGCGAACAGTGTCGAACCCAGGTGCGCGAGCGTTCCGGACTCGCCGACGGCCCCGATCACCACCGCGAAAGCGGCAGCACTGCAATCGATCAGCGCGTGCGCGGGGGTATCGGGCGACGCCGACGCCGAGACCGCCAGCTGCGGCTCGTAGTCGTTGGCGGCCAGTTGCGCCCGCGCCAGCACCGCCCGGCCATTCGCCTTCACGGTGTCGATCAGCGGCTGGGTCGCGACCGCGTAGGTCCCCATACCGCGGCTGATGGCCGCCAGGTCCATACCGTGGACGAGATGCAGGGGCCGCTGCCGGTCGGCGGCGTAGTTCGCGGCCCAGTGCACGGCGCGGGCCGACCCTTCCGAGCCGTCCACTCCGACGACCACCGCCGCCGAGGCCAGCCGGTGCGGATCGTCGAATTCCTGCGGTGTCATGCTGACCTCCCGGGGTGGGGTGAAATCGTCGGCGCCCGAGTCGGGCCCGTTCTCTCACGGTAGGAACACCGCATCACCCCCGACTGCGGGCGATCGTCCTCGGACCGGTGACCAAAGACCTCTGCGCCAGAGACCCCCCTCGCGCGGGCGGGACTTCGGTGGCCGTTGGTCCCGCCGGCGCCGGGGCCAACGGCCCTGCTGCGGGCCGCGCGGCGGCGGTCAGATGCCCTGATCTGCGGCGCCGGATTCCTTGCCGCGCACGGGCATTCGCACTGTGGCTCCGGCTTCCAGAACTTCGGTGGCGCCGCCGCAATGGATCTCGACCGGATCGGCGCGGCCCGGATCCGCGGCCACCTCGAGTTCGGTGGCGCTGACGCGGATGGCGAGACGATGCCCGCGGTAGATGATCGAGAAGCGCAGCTCCCCCAGCCCGTCCGGCCAGCACGGGTTGAAGATCAGGCGGTCCGATCGGATCTCCATTCCGGTGAGGCAGCGTTGCACCATGTCGATGCTGCCGGCCATGGCGCCCAGGTGGATTCCCTCCTCGGTGGTCCCGCCCTGGATGTCGGTGACATCGGAGTCCAGCACCCGGCCGAAGAAGTCCATGCCCTGCGCTCGATTCGCGCGGGCCAGCACCCACGCGTGGACCAGCGCGCTCAGGGTGGAGCCGTGTGAGGTCCGCGCCAGGTAGTAGTCGATGGTCCGAGGAATCATCTCCCCCGGCAGTTCATAGCCCAGACGCCCCAGCACTTCCCGCAGTTCGTCGGCCGAGAGCAGATAGAACAGCATCAGCACGTCGGCCTGTTTGGCGGCCCGATAGCGATTGACGTCGTCGCCCTCGGCCTCGAGAATGCGGTCCAGCCGCTGGATGTCACCGTAGCGCTGCCGGTAGCCCTCCCAATCCAGTTCGGCCAGTTGCTCATAGCCGTCGAACTGGCTGAGCACGCCGTCGTGGAACGGCACGAACATGCGGCGGCTCACGTGCTCCCACCGGTCCGGTTCATCGGGCGAAACCCGCAGGGACTCCAGCAGTTCCGCGCGGGCGCGCGGGGTCAGCCGGTCCAGGGCCTCACCGGCGCGCAGCAGCGTCCACACCGCCATCACATTGGTGTAGGCATTGTCGTCGACCCCGGTCCCTGGCGCGCTGGGCGAACCGGTGTGGAATTCGTCGGGTCCGATGACCCCGCGCAGGTGATAGCGGTCGTGGCGAGGATCGTAGTCGGCCAGGCTCGCCCAGAACCGGGCGATCTCCACCATCAGTTCGGCCCCGTAATCGGTGAGGAACTCGATGTCACCGGTGGCCTGGTAGTACTGCCAGACGTTGTAGGCGATGGCACTGCCGACGTGATGGGCGCGTGAGCTCGGGTCCGGATTCCAATGCCCCGACAACGGATTCAGATGCAGGAGCTGGCTCTCCTCCCGGCCGTCGGACCCGGACTGCCACGGGAACATAGCCCCGGCCAGACCCGCCGCGGCCGCCGCGCGACGCGCCTCGGGCAGCCGCCGGTAGCGGTAGCGCAGCAGTCCACGCGCGAGCCGGGGGAAGCGCGGACTGAGCACCGGGTACACGAACAGCTCGTCCCAGAAGACGTGCCCGCGATAGGCCTCGCCGTGCAGGCCGCGCGCGGGCACCCCGACATCCAGGTCGGCGGTGTGCGGGGACAGGGTCTGGACCAGATGCAGCAGGTGCAACCGGATCACCCGGGCCGGTCGGTCACCGTCGCCGAAGTCGATCCGGAGCCGATCCCACAGGTGTTCCCAGGCGGCCGTGTGGCATTCGAGCAGTTCGGCGAACCGGCCGGCGGTCCGCAGCCAGCGCGCGGCCTCGTCGTCCGGGGCCGAGACGGCGTGGTCGCGGCCGGTGACCACGGCCGCGATCTTCTCCAGCACGACCGTATCGCCCTCATCCATGGCGACGCCGTGGTCGTGCCCGATCACGCCCGGGCTCGCGACGAGTGCGGTTGCGGGGCACAGCTTCACGCCGTCTCGGTGCAGCGTGCCGCGCGCGGCGGTCGCGACCGGAATCCCGGACTGCCCGGTGCGCACGACCAGCAGTACCGATTCGGGCGACAGTTCCCGGGCGCCGACCTGTTGGAGATGATCGCTCGACAGCGCCCGATACCGCCGCACCAGGGTATTGCTCACCGCACCGTTCACGGTGGAGCGGAAAACCACGGTGCCCGACCAGTTCTCGGCGGTCACCGCGGTCTCCAGCGCGCACAGGTGCGGGGCGTGCATGGCCGCGAAACGGCGCTGCCGGACCCGGGTGATGCGGCCGGTGGCGTCCCGGAACCGGAAGTGCCGCGCCAGGACCGCCCGTCGCAGATCGAATTCCTGCCGGTAGGACAGCAATTCGACGGTGTCGATATCGAGCCAGTCGCCGTCGCCGATGCGGAAGGTGACCGGCAGCCAGTTCGGCAGGTTCACCAGACTCTCGTTGTCGACCGTGCGCCCGGCGACCTGGTCGAAGAGCCGGTTGTAGACGCCCGCCACATAGGTGCCCGGATAGTGCCGCTCCCCCGCCACGGATTCCGGCGCGGCCCCGCGGGTGGCGAGATAACCGTTGCCGACGGTGCACAGCGCCTCCCGCAGGCGCTCGTGCGCCGGGTCGTATCCGTCGAACGCGTACACCCACGTGTTCGACACGGGCTCAACCGATTCGGTGATGAGCAGGCCGGCCAGATCGTCGAGGAACGCCCGTACGCCGTCGGGGCCGGGCAGGGCGAAACGGGCCGCGGTGCGCCGGTCGCCGTTCTCGTTATTGCGCACCACCACCGAAACGCCCTCGGATTCGATCGCGTCGAAGGCGTCCTCGTCGGTGAGATCGTCGCCGATGTAGATCGGCAAGGTGGGGGTGGTGAGGTGGCCGAGGATCCACTGGAGCGCGGTTCCCTTGTCCCAGTCGATATCCGGCCGCAGTTCCACCACCTTGCGCCCGCTCGTCACCCGCAGACCCCGCTGCTGTGCCTGAACATGCGCCGCGGCGGTCACCTCGCCGACCTGCTCCGGCGCGACCCGCCGATAGTGCACGGCCACGGCGAAACGCTTGTGCTCCACCACGACACCGTCGATGGCGGCGAGGGCGCGTTCCAGCTCGTCGGCCGCCGCGCTCAGGGCCTGCTCGGCGCCGGGCGCGGCGTCGTGCACATGCGTCGTGCCGTCCGGGGCGAGCAGTTCGAACCCGTGGCATCCGGCATACCAGAGGCCCTCGACGCCCACCCGCTCACGCAGATCCGCCAGTTCGCGTCCGCTCACGATGGCGACCGGGCATCGCGATGCCAGCCGCCGCAGGGCCGCCGCCCCACCGTCCACCAGCCGCGCGCCGCCCGGCTCGGAGGCGATGGCCGACAGGGTGCCGTCGAAATCGAGCAGCACCGAGGCCTTCTCGGTGTCGAGCAGGTCCGCCAGCCGCGACGCCGCCGCATCCGGCAGCTCGGACATGCGCCGGAAGCCGTCGCGCAGCCGCACCCGGTCCAGGTCCGGAACCACCACATCGGCGCCACGCGCCGCGAGCCGGTCACCGTGCCCGCCCCGGTCGATGCCGATCACCAGCGCGAAACCGCCCGCCCGCCCGGCGGCCACCCCGGCCTCCGCGTCCTCGACCACGACGGTTCGCTCCGGCGCCGCGCCGAGCCGGCGGGCGGCCTCGAGCAGCATCGCGGGATCGGGCTTGCCTGCCAATCCCAGCTCCCCGGCGACGATCCCGTCCACCCGCACGTCGAACAGGTCTCCGACCCCCGCGGCGGTCAACACCGCCGCGCAGTTG
>NZ_BAFX01000183.1 GCF_000308815.1 Nocardia concava NBRC 100430
TTCGTCTTCGCCGCGGCGGCGCTGCTGGCTGCCCTGCCGGTCATGGTGATCGCGGCCATCGCCATCAAGCTCACCAGCCCGGGCCCGGTCTTCTATCTGTCCGAGCGAATCGGCTTGGACGGCGCGCCTTTTCGCATGATCAAGTTCCGCAGCATGCGCACCGGCGCGGATCGCGACCTGGGCGACCTGCTGGCCGCCAATGACGGCGCCGGACCGCTGTTCAAGATGCGCGAGGATCCGCGCGTCACCTCCATCGGCCGGATCCTGCGCAAGTACAGCCTCGACGAGCTGCCCCAGTTCATCAATGTGCTGCGCGGTGAGATGAGCGTGGTCGGCCCGCGCCCGCCGCTGCGCGGCGAGGTGGAGCGCTACGACCGAAAGGTGCGGCGGCGCTTGCTGGTCAAGCCGGGTCTGACCGGACTGTGGCAGGTGTCGGGCCGCTCGGATCTGTCCTGGGACGAATCCGTGCGCCTGGACCTGTCCTACGTCGAGAACTGGTCCATGGTGCAGGACCTGCTGATCATCCGGAAGACGATCTTCGCCGTCGCCCGCAGCGACGGCGCGTACTGAAGGTTCACAGCGAAGGCGGCGGTGCCCCCGGATGGACAGCGGTGCCGCCCGGGAAACCGGGCGGCACCTCGCATTCAGCTCGGCGAGGCGATCTGGCGCTGGAATTCGCGGTGCCAGACCTCGAGCGACAGCAGGGTCCAGATCCGGGGCTGCTCATCTCGCAGCCCCGCGATATGCCCCTCCAGGAGGCGACGCACCTCCCCCACGTCGCAGATGCCCCCGACGAACGAGGACGGCCCGGTCAGCAGGTCGAAGGCCATCTCGCGCAGATGTCCGCGGAACCAGGCGTCCAGCGGCACCTTGAACCCGACCTTGGGGCGATCCACCAGCTCGTCCGGAAGATGGCGCCGCGCCACCTCTTTCACCAGCCACTTGGTGGTGCCCCCGCGCACCTTGAACTCGCTCGGCAGCCGGAACGCCAGCTCGGCGACCCGATGGTCGAGAAAGGGCGGACGCAGCTCCAGCGAGGCCGCCATGGACATGCGGTCGCCGCGTTCGAGCAGGTTGTCGGCCAGCCAGGTGTGCACATCGGCATAGAGCATGCGCCGCAACGGGTCTCCCCGGCCGTCCAGGTACGGCTCGAGCACGGTGCGCTCGGGCGGCCCGCCCAGCAGCCGGGTGCGTTCGCGGGCCGTGAAAGGGGCGAACCAGCCCCGCATGCGTTCGGCGTAGTTGGGTTCGGACAGGGCGCGCAAGGCCACCGAGAGCCGCGCCTGTCGCGGTGACAGCCGCCCCTCCAGCGCCCGCAGCGGCCCGCCCGGCAGTGCGCCCGCGTAGCAGGTGGTGCGCGCGTACCGGTATTTCGGGTAGCCGCCGAACAATTCGTCGCTGCCCTCGCCCGAGAGCACCACCTTCACGTGATCGCGCGCCAGCTCAGCCAGCCGGTAGATGGCCACGTCGGCCGGTTCGGACAGCGGCGAATCCCGATTCCAGCTCAGCCGCGCCCAGCTCTCCTCGAAATCGGCGGGGCTGACAATGGTCTCGTGATGATCGCTGCCCACGATCTTGGCGGCGACCCGCGCCCATTCGGTCTCGTCCACCCGCTCGTCCCCGAACGCGGCGGAGAAGGTGTGCAGTCCTTCGCCATTGCGCTGCCGGGCCACCAGCGCGCAGATCAGGCTGCTGTCCACACCACCGGATAGGTAGGCACCGACCGGTACGTCGGCGACCAGCGCGTCGCGAACAGAATCCATCAACGCGTCGTCGAGCAGATCGACCGCACGCTCGGGCGTGACGGCCAGGGTCTCCCCCGCCGCCGGCAGCCGCCAGAACGCCTCGATGCGCACGGTCCCGTCGGCCCGCGCGGTGAGGTGATGCCCCTGCGGCACCTTCCGCACGCCCTCCACGAAGGTGTAGGGCGCGGGTACCGACCGGTGTGCCAGGAAATCGTGCAGGCTGGCGGTGTCCACCGTCGGCGAATCGATCACCGGCAGCAGCGCTTTGATCTCCGACGCGAACGCCAGGAAGCTCTCGGTGCGGTAGTAGTACAGCGGCAGGATGCCCAGCCGGTCCCGGAACAGATGCGTCTCTTCGCTGCGGGAATCGTGGATGGCGTAGGCGAACTGCCCGCGCAGCGCCCCGACCCCGGGCGGACCGTGCTTCTCGTACACCGCGAGCAGCACCTCGGTGTCACCGCGGGTGGTGAACGGGTACTCCAGCCCCTCCCGCAGTTCGCGATAGTTGAGCACCTCGCCGTTGTAGGCGATGTGGGTGTTCCCGCCCGAGCCCGCCATCGGCTGCGCCGAGCCGTCCACGTCGATGATGGCCAGCCGGGTGTGCGCGAAACCGACCGATCCGTCGATCCAGATCCCCTGGTCGTCCGGACCCCGATGGTGCAGTCTCCGGCCCATTTCCGCGAGCAGTTCCCTGCTCACGGGCGCGCCGTCGAATCGGCGCACACCGGCTATTCCACACACATCGTCTCCAGTTCGCCGTCAAACCTCACGTACTTCCTCCCCCTGTGTGCCGCCCTGAGTTTCAGGGTAGTCGCGCCCCGGTGCCGCTGTCAGTCGTTGTAAACCGTTGCCGCATCGCCTAATTCGCGATCCCGAGCACCGGATGATCGACATCCGCGGCGCCCGGGCGCTCCCCGTTGGGCAGCCGGATGATTTTGGCGGGCACCCCTGCGACGTGCGCCCCCGCCGGAACATCCTTGGTCACGACCGCGCCCGCCTTGATTTCCACCCTATCCCCGATGGTGACACCCACGACGATGGCATTGGGCCCGATCCACACATCGTCTCCGATCACCGGCCAGCGCCCCGGCGCACCGCTGGCCAGCGACACCCCGTGATGGATCCGGCAGCGCGCCCCGACCCGGGCGCCGGAGTTCACGCACAGCAGCCCGGTGTGCGCGATGGAGAGCCCGGGGCCGAACACATTGCGCGGCACCGTGAATCCGAGCCGCTCGCCGAGCAGCTTGACCCGTAGCGCATACCAGGCGAACACGAGCCGACCGGCCGGATCTCTGCGCACATTGGCCCAGTATTCCGACTTGCGCAGCAGCCGCTGAAAGTACGCGGGCCGCTGTGTCAGGCGGTATCGCAACCGCCAGCGCGTGAGGCCGTTAGCGGCCAGATCTTCGGCGAGGTAGTGCCGAAGACTCTCCTTGGAGTCGATCACGCGCTGATCCTCCCTCACCGGTCAGCAGGTCCACAACCGCTAGTCACGGTATCGTCCACTCCGTTGTGTTTTCGTCCCGGGGGGTGCGTGCACACACTCTCTTTGGAAGGGGCCTTCAGGTGAGTCGCCTGGACTGGTATCTGCACCGCCTGCGCGCCATGAGCGGACCGGAGATCATCTGGCGCGCAGGCCGATTGCGGCATCGCGCGATGAACCGTCCGGTCAGCTGGGAAACCGCCCGGCAATCGCTGTTCGGCAGGCGCGAACCGGACTGGGCGGAACTGCTCGAGCGCTTCCGCGCGGGCACCGATAGGCCGGTGCTGCTGGATCGCTCGCGCGCCGAAATCCTTGCCGCGCAACACCCCGACGAGGTCGCCGCCCTGCTCGCCGCGGCCGAGCAGATCCTCGAGGGCAAGGTGCGGTTCTTCGGATACCCACTGGTCGGCATCGGCGGCAGCATCGACTGGAACCATGACGCGCTGGCCGGAATCCGCTGGCCCAGTACGAATTCCGAGCGCATCGACCATCGCACCGCCGCGGGCGACCCCAAGTGGATCTGGGAGCTGAATCGCCTGCAGCATCTGCCCTGGCTGGCCCAGGCGTGGCTGTTCACCGGCGAGGACCGCTTCGCCGAGGCCGCCTTCGAGCACCTCGACAGCTGGATCGAACAGCAGCCCCCGGGCACCGGCATCGCGTGGCGCGGAGCCTTCGAATGCGGGCTGCGGTCGATCTCGGTGGCGCTCGCGGTGCAGGGCCTGTGCGCCGCACCGGGTTTGACGCCCGAGCGCTACGCGCGCATCGTGACGCTGCTCGGAGAGAGCGCGCGGCGCTGCTGGGCCGAGCGCTCACTGTTCAGTTCGGCCAACAATCACCTCATCGGCGAGCTGACCGGGCTCGCGACGGTGGCGATCCTGGCGCCGGAGCTGCCGCGCGCGGCCCGCTGGGAGCGCGACGCCCTGGCCGCGCTCATCGAGCACGCCGACCGGCAGCTGCTGCCCGACGGCGCGGGCGCGGAACAGGCGGTGGCGTATCAGCTTTTCACCGTGGAGCTGCTGTCGATCGTGTACGGGTTGCTGGCCCTGCGCGGCACGCCGCCGGAGCGGCTCGGCGCGGCGATGACCCGCAGCGCGCGGTATCTGGCGCTGCTGGTCGGCGACGAGGATCCGCAGCCGCGCTTCGGTGATGACGACGGCGGTTTCGCGCTGCGCCTGGGTCCCGAGGAGGTGCGGACCGTGCGTGAGCATCTGGGCATCGTCGATGCCCTGATCGGCGTACCGGAGGCCGCCCGCGCCGCCACCGACACCGTGACCGCCGCCTGGTGGCGGGCCGCCCTCGGCACGGAATCCGCAGCGGCACCGCAGGCTCCGGGCAGCGGTTACGCCGCCGATGGCGGTCTGGTGGTGCTGCGCGCCGGCCGCCGCCGCCTCACGATGGATGTCGGCCCGCTCGGCTATCTGTCGATCGCCGCGCACGGGCACGCGGACGCGCTCGCGGTGACGCTGGCCGCCGACGGCACCGACCTGATCGGTGACCCGGGCACGGCCAGCTATTACGGGCATCCGGCTTGGCGTGCTGCGCACCGCAGTACGCGCGCGCATGCGACGGTGAGCGTCGACGGCGCGTCCCAGTCCGTGGTGGCCGGGCCGTTCATGTGGAGCACGCACGCCCGGGTCCGGGTGCGGGCGGTGGACGTCGAGTGCGGCGTGGTCGATGCCGAGCACGACGGCTATCTGCGGCTGCCGGATCCGGTCACGCATCGGCGCTGGCTGGTCGCGCCCCCGGACCGCGATGCGATCGTCGTGGTGGACCTGCTCTCCGGCAAGGGAATCCACACCGCGGACGTGTCGTGGCCGCTGCATCCGGCACTCGACGTCCGCGAAACCCAGAACGGTCACGTGGTGACCGCCAGCGGGGACACCCTGCTCTCGCTGACCTACGCCGCGACCGTCCCCGTGGACACCGAATCACTACGCGGCGACGAGACCACCGATCTGGGCTGGTGGTCGGAGCGCCTCGAATCCCGTGAACCCGCCTGGCTGATCAGCGCCCACTGCGCCGGCACAGCACCGTTCGCGGTGGTCACGGTCCTGGGCCGCGGCCCGGATACGGTCGACGATCTGCGTATCGAGCAGACCGGCAACGAGATCCGCGCGCAATGGACCGACGGCGACACCCGCCACACGCTCGCCATCGACACCGCTCGCGACGGCGTCGCGGACCTCAGCACCGATCGATGACCGCCCGGGCATACCCGGCCGTTTGATAGACATAGGACCAGACCCAGTACCAGGGCGCGATGTCGAACGGGCTGGGCCGCATGATCAACTCACCGTCGAAGCACCGCTCCAGGATGTAGCGCGCCCGAGACAGATGCGGCCGCATGGTGATCACGATGATCGTCTTCCACCCGTGCTCACCGGCCAGCCGCCGTAACTCCCGGCCCTCCCCCACCGTCGTCGACGGATCCGGCGCGAAACAGATCAGCGTGAATCCGGTCTGCGGCGTGTGGCACGGTTCGCGGACCTCGTCGATATCGGTCCACTCCCCATAGGGATTGGAGAACAGCACGGTCGAGGCGTAACCCTGACGCCCCAATTCCAGCCCGTACCCGTAGCGGTCCACGCCCTCCCCGCCGAGCACCAGAATGGCGTCCGCGCGCCGCAGCTCGTCCACCTGCGGGCGCACGTACACCGGATAACCCGCGGCAACCAATGCCGCGACGATCGCGAGGGCGAGACCGGCGAGCACCCACCGGCGGCGGGTCATCCACCCGCGTAGTCGCCCCGTCACCGCCGCCGAACCGCGAAGACCGGGCTCGCGGGCGAAATCACCCGCAGCACACCGAGAAACAGCGTGGCGAAGGCCAGCACTTCGACGATCAGCAGGCCCAGTCCGGGCGCGACGGCCCGGTCGCCCGCGTGCAGGACCAGATGCTCGAGCAGGCCTGCCGCGACCGCGGCCAGCAGTGCGGCCGCCAACGGGGGAAGTAGGCAACGCGCCAGTTCACCACGGGTCACATCGATCACGGTACGCGACAGCCCCAGACCGG
This sequence comes from Nocardia concava NBRC 100430, assembly GCF_000308815.1. Classification (GTDB taxonomy): domain Bacteria; phylum Actinomycetota; class Actinomycetes; order Mycobacteriales; family Mycobacteriaceae; genus Nocardia; species Nocardia concava. Next base: position 6,242 of record NZ_BAFX01000183.1, read on the forward strand.
TCAGTCCGGTCAGCACGGCCGACACCGACAGCGCGAGGCCGACCCCGAACAGCCCGTGCGACACCAGGATCAGCACCAGTGGCACCGCGGTGACCGCGCCGACGCCGGTCATCCAGTTGATCGCCTGCGGCCGTCCCGCGCCCTTGAGCGCCTCCGCGCACACCGACATGAGCGCGAAGCCGATGCCCACCCCGGCCATGGATTCGACCAGCACCCCGGCCCCGTGCCACGGGCGGCCGAGCAGTAGCACCACCGCCGGCTCCCCGAGCACCGCCAGCAGCGCCGAGGACGGCACCACCGCCAGCCACATCCAGCTCAGCGCGGTCCGGAAGGCCCGGCCGAACCGCTCCCGATCCCCCGCGATGTGTGCGAAGGCCGGAAACAGGACATACGAACAGATTTGAATGATCGCCATCACCGGCAGGAACGCCAGCCTGCGACCGTTGCGGTAGTTGCCCAGCGCGTCGGTCCGCAGCCGATGCCCGACGAACAGCACCTCGAACGCCTCGATGGCCCGCTCCACCGTGCTCTCGATCAGCAGCGGAAACGCGAACGCCGCCAGCTCCCGCCACAGTCGCACCCGAAAGCGCCCGCGCCCGGGCCGCCAGCCGCACAGCCGCCACGCCGCCGCGGCCGCCACCACCACCGACGCGTAATAGGCCGCCACCAGCGACCACACCCCGAACCCGCACGCGGCCAGCGTGATCGACACAGCTGCGAAGGCCACGGCATTGGCCGGATCCACGATCACTCGCCGCTGGAATTGGAACGACCGCTGCATCATCGCGTCCGGCACCGACATGAGCGAAGTGAAAAGCACTGTGCCCGAACAGGCCGCCGCGACCGCCGCCACCTGGCTGTCCCCGAACACCGAGGCCAGCACCGGCGCGGTCGCCAGCAGCACTCCTGCGATGAGCGCCCCCGACCCCAGCGTCACCCAGAACACCGTCTCGGCCGCGTCCTCGACCTCGTCCCTGCGCTGGATCAGCGCATGACTCAGTGAACTGTGCGAGAACACCACCACGAACGTCGTCAGCACCGACCCGGCGGTGAAAACACCGATCTGCCCGGGCGACAACAGATGCGCCAGCACCAGCGTCTGCACCAGCGCGATGATTTGCACCGATCCGACCCCGATGGCCGAGAGCACCGCACCCCGCTTCAGCACCGCCCGCAGCCCGCCGGACTCCGCGCCCGGCTCGATTCCCTCCAGCGGCTCCCGCGGCGTCACCGTATCATCGGCGGTCACCGTCGGGCGACGCCGGCGATACGGCCCGCGACGTGCGTGAACACCTCGGAGACTTGCTGTTTGAGCGGGTGCACCCGGCGCAGCACGCCCGGCGCCACGGTGACCGCCGCGGTGACCGCCGCCGCGCGCACGGTCTTGCGCTGCCCGAACGCGTCCCGGGCCGCCCGGCGGGCTTCCCGGTCGTCATTGGCCAGCAACGCCTCCCGGGCCCTGCGCAGCAGCACCCAGTACCGGAACGTGCGCAAGGTCTTGTCCAGCGCGGCCTTGGCCTGCGGATCGGTCGGGGCGGCCCAGGAGAACGAGCGCTCGAGCTCCGCCATGAAGGCTTCGACCTTGGCCGGGTCTCGCGTGATCGAGTCGCCGCGAATCCGGAAGCGCGCCAGCCGTTGCGGCAGCACCCGGATGTCGTAGCGGTCCACCATGCGAATCCAGATGGCCACCGATTCGTGCAGCTCCTGCCCGCCGCGGTCGTAGCCGCCGACCGCGTCCCAGGCGGGCCGCCGCACGGCCGCCGTGTAGTACGGCATGAGGCCGCCGAGCAGATCGGTCAAAGTGAGACGATGCGCCGGGTCCGGCTTCACCTTCACATTGGTCGACCGGTAGTACGGCACGGGTAGGTCGGCCCCGGTGTCATCGAATCGGTAAGCGTCGCAGCCGATCGCGTCGATACCGGGATCGGCGTCGAAGGCGGCCTGAATGGTCTCACAGAAGCCGGGCATCACCTGATCGTCGCTGTCGAGCACCACCATGGCGCGCCCGGTCGCGACCGCCGACGCCGCCATGACGCCCCCGTCGTACCCCTTGTTCTCCTGCCGGACCAGCCGGATGCGCGGATCGGCGGAGTAGGACTCGACGATCGCCGCGATCTCATCCGACATCCCGTTGTCGACGACGATCAGCTCCCAGTCCGAAAACGTCTGCGCCACCACCGAATCGATGGTCTCGCGCAGATACGCCTCGGTCTTGTACGCCGTCGTCAGGAAACTGAACGCGGGAGCGGTCGCCTCCGCCATGAAAACCCCCTAGGACCTACCATCCGATACCCACATAGCCGGGCTGCCGCCGCCGCTTCGCCGCCTCGGGCAGCCGCACCAGATCGATGACGGTCCGGTCCGGGCCGATGCCGTCGACGGCGGCGACCACCGCGGGCTCCTTCGATCCGGCGATGAAGATCTCCCCGTGCGCCACCACGGCCTCGATGTCATCGGTGAGCAGTTCGCCGATGTGCGGCAGCCGCTCCTCGATGAAGGCCCGGTTCGCGCCCATCAGCCGCGACAGCGCCACGTTCGCGTCGTAGATCCGCACGTCGTAGCCCTTGCCGAGGAGCCGCTCGGCGAACTCCACCATCGGGCTCTCGCGCAGATCGTCGGTTCCGGCCTTGAACGAGAGGCCGAAAATGCCAACCCGCTTGCGCCCCAGCGAGATCACCAGATCGACCGCGCGCCGAATCTGCGCCTCATTGGAGACCAGCACGTTCTGCAGCACCGGCAGTTCCAGATCGTGCTGGCGCGCGGTGTGGTTGATGGCGCGCACGTCCTTGGGCAGGCACGAGCCGCCGAAGGCGAAGCCGGGCCGCAGATACGCGGGGCTGATATTGAGTTTGGTGTCGGCCAGGAAAATATCCATCACCGCGTGCGAGTCCAGCCCGAGTGTCGCGCACAGCGCACCGATCTCGTTGCCGAACGTTACCTTGAGCGCATGGAAGCTGTTGTCGACGTACTTGGTGATCTCAGCGACGGCGATCGGCACCCGGAAACGCGGCCCGGGCAGCCCCTCGTAGAGGCTCGTCATCTCCTCGCCGGTGCGCGCATCACTCTCGCCGATAACGGTTTTGGGCGGATTCTCGAAGTCGCGCACGCTGCTGCCCTCGCGCAGGAATTCGGGATTCACGCAGACCCCGAAATCGACGCCGACCCGCTTGCCGGAGGCGCGTTCCAGGATCGGGATGAGGCTGTCCTCGCAGGTGCCGGGCACCATGGTGCTGCGGTAGGCGATCACATGCCAGCCGTCCTTGCCCGCCAGCGCGGTCCCGATCTGCTCGCTGACCCGCTCGAGATAGGCCATCGAGAGCCCGCCGCCGCTGCCGGAGGGTGTACCGACACAAACAATCGAAACATCGCTGTTTACAACAGCTTCGGCAATGTCCTCGGTGACGGTCAGCCGCCCGGATGCCACCACCTCGGCGATGAGTTCGCCGATCCGCTCCTCCACGACCGGGGTCCGGCCCTGCCGGATGAACTCGATCTTCTGCGGGTTCACGTCCACGCCGATCACGGCGTGTCCCCGCGCTGCGAAGCAGGCCGCCGAAACACAGCCGACGTAGCCCAGTCCGAAGACACTCACCCCCAGTTCGCGGCCTGTTCGCCGTGTTCGTCCGTCTTCCACCCGCGGGTCTTGCTCGTCCACGCTGCCCACCACCAGGGATCGTCGCTACCGCCGATTTGTTTTATACCAATGTATTCCGAGATTCGCCCGCGTTATCATCGGCCGGTGCGGTACGCGACGGCTCCCGTGTCTGTCGTGTATCTTGCGGTCGGGGGTGGAGACGACGCCGGAGCAACCACGAGTACCGGCTGGGGGATCGCGGATTGATGGCATTATCGACAGTCGCCTTGACGGTGAAGTACCAGCTACGACGTACCCATCCGCAACGAGGTCGGCTGCAAAGACGGCTGGACGCGCTGGAACACGCCGACGCGGACGGGATTCGGGCATATCAGGAGCAACGGCTGCGTCAGCTGGTGTGCCTGGCAGCGCGGCGTTCGCCGTTCTACCGCGAGTACTTCCGGAACTCGGGCATCGATCCCCGCTCCATCCGGACCCTGGACGACCTGCCGAAACTGCCGTTGCTCTCACGCGAGGACCTGGCGCAGCGCGCCGACGACTTCCGTACGCTGCCGCGCTGGCTCATGCGCTCGGTGCGCTCGGGCGGCACCTCGGGCGTGCCCATCGAATGCCACCGCACCCTCGCCTCGACCATGTTCGAGCTGGCGGCGCTGGAACGGCAGTGGAGCTGGTTCGGGGTGCCGGAGAATTCGCGGCGAATCGTGCTGCGTGGCAACACCTTCGCTACCGGCGGCAAGGCGCCGACCCTGGCGGTACGGGGCGCCCGGCAGTTGCTGGTGTCGAGCTATCACCTGACCCCGGATCGGCTCGACCGGATCGTCGCCGACATCCGCCGCTTCGCCCCCGATGTGGTGGAGGGCTGGCCGTCGAGCATCGCGTTGCTGGCGGCGCTGCTGCGCGACCGGCAGATCCGGATTCCGGTGCGCGCGGTGATCACCTCCTCGGAGGTCATGGCGCCCGGCCAGCGGGCCCTCATCGAGCAGGTCTTCGAGGCGCCCGTCATCGACCACTATGGCCAGACCGAGCGCGCGGCCATGGCCGGGGCCTGCGAGGCGGGCGGCTATCACGTCTTCCCCTATTACGGGATCGTGGAACTGCTGCCGGTCGAGGGTGCGCCCGACCGCTGGGAGATCGTCGGAACCTCGCTGCAGAACCGGGGATTCCCGCTGTTCCGGTATCGCACCGGCGACGAGGTGCGCCCGGCCCCCGCGGGCCCGTGCCCCTGCGGTCGCGCGTTTCCGCTGCTGGGCGTGGTGGACGGCCGCGTCGAGGACACCTTCACCTCCGCCGACGGCCGGCCGCTACCGCTGCCGTCGAGCATCGTGGACGATCTGACCGGCCTGCGCGAGGCGCAGATCGCGCAGTTGCGGCCGGGTGTCTTCGAGCTGCGCGTGGTGCCCGGCACCGGCTTCTCCGAGGCCCGCACCACCGCGCACGCGCGCCGGAACGTCCTGCGGCAGTTCGGTTCCGGCCAGGAGTTGCGGGTGCGGGTGTTCGAGATGCTGCCCCGGCCGCCGAGTGGAAAGCTCAAGACCGCGGTCGTCGACCCGGCGCCGCCCAACGGAGAAACATCGTTCGGGCGGGACACGATACCCGGGAAGCGGACGTAGTGGCGAGGGGGCGCGTGATGAGAGAGGTGGGGCCGCGGTGGTGGCTCGCAGCGCGAGAATGGCGGTGCTGACGGCGGTTTCGCTGGTCGTGGTGGGGAGTGTCGCAGGGTGCGGTGGATCCGGTGATCCGGCGAATCAGAAGGTGCCGGTGAGTACGACCGTGCCCGTCGACGAGTTCGCGGCGCGCAATCAAACCCCGCAACCCGGTGCGGTCGGCATCGGGCTGACGCGAATCACGCTGGCGCATACGAATACGGCCGATCAGGTGACCTTCGAATTCACCGGTAATGCCGTGCCGGGCTGGTCGGTGCACTATGTGAACCAGCCGGTGCAGAACGGCACCCGGACGCCGTTCACGGTGACCGGCCAGTCCGTCATCGAGGTGCTGATCCGCGAGGCAGCCAATCCGTTCACCTCCGGCGCGGCGCCCTATTCGGGCCCGCCGACCGTGACCGATCCGAGCACCACGACGGTCGGCGAGGTGCGCTATGCCAGCCAGCTACGCGGCGTGACACAGGCTTTCATCGGACTCCAGACCCCGCAGCGCAAATTCCGGCTCACCGGACTGACGAACCCGACACGGGTCGTGCTGGAGGTCGATCACCGATGACGAGCGGGGGAACCATGACAAGAAGTACGCTCAGCGTCGTTATCGACCGGATCTGGCAGCGCCGCTGGCTGGTCGCGGCGGTGGCGCTGGTGGTGATGTTCGGCGCGTTCTACACCGTGCACGACCGCACCACGACCTATACCGCGCGGGTGCTGGTCTCGGCCGGTTCGAACCGGCCGCCGACCCAGGACGCGATCCTCGCGCAGGGGTTCACCTATTACCTCAACGATCCGTCGTATCAGGCCGCGCTCGGGCACAAGGCCGGATTTCCCGATGGCATCAACGGATTCTCGGCGCAGTACGTGACGGCGAGCCCGCTGTTCTATGTGCAGGTGTCCGCGAATACGGCCGCCGTCGCGGTGGCCGCCGCCCCGAAGATCGCGCAGCTCTACGTCGATGATGTCAACGGGCGGCTCGACGCGAGCCGCACCGCGACCGCCGATGCCATGACCGCCTCCATGATGAAGATGTGGAGTGATCGGCTGGCGGCCAATGACCCCAATGCCTACAGCGCGCAGATCCAGTTGCAGCAGGTCATCGATCAGCTCAACGCGGGCACCGAGAACCGGCTGACCGTGTTGCAATCCGGCGCGGGCGCGACCCCGATCGGCCCGGGCAAGACCAAGACGCTGGGCGCGGGCATCATCGGCGGGATCATTCTCGGCTGCGTGGTGGCGCTCATGGCGGGCGCGGGCACGCGGCGGCTGTACACCGACTACGACGTGGCGGAGAAGACCGGGGTGCGGCCACTGGACGTGATCCCGGCCGGGGGCGGCGCGAAACGCGATGCCCGGCGCGAGGTGGCGCTGCGGCATGTCGCCAACCTGGTCGCGCGGGAATGCACGCGGACGCCGACTTCGATTGCGGTGGCACCGGTTTCGCCCGGGCCGGGCGGTGCGGAGGTGGCGCGGGCGCTGGCCGAGCATCGGGCGGCGCAGGGCACCAAGACCATCTATCTGGACACCGATCTGCGCGATACGGGATCCGGCGGGGCGGGCATCGTCGACTATCTGGAGGGCCGCATCCGCGAACTGCGGGAGGTCACGCGCGCCGGGACCGACGGTTTCGCCGAGATCGCCTCCGGCGCCTCCGGCGGCGATCCCTACAAACTGTTCGACCGCCACCGCGTGCGCGAGCTGCTCCAGACCGCCGGTGCCACAGCCGATCTGGTGGTGGTGCGGGTCGCGCCGCTGAGCATCGCGCCGGAGGCGCAGATCGTGGCCGATGTCGCGGATCTGACGATCCTGGTCGTCGAGTGCGGGCGCACCCGGGTGCGGGACGTGACCGAGGCGGTGCGGGCGATCAATCAGGTCGGCGCGGAGGTGCTGGGCGCGATCCTGATCGATTCGGCCGAACGCCGTGGGCCGCTGAGCCGTTGGATCTCCCGATGACGCCCGAGCGCCCTGAGGTCGAGGAGCGCACGATGCCGCCGGACCTCGCGGCGCTGCCCGGGCGGGCGTGGTTCGCCGAGCGAGCCAAGATGTTCGTGATCATCGGAGTCTCGCTGCTGGTCGGGCTCGGCGTGATGCTCGAGCTGTCGAAGAAGGCCCCCGGCGGTCTGGGCGTGGTCGCCGCGGCCGGCGGTTTCGCCGCGGTGCTGGTGGTCATCGGTCTGCGAGATCCGCGCTGGGCCTTCGTGTTCATGATGCTGGCCACGTTCCTGCGCCCGGCGATTCCCAAGATTCTGCCCGTCACCGACCCGTTCGTGCTGGCCTTCGGCGGTCTGGTGATCGCGGCGCTGGCGTGGATCCGCGGCCGTCCGGACCGGCGGGTGTCGATCGGGCCGATCGAGATCGCGATGCTGCTGTATGTGCTGTGGAATCTGAATTCGATTCTGCAGGACCACGAGTACGCGCCGATCCTGTATCCGCTGACCGGTGAGATGCTGGATCTGCGGCGCTATCTCATCATCGGCACGGTCATGCCGTTCGCCACCTACCTGATCGCGCGCATGATCTTCGCCCGCCGCGACGCTGCCGGATTCCTGGTGGGCACGCTGCTCGGGTGCAGCGCGTACTCGGCGTGGGTGAGCATTCTGCAGTTCTACGGGCCGCGCAGCCTGATCTGGCCCAAGTACATCGCCTATGCCCCGGCGTGGGCCGAGCGCGCGTGCGGGCTGCCGAATCAGCCGGAGGTCAACGGGCTGATCCTCATTGTCGGATTCGTGCTGTCGCTGGTGCTGATCAGCAGTGAGAAGCGGCCGCGCTGGCAGCGGATCGGGCTGGCGGTGATCGCGGCGGCGTGCGCGTTCTCGGTGTATCTGACCCACACCCGGTCGATCTGGCTGGACTTCGCGGTCGTGGTGCTGATCGCGATCGTGGTGGGCAAGGGTTTTCGCACCGGATTCGTGGTGACCGCGATCTCGGCGGTCACGGTGATCGCCCTGAACTGGTCCACGTTCACCTCCTCCGACCGCAAGGCCGGCGGTGTGGCCTCGACCAACGAGGTCTACGACCGGCTAAATGCCGATATGACCGCGGTGTGGGCGTGGACCCAGAAGCCGTTCAGCGGGTGGGGTCTGGGCCGGTTCGTCATGGTGAACACCTATCGGCACCAGCAGTATTCGCCGACCACGCCGTGGGAGCGCGGGCTCGGCATTCCGGCCCACGAGACCGAGCTGGGCATTCTCGCCGAGCTCGGCATAGTCGGGCTGCTGTTGTGGCTCACGGTGCTGGTGCTGTTGACCCGGAAGCTGCTGCTCGCCTATCTGCGGCTGCCGACCGAGGGGCTGATGGGCCGCCCACTGGCGTTCACCGCCGCCGCGGCCTTCGTATCACTGGTGCTGGGCGGCGTTTTCGTGGATCTGCGGCTGTTCGACTATCCCAGCACCATGGTGTTCGCACTGGTGGGCGCGGCGGTCGGGGCGGCCGATCGGCTGCCCCGGCCCCCGAAGGTGGACCCGCTGGAAGCGGGCCGGGCCCACCGGGAAGAACTGCGCGCGGCCAGGGTCTAGCTGTTCGCCTCGAACAGCCGGGAGTAGAACCCGAGCAGGTGCTGTCGCGAAGTGTCCCAGGACAATTCGCGTTCGACCCGCTCGCGGCCGAGTTCGCCCATCTGCTTGCGCCGGACCGGGTCGTCGAGCAGTTCGGCCATGGCGACGGCGAAGGCTGCCTCGTCATTGGCGGGCACGTAGACCGCCGCATCGCCCGCGGACACCCGCGCCTCGGTCAGCTCGAACGACACCAGAGGCCGTGACATGGCCATGTATTCGACGACCTTGTTCATGGTGGAGACGTCGTTGAGCGGGTTGTACGGGTCCGGCGAGAGACAGATGTCGGCGGTCGAGAGGCAGGTCTGCAGGAACTCGTCGGAGACCCGGCCGGTGAATTCCACCATGTCGTCGAGCTTCAGCTCCTTCGACAGGGCGACCAGATCGTCGAAGGCATCGCCCGCGCCCATGAAGATGAAGTGGGCGTCATCGCGTCCGAGCTCATCACGGAAGTGAGCGATGGCGCGCAGCGCGTAATCGACACCGTCCTGGGGCCCCATCACGCCCAGATATGCTCCGAGATAGGGCTTTCCGTGTTTGAGCGCGGGTTGTGGATCACGCGGGATGAACCGTGACAGGTCCGGTGCGCTGCGCACCACGGTCACCTTGTCCGGGTCCATGTGCCCGCGTTCGATGGCGACGCGCCGATAGCTCTCGTTGGTGGAGATGACCGCGTCGGCGCATGCGAAGGTCAAGCGCTCCAACAACATCGAGGCCCGGTAGAGCAGCTTGCCGCCGCCCTCGAAGCGGGACAGGAACAGTTCGGGGACCAGGTCGTGATGGTCGAATACGAAGCGGGTGCCACCCAGGCGCAATACCAGGGCGATGAGGAACAGCAGGTCGGGCGGATTGCAGGCGTGCACCGCGTCGATCGGCCCCGCGCGGCGCACCCGCAGCGCCAAACGCAGGGTATGGAAGAGCGCGAGGGAGTATTCGCGCAGATATCCGGCCGGTCCGCCGGTGGCGGCGCGCAGCGGATAGCGCAGGATGTGGACGCCCTCGATGGTCGCCTCGGCCTCGCGATCCTGTTTGGTCCCCTGGGGGCAGATGACCGTGACCCGGTAGCCGGCGTCGACCAGGGCGCGGCTCTCCTGCCACACCCGCCGGTCGAAGGGCACCGACAGGTTCTCCACCAAGATCAGAATGTGTTGTCCCGCCATGCTTGTCATCCCCTGCGCGCAACTTCCTCCACGGCTCGTTCGGCGGCCGTGATACTGGTCTTCAGACTGAATTCGGTTTCCACCCGCACCCTTGCGGCGGCACCCATCCCCCGGCGGCGCGCGTCATCCGACAGCACGTCGATCAGCTTGTCCGCCAGGGCATTCGGATCGCGCGGCGGCACCAGGTGGCCGGTCACGCCGTCGTCGATCAGTTCCGGCACCCCGCCCACCGCCGTGCACACCGCGGGCCGGGCCGCCGCCATGGCCTCGAGCAGCGCCATCGGGAAGCATTCGACGCTGTGCGAGCTGAGCACCACGACGTCCATGGCGCGCAGCAGGTCCGGCACGTCGGGGCGCGAACCGGCGAGCACCACCCGGTCCCCCAGGCCCAATTCGCTGGTCAGCGCCTCGATCCGGGGCCGCTCCGGACCGTCGCCGACGATCAGGAAGCGGGCCCGCGGCACGGCGTCGGCCACCCGGCGCGCGGCACGCAGGAAGGTCTCGTGGTCCTTCTCCGGGCGCAGCGCGGCCACGATCCCGACGATCAGATCCTCGACTCCGAGGCCCGATTCGGCGACGGCACTCCGATCGTCGCCGGTCTCGTACAACGCGGGATCCACCCCGTTGTGGACGATCCGGATCTTGTCCCGTCCGTACCCGAGATCATCAGTCATGTACTCGATCTGAGCCCGAGCGACCCCGAAGTAGGCGGCCGTACACCGGTCCAACACCCGGTCGGCCAGCTCCCGGGCGCGGCCGCGGGGCTCGATATCACCGTGATTGTGCACCCACACAATGGAATTCGGCACCCTCGTGAGCCAGGCGGCGACCCGGCCGAGTCCTTCGGCGTTGTAGCCACGAGTGATCACCACATCGGGGCGCTCACGCCGCAGGTACCGCACGATATCCCAGAGCGCCCGTACCGCTTGGCGTTTGGTCCGGTGCAGCGCCCGCGCGGGCACCCCGGCGGCCACCAGATCACCGAACAGCGCGCCCTCTTCACCGATACACAGCACCGACGGCGTGAACCGAGTCCGGTCGAGATGCGGCATGAGCGTGGTCACATGTCGTTCGGCCCCACCGACCCGCAGGTCCGGGACCAGGTAGAGCACGCGCAGCGGACCCGGCCCGACCGCGCTCACCGGGTGATCTCCCGGTACAGCCCGTCGAAGCGCCGCCACACCACATCGATATCGAATTCCTCGCGGACCCGCTGTAAAGCCGCCGCTCCCAAGCGCTCTCGCAGCGCGGCGTCGCCGACCACCCGCCCGAGCGCCTCGGCCAGTTCCTCGGCGTCACCGGGCGCGACCATGACACCGCTACGCTCGTCGATCAGATCCGGGATGCCGCCGACCGGACAGGTCACCACGCACAGCCCGCGCGCCATGGCCTCCAGGATGGCCATCGGCTGGCCCTCCCGATGCGAGGGCAGCACCAGCACCTGCGAAGCGGTGAGAAGCTCCGGAACCCGTTGCGGCTCCAGCCATCCGGCGATCTCGACACTGGAGGCGCACCCCAGATCCGCGACCATCTTGCGGGCGCGCTCCACCGCGCCGTCCCCGGCCACCAGCAACCGCGGCGGCGGCGCCACGGCGGCCCGCTCGGTCATCATCCGATGCCAGGCCTCCAGAAGCGTGAACGTGCCCTTGCGCTCGCCGACCTCACCGAGGAACAGCACCTGCACCGGTAGCCCCGAGCGCTGATCGACCGGGGTGTTCGGCCGGATGGCATTGGACACCACCGTGATTCGAGCCTCCGGGGCGATCTCGCGCAGGGCAGCGGCCCACGGCTCACCGAGCGCGATCACCACCGCGGCGCCGCTGAGCGCATCGCGGATCGCGGCCCGCAGCGACGGTGAAGCCCCGTCGTAGAACACACTGAAATCCGAGCCGTGCACATGCAGCACCACCGGGATACGCAGCACGCGGGCCAGCAGTTCGAACATGTACTTGCGCGGGAAGCTGCCGTAGGAGGACATGTGCAGGTGCACCACCGCCGGGCGCCGCACCAGCAGCCGGTACAGATAGACGAAGACCGACACCTGATAGGCCGCGAGCTTGGTGGCGATGCTGCCGTCGCGGTGGGTGGCCACGTGGTCGATGTGCCATTCGTCCCACAGCGGGGTGGCACGCATATCGCGAACGAACGACGCCACCCCGCCGCGCGTCGCCATACTCGTCGAGACCCACAGGGCCCGTTGCCGTCTCGTCATTTTCGTGGACTGATCGGCTGAGCGGGGGGCGTATGGGTCCAGCGGATGCGCTCGGTCGGCGGGTCCGCCGATTCCGGCGCGCTGACCTTCTCCTCGGGTTCGGACTCCTCGATCAACACCGCGCCCAGCACCTCGGCGTCGACGCCCTCGAGCACGCGCCGCGCCCGGCGGGCCGCCGCCACCGTGGTGTTCCGGTCGAGCACCAGGACGGTCGATACCGCCTCCGCCGCCAGCACCTGAACCTCCACCGCGTCATTGACCGGCGGGGCGATGACCACCACCAGATCGGCGCGCTCGAACAGCCCGGACAGCAAGCGCGCGAAGCGTTCCCGGCTCAGCGCGGTGAACGGGTCCTCGCCGGTGCTGCCCGGGGCCAACTCCCGCAGCTGCGGCATACGCGTCCCCATCAGCACCCCGTCCAGCTCCAGGCGCTCGGCGACCACCTCCGCGACGCCGGTGCCCGACGGACGGCGCAGATCGGCGTGCACCAGGATGGTGCGCACCCCCTGCCGTGCGCGTTCCTCGGCGACGGCCCGGGCCACGGCGGCGATGCCGTCCTCGGATTCGGGCGCGGTCACCACCACCGTCGCCCGCTTCGCCGGGGCGGCCAGGCCGACCGCGGTGGCGATCTGCTGGAATGCCTTGTCGCGCAGGCTCGCTCGCTTGCTCGACCGTCCCGGCACCACCGCGATGGCGTCGAGGCCGAGCTTCTGCTCGATGTCATCGGCGGTCCGCAGCCGCCGCGCGGTCAGGCCCAGCACGAAGGCCACGACCACACCGGCCAGCAGTCCGCCCACCCCGTAGGTCAGCAGCCCCGGCAGCCGCGACGGCTCGTTGCGCACCGGATCCGAGGCGGCCTGCAGATCGATGAGCTTGTTCGAGGTGTCGGCATTGATGCGGTTGATCTGATCCTGCATCTGGGTCAGCGAGGCATCGCTGACCGCGCCGTTGGCGGCGCGGATATCGTCGAAGGGCTTGCGCACCGCGGCGATGGCGGCGTCCTGCGCGGCCCGCAGACTCGTATTGATCTCGTCGCGGAAGGCGCTGCCCGCCTTGGTCGCCGCGTCCTTGGCGACCTGCGGCTTCGAGGCGGTCCCCTCGAGATACAGGATGGGACTCGACGCCACGGTCCGCGCGGTCAGCGTCGCCCCGGCCGGAACCGCCCCGGCCGCACGCAGTTTCGACTGGTAGGCGGGGTCCATGAAGTACTGCGCGTAGCCGACCGAGAGCACCGCGTCCTGATCGGGCGCGCGGTTGGGCGAGCCGATGGTCAGGGTGAGCCGGCTGGTGTAGCTGGGTTGCAGATCCCGGGTCGAGACGAATCCCAACGCCAGCGCCAGCACGGTGATCGCCAGGATCACCCATTTCCGGCGCCAGAGTCTGCGCAGGTGAACCGTTGTGGCGCTGTTCAATTCGTCTCCCTCGAAGTTCGGAGCCGCGCGTTGGGGATTATCGCGCGCCGGGCCCCGCTGTTACGGCGCAAACGGCCGGTCAACCGGGCGGCAAGCCGGAAGATCCCGACGATGATGTCGGGTGCCAGGACATACATGACGAGCAGGTAGAGCACCACGAACGCGAGCACGCCGGTGATGAGCAGACCCAGCCCGAGCAGGATCGGCCGGTGGTCGGAGTGCAGCACCCGGTGTTCCAGGACCCAGGTGACGCCGATGGCGATGGCGGCCGCGGGCAATGGCGGACCGACCGCCCGGATCAGATCGCGTATCCGCACACCCATCACCGAGCGCGCCAGCGCGGTCACCAGCACGCCGACGATCAGCATGGTCGCCGAGGTCGCCAGGCCGACGCCGATCAGTCCGAAGAAGTGAATGCCGAGCAATAGCAGGCCGATTCCGAGACCGAGTTCGACCGCGGTCTGCCAGTTGAGCAGTGCGGTGCGCCCGGCGCCCTTGATGGCCTCCTCGCCCACGCTCATCCACGCCTTGCCCAAACCCAGGCCCGCCATGGCGACCACCACCGCGCCCGCCTCGCGCCAGCGCGCGCCGAAGACGAGCACCACCGTCTGCTCGCCGAAGACGATGATCAGCCCCGACAGCGCGGCCGCGCCGAATGTGGTGAGCCGGATGGCCCGCAGATACGCGCCCGACAGTCGGCTCGGATCGCCCTCCTCGGCGATCCGGGCGAAGGCCGGAAACAGCGATACCGCACCGACTTCCACGATGAAGCGGACCGGAATCTGCGCGATGCGCTGCCCGTAGCGGTAGAAGCCCAGGGACGCGGAATTGAGGCCGCGTCCGACGACGGCGGCCTCG
>NZ_BAFX01000182.1 GCF_000308815.1 Nocardia concava NBRC 100430
GGACGTAGGTCAACATCGACAGATGGCGGGGCGCGAGGTCGAACGATTGCAGGGCCGCCGGGACCGGCAGGCGTTTCGCGCGTCCGATCAGCCGTGGCATGAGCAGCACCATGGCGCGCACGCTGTCGTCCAGGGACAGGCCGGGATCCGTTGACATACCTTTCTCTCCAAAATACCTTTGTAAACAAAGCAATCTTGTCGTACCGGACCTCCATCGTTGCACGCGATCACGCGGAGGCCGTGTTCCAGAGGAGAGGCAATGCCGGAATCAGCTACGCGCCCCAGGGCTCTGACCATCGGCCTGCATCCGCGAGCCATGGATTACAGCCGCTCCCCCGATCTCGACGAGGTGCGGTTGACCGCCAGAGTCGACGCCGCGAACGATGCCCTCCGGAATTCCGAATTCGATGTGACCCCACTGCTTGTCGGCACGTCACCCGATGACGCAGAGTCCGAACTGCGAACCCTGTTCGCCCACCAGCGGTTCGACGTCGTCATGATCGGCGGTGCGATACGAGCCTTCCCCGACCAGACTTTGTTGTTCGAGCGCATCATCAATGTCCTCACCGAGATAGCGCCGGGAATTCGATTCTGTTTCAACACTTCCCCCGAAACCACCCTCGATGCCCTCCGCCGGGTCTCCGCACCCATCTGAACCCGCGATAGGCACCCGCAGTTCGAACGAGAGTGGTTGATACCCAGGAGATTTAGACGTCTTCTGATTGACCGGACCAAGAGGGTGAGCGGCCGAAAGCGGCCACGAGTTGGTCTTCCGGAGTGGACTCGACAGGGACTGACACCGGCTTGGCGTACCCCTTGAGACCTCGCAGTGGCCCGTCCTCGGGGACTGCCGCAGCGATCGGGAGAGCGACGGCCACGAGGTCGGCGGGCAGCTCCGGGGCGATCCCCAACGCCTTGGTCAGATCCCAGCGGTGCACCAACATGTCGGCGAAGTGGAGCCGCAGCAATAGCCCGACCGGAGAAGCCGAATCGAACTTCGGTATGTAGACCAGCTGCCCCTCGGAACACCCTTTGAATGCCTCGCACCATCGAGAAACCGCTTGCGCAAAGCCATTTCGCGGATCCGAATCCAACGTCGCGGTCGCACCCAGCAGCCCCGCGCTGATGGCTTCGTGCTCGGAATTCATGTGCACCAACAGATCTCGAACATTCCATCCCGCACAGGGCGTCGGCCGGTCGAGGTCGGCATCAGTCAATGTCTCGACGAGTGAGAGCAGTTCATTCAGTGCGCGGCAGTCCAGCTCATATACATCCACACTCCGAGATTAACCGCACGATCGTTCGTGCGTCTATCTTTTGGAGCGATCGCCTGACCTCATAGGCGCGCCCACAGCCGCTTCGAGTACTCGCGGGCTTCCCCTCGATACCTCCTAAACCGAGGGCCATCCGAACAGACCCCCGCCATCGAGTGCACGCACATGCCGATGAGCGGGCTCCAGGGATCGTCGAGCGGCTGGGTAGGGAGTCCTGTCGTAGCTGCTGATCGAACCGGTCCGTCGATGAGTCCCGCTCTGCCACGACGATCGTCTCGCTGAGGGCGGTGGTGGCCATTGTCCATACGTCGCGGGCCCACGACGTGATCCAGACCTGCCCGATCGTATGCGAAAGCGGCTCGAGCAACCCGAGATTGCGTAGCTGTCGAATGCTCGTTCGTATGCTGGCGGTGTGAGCGACTTGGCATACTTTCTGGCGGCGTCTGAACAGGGGTTCCCGCTCGATGGGGATGAGGTGGTGGATTCCTTGATCCGGGAGGGGATTCTCTTGCCGGTCGACTGGTCCGGTGAGGAACGGACCGGGCAGATAGCGCAATTCGTGGCCGGTCGGGTGACGGCCTTCGGTGCGGACCACGCGGTTGTCGCTGCCGTCGAGTCCGCGGCCGAGCAAGCGGCCGGGGGCGACCTCGAGCGTGGTGAACACGTGAGGACGATGCTGCGCGCGGTGGATGAAGCCCTGGCGAGTGCGGGGTTGGCGCTCGGCGAGCTCCGTTCCGGCGACGATGCCTATCGTATCGGCGTCATGCGTCGCACGACGGCCTCGACTCTGGCGTGGGGTGTGAATCGGCCTTCTCCCGAGTTGCTCTACGTCATCGACTGTCCGTGCGGTGGCATGAATGTGTGGCAGTTCCCCGCGACGGAAGCGAAACCTGCGGAGGGCGAATGCGACTCGTGCGGGCGGAACTTGTTCGATTCCGCCGGTACCCCGATCGCGCCTATGGTCGTGGAGCCCGTCCGCTGAGGCAGTTCAGCGGACGGGAACGTGAGTAGGACGGAACTCGCGCGGTATCCAGCTGCAGTGCCCGCAGCTTGGATTGCGGAGTGCCCGCGTGCCGAGTTCATCCACTGGCCGAGCCGGTTCGATGTCGGTCGAACGCACCGTCATGCCGAGGAGCGGTAGTTCCGAGGCATTGATTCTCTGACGCCCTGCGGCTTTGTGAGAGGCTCCGAAAGCGACCGGGGCCGCCCGGGGGAAGTGGAGTGGGTATGCCCAGCTATGAGATCGATGGAGTTATACCGGTTGTGGCCGCCGATGCGTTCGTGCACCCGTCAGCGGTGCTGATCGGAGATGTCGTAGTCGAAAGTGGCTGCTACATCGGCCCGGTGGCCAGCATTCGAGGCGACTTCGGTCCGATCGTCATCGGTGCAGGGTCCAATGTTCAGGATGGCTGCGTGTTGCATTCGTTTCCAGGACGAGAGTTGTTGTTGGAGAGGGAATCCCACATCGGACATGGCGCGGTACTTCACGGTTGCGTCATCGAGTCGGGAGCGATGGTAGGGATGAACGCGATCGTGATGGATGGCGCACGGGTGGGTGCACGCGCGCTCGTGGGAGCCGGAAGCATGGTTCGTGCGGACACGACAATCCCCGCCGAGCATCTCGCGGTCGGCAACCCGGTCACCGAGACCCGGCTGTTGGATGAGCAGACACTTCGGTGGAAAGCCAATGGCGTGAAGGTCTATCAGGAATTGGCCAAGAGGTCGTTGGCTTCCATACGGGAGACCGCACCGCTGGCCGAGATTCCGATCAACCGCCCGCGGCTCAGCACCGGCCGCGACGTATCGACACCCTTGCACGAATTGCGCCGCGGTAGTGGCAATAGCTAGTCGTCGAGAAAGGTTGCAGGAGACCGGCGGCGGCGGTCTACCGCGACCGAGAAGACGTCGGGGCGAGAGTAGTGCCCGGCCGGATCGAAGTTCTGTCGTTCCTGGGCTACTCGCGTGGGATCGATATCCGCGATAACGAGGCGTTCCGCACCGATCACCGGCTCGACCAGCCAGTCCCCGTCGGGTCCGGCGATCGCGGAGCCGCCGTCGTAGCCGGCCGGTTTGCCTTGTGAGATCAGCATGTCTCGCAGTGGGAAGTCCTCGGGCACATCGCTGTAGTCGAGCACGGCTCCAACGGCCAGGGAATAGACCCGGCCTTCCATCGCGACGAATCGGGTGATATCTCGGGTGTTCCGGACCGATCCGGGCCAGGTCGAGATATGAAGGGTTTCCCCGTCGGCATACAGGGCGTGGCGGGCTTGGGGCATCCAGTTCTCCCAGCACGACAAGCCGCCCACCCGGAATCCGGCCACCTCGTGAGTGCGCAGGCCGTGACCGTCGCCGATTCCCCAGACCATCCGTTCCTCGTGGGTGGGCATCAGTTTGCGGTGCGCACCCACTACGCCGTGGACCGGGTCGATCGCCACCAACGTGCAGTACACAGTCCCGCGGACGCGTTCGCTGATCCCGAGGTAGCAGAAGACCCCCAGATCCGCGACGGCCTCACGCACAGTGGCCAGGTGCGGGCCATCGAGGGTAACTGCGGCGTCGAGATAGTAGGCGTAGGCGGCCTTCTGGGACGGGTTGTTGAAACGGGCTCCGCCGGTGCGAGCCAGCCAGATCGGGTAACCCGACAGGAACGTCTCCGGAAACGCCAGCAGGTCCACGTCGGCCTCGGCCGCCCGGGTCAACCAGTCGACCACCGTCTTCGTTCCCGCCGTAGGGTCCAGCCATGCCGGCCGAGCCTGCGCCGCCGCGATCCTCATCCACCGATCGTAAACGTTGTACGACTGGCGAATTCGGCCGAACATCGACCCAGGACCGATCCGCCAGCCCACGACATGACCAAGCCATGGTCCACAGTAGTGACCTGCAATGCCGCGACCCGCGCGATCCGCAGCGGCCAGCGGAACCAACTGAAGATCAACGGCCCCGGGGCATCTCGGGGCCGTCGTCGTGTCCACATATTCCGAGACGACCCGTGGGACTCGTGCTGAGAATATCGACAAGCCTGGGCTCAAAGGCCATCTGCGCTGGTCGACCGAATCCTGACAACAGCACCGGCCGCGCGAAGCGGGCGTGCGAGGGACTCCACCTCCACCAGAGTCCCTCGAAGCCCAATGCGCAGAAGGTCATCGGCCATGGCCCGCGCTTGCGGCAGCGACAGCGACCGAACCTGGCGCAGCGCGCGCATCACCGCGGCTGGTGTGGCGCTCCCGCCCACGAGGTCGAGCACGGTGGGGCCGTTAGCCGCCAGAATCGCCGCGCGAATACTCGCTGGCGGCGGCCCGAAATCACACTCGTACCACTCACTCCCGCAGCTTGGGCAGGCTCCGTGAAGGTCCCACTCATGCCTCCCGCCCGTGAGAACCTCGGCCACGGTGGCATCGGCCGGCACTCCACAGTTGATGCAGTTTTTCAGGTAGGGAGCAGACTCGGCCACGGTGTCCATGTGCCGAACCTAGGTCGGGAACCGATCAGACGCCAACCATCCGGAAATGCCGCGAGCCGCGCGGTTCGAAGCGGCCAACCGGTCGGCCCTGAAGATCGCTGGGGCTGACCGCCCGAACCCGCACCGATTTTCGCGTGATCGGCCGTTGCCGCCGCGTGGTGTAGGCGTGGTATCCGGCAATGCCGCCAGTATGGTTGCTGGCGATGAGCTGACTGTTAGTGCTGTTCGCAACTCAGCTCGTCCTCGGGCTGAAGGAGGCAAATCGGTGCTGCATCTGCGCGTCATTTCTCCGAAGGAGCGCAGCGGTGAGGTGCTCGACATCTTGGATGCCGAGCCCGGCGCTGTCGGCGTGACGCTCAGCCGCGGTGACGCGGTGGACCCGCCCGGTGATGTGATCGAAGCGGACCTGGCGCGTGCCTGCGTGAACAGCGTGCTGGCCGCGTTGACAGCCTTGGACGTCGTTCGGGCGGGCAGTATCTCGTTCGCGCCGACGGGTACCCTGCTGTCACAGGCAGGGGATCGGGCCGACGACGCTGTCGGGCGGCGAGCGGATCGAACGGTGGTGTGGGAACAGCTACTTGGCCAGGCGCGTGAATGGGCCCGGTACACGCCCACTTTCCTGGCGTTTCTGGTGATCGCGATCCTGTTGTCGGCGGTCGGGGTGACGACGGCCTCGCCGATGACACTGGTCGGTGCCATGGTCGTCGGTCCCGAATTCCGGCCGCTGGCAGCGCTTTCGGTGGGCTTGGTACGCCGCGACAGCCGAATCGTGCGGGCTTCGATACGCACCCTGGCCATTTCGTTTCCGGCGGCCATGCTGATCACCGTATTGGCCACGATGGTGTGGGTTCGTCTCGGGTGGATCGGTGTGGGTGATGTGGAGAATGCCCGCGCTTTCGATTTCATCTATCACGTGGGGCCGTTCTCGCTGGTCGTCGCGCTGCTCGCCGGAGTAGCGGGAATGCTGGCGGTGGTGAATTCCAGCTCGGCCGTCCTGGTGGGTGTGTTCATCTCGGTGACCACCGTCCCCGCCGCCGGCTTGGCGGCAGTCGCGGCGTACGCGGGCAAATGGCATGCCGCGCTGAGCTCTCTCGCTCAGCTCGGTGTCAACCTGATCGGGATCGTGCTCGCCGGTGTCGCTGTACTGCTCCTGCTCCAGCGCGACGATCGCCGCAGCGGCAGGGCCACCGTCGCAGCTCCACCCGCTCACGGCGGCGACAACCCGTAACGGCCAGCAATGCTCGGTGAGCTGAATCGATGCGTGGGTCGCTCGAGTGAGCTGTAATGGCTCCCCTTTAGGTCAAGTGCGGAGTGGGGTTCGGGGGTTAGCCTGTGTGTTGGGTCCGGGTTGTGGCTTGTCCGAAGGACCGGGTGCGGGTTGAAGCTCGGTCGCGCTGGAGGCAGTAGTCGTTCCCGATTGCCCTCCCGGGCCCGCCCATTCGCGGCGTCGCTGGTCGGCGAGCATCCGGGCGTAGACGACGTTCGATAACCGGCGTTTGAGCGCTCGGAGCGCTTCCATCGAGGTCTTGCCGCCCGCCTTGCGGGCGTCGTAGTAGATGCGACCGGCGGTGCGGTGACGTAGTTGAACGACGGCCATGATGTGCAGCACTCGATTGATCTTGCGGTTGCCGGCGCGAGAAAGCCGATGCCGTTGCTGCTGGCCGGAGGACGCATCCAAGGGCGCGGTGCCGTTCCAGGAAGCGAACCGATCCCGATTGCGAAAGCGGCGGATATCACCCGTATCGGCCAAAAGCCTTGCCGCGCTGGAAGGTCCGATGCCATGCAACTGCATCAAGGTGGAACCGCGGGCAGTGACCAGTTGACGGAGTTCCTTGTCCGCGGTCTTGATTCTGCGGTCGATGGTTTCGAGGTCCTCGATCTGCTCGGTGACCAGTCGCAGCTGAACGGCGGTAGCCGCGTCCGTGGGGCGCAGAGACGCGATCAGTTCTCGCGCCTGCGGAGCCGACAGAAATTGCTTGGCGCCGCCCGGAATCAGTTCGAGCAGCAGCCGGTGGATGCGGTTGAGGGCGTCGGTGCGGGCGTGGCCGAGTCCGTCGCGGCGGTCGGCGAGCATGCCCAGCGCCAGCAATTCCGGGTCGGCGGTGACGCGGCGCAGATTCGGGGCGTGCAGGGCAGCCAATGCCACCGAGTGGGCGTCGACCGGGTCGGTTTTGCGGCCGTTGCCGGTGGAGAACACCCGCACTTGCGCGGAGAGTTTCGAGGGGACGTCGATGACGGTTTCCCCGTCGTGGACCAAGCGGTGGGCCAAGTGGCGGCCCACACCGTTGCAGCCTTCGACCGCCCAGATTCGTGTGTCGAATTTCCTTCCGGCAGTCAGCATTTCCGCGTATCCAGCAGTGTCGGTACTGTAGCGGCCAGTCTCGAGCACACGTCCGGTGGAGTCGATGACTTCGATCGTGGCCGAGCGTTTGTGCGGATCCATCCCGATGATGACGCCCATCATCCCTCCCAGGTCGGCAGTTGGTGTCCGTGAGGGAGGGCACCGCTAGTTCGAGCTGGGGGCAGACCCCTTTCGAGCCACTCCCTGCACGGCACCCGATGGGAGGCAAGCCAATTAGAGAGCCACACCCATGACAACGGTGGGCAGCCGCATTGAGAGAGCACCCCACCGGGCACCTGGACCTGATCCTGGCCGGGATCCGATCCTGACACCAGTCTCTAACTAGCCGCATAGCGTGCCGACCAGCGCTGTGCGTCGGACGATCGACTGGCCGTGTTGATCTGATGCCTGAACGTACCGATCTGACTGCCCCACACCGACTTTTGCGGGTGATGGTTGCACCCGCACCGGATCACACCTGGATGCCGATTTGGTGCAGCAGGGTGATGTCGTCGAAAACCGCTCGGGCGCCGGCGATCTTGCCGTCGCGCATGGTGTACATACCGAGCTGCGTGTATTCGACCGGGCGGCCGGTGGCGGGGATGCCGCGCAGCATGCCGGAGTGGGTGCCCCGGATGGTGATTCGAACCCATACCTGGTCGCCTTCGGCGACGATCTGCTCGGGCGTGAAGGTGGCGTCGGGTAGTGCTTCGAAATAGGCCAGCAGGAAGGTTTTGTAGTCCTCGACGCCGAATGTCGGGTTGCCGGTGCGTTCGGCAAATGTCGGGAAGACGCAATCGGGGGTGAAGCAATCCCAGATCGCTTGCAGGTCACGGGTATCGACGTCACCAACCTTCAGGAAGTGGCGGATCGCGTCCTTGTTGACGGCTTCGTGCGTCTGGATCGACATCGGGATCTCCAATACTATCGCTGATACCGTTTCAGTGAGACTGAGCCTACGGTCTCACTGAGACGATATCAAGGATATGTTGGATCTTCCACGTCCGTCTTTTGGTTCCTGCCACTACCGTTGGGTCGTCGAGGTCCGGCCCCGACATGAGCGGCGCTGAGGACTCGCTGAAAGCCTTTGATGCCCAGGGTATTTGCGTTGCTTCGAGTCAGGAATCAGATGCTTACCATCGCCCGCGCTGCCAGTTCGGATACGGATGAGATCATCGCCCTGCGGCACGCTGCGGAGGACTGGCTCGCTGCACGGGGCATCACGCAATGGACTCCCCGGGAGATTCCCGGATCGATCATTCACCGGCAAGTCGAGGCCGGTGAGTTCTACGTAGCCCGCCACGGTGATCAGCCGACTGTCATTGGCGCGTGCCGACTGACCTGGAGCGATCCGGATATCTGGGCCGACCGTGATCGTTTCGCCGGATACCTGCACACGTTGATCATCGCTCGTGACCACGCTGGAGTCGGCCTCGGCCGCTCGCTGTTGGAGTGGGCCGCGGTCACCGCCCGACAGGCCGGCGCAGACCTGCTGCGATTGGACTGCGTCGAATCCAACCCGGCACTATGCGACTACTACCTGCGCGCCGGCTTCAGTCGAGTCGGTCGCCGCGACCTCGGGTCCGGCCTGAACAGCGTGACGCTCTTCGAACGCCCGCTCGTCGACCGAAGATTCGCCAACTCAGAACCTGCCAGCGGTCAATCAGACGACCAACGGGCGCCGAGCATCTCAGCGCGGCCTGAACCTGATGGCCTGTTGCCGAGCACCTACAGCAGGGTGTGGGTGGTGAGGCGGGATAGGTAGGTGTCGACTACGTCGGCGGGGGAGGTTGGGGAGTTGGAGGCGGCCCAGTGTTCGGTGGCCAGGCGGACGGCGGTGTTGGCCATGGCGGCGGCCAGGGCTACGTCGAGGTCGTCGGTGGGGCGGGAGGTGCGGGTTGCGATGAGGGGGATGAGTTGGGCTTCGCAATCTTGTTGGACGCGTAGCCAGGTGGCGCGGAGGGCGGGGAGTTCGGTGGCGGCGCGGAGCAGGGGGCGGAGGCTGGATTCGGTGAGGCCTTCGGCTGCCGAGGTGCGGGTGGTGGCGATGCGGTAGGAGCGGGATAACGCCTCACGCAGGGGAAGTTCCGGTGGGCAGGCGGCTAGTTCGTCGACCCAGGCTTGGGTGCCGATGGCCAGGAGGGGGGCCAGGACGTCTTCCTTGGCGGAGAAGTAGCGGTAGAAGGTGCGTAGGCCCATGCCGGCGGCGGCCGCGATGTCCTCGACGGTGGTTGCGGGGTAACCGTTTTCGATGAAGAGGTGGGCGGCGGCCAGCGCTACCTCGCGGCGGGTGGCCGCGCGGCGGGCCTCGCTGAGGGCGGGGCGGCCGACTCGGGTTCGGGCGCTGGTCATGCAGGCACTCTAGCGGGGGCGAAAACTATTTATGGCGCGGAGTGCCATTTACGGCATATCGTGTCAGTAAGTAGTTCCATTGATCAGGAAGAGATCCATGAACCGTCTCGAGCAGCGCCGCATCCTGGTAACCGGAGCCGGGTCCGGCATCGGCCAAGCCACCGTGCTCCGACTCCTGTCCGAAGGCGCGGTCGTCGCGGGCGCCGATATCAATGCCGAGGGTCTGGCGTTGACGCGCAAGCAGGCCGCCGAGGCGGGCGCCGACGCGCGGCTGACCACCGTCGAGATGAATATCGGAGTGGAAGCGGAGGTCGTCGCGGGCGTGCGCGAGGCGCTCGAGGCGCTCGGCGGGCTGGACGCGGTGGTCAACGCGGCGGGCATGCTGCGCGCGGCGCACACCCACGAGACCTCCCTGGAGCTGTGGAACCAGATCATCAACGTCAACCTGACCGGAACGTTCCTGGTGACCCGCGAGGCGCTGCCCGCGCTGCTCGAGAATCCGCGCAGCACGGTCGTGAACTTCAGCTCCACCTCGGCCAACTTCGCGCACCCCTACATGGCCGCGTATTCCGCGAGCAAGGGCGGTATTCAGACGCTGACCCATGTGCTGGCGCTGGAATACGGCAAGCGGGGACTGCGCGCGGTGAGCGTCGCGCCGGGCGGCATCAAGTCCGGCATCACCGATGCGACGCCGGGTTACCTGCCGCAGGATGCGGACTGGTCGCTGTTCGGACGGCTGATCGCCGTACTGCCGCAGGACAATCCGGAGGAGCTGGCGGGGCCCGAGAACGTGGCCGGTGTCATCGCCATGCTCGTTTCCGATGACGGCCGGTTCATCAGCGGCACCGAGATCCGCATCGACGGCGCGGCGCACACCTAAACACCGCGCACACCTGAACACAGCGCACGCCTGGACACAGCAAGGCCCCGATCGGCGATCCGATCGGGGCCTTCGCAATGCGGCTTGTTTCCGCGTGCCGCTACTTCCCGGCGCCCACCAGATCGGCGCCGCGCAGGATGGCATCGGCGGTGCCCGACGGCCATTCCAGTGCCGCGTCGAGCTTGACCAGCAGGTCCTCGGCGGGCGACTCGATCAGCGACCGCTCGATCTGGCTGATCGCACCGGCGGACGGCCCGCCCTTCTTGGCCACATCGGCCTGCGTCCAACCGTTTTCGCGGCGGCGCGCCTTGACGCGGTCCGCGAGCGCCTTGATATCGGGCTGCCCGGCCGACGCCTTCGGCGCGGCCTGCTCCGCGGCCTTGCTCGCCACGACCTTGTCGGCTGTGCCCTTGCTCGCCACTGCCTTCCCGGCGGCGGCCGCCTTCGACGCCTCGGCTTTCGGCTTCGCCTGCGCCGCAACCGGTTCCGACTGCGGCTTCGTGCCGGACTCCGGCTGCTTCTTACCGGAAGTGATCACGCCCTGGGTGATGAGCCGTGACCGCTTCCGCCTACCCATTTTCGCCATATACCGCTCCTCGATCCGCAATCCCAACCTTCGCTGAAGCATCGGCAAGGTTGCCACAAGTTGGCGGGAATCCTCCGTCACTCCGGCGCGTCGGCGCGCCACACCGCGAAATCCCTGGAATACGGCGTCTATACGACCGAATTCGATTCCAGCCCTGCCGTAGCCCGACGGTCACGGTATTCGCGCCGCCACCGCAGGAAGCCGACGGTCACCAGAACGAAGAAGATGCCGTACACCGCACCCGAGGCATACAGCCCCGACTTCAGGGCCAGCGGCACGCCGACCAGATCCACCAGCATCCAGATGATCCAGAAGTCGGTGAGCGCCCGGCTCTGCGCGAAGGTGGCGATCGCACTGCCGACGAAGACATAGGCGTTGGCCCACGGGGACCAGGCGATGTGCAGCCACGGCAGGTGCGCGAAGGCCTCGGCCACCAGGGCGGTGCCGATCGCCAGCACCGCCAGCAGGATCAGCCGTTCTCGCCGCGTCGCGGGGCGCACCATCAGCGCCTGATGGTCGCGCGTCCCGCGACTCCACGCCAGCCACCCGTACCCGGCCAACCCGATGAACAGCAGTTGCTTGAGCGCATTGCCCGGCACATGCGCATGAACGGACGCCGCCAGCAGCAACACCGCCCCTGCCAACTGGACGGGCCAGGTCCACATGGTTTTTCGCATGGCCAGCCACACCACCGCCAGCGACAGCACGTTGCCGATGGCGTCGGTCCAGAGAATGTGCTCTCCGAGCAGGTCGAAAGCCGCGTTCACGGAACAACCGTGCCACAACCCGCCCGGCGCGGCGCACCCCTGTCCCGCTCCCCCGCCCCGCTCGATCCCGTTAGTGCCGCCGCTGTCGGGGTAAGTCGCGGTCAGAGAACGAAAATTGGAGGGTCTGGATGAAACACGCAGCGCTGGTCACCGCCTCCGTGCCGCCGGTGGAACCGCCGGAGCCACACCCGCCGACCCGGCCGTCGGAACCCGTTCCGACGCCGCAGCCGCCCTCGCCGTTCCCGTCGCCGGCGCCGCCGGTGCCCGAACCGCCGGAGCCGTTCCCGTACCCCACGCCGCCGGAACCGATTCCGAAACCCGATCCGCAGTGGCGGCCGATGGCGTGAATTCCCACGCGGCACCGGATTCATGGAGGATTTTCGCGGGCGGAGCGCGAGGGCATGACGGTCCCCGAAGCCGTCGGTACGTTGGCGATCATGCGTACCGACAATGATTCCTGGGATATCAAGACCGGTGTCGGCTCGACCGCCCTGTTCGTGGCGGCGGCCCGGGCACTGGGCGGACGCGCAGTCGACGCGCCCGCACGGGATCCGTTCGCCGAGCTCTTCGTGCGGGCGGCGGGCCCGGAATGGGTCGATCTGCTCGAGGGCCGCGCGCCCGGACACCCGCTGCTGACACCCGATTTCGGGGTGCAGTTCCAGCAGCATCAGATCGCGCGGACCCGGTACTTCGACGACTTCATGGCCGCGGCCGCGGCGGCGGGCATCCGGCAGATAGTCATTCTGGCCGCCGGGCTCGACGCCCGCGCCTACCGGCTGGCGTGGCCGGACGGCACCGCCGTCTACGAGCTGGACCGGCAGCAGGTGCTGGAGTTCAAGCGCGAGACCCTCGCCGCGGCCGGGCACAAACCGGTCGCCGATCGGCACGAGGTTGCGGTGGATCTGCGCGAGGACTGGCCGAAGGTGTTGCGCGACAGCGGATTCGATCCGGAGGCGCCGACCGCGTGGCTGGTCGAGGGTCTGCTGATCTACCTGACCCCGGCCGCGCAGGATCAGCTCTTCGACGCCATCGCCGGGCTCAGCGCGCCCGGCAGCCGGGTCGCCATCGAGCAGATGGATCTGCTGCCCGCCGAGGCGGTCGCGGCCATGTCGGGCGGCGGCGATTCCGGATCGGACTGGGTGCGCATGATCTACAACGAACCGCGCACCGAATCCACCGACTGGTTCGCCGCACGCGGGTGGACCGGCGAGCGGATCTACCTCACCGACTACATCGAGAGCCTCGGGCTCACCCCGGCGGGCGAAGGGCCGCAACAACAGTCACTGATCAACCTGGTCACCATCGTCCGCCCCTGAGCCGGGTTCACAGCGGCACGCTGTCGAGGGCCGCGCGCATTTCGGCGAGCACCGTCGGAAGTTCTTCGGGCTCGGTCGATCCCAGGGCGATGCGCAGCCCGTGCGGGACGTGCGCGGTGGTGGCGAAAACCTCGGCGGTGCACACCCGGATGCCGCGCCGGGACAGCTCGGCGGCGATCCGGTCCATGCGCTGACCCGGGTCGATGGGCAGCCACGCGAAGAACGAGCGCGGATGGGCGATCGGACGCAGATCGCCCAGTTCGCGGTGCAGCACCCGCTGATGTTCCGCGGCCGCACGGCGACTCGCCTCCTCGAGGGCGTCGACGGTGCCGTCGGCGAGCCACCGCACGGCCAACGCGGTGGTCAGGCCGGGCGGGCTGGCCATGGTCGCGCGCAGGGTGTGGGCCATCGCCGCGGCGGCCGGCGGTGGTACGACCAGCATCCCGAATCGCAGTCCGGCCGCGACGCTCTTCGACAGGCTCGACACGTGGAAGGTGCGCTCGGGTGCGAGGGCGGCCAGCGGGGCGGGCGCGGGATCGGCGAGGAAGGCGTAGGCGGCGTCCTCGATCAGCAGCAGATCATGTTGGCGTGCAAGGGAAACGAGTTCCCGCCGTCGGTCCTCGCCGAGCACCCAGCCGAGCGGGTTGTGGACGATCGGCATCGTATAGATCGCGCGCACAGGCCTTTTCGCGCACACGCGGGCGAGGGCGTCCAGAGACGGGCCGTCCCCGTCGGCGGGAATCGGCGCGAGGGTCAGGCCGTGTACCTGCGCGAGCTGTTTGAATCCGGGGTAGGTCAGCTCGTCCACGGCGATCACATCACCGGGTGAGAACATCGCGCGCGCTATCAGATCCAGCCCGTGCTGCGCACCCGAGGTCACCACGACCCGCTCCGCCTCGACCGCGATCCCCCGCCGTCCGAGGAATCCGGCCACCACCGCCCGATCATGGGGCCGCCCACCTGCCGGTTGCTGCCGCAGCAACGCACCCAGATCCCCTGTCCCCGCCAGCTCCCGCAGCGCGCCCCGCAGCAGTTCTTCCCGCCGCGGCGACATCGGTTGCGTGAACGCCAGATCCGCCCACACGGTATCCATCCCGGACCCGTACTCCGCCGACGCCAGCCGCACCGACCGATCCCGTACGAAGCTCCCCCGCCCAGGCTCGCCGACGATCAAGCCGGTGCGTTTGAGCTCCGCGAATACCCGGGTCGCGGTGGCGACGGCGATCCCGTGCTCGGCGGCCAGTTGCCGATGTGTCGGCAGCCGCTCCCCCGGCGCCCAGCGGCCGCCCCGGATCTGCTCGGACAGCTCCGCCGCGACATCGGTATATGTGCGCATCCGCCGACTGTACCTAGGACAATTTCTTGATCGTCCTGACCCGGCGGCCATACCGTCGCCTATCGTGACGATCTCGAGCACCGAAGTGACGACCTCGACCACCGAGGTCCCGGTCCTGGACTACCTGCGCGCCCAGCTGGCGGGCACCGCGACCGACGGCCTGACCTGCCAGTTCCGGTATCCCACAGCGATTTCCCGCACCCTGGGCATCCGCCTGGTCGAAATCGACGCGGGCCGCGCCACCGTCGAGATCGACACCGACCCGGACCGGCACGGCAACCAGCAGGGCACCGTCCACGGCGGCCTGCTCACCGAACTCGCCGACGCCGCCATCGGCACCGCCCACTCCACGATCGTGGGTCCCGGCGAATCCTTCACCAGCATCGACCTGCGCGCGGTCTTCCTACGCCCGGTCTGGCGCGACACCCTGCGCGCGTCCGCCTATCCGACGCATTCCGGCCGCACGATCACCCACTATCAGTGCGACATCACCCGCGCCGACGGCAAACCGGTCGCCACGGTCACCAGCATCGTCACGACGCTGCGCGGCGACCGCTCGAACGGCCGCTGACCCCGGCTTACAGCGCGAGCACCAGCTTTCCCGTATTCCCGCCGCTGAACAGCAGATTCAGCGTCTCCCCGAAGCTCGCCACCCCGCCCTCGACGACATGCTCTCGACTCTTCAGCTTGCCCTCGGCGATCCACTGCGCGATCTCCGCCGCCGCCTCGCCGTACCGATCCGCGTAGTCGAAGACGACGAATCCGGTCATGGAGGCCCGGAACACCAGCAGCGACATATACCGTGACGGCCCGGGCCGCAGCTGCTCGTCGTTGTAGGCGGAGATCGCCCCGCACAGCACGATCCGCGCCCCGCGCCGCAGATTGGCCAGCGCGGCATCGAGAATCTCGCCGCCGACATTGTCGAAGTAGACGTCGATCCCCTGCGGTGCGAGTTCGCGCAGCCGCTTCAGCACGTTCTCGCCGCGATAGTCGATGGCCGCGTCGAACCCGAATTCCTCGGTGAGCATCCGGCACTTCTCGGCGCCGCCCGCGATTCCGATGACGGTGGCGCCCTTGATCTTCGCGATCTGCCCGACGACACTGCCGACCGCTCCGGCCGCCGCCGACACGACCACGGTGTCACCGGCCTGCAGCTTCCCGACATCGAGCAGCCCGAAATACGCGGTCATGCCGGGAATTCCGAGCGCGCCCAGCCAGGTCGGCCCGGGCGCGGCCGCGAGATCGACCTTCTGCACGCCGCGGCCGTCGCTGATCGCGTATTCGGTGACGCCGAAGGTCCCGCTGACCGCGTCGCCGACCGCGAAATCGGGATGGGTGGATTCCACGACGGTGGCGATGTCCAGCGACCGCATGACCTCGTCGATTCCCACCGGCGGCAGGTAGGAGCGCACATCGTTGAGCCATCCGCGCATGGCCGGATCCAAGGAGATGAACGAGACCCGCACCAGAATCTGTCCCGCCTCGAGCGCGGGCAGTTCCTCGGTGACCAGATTCCAGGTGCTCGCGTCGGGCAGTCCGATCGGACGCCGAGCCAGGCGGACCTGCTGGGTTTTCGTCATTCGGTTCACTCCTCGGGGTAGCGCCCTGCCGTGCAAGGGGATAGCTCTGCGCCGGGCAGGCGCCACTGTACTTGAATCCGAATTCAACTTCTATACATGCGCCGTGGGTTGACCCGTTGGCGCCGAACGCCATTGAAGTCGATGTCGGATTCAGCTATGGTCGCGAAAAGAAGTGACCCCGGTCACATTATCGCTGCTACCTCTCGGGATGTCCCATGACCAATGTCGCCGACCGCATCTGGCAGCACGCGTCCGAACGCCCCGACGCCCCCGCTTTGCGCCACGGGGCCGTCACCCTCTCCTACGCCGAGCTGGCCCGCCGCAGTGCGGCATTCGCCGGCAGCCTCGCCGATTCCGGTGTCGCCGTGGGAGATCGCGTGCTGCTGGTGGCGCCCACCGTGCCCGAGTTCGTCATCGCGTACCTGGGCGCGCATCTCGTCGGGGCCGTGGCCATTCCGGTCAACACCATGGCCACCGCACCGGAAATCGGATATGTGGTCGACGATTCCGGCGCCCGCCACGCCATCGCCTGGCACGCGGCGAGCACCGCGGCCGAGCAGGCCGCCACCGAACGCGGAATCCCGCTGCTGATCCTCGAACCCGGTGCGCACGCGACACCCACCGAGCCGGTGACCGTGCCCGCCGACCGCGCACCGGACGATCTCGCGATCCTGCTGTACACCTCCGGCACCACCGGCCGGCCCAAGGGCGTCGAGCTCACCGTCGCGAATCTGATCGAGACCGCACGCATTTTCATCGATCAGCTGCGCCTCACCCCCGAGGAACGCTTCGGCACCGGGCTGCCGCTGTTCCATGTCTACGGCCAGGCCGTCTGCCTCATCACCACCCTGCACGCGGGCGCGTCGTTCTCCATGGTGTCCCCGTTCGTGCCCGGCGCGATGATCGAGACCATCCGCGATCACCGGCTCACCGTGGTGGCGGGCGTGCCGACCATGTGGAATGCCATGCTGCACAGCGCCGGTGACTTCGGCCCGGAGGATTTCGCGAGCCTGCGGCTGGCCTGTTCGGGCGGCGCGTCGCTGCCCGCGGAGGTGATCCGCGCGTTCTCGCAGCGGTTCGGCTGCACCATTCTCGAGGGTTACGGGCTCACCGAATCCAGCGGGGCCGCGACCTACAATCCGGTCGATCGCGAGCAGCGGGTCGGATCGGTCGGCACCGCGCTGCCCGGCACCGAGATCGAGGTGCGCGGACCCGACGGCGAGGTGCTGCCCGCCGACACCGTGGGCGAGCTGTTCATGCGCGGGCCCAGCGTCATGCGCGGCTATTGGCATCGCCCCGACGCCACCGCCGCCGACCTGTCCGGCGGCTGGCTGCGGACCGGCGACCTGGGCCGGATCGACGCCGACGGCTACGTCTATATCGTCGACCGCGCAAAGGATCTCATCATCCGCGGCGGCTACAACGTCTATCCGCGCGAGGTCGAGGAGGTGCTCTACGAGCATCCCGGCATCGTCGAAGTGGCGGTGATCGGCCTGCCCGACGACCACTACGGTGAGGAGGTGGGTGCGGCTGTCGTCGCCGCGCCCGGCGTCGAACTCGATCCCGTCGAGCTGCGCACCTGGGCCAAGGAACGGCTCTCGGCCTACAAGGTGCCACATCGCTTCGCCTTCACCGACGCCCTCCCCAAGGGCGCGACCGGCAAGATTCTCAAGCGCGCTATCGATCCGAACCTGTTCTCCGACAAGGCATCCCTGTACACAGACGAGGCAATCCGATGAGCGCCGTACCCACCGTGACCGGAACCGTCGACGCGAGCGAACTAGGCCGCGTCCTGGTGCACGAGCATGTCTTCGTGCTCGGCGAGGAGTACCGGCAGAACTACCTCGACTGGGACGAGCAGGCCCGCATCGACGACGCGGTCAAG
>NZ_BAFX01000181.1 GCF_000308815.1 Nocardia concava NBRC 100430
TTCACGGGGCAGTTCCCGGTCCTCGCCGAGCGTCCGCTCGAACACCGCGAGCGGTGAACCGGGCCGGGTGAACTCGAGGTGTCGCGAAATCGAGGCTGTGGTTGCGACACCTCATCCAGTCCCCGACAATCCCATAAGCTCGTCGGCCCCTTTATCAGTGACGCCACCCAGGGGCCGACAGTCGACCGCTCCGCCGCGCGCCTCCACGCGGTGGAGCGGTTCGGTTCCGGGGTAGGTGTCGGTTCGCGGGTCGAGGTGCAGATGCCGGAAACTTCCGTCACGTCCGAGCCGGTCGCGCCGCGCGACATGGAGATCACCTCCGTGGCGGTCGCCGGTGCGGAGACCGGTGGTGAACGCAGCGTGGTCTCGGCGCGGGCGGCGCGGTTCCGGGCCGTGCGGCAGCAACTCGGCACCGGGATGGCGCCGCTGCCGACCGTGCCGACGATCGATCCGGCCGCCGCCGTGCCCCTCGATCCCGAAGTGCCCCAGGAGAAGCGGTTCTGCTGGCGCTGCCGGCACCCGGTCGGCCGCGCGGCGGACGCCGGGCCGACCGGCAATTGCGCGCACTGCGGCGCCCCGTTCAACTTCCGGCCCCCGCTGCGCCCGGGGACCGTCGTCGCGGATCAATACGATGTGCACGGGTGCCTGACCTACGGGGGCATGGGGTGGATCTTCCTGGCCAGGGACCGCAATGTCAGCAAGCGGTGGGTGGTGCTGAAGGGTCTGCAGAACCCCGCCGATCTGGAGGCGCGGATCGTCGCGGTCGCCGAACGGCAGTTCCTGTCGGAGCTGGCGCACCCCAGCATCGTGAAGATCTTCAACTTCGTACAGCACCGTTCCGAGGACGGAGCGGTGGCCGGGTACATCGTCATGGAGTACATCGGCGGCCAGTCGCTGCGCGCCCTGCTGGATGCTCGTGCGCCCGAGCGGTTTTCGGTGGCCGAGGCGCTGGCCTGCGTGATGGAGGTGCTGCCGGCCCTGGACTATCTGCACGGGCTGGGACTGGGCTACAACGATGTGAAGCCGGACAACATCATGGTCGGGGACGGTGAGGTCCGGCTCATCGACCTCGGTGCGGTGGCCGCACTGGGCTCCGGCGGCAGTCTGTACGGGACCGTGGGCTATCAGGCGCCCGAATACACGGAGACCGGTCCCTCCGTCGCGGCCGATATCTACGCCGTCGGTCGCACGCTGGCCGCGCTGACCCTGCCGATGCCGGTGGATCGGCACGGAAATCGATTGCCGGGCCTGCCGTCGCCGGATCGGGCGTCCGCGCTGCGGCGGTATCCGGCGTTCCACCGGCTGCTGGTGCGGGCCACCGATCCCGATCCGGCGCAACGCTTTTCCTCCATGTACGACATGTACTGCCAGGCGGCCGGGGTATTGCGCGCGGTGCTGGCCGCCGACACCGGGCGCGGCATTCCCCAGATCTCGACGGTATTCGGTCCCGCGCGAGCCGATTTCGGCGCCGAGGTGCTGTTGTTGCCGACCGATGGCCTGACCGACGGCGTCGCCCGCCCGCCGCTGCTGAGTGCACCGGATGTCGTTGCCGCACTGGCTGTTCCACTGATCGATCCGGACGATCCGGGCGCCGAGCTGCTGTCCCCGCTGCTGCACGAGGATCCCGAGCGTGCGTTGGACACGCTTCGGATCCACCGGGAAGCCGCCGCGGCCGGGGTCCTGACGCTACCGGCCTCATTCGCCCGCGAGGCCACCCTCGCCGAGGTGCGGGCGCATTTGGATCTCGGAGAATTCGGCAGGGCCCGCGAGACGATGGCTCGGTTGCACGATACGGCGGCCGAAACGGATTGGCGCCTGGACTGGTATCGGGGCGTGGCCGAATTGCTGGAGGGGCATTATGCGTCCGCCTATGAGTTGTTCGACGCTGTCCGCGGCGCCCTGCCCGGCGAGCTCGCGCCGATGATGGCACTCGCCGCGGCCGCGGAGCTCCAAGCCCAGGACGACCTGCTGAACCAGGACGAAGCCGACGAATCGCGTTGGCGCGCCACGGCGCGTGAGCATTACCGAGCCGTGTGGGCGATCGACCGCGGGATGGAGAGCGCGGCCTTCGGCGCGGCTCGCTGCCGCCTCGAGGCGGGCGACCTCGACCAGGCGGTCGCGACACTGGCGTCGATACCGCCGACCAGTGGTCTGAACGAGCTCGCCGGGATGACCGCTGCGCTGCTGGCGGTCTCGCGACCGCCGGCCGAACTGCGTGCGCGGCATGTGCAGCGCGCCGCGGCGTGTCTGGAGGCGCTGCCCGACGGACCGCGGGCCCGGCAACTGCGGGTCATCGTCCTCAGCGCCGCCCTGGCCGGACTCCGTTGCGGCGCGCTGACCGTCATGGCGGGCCGCACGGTGCTCGGCTATCCGGTGACCGAGAGAGGATTGCGTCGCGGAGTCGAGGCGGCGCTGCGGGCGGTGGCGTGGACCGCCACACGCCCGCAGCACCGCTTCGACCTGATCGATCTGGCCAATCGAGTGCGTCCATGGTCCTGGTTCTGAACAGTGGCCGTGTTCAGCGCAGAAAGTAAAGAACCGTGGTGGCAACGGCGATGGTCAGGACGAAGGCCTCCAGCAGCCGGGCGGGAGTACGGCGGGCGAGGTGGGCTCCGACGAAGCCTCCGGCCATGGCGCCGACCAGCATTCCGGTGAGGATCAGCGGAGCCTTCAGCGCATCGGAGGTGATGAGGAACAGCACCGCGGCGCTGAGATAGATGGCCGCGAGCTGGGTCAACCGCATCGGGTTGTTGCCCGCGGCGTCGAGACCGAGGCCGATACTCCACAGGGCCAGCATCATTATGCCTACGGCGCCGCCGAAGTATCCGCCGTAAACGGCCAGGCAGAACTGCCCGATCAGGATGGCGCGTGAACTCAGGTTCACGGTGCGGCCGAGCATGGCGCTCAACGCGCCGGAAAGGCGGCGGCCGAAGGCGAGGATCACCGTGGCGAAGGCGAGCAGCCAGGGTGCCGTGACGTCGAAGGCCGAGGCGGGCAGCACCGAGAGCAGGGCGGCGCCGACTCCACCGCCGATCACGCTCGTTATTGTCAGCGCCCCGGTGGATGTGCTCCCGACCGGGGAGATCTCACGCCTGCACGCCCATGCGCCGACCGCTGCTCCGGGCATGAGGGCGACCCGTGACACCGCATTGGCGGTCACCGCGGGCAGCCCGAGGGCGACCAGGGCGGGTAGCGCCACGAACGTTCCCCCACCGCCGATGGCGTTCAGAACTCCGGCGGCAAGACCTGCCAACAAGACGAGCGAGAAGTCGGGCATCAGCCGAGCATCGCCCGTTGACGAGTGCGCTCACAATGCGTAATCGGCAAACCCAGCCTATGGCTGGGCCTTAGCCTGAGTGGATGCGTTACGACTTGGACGATTTGCGGCTGTTCGTTCACATCGTTGCGGCGGGGTCGATCACCGCGGGTGCCGATCGGATGCATCTGAGTCTGCCCTCGGCCAGCGCGCGAGTGCGCGCCTTGGAATCCAGTGTGGGCATGGCACTGTTGATCCGCGGCCGACGGGGCGTGCGGCCGACGCCGGCTGGGACGACGCTGGCCCGTCACGCACGCGACGTACTGGCGCAGACCACTCGACTCGAGAACGCCGTCGCGAGCTATACCCGATCTCCCAGTGCGCCACTGATTCTGCTGGCGGGTGGATCCGCGATGCATCGACTCGTACCGCAGGCCCTGATCTCGTTCCTCGGCGCTCATCCGGACATCGACATCGAAGTGTCGGAGAGTCGCACCCCGGATACCGTGCGGATGCTCGCCGCGGGAAAGGCCGATCTGGGGATTGTCCTCGATGGCGAGGCCGGTGAGTGCGGCCTGCGCCTCGAGCCCCTCGGCGACGATTCCCTCGTGGTGATCGGCCAAGCCGGCGGGATCCTCGCCGGACGGACGGCGTTGACCTACAACGAAGTTGCCGAGCACCCGCTCGTCGGCCTCGACGCCGAGTCCTCGCTGCGCCGCTGGATCGAGAAGCACATCGGGCCCCGTGCCACGGTGGCGCGCTACCGCACCACCGTGGCCGACCTGTCCGTCCTGATCTCCCTCGCCGCCGCCGGTGTCGGGCTCGCCATCGTGCCGCGTCGCGCCCTCGACCCGCGCCGACCTCTCGACATGTGCGCACTGCAGGACCCATGGGCTCGGCGGCACCACCTGCTGGCCTGGGGCACGAAAGATCACCCCGTGCCGACGGCCACCGCGGCGCTCGCCGAAGAGCTACGGCGAGTTGCCCTTTCCGAACCGGACGAGAACCCGGGACCCTCCGTGGACTCCATGGCCACGCCGATCATCGAGACCTATTCGGGGGTGTAGGGCTCGCCGTCGGCCTTGGGCGGGCGGGTTTGGCCTACGGCGCCCGCCACGGCGATCACCGTGAGTAGGTAGGGGGTCATTTGGAGGACTTCGGTGGGGATGGGGGTCGCCAGGACCTGGAGTTGGCCCTGCAGGGCCTTGGTGAAGCCGAAGAACAGTGCGGCACAGGTGGATCCGATCGGATGCCAGCGGCCCATGATCAGCGCCGCCAGGGCGATGAAGCCGTTGCCCGCCGTCATTTCCTTGGTGAAGCCGCCGGTGGACCCGATCGTGAAATAGGCGCCGCCCAGTCCGGCGACCACGCCCGCGAGGAGCACGGCCTGGTAGCGGATGCGCAGGACGTCGATGCCGACGGTGGCGGCGGCGCGGGGATGTTCGCCGATGGCGCGCACCCGCAGGCCCCATTTCGTGCGGTAGAGCACGAAGGTGATCACGGCTACGAGGACGACCATGGCGTAGACCAGGGCGGTCTGGTCGAAGATCGTCGGTCCGATGATCGGGATCGAGGACAGCACCGGGACGGCAATGGGCTGGAGGGTGCCCGGTGTGTTGAATCGGGCCGAGCCGTCGGGAAGCGCGGTGAGCTGGTCGAACAGGAATCCGGTGATACCGGTGGCGAGTACCACCAGCACGACGCCGAGCACGATCTGATTGACCAGGTAGCGGATCGAGAAGACGGCGAGCAGCCAGGTCACGAACACCCCGGCGATCAGCGCGGCCACCACGCCGACGAGGAAGCTGCCGCTCACCGTCGCGATGCTGGCCGCGGCGAACGCCCCGGCCAGCAGCTGGCCCTCGATGGCGATATTGATGACTCCCGCCCGTTCACACAGGACGCCCGCCAGCGCACCCAGGATCAGCGGGGTGGACAGTGCCAGGGTGCCTTGGATCTGGTTGGTGAGCGGGAACAGCTTGCCCGATGCCGCCCAGCAGATGAAGGTCATCACGAACGCGGCGCCGAACAGGGAGAAGGCGGCGACCGCCCAGCGACCGGACAGGCCGCGCCACAGCTGGGCGACCGCGATCACCAGCGCTATCGCGGCGGGTATCGCCGCCGCCGGTCGCGCGGGTAAGCGCAGGTCACCGGGACCATTGGAACCCGGTGCGGCCAAACGGAAGTCGACGGTCCCGGACGCGGTGAGCACCGCCAGCGCCACCCCGGTGATCGCGAGGATCAGCAGCAGGATGCCCAGGCGCAGCCGCCGGCGCCGGTGCTCCGGTGACTCCAGCTGGCGAGCGAGTTCGGAAGCGGTGGTTGCCATTCAGTTCCACCCTTTCGCGAGCACGGCCTGCGCGCCCTCGGCCCGGATCCGGAAGACGGTGCGCACCAGCGCCGGTGCCGCCACCAGCAGGACGATCACGGCCTGCAGGACGGTCACCAAGGTGAGCGGGGTGCCGGTGGCCGCCTGCATCTCGTTTCCGCCGGAGTGCAGGGCGCCGAAAAGCAGTGCCGCGCAGACCGTTCCGACGGGGGTGCCGCGGCCGAGCAGTGCGACCGTGATGCCGTCGAAGCCGAAGGATCCGGCGATGCCGTTGGTCAGCGGCAGATCGGTGCCCAATACCTGCTGGGTTCCAGCCAATCCGGCGAGGCCGCCCGCGATCAGCATGGCCAGCACGTAGGCCCGGCCGATCGGGATGCCGGCGGTGCGGGCCGCCTCGTGATTGGCGCCGACGGCGCGCAAGTGGAAGCCCAGGGTCGATCTCGACAGCAGCCACCACACGAACACCGCCGCGAGCAAGGCGACGAACAGGCCGAGATGCAGCCGGGTGCCGCCGAAGCGGGGGAGCTGCGCGGTGGCGTCGACGACCGGGCTGATCGGCTCGTGCCGTCCCGGCCGCTGCAGCGAGTGGGTGGTGAGCAACCAGGTGAGCGCGTACAGCGCGACGTAGTTGCCCATGATGGTGACGATGACCTCGTGAGCACCGCTGCGCGCCTTGAGGATTCCGGCGATGCCGCCCCACAGCGCCCCGCCCGCGACACCGGCCGCCAGCGCCGCCGGCACGTGGATTGCCGCGGGCAGGTGCACCGCGAAACCCACCCATCCCGCGGCCAGGGCGCCGGCGATGAGCTGGCCCTGCGCGCCGATATTGAACAGGCCGGTGCGGAAGGCCAGGGTGACCGACAGTCCGGTGCAGATCAAAGGTGTTGCCGCGACCAAGGTTTCGGCGATCTGATGCCGGCCCCCGAAGGCGCCGAGGAACAGCGCCCGATAGGTGTCGCCCACGGCGTGCGCCGCCGCCGAGACGGTATCGGTCGGCCGCGCCAGGAAATACCCGAACGCCGAGGTCACGGTGGGGGTGCTGACGATGATGAGGACCGCGCCGACCAGCAGCGCCAGCGCGACGGCGAGGAGGCTGACGGTCAGCTCGCGCAACCACTTTCGGTCAGACATCGCCACCTCCGGCCGTGTCCGCGCCGCTGGCAGGGTCCGCTGATGCGCCGCCGCCGGTATTCGCCGGTGCGCCGCCTGCCATCATGAGCCCCAGCCGGTCGCGCGGGGTATCGGGGCCGACGATGCCGACGATGCGTCCGCGATACATCACGATGATGCGGTCCGACAGCGCGTAGATCTCGTCCAGTTCGGTGGAGACGATCAGCACCGCCGTGCCCTGATCGCGTTCGCGGACCAGGCGATTGTGCACGAACTCGATCGACCCGACATCCAGGCCGCGGGTCGGCTGCCCGGCGATGAGCACCGTCAGCGGCCGCGACAGTTCGCGGGCCAGCACCACCTTCTGCTGATTGCCGCCCGACAGCGACCGGACCTGCTCGGCCGGTGACCGGGCGCGGATATCGAACTCCTCCATGCGGTGTACCGCGTTGCGCTGCACCGCATTCGGCGAGAGCACCCCGTGCCGGGAGAATTCGGGACGGCCGATCAGATCCAGGACGAGGTTCTCGGCGACGCTGAACACGCCGATATAGCCGTCGTGCGAGCGATCCTCGGGGACGTAGCCGATGCCGGCATCCAGATGCCGGCGCGGTGAGCGGCCCGCCAACTCCTGCCCGCCCACGGTGATCGAGCCGCGCGCCGGGGCCCGCAAGCCGACCAGCGCGTTGATCAGCTCGGATTGACCGTTGCCCGCCACCCCTGCCACGCCGACGATTTCGCCGCCGTCGACGTGAAAGGACATGTCGTCCACCAGGATCGTGCCGTCCAGGCCGGTGAGCGTGAGGCCCTCGACGACCAGGGCCGGGCGCGTGGGCCGGGCGTCGGTCTTGGCGACGACGAGTTCCACCGACCGCCCCACCATCAGTTCGGCGAGTTCGGTTTCGGGTGTGGTCGCCGCGACGGTGCCGACCACCTTGCCGCGGCGGATAACGGTGATCCGATCGGCGATCCGCCGGACCTCCTTCAGTTTGTGCGAGATGAAGATGATCGACGTGCCGCTCGCGGCGATCGCGCGCAGCACCGCGATCAGCTCGTCGATCTCCTGCGGGGTGAGCACCGCGGTCGGTTCGTCGAGGATCAGCACCTCGACGTCATTGGCCAGCGCCTTGAGGATTTCCACGCGCTGCTTCTCGCCCACCGACAGGTCCGACACCAGTGCGTCCGGGTCCACCGGCAGGCCGTAGCGCCGGGACAGGTCACGCACCCGGCGCCGGGCCGCGCCGCGGTCGAGCACGGCCCAGCCGGTGGTCGGCTCGCGGCCCAGCATGAGATTCTCGGCGACGGTGAAGACCGGCACCAGCATGAAATGCTGGTGCACCATGCCGATTCCGGCGGCGATCGCGGCCGCGGGGGAGCGGCACGTGAACGGCTCTCCGTCGAGCAGGATCTCGCCGGCATCCGGCTGTGAGAGCCCGTAGAGCATGTTCATCAGCGTGGTCTTGCCCGCGCCGTTCTCGCCGAGCAGGCAATGGATCTCACCCGGCTCGACGATCAGGTCGATGCTGTCGTTGGCGACGAAGTCGCCGAATCGCTTGGTGAGAGAGCGTAGTTCGAGCCGCATCTCCGCCTCCCGAGCCGCGGCCGGTGCGGCCGCGAGCCGTACTCTGTGGTCGCAGCCTGTGTTATTTGGCCGCGGGTTGTGCCTTCGACGCGATGGTGACCTTGCCGCTGGCCAAATCCGCTGTCAGCGCGGTGATCTCACTCTTCAGATCGGCGGGGATGGCTGCGTCGAACTCGTGAAAGGGCGCCAGCCCGACCCCCTTGTTGGCCAGCGTGCCGACGTAGGTGGAGTTGGTGAAGGTCTTGTTGTAGGCGTCGGTGACCGCCTTAGTCACCGCGACATCCATCGCCTTCTGCACGCTCGACAGCAGGACCGGGCAGTATTCCGCGGCGCTCACGCAGCCGTCGGTGTCGACCCAGATCCCGGTGACCTTGCCGCCGGAGGATTTCGCGGCCTCCAGCGCCCCCAGCCCGGCCGGGCCCGCGACCGGCAGCAGAATATCGGCGCCCTGGCTGATCAGGTCGTTGGCCTTGGTCTTGGCGGTGTTCTTGTCCTGGAAGTCATTGGTGATCACACCCTGCTGGGTGGCCTCGTCCCAGCCGAGCAACTGGACCTGCTTGCCCTTCTGCTTGTTGTAATACGCGACGCCTTCGGCGAATCCGTCCATGAAGATGGCCACGGTCGGAATATTGATGCCGCCGAAGGTGCCGACCTTGCCGGTCTTGGTCGTGCCGGCCGCCAGGTATCCGGCCAGGAACGAGGGCTGCGCGGAATTGAAGGTCAGCCCTTGCAGATTCGGCAGCGGCGGGAACTTCTGCGGATCGGTGTAGGAGTAGTCGACGATCGCGAAGTTGATGTTCGGGTTCGCCTTGGCCGCCGCGTAGGTGACATCGCCCTGCTTGAAGCCGATCGTCACGATGATGCCGCACTTCTGCCGCACCATCGTGTCGATATTGGTGGGATAGTCGTTGTCCGACTTGGACTCCAGCTGGGCCTTCGAAATCCCGAGTGCCGCAACAGCATCGGTGATTCCCTTGAAGGAGGTCTGGTTGAACGACTTGTCGTCGAACCCGCCGGAATCCGACACCATGCAGGCCTTGAAGTCCTTGGCCCCCGGGCT
This sequence comes from Nocardia concava NBRC 100430, assembly GCF_000308815.1. Lineage (GTDB taxonomy): Bacteria > Actinomycetota > Actinomycetes > Mycobacteriales > Mycobacteriaceae > Nocardia > Nocardia concava. Next base: position 9,338 of record NZ_BAFX01000181.1, read on the forward strand.
TCCCGATTTGTTCTGATCGCCCGGTGGAGACCCGCAGGCTCCGATGGTCAGTGCGAGCACGCTCGCGGCGGTGAGTGTGCGTAACCGTCTGCCCATAGTGAGCTCCTAGACAGCAAGATCGTCGAGCCGATCCGAACGATCTTGCCGCAAGATGCCCGAAAATGCACCCGTTTCAACCTATTCGCCCAGTTCGGCCAGCAGGGCATCGGTGTCCGCGCCGATCAGCGGGGCGGGGTGGCGGAGGGTGGCAGGGGTGGCGGCGAAGCGGACCGGGTGGGGGATGGTGCGGTAGGGGCCCGCCACCGGGTGGTCGGCCAGTGGGAGTTCGGCGACCAGGTCGTCGAGGGTTCGGATTCGGCTGTGCGGAATGCCCTGGGCGCGGCAGATTTTCACGATCTCATCGGTGGTGTAGCACGAGACCGCGGCGCGGACGTCGCGATAGAGGCTGTCGGAGTTGAGGATTGCGGTGCGGCGGTCGGTGTAGCGGGGGTCGTCGATCAGGTCGTCGCGGCCGACGGCGGCGAAGAGTGCGGCATAGTGGTGCGGCTGGTAGGGCAGGATGTGGACCCAGCCGTCCGCGGTGGGGCAGGGGCGGCGTTCGGGGGAGAGGATGCGGTGGTATCCGGCCGGTTCCGCCGGTGGCTCGGCGATCGCGCCCGCGCCGTGTTCGACCAGGGTGAAGGCGGCCATGGCGGTCGCCATCGGGACCTCGATGTGTTGTCCCGCACCGGTTTTCGCGCGATGGAACAGCGCCGCCGTGACGGCCTGGGCGATGAGGATGCCGCAGACCTTGTCGGCCAGAATGGTCGGCACGAGTGCGGGTGCGCCGTAGGTGAGGTGCATGGCGTCCGCGATTCCGGTGGCGGCCTGAATGACGTCGTCGTAGGCCGGATCGTCGGCCCGGTCGCTGTCCAGCGGCCAGCCCTGGGCCTGGCAGTAGACGACATCCGGGCGCAGGGCGGCAATGGCCGGGTAGTCCACGCCGAGGCGCTCGATGGTGCTGGCGCGCAGGCTGGTGACCACGACATCGCAGGTGGCAGCGAGTTGTCGCAGCCGTTCGCGGCCGGTGCCGGCATCCAGGTCGAGGGTGACGGATCGCTTGTTGCGCATCAGGTTCAGGCTGATGCCCGACAGCTGCGGATGCGGTCCGGCGCCCATGACCCGGTTGGTGTCGCCGCGTTCGGATTCCAGCACGATCACCTCCGCGCCCTGATCGGCCAGCAACTGGGTGGCGTACGGGCCCATGACGACATGGGTGAGGTCGAGGATCCGGATTCCGGCCAGCGGTCCCGGGTTCGCGGGACACTCGCTCTCGCACGGATTGTCGGGCATGGCGGTCTCCTGGGTGATCTGGTCGGCGGTCAGGCGGTGGGTGTGGTCAGGTCCCAGAGCTCCGGCTCGCCGATCCGCGGCGTATCCTCTTCCCGCTCGGGGGTTTCGGCGTCCTCGTCGCGGTCGGCCCACAACAGGGTGGTGCGGTGGTGTAACCCGGCCTCGGCGGTGATGCCCAGTGCGCCGTGTAGTTGATGGGCGGTATCGGCGACCCGGCCCGCGATCTCGGCGCACAGTACACCGGCGGCTGACAGGGCGAAGCGCGCCCGTGCCGACGAGTCGCCCGATGCCCGCAGCCGTCGCGCGGCTTCGCGCAGGATCGCGTGGATCTGGCCTTGGGCGACGGAGAGTTCGCCGAGGGTGATGCGCACCGCGGGCAGGGTGCTCAGCGGTCGGCCGAACTGGACGCGGTGGGTGACATAGCCGGTCGCCGCGTCCACCGCGCCGTCGATCGCGCCCGAAATCTCATGGAGTAACAGGTATTTCGAGACCATGGCGACGTCTTCTCGGTCGGCGGCGACTGGTCGCGAATCCGGTGCCGATACCGGACGTCCGGCGATGTCGAGGTGGTCCGGCGGTGTCGGGATGTGCTCGGTGATACTGCCCGCCGGGGTGACCACCCGGTGCGCGACTGGTTGCCAGACTCCGATGCCGCCGTCGAGGACCGCGATCTCGGTCGGGTCGATCTCCCCGGTGACCGCGTAGCGTGCCGTGAGTGTCTGGCGCACCGGCAGTTTCACGCCCGACCGAGCCAACGCAGATACCGCGGCCGCCGCCGCGTCGAGCAGTTCGACCCCGGCCGCGCTGGTGATCGGCTCCTCGTCGAGGATCGCCGTCCACCCCAGCGCCGCCGCCGTCGCCCACTGCGCGGCGAAATGCTCGTGCCGTGCCACGTCGCTGCCCGCCGGTGGCAGCGGCCAGCCTGCCGCCACCTCGGTGACGGTGTCGTAGAGATCCCTTGCGGCCGTGCCGAATTCGTACTCGTTCACTTCGTCCCCTTGGCGATGATCGACAACATGACCGGCGCCGCGCCGCCGCGCAGCCCGGATTTGGGCGAGGCGAGCACGGCCTGCCGGTACAGCCGATGGATCTCCGTGTCGCAGCGGGGCAGCAGGCCGCGCACGAACTCGATGGTGTCGAGCTCGAATCGATTGCCGAGATACTTGCTCGTGGCGGCCTCGACCACCGGGCTGCGGCCCGCGTCCATGGCCAGCGCGGTTTCCCGCGCCCGGGTGCGCAGCACAGCCAGCCGGGCGGTGAGGGAGCGCAGGCGGTGGCGATCCGCGGCGTCCAGCACGTCGCTCCGCAGGACCGCGGCCAGTAGCGGGTACATCGACAGGAATCGTTCCGGCCCACCGCGTTCGAACGCCAGCTGACCGACCACCTGCCGCCAGCCGTTGCCGACCTCGCCGATCACCCAGCGGTCCGGGGTCCACACGTCCTCGAAGAGGACCTCGTTGAAGTGGTGTTCGCCGTCCATGCCGAGGATCGGGGTGACGGTGATGCCGGGTGCGGTGCGATCGACGATGAATTCGGTGAGCCCGGCGTGCTTGTCGTCCTCCGTGGAGGTGCGCGCCAGCACGTAGAGGTGGGTGGCGTGGTGCGCCCCGCTGGTCCAGATCTTGCGGCCGGACAGGCGCCAGCCATCGCCGTCGCGGCGGGCGGTGGTGCGGACCGCGGCCAGATCCGAGCCCGCGTCCGGTTCCGACATGCCCAGGGCGAAGCTCAGTTCCGCGGTGGCCAGGCGCGGGCAGAACTCCTCCTGCAGTTCGGGGCTGCCGTGGCGGATCAGGTCCGGGCCGATCTGGCGTTCCCCGATCCAGTGGGCCGAGACCGGTGCTCCCGCGCGCAGCAGCTCCTCGGTGATGGCCAGCCGCGCCACATTGCTGTCCTCGGCCCCGCCCAGGTGTTTGGGCCAGGTGCGGGCCAGCAGCCCGCGCCGGGCCAGTTCGCGGCTGAACTCGGGATCGCCTGCCGCGGCCCAGGAGTCGCAGCGGGGTCGGAAGTCCCAGGTATCGCACAGTTCTCGCACGCTGTGCCTGAGTTCTGTTTCATGCGTGGTCATCTCGGCTATCTCCCTTCGAAGCGGGGCGCGCGGTGCTCTCGGAAGGCTGCCATCGCCTCCTGTGAGTCGGCGGTGGACTGCACCACCGCCTGATGGGAGGCGATGAGGTCCAGGGCCGTCCGCAGGTCACCCGGAATCGCCTGGTGCACAGCACGTTTGATGAGCTGCACCGCGACCGGCGGCTGTGCGGCCAGCTGGGCGGCGAAGGTCGCCAATCGGGTGTCGAACTCCTCATCCGGGCATACCTCGTCGACGATTCCCCATTCGAGCGCCTGTGCGGCCGAGACGAATTCGCCGGTCCACAGCAGCCGCAGCGCCTTCGAGACGCCGATCAGCCGCGGCAGGTAGTAGCAGCCTCCGTCGCCGGGCACCAGGCCCACCCGGATATAGCCCTCCGACATCCGGGTGCGCGCGGCGGCGATGCGGTAGTCGCACATGAGCGCCATGTCCATGCCCGCGCCCACCGCGACGCCGTTGACCCCGGCGATGAGCGGTTTGGTCAGGTCCTCGACCGCGCGGGCGACCCGATGGACGTGGTCGGTCATGAGGCGGCGCGACGCGAGCGGCGTGCGGTCGGCCTCGGCGAGACCGTCGATATCGGCTCCCGCGCAGAAGGAATCGCCCGCACCGCGGACCACGACCACGCGGACCCGGTCGTCGGCCTCGAACTCGCGCAAGGCCTGTGACCAGCGCAGCAGCATGTCGCTGGTGAAGGAGTTCTTCTTGTCGGGACGGTTGAGCACGATCCAGCCGACGTGGTTCTCGACGTGTACGTCGACTGTCGTTGTGGCGGTGGTCATTTCATTGCGCTCCTGACTCTCACACCTCATATTGGATCCAATCGTAAGGCGATTGTTCGGTGATGGTCAACAAATTGGATCCAATTGCTACGATGGTGGGGTCGATGCGAGGCTTTGTGCAGAGAGGAGGACGCCCATGCCCACGGATACGGACGCCGCGGTAGGTGCGGTGCAGACCGCGATCGACGCCGTGTACGACCTGATCGCCGCGGGCGAGCTGCGGCCCGGCCAGCCCATCCGGCAGGAAACGCTGGCCGAACGGCTCGGGCTCAGCCGCCAGCCGATTCGCGAGGCGCTGCGCATGCTCGCCTCCGACGGCCTGCTCACCTACCGGCGCAATGCCGGCTTCTGCGCCCGTGAACTGAGCGCCCCCGAACTCGAGCAGGCCTACCGTCTGCGCCAGCTCCTGGAAAACGAAATACTCTGCGGCCTCGGCGATATCACCCCCGCCGTCATCGCCGAACTACGCGCCCTCAATCAGGCGATCGCCGACGCCGCGACCCGCGCCGACCTGGGCGCGATCCGCCGCCTGAACACCGAATTCCACTTCCGCCTCTTCGCCCTGTCCGGCCTGGACCTCTTCGTCGCCGAACTACGCCGAATCTGGTTGCTCACCAGCATCTACCGCGCCGTCTACCTCACCGGCCCCCGCATCTCCGACCGCATAATCGCCGAACACGACGCCATCATCGACGCCCTGGAACTCCGCGACATCCCCCGCCTAGTGGCCCTCCACAACCAACACCGCGAGGGCACAATCACCGCCATCACCACCCTCCTCACCCCCGCCCCCAACCCCCTCCCCACCGGCTAGGCCGCGCATACCGGGCTTGGGATCACAGCGAAACGGCCGGTCATCGCGGATGCTGCGATGACCGGCCGTGGTGTCGGTCAGAGTTGGGTGTGGCCGGAGCCGGTGATGATGATCAGGGGCATCAGCAGGGCGCCGAGGATGTCGTTTGCGGTGCATTGGGCTGAGGCGGTGGAGCTGCCGGTTGGTTGGCTGCCGCAGTTTTGGATCAGCATGGATTTGGTTGAGGAGCCCTGGGTGGCGGTGAGGCTGTAGACGCCCTCGGGAAGCTTTGAGCGGTAGACGTACTGGATGGCGCCGGTACCGGCCTTGGATCCGGGTTGCGGGGTGAATGTGCCGACGTTCTGTCCGGCCAAGGTGACCGTGACCGGGGCCAGGGCGTCCGCGCCGCTGGTGCCAACCCAGATCGTGCAGGTATTGCCCGCCCCCTCGCATCCTCCGATGCCGGTGTCGATCTGGGTCAGGTTCACGCCATCGACCGCACCCGACGCCGAAGCCGCCGTGGCCAGCGGCATCGCCAGCATGGCCGCCGTGACTGCGGCCCAACTCAATTGCCTCATCTGTACTTTCCCGTTGGAGCTGTCGTTGTCGGCACGTGAGTGCCGCTCCGACGGTAGCCGGGGCGGGATGGTCCGCGCGTACAAACTGAAAAGCTGGTGCTTCAATTATGGGTGAGGGTGTTGAGGGCTGTGGTGAGGGTTTCGGGGGTGCGAAGGGGGTGGTGGGGGAGGTGGGGGAGTTCGCGTTTGGAGATGGCGGTGAGGACGCCTGCTGGGGGGAGTTCGAGGGTTGTGGTGAGGAGGGAGTGGCGGAGGGTTGCGGTGCAGAGGTCCCAGCGGACGGGGCGGGTTATTTGGGATGCGATTTTGGTTAGGGCGTCGGTGCCTGAGGTGACGGGGCGGCCGTCTCGGTTGGAGAGGAGGGGGCGGGTTGGATTGTGGGGGATGAGGTTTGCGATTGCGCGGGTTACCGTTTCGCGGGCGGGGGTCATGAAGTTGGTGTGGAAGGCGCCTGCCACCGGGAGGATGACCACCTTGGTGTTTGGTGGGCGGTTGGCTGACAGGTCGGTTAGGGCTGTGGTGCGGCCTGCGACGACCAGGTGGCCGGGGGCGTTGTGGTTGGCGGGGATCAGGTCGAGTTCCGTTATGCGGGTGAGGACTTCGTCGGGGGTGCCGCCGAGGACGGCGGCCATGCCGGTGTGGTCTGCGGCGCAGGCGTCGGCCATGGCTCGGCCGCGGATGGCGGCGAGGGCTATGGCGTCGTCGGGGGAGATCACGTCGGCGGCTGCTGCGGCCGCGAGTTCGCCGACCGAATGACCGGCAACAACCGTGTTGGGCCCGAGTCCGCCCGCGGCGCGCAACGCCTCCACCGCGAGCAATGCGGCGGCGACCACCAGGGGCTGGGTGGTGGCAGTATCGACGAGTTCGGTTGCGGCGGCGGTGGTTCCGAGGCGCAGGAGGTCGAGGTCGCAGATCTCGGACCAGCGCGCCAGGCTTTGTTCGGCGCCCGGCAGCGATAGCCAGGCGATCAACATGCCCGGCTTCTGCGAGCCCTGTCCGGGCGCCAGGAGTGCGTAGGGTGCGACGTCGAGGCGGGGGCGGGCGGCGGCCGGGTCGCTTATCTGCGCTGCGAGGTCACTCATCTGCGTTCCTTTCGCGCGACGCATTCCTCGGCGAAGGCCAGTGATCGCAGGTGGAAGGTGCGTGCGGTGTAGCCGAGGCTGGTGTTGTGTCCGGCGTCGAGTTGACGGTCGATGACCACGCGGGGCGAATGTCGCAGGCGGGAGCGCAGATTCGCGAGGGTGCGGTCGTCGTGATGCCACCAGCGCTCGTGCTCGGCGAAGGTGAACCGGACCGGAACGCGAATGCGTTGGGCGACAGCGGGAAACGTCGATTCCCAGCTTACGATGTCGAACTGCTCGGCGGTCGGGATCGGCGCGGTGATCGAGCGGGCCTGGTGGAAGGTCTCCGGTGGGTACAAGGTCAGCGGCAGCCAGCTTTTCGTCCAGGTCGTGCCGATGTTCTCGAGCCCGTCGGCCGGGCGGGCGTAACGGTGTCCGCATCCGGAGACATCGATGCCCAGCAGATCGGGTACCCGCTGATACGCGGCGGTGGTCAAGGCCAGCTTGCCGCCGAATGAATGGGCGTGCAGCAGCACACCCGCGCCGATGTCGAAGCGCCCGGCCAGGTCGCGCAGGGCGTTGGCGAGGGTGGCGGCCTGGTCGATGACGGGCTGGCCCTCGGGCAGGGTGGTGGCGGATGCGCCGTAGCCGGGGCGGTCGATGGCGACGACCGAGAAGCCAAGGGCCGCACCGAGTTCGAGCATCGACATGCCGGGCAGGGCGCGACTGTGGAAGTAGCCCGCGCGCATCCCGGCCCCGTGCAGGGCGACGATGGTGGCGCGCGGCGGCCGCTGGATCGGAGTTGTGATCAGAGCCGATAGCGTCGCGTCGCCGCCGTCGAGATCGATGGACCGGACCTGCGAGTCCTCGACCGGTGGACGCGATTGCAGCGGGGTTGGATTGATGACGGTCATGTCTGATCTCCTTGGCTCACACTGCAAATCGGGG
>NZ_BAFX01000180.1 GCF_000308815.1 Nocardia concava NBRC 100430
ATAGTTGTCGGTGATGCTCCAGTAGTTGTAGCCGATGACGTTCATCCCGTCGGCCTTGGCGCGCTGCACCCAGTACACGGTGTCGCGCAGGTTGTCCTCGCGGGTCATGCCGTCGGTGGTGGGTGAGCCGTTGTCCAACGGCATGCCGTTCTCCACCACATAGAGCGGGCGGCCCGGGAACTTCCCCGCGTACCGCCGCAGCGCGTAGTAGATGCCGTCCGGCTCGAGGATGAGACTCGACGGCTGGTTGATCAGTTGCGCGATGAGATTCGGCGGCTTGCTCACCGATCCGCCGTAGTAGTAATCGATTCCGATGTAGTCGAGCTTGTCGGCGACGCGGTCGACGAACGACGCGTCGGCCTGGCCCGCGCCGATCGACGTGTACGCGAGATTGCTGGTCACCATCGCGCCGGGCTGGCGCGCATGGATATGGTCGTAGATGGCGCGATGCGCGGCGACCATCCGGTCGATCATGGGTACCACGTCCACCGCGCCCAGATCGCCGATCTGTTGCTCCTTCGCCGCATAGGCGAGCGGTTCGTTGAATGTGACCCACAGCGGATCCGCCGATGCGTACCGGTCCACGACCGCACGGGCATTGGTCAGCCAGTCCTCCACCATGCCCGGATTGCGCCATCCGCCCCGATCGACCGCCCATCCGGGGAACACCCAATGGTCGAGCGTGATCATCGGCCGCATCCCGGCCGCCCGGATCCGCCCGATCATCCCGTCGTAGAACGAGAAATCCCATTCGCCCGGATTCGGCTGCACCCGTGCCCATTCCACACTGACCCGGTACACGCCGACCCCCAGGTCGGCAGCATTGCGAATGTCCTCGTCGTAGCGGTGCAGGAAGTCGACGGAGTTGCCGTAGCCAGCCCCGGCGTACCGGCTCCAATTGCTGTCCGGCGCAAAGCCTTCGCTCTGGAACCCGGAACTGGATACGCCCCAGAGGAAATTGGAGCCCACGGGCGGCACCCCGGGGTCGGCGGCGCCCCGACCAGGCGCGACGACCACACCCCAGGCGGCCAGAACGATACAGACCATCGTGAACAACGCACGGCGCCCCATCGGATCGAGATTACCTGCCCGATAGCCGCTTTCGATCCGAACCGATCAGATCGAACTAACGCCCCTGGTCGTTGGTCCGCAGCAGGGTCTCGGTCACGACCTCCGGCGGCAAGGAGCCGTCAACGGGTCGGCGCGCTCGAGGATCACGCCACCCGGGCGGCGTTGACCACCGCCGGGCTGGTTCCCGCGTGACTACGGGCTGGGCTGGGGCACGTTGCACTCGTGGATCTTCGGATTCACTCCGGCGTAGTTGAGCGGTCCCGCCAGGATGGTGACGGCGATGGTGCCCGCGCTCGCACAGTTGGTGGGTGTGCTGTCATAGTAGTGCCGCTGTCCGGCCGCGACCGCCCCGACGATCAGCCAGATGACGACGAGAAGCATGAATCCCCCGGCGAATTGCGCCCGTGCCGGCCCCCGCTCCCATCGGTCCTCATAGATGCCCATTGTCCTGCCTCCATCGCTGGTTCCGGGCCAGGGTCCGCGCTTACCGGACCCGTGATCGCGATACCCGCGCCCCCGACCTGCAAACAGGGCTTCAGGCGCGGGGGCGGGGTGCGCGGCCGCGCGGCTGGATGATGTCCGGCACGGTGGGTGGCGCGGGGTTGGGCAGGGTCAGCGGGGTGTCGGTGAGTTTGTGGATGTCGCCGTGGTGGGCCAGCGGCAGGGGTGGGCCCGCGAGCAAGCGGTAGGTGGTGGTTCGGGCGGTGATGTCGACGGCGATTCGGCTGGCGCGCCATTGCAGTCGGAAGGCCAGGCGATCGAGGGGCTCGGGCAGGCGCGGCGCGAAGCAAGGGTGGTCGGTGTGATCGCGGAAGCCGCCGAAGCCGCCGACACAGCACAGCCAGGCGCCCGCGAGGGCGGCGACGTGCAGACCCGCGCCGACATTGTGGTGGAGGTCGTGCAGATCGGTGAGGGCCGCCTCGGCGAAGTAGTCGTAGGCCAGGGCGAGATGGCCGACCTCGGCGGCCAGGACCGACTGGACGCTGGCCGAGAGAGAGGAGTCGCGGACGGTCAGCGCCTCGTAGTAGGTGAAGGCGCGCAGCTTCTGCTCGGGCTCGAAGGCGCTGGGGCACAGGTACATTGCCAGCACCAGGTCGGCCTGTTTCACGACCTGCAGCCGGTAGAGGTCGAAGTACGGGTAGTTCAGCAGCAGCGGGTATTTCTCCGGCGGCGTGGCATCGAAATCCCAAGGGGCGTAACGGGTGAAGCCCTCGGACTGCTCGTAGACACCCAGTTCGCGATTGAAGGGCAGCAGCATGGCGTCGGCATAGTGCTGCCAGCGCGAGATCTACGTGGCGGGCACGCCCAGCCGCTCGGCCACATCGCCGCGGCGCAGGCAGCCCGCGGCCGCCTCGCGCAGGTTCCGTTGCGCGAGCAGATTGGTGTAGAGGTTGTTGTCGGCCAGGGCCGAGTACTCGTCGGGGCCGGTGACGCCGTCGATGCGGAAGCCGTCGGATTCCAGGTGGCCCAGGCTCGACCACAGGCGCGCGGTTTCGACGAGAAGTTCTATGCCACACTCGGTTTCGAACTCCTCGTCGCCGGTCGCGGCCAGATAGCGCGCGGTGGCGTCGGCGATGTCGGCGTTGACGTGCACGGCCGCGGTGGCGGTGGGCCAGTAGCCGGAGGCCTCCTCGCCGTTGATCGACCGCCACGGGAACATCACGCCCTGCTGACCGAGTTCGGTCGCGCGCCGCCGCGCCTGATCGAGGGTTGCGTGCCGCCAGCGCAGTGCGTCGCGGGCGGCGCCGGGCACGGTGTAGGTGAGGACCGGCAGCACATAGGTTTCGGTGTCCCAGAACGCGTGCCCGTCGTAGCCGGGTCCGGTCAGGCCCTTGGCGGGAATGGCGCGGGCCTCGCCGCGCGCGCCCGCCTGCAGGACGTGGAACAGGGCGAACCGGACCGCCTGCTGCAATTCGGGATCGCCGTCGAGTTCGATATCGGCCAGCGCCCAGAACTCGTCGAGATAGGCGCGCTGGCGCTCCAGCAGTCCCGCCCAGCCGATCTCCATGCCCGCCGCGAGCGCCGCCTCCACCTGCGCGCGCAGCGCCGGTGCGGAGCGGCGCGCGGACCAGCCGTAGGCGAGGAACTTGGTCAGGCACAGGCCCTCTCCGCGCGCCACATCGGCCGCGATGGTCACCCGGGCGAGATCGTCCTCGACGTGCACGGCGCGGCGGGGCGTGTTCCCGACCTCGAGTTCGTGGTTCATGCCCGCCGCCATCCGCAGCCCGGAGCGGCGGGTGTGGTGGACCAGGACGGCGGCGAGCTCGCCCGCGCCGTGGTGATCGGCGACCAGCGGCCGGTCCAGCGCGGCGGCCAGCCGCGGATCGCCGGGCGTGGCCGAAACGGGTTCGTTCGCCAGCAGATCCGACTGCACCACCAGTTCGAGATCGTCGTCGACGGGTTCGACCCGGTAGCGGATGGCGGCTACGGCCCGCTCGGTGAAGGACACCAGCCGCTCCGAGCGGATTCGAACCTTCTGACCGGTCGGCGAGGTCCACACCGTGTCCCGACGCAGCGTGCCGGAGCGGAAGTCCAGCACCCGCTGGTGGGATTCGGTGTGCCCGTAGCGCAGATCCATCGGCTCGTCCTCCACGAGCAATCGGATGATCTTGCCGTCGGTCACGTTCACCACGGTCTGGCCCTGCTCCGGATTGCCGAATCCGATTTCGGCATAGGGCAGTACGCGCGATTCGTAGAAGCCGTTGAGGTAGGTGCCCGGCATGCCGACGGGCTCGCCCTCCTCGAAGGTCCCGCGCAGCCCCAGGTGGCCGTTGGAGAGTGCGAAGATCGATTCTGTGCGGTGCAGCGCGTCGAGATCCAGTCCGCGCCAGCGTAATTCCCACGGTGCGATCTCGAATCCGGCATCGCTCATGCCGGCTCCGTCAGCTTCGCCAGATCCGAGACCACGACGTCCGCGCCCGCTTCCCGCAGGGCTGCGACATGTTGTGGCGAGCCGATGCGCTCGACGCCGATCACGAACCCGAACTCGCCCGCGTGCCCGGCCTCGACACCGGCCACCGCATCCTCGAAAACCGCTGCGTGCTCGGGCGATACGCCCAGTTCCTCGGCTGCGGCCAGGAATCCGTCCGGCGCGGGTTTACCGGCGAGCTCGCGTTCGGCGAAGGTGTTGCCGTCTATGCGGACCTCGATGAAGTCCGTCAGCTCGGCGGAGGCCAGGACCGCGGCGGCGTTGGCCGAGGAGGACACCACTGCGATCCGCAGTCCCGCGTCGCGCACCGCGGTCAGATAGTCGACCGATCCGGGGTAGACGTGCACGCCGTCCTGCTCGATCATCGACTTCAGCAGTCGATCCTTGCGTTCGCCGATGCCCTGTACCGTCCACTCGTCGGTGTTCTCTTCCGGCACAGTGATATTCCGGGACTTCAGGAATTCGCGCACGCCGTCGAGCCGGGGTCGCCCGTCCACGTGCCACTGGTAGTCCTGGGTGGAGAACGGCTCGTACTCCGGACCGCAGCGGGCCGCCAGGAATTCGTCGAACACTTGTTTCCAGGCCCGCTCGTGCAGTGCGGCCGTGCTGGTCAGCACCCCGTCGAGATCGAACAGCGCCGCCGAGATCGCCTTCGGCAACCCCAATGGCCCGACGTCCGCCACGTCGTCGCGTGTCATGTTCCCGGCCTACCCGCGCGATCGGTCGATCAAACCGTGCGGCCGGGGCGGCGTTTCGCCCTCGTCTGGACGGTTATGCCCGGGCTATGACTCCACTGTGGCTGACCGACCTCCCCCGCCCGGCCCGCTTGCGCGTCACGCCCGGACTCCGTTCCGACGTCGTCGTGCTCGGCGGCGGGCTCACCGGACTGACGACGGCATTGCTGCTGGCGCAGAACGGAATCGACGTCACGGTGGTGGAGGCGCGGCGGATCGGCGAGGGGACCACGGGGGCCAGTACCGCGAAGGTGAGTCTGCTGCAGGGTGTGCGCGGCCAGAGGATTCGGCGGCGGCACTCGGCGGATTCATTGCGCATGTACCTCGACGCGAATGCGGAGGGGCAGCGGTGGCTGCTGGACTATTGCGCGCACGCCGGTGTGCCCGTGCAGTACGCCGACGCTTATACCTACGCCCAGTCCGACCGGGAGGTCGAGCGGGTGCGGGCCGAGCACCGGGTGCTGGAGCAGGCCGGACTGCCCGTCGAACTGGTGGAGAGCCTCGAGGTGCCGTTCCCCGCGAAAACCGCGGTGCGGCTGGCCGATCAGGCGCAGCTGAATCCGATGGCGCTGCTGGCCGTGCTGGCCGCCGAGGTCGAGTCGCACGGGGTGCAGATCTTCGAATCCAGTCGCGCGCAGGGTGTCCGGTCCGGCAAGTCGGGCGGGTTCCTCATCGATACCGAGCACGGTCCGATCGAGGCCGGAACCGTCATCCTGGCCACCGGCACACCGATTCTCGACCGCGGCGGCTTCTTCGCCCGCCTGGTCCCCCAGCGTTCCTACCTGACCGCCTTCCGGCTCCCGGCCCCCGCGCCCACCGGCATGTACATCAGCGCGGGCGAACCCACGCGCTCCCTGCGCCAGGTCCCCGACCCCGACGGCGACATCCTCCTGGTCGGCGGCAACGGCCACACCGTGGGCCGCGACAGCGACACCGCCGCCCGCGTCGGCGATCTCGTCTCCTGGACCCAGCGCTACTTCGCCGTCGACGACCCGATGGCCACCTGGTCGGCCCAGGACTACTACCCCACCGGCGAACTCCCCCACGCCGGCCCGCTGCTCCCCGGCCAGGACGGCATCCTGATCGCCACCGGCTACGCGAAATGGGGCCTGACCAACGCGGTGGCCGCGGCCTTGGCCTTGGCGGGCCGCATCACCGGCAAACCCCCGCACTGGTCCGGCGCCCTCGCGAGCTGGCGCCCCACCGACGCGACCGGAATCCCCGCCGCCCTCACCGCGAACGGCAGTGTGGCCCTCCAGTTCTCGGCGGGCTGGCTACACGTCGCGCGCACCGGCGACGAGCCCGCCCCACCCGAAGGCTGCGGCCGAGTCAACCGCCGCCTGCTCTCCCCCACCGCCACCTCCACCGTCGACGGCGTCACCACCGCCGTCTCCGCCATCTGCCCCCACCTCTACGGCATAGTCCGCTGGAACACCGCCGACCAATCCTGGGACTGCCCCCTACACGGCTCCCGCTTCGCTCCCGACGGCACCCTCCTAGAGGGCCCCGCCACCAAACCCCTACGCCGCCTTCCGGATTGACCGCTATTGGCACTTCCCAGCGCCCGCGTCCCGCGCCCCGTCCACCGCGGCCTGCTGCTGCTCCGGAGTCAGCACAGGCCAATCGGCAGTCTTCGGAAAATTGCCAATCGCCTCCTCAACCGCCTGATCCACCGCACCCTGCCCCGACTCCTTCCGCAACTTGTCCACCCGAGGCAGCAAATCCTCACACGTCTTCCGCCGCATCTGCGCCGGCGAAATAGCCGACGGCGCCGAAACCTCCCGCGAACTCTGCGGCGGCACCAACTCCCCCGGCGAAGTCGGAACCCCCTTCACCACAGACGAATTCGACGCCGTAGTCGCCGGCACCCCAACCTGATGCCCACACCCCGCCACCATCACCCCCACCAACACCCCACCGACGACAACCGACTTCCGACCCCACAATGACATTCCCATGTCGACCGCCTACCCGACCATCCCCAAGGGAAACGCCCAGGCATCCGTGAACGGCTGCCGCTCGGCAAGCGGGTCCGCGCTCACGCCAATTTCACGATGATGGGCCTATCCCTACACAAATCGCTGTCGGACGGCAGTTTTCCGTCCATTAGGCCGCCATATTGCAGGTTTAGGCCCATGATCAACTCGAGCGGCTTCTCGCCGGGCCAGGTACGGCCATGCTGCGCGGCGCGCGGTTCGATGCGCGACAACACCATGAAATGCCGCGACCCGCGCCGTTCGAATCGGGGTGAGGCAGGCCATCCTGAGGTCCGCGATCTGCGGCCGGGAGAACTGCTGTCCCGCGTCTTGTCCGGTATGGATGACCCGCGCCGTTTCGGATTCCGTTGCGCGCGCTACTTGTTCGGATAGCAGGCAGTTGCGGCGGTGGCCTAGGGTTGCGCTGTGAAGAGCGACGAAATGGACGAATCCCTCACCTTCGCGACTGCGGAGGCGATCGATACTGCATGGGCTTCCTGGGGGCGTCTCGACACCGACGTGATCGCCCACCTGATCAACCCGGCTTTCCTGGGTGGCCCGGCTTGGCCGGCGCTGCGCCAGGCCTACACGATCACTCGTCGCGACAATGCTCTGCTGGTTGCCAGCAGCGGTCTCGCCGACCCCACAGCCTGGGATGACGCCGAACCGACCAACGGCTATGAACTCGAGGTGTACGGCATCTCGGCGGACGTACCCGCCGACGGCGATACAATCGCCGTCGCCACATCATGGCTGGGCGATTTGGTGCGATCGGTGTCGAATCAGGTGGCGCACTTCGGGTTCAGAGTTACCGGCATGCTCGACCGGTACGACCTGATCACGCTGGCCCTGCCCGACCTGGACCTCGTCGATGGTGCCGACGACTATTTGGACGACGAGATGGCCGTGGTGATGCTGGGGCTGACCGACACTGAACTACCCGCCACAGTTTCGGGCCCGCTGTCCTCGATCCGCCTGGTCAACGTGAAGCTCCTGACCGCTGCCGAGGGTCGTTTCTGCGTGAACAACTCTATCGGGGACGACAATGCCCGCCGCGAGCTTGCGCGTCGCTTTGCCGAGCAAGGCCACCCTCTATGGTCGAGCCTGAGCCGTCCTTCTGTCGTCTGAGGAAGAATCGAAGCAAGCAGGAATCAGCGGACGGGAAAGTCAACAAGCGCACCGTAGTTCGGTACCGAGTCCTACACAGGATCTCCGCATTGTGTGCGCGGCAGCATCACAACGGCGATCTAGCGTTGGCGCATGCGTGTGAAGATGATCCTGCCGGCCCTCACCGAGGCGACGAGTCCGTTGTTTCGGCCGATCAAATACTCGCTGTTCCCACCGCTCGGGCTGGCGACCCTGGCCGGTTATCTGCCCGCCGACGCCGAGATCAGCCTGCATGACGAGCATGTCGAGCGGCTTCGGACCGATGATGACCCGGTCCCGGACCTGGTGGTGATTCAGGTGTACATCACCTCGGCGCGCCGCTCCTACGAACTCGCCGACCACTACCGGGCGCGCGGCGCGTACGTGGTGCTGGGAGGCCTGCACGTCACCTCGCTGCCGGAGGAGGCGGCCCAGCACGCAGATACGATCTTCTGCGGCCCGGGTGAGGACACCTGGCCGGTATTCCTGGCCGACTGGCGCCGCGGTCGTGCCGAGAAACGTTACGACAGTACGGATCGGACACTCGCCGGGCTGCCTCCGGTGCGCCGGGACCTCATTGCTCGGCACCGGTATCTGGTCCCCAACTCGATCGTGGTGTCGCGAGGGTGTCCGCATCACTGCGACTTCTGTTACAAGGACGCCTTTTTCGAGGGTGGGAAGTCGTTCTACACCCAGACCGTGGACGCCGCACTCGCCGAGATCGACCGGCTGCCCGGTCGGCATCTGTATTTCCTGGACGATCACCTATTCGGCAATCGGCGATTTGCCTCGGAGTTGTTCGAAGGCATGCGGGGCATGGGCCGACTGTGGCAGGCCGCCGGCACCGTCGATTCCATCCTCGCCCCCGACCTGCTGGAACAGGCAGTGGAAGCCGGCCTGCGCAGCTTGTTCGTGGGCTTCGAGACGATCAATGACACCAACCTCGCGACCAGTCGCAAACGGCAGAACATCGGCCGGGACTACGGCGCGGTGGTCCGCCGACTGCACGATGTGGGAGTCATGGTCAATGCGAGCTTCGTGTTCGGGATGGACGACGACGGGCCTGACGTATTCGACAAGACCGTGGACTGGGCGATCCGCCAAGGAATCGAGACCGCGACCTTCCACATCATGACCCCCTACCCCGGCACCGCCTTGTTCGACCGGATCGCCGACCAAGGCCGGATCGTGCACCGCGACTGGGACCGCTACGACACTCGCCACGTCGTATTCGAACCTCGCAACCTCACTGCCGAACAGCTCGAGGCCGGTTACTGGCGGGCCTACCGGGATTTCTACAAATGGGGCTCCATTTGGCGTGGAACAGCCGGCCAACCAAGCATGCGAGGCCGATTGCGACATCTGGCCTACGCGGGCGGCTGGAAGAAGTTCGAACCCTTGTGGAACCTGGCGATTCGATCCCACCAGGTGCTACACGCCCTGCCGCTGCTCGAGTCGGTCCTGTCGGGCTTCGGGGAGCGGCCCGCTTTGTAGCCTCCTGTAAGGCCGCTCAGCGCGCGGATGGAAACGGACAGAACAAGCCCCGGGCAAGTGGATAGTGTTGTCCCCCATGGAATCCGAACGGGCTGAATATATCGCCAGGCTGCCTCGGAAGCGGATGGGGGCGGGAGCGCTGTTCGTCGATGCGCTGGGCCGGGTGTTGCTGGTTGAGCCTATGTACAAGGACTATTGGGAAGTGCCGGGCGGGGTTGTGGAGGCCGGTGAATCGCCGGGGACCGCCGTTGTCAGAGAGGTCCACGAAGAGCTGGGTCTGCGCGTGCCTCTCGGACGGCTGCTGGCGGTCGACTGGGTCCCGCCGGGTCTACATGCCGACGATGGCTTGATGCTGATCTTCGATGGCGGCGAGTTGGACACTTCCCAGACATCGGCGATCGTTCTTCAGACCGAGGAACTTCGCAACTGGGCGTGGTGTGATGAGGCCGAGGCCGCGACGCGGCTGCCGAGCGCGATGGCTCGACGGGTGGCGGCCGCGGCAGAAGCTCGGATCGAGGGCAGGACTGTCTATCTGGAAGACGGGCTCACGCGGACCTGATACCAACGCGATCGAACGCGCTGAAGTGCTGAATGCCGAGTGATTGGTCATACCTCGCACAAACACCTCGGAATCGGCAATTTTCGACGAATTCCCCTGGAAAGTGCGAGATCTGGCCAACTCTGAGCGCCGGCAATCGCGAGGCAGCCCAGGGATCATTGGCACTGCAGGCCTCATTGCCGAGTATCCAGAACTGTTGCCTGACAATGCATTACAACCCTTAGGCGGATGGGCATGCCAGGATGGGGCGCATGACTTCAGTTCCGGAAGGCGCCGCGCTTCCTGCCGACGCCGCACAGGCATACAACTACGACGGCATCGCGGAGGGGTATGCCGCGGAGAACGAGACCAGCTTGATGAACGCTTATTACGAGCGGCCAGCGATGCTGGAGCTGGCCGGAGACGTGAGCGGGCGGCGGATTCTCGACGCCGGATGCGGGTCCGGTGCTCTGTTCGCCGAACTGCGCGACCGGGGTGCCAAGGTGACCGGCATCGACGCGAGTGCCGGGATGCTGGAGTTGGCTCGACGCCGATTGGGCTCCGATGCGGACCTGCGTGTCGCCGACCTCTCGAACCCACTGTTGTTTCCCGACAACGCCTTCGACGATGTCATCGCGTCTCTGGTGCTGCACTACCTGAAGGACTGGGGCCCGACGCTGGCCGAGCTGCGGCGCGTCCTCGAGCCCGGTGGTCGTCTGCTCGTCTCGGTCGAGCATCCTTTCGCCATCTGGATCACCGAACGCTCGGCCGGGCAGAAGACCGACTACTTCCAGACCCGCGAACGGACCGAAGAGTGGACCTTAGGTGGGCAGTCCACCCGGTTGAGCTTCTGGGACCGGCCGCTGCACGCGATGACCGACGCCTTCACCAGGTCGGGATTTCGCATCGATGTCATCAGCGAACCGCCACCGGCGCCTGCGGCCCGCGATCTGTTCCCAGAGGTGTTCCAGGACGTCATCGGCGAAAGCTTCTTAGGCTTCCTGTTTTTCGTCCTCCAGAAAGACTGACGCATCGCGACCTCGCGCCATGACGGCCCGGCGTGAGATAGCCTGGGGAAGTCGAAAGGACCTGGGTTGGCATCGGTAAGCCCAACCCCCTCATTGTGAGGCTCCGTATCGCCACCACGGTGGCGAACCCGCGACAAGCAATCGGCGAGAACGCCGAGAGTTTGGCGCGGCTGTTTCTCCGGTCCGTCGATCTCTCGCTTGTCCTCGCCTCGAATCGATTCGAGGAGTAACAATGCCCATCATTCGCGTCGACGGAACCGTCACCCAGATCAATGTGTTCACCGTCGAACCCGATCAGCAGCAACCGTTGATCGAGCATCTCGCCCGGGCTGCCCGGGTCGCCGCCGAGGTGCCCGGCTGGCTGTCCGCCAGCCTGCACCGCAGCCTCGACGGCACCCGGGTAGTCAACTACGCCCAGAGCACCGACCTCGACGCCGCCCATCGTGTAATCGAACATCTCCTGGCGAAAGGAATGATCCAGGCCAACAAGGCATTCGGCCAGGCCAACCCGGGCCTGTACGAGGTCACCCTGACTCTGGATCGAGACACACTCCGGCGGTAACCCCCGACCTGTCGAGTGAACGGTCAGTTGGCGTTCACGGTGTTACCGACGATGACGTCTTCGACGGGCCGCGTCCCTTGGCAAGATTCCGAGGGTTCGGTGCCGTCGAAGATGGCGTCGAGGATCTCGGCACGGTCGAGAGTGGCGGGGAGACGATGGGATGCGCGGGCGCTGGTGATCACAGCGTGCAGGACGAGTGCGTAGATCCGGGAGCGGGAGACGGTCAACTGCCAGCCGCATCGTTCGCGCTCACGCAACCGGGTTTCGACGGTGTCGAGCACATCCTCGATCACCTGGATCTCCACCCGGTCGGAGTCATCGCAGAGCATGACGGCCACCGAGAAGCATTGCACCACAGCCGAATATGGCGAGCCGCAGGAGCACGGACAGAGCGGGCCACGCTTTCTCCCGTGCTCGGGTGGCGCGCGGATCGAGGACCATGCACCCGGCGGCGACCAGGGTGTTGCGTGCTCGCCCCCGAACCCGGCAAGTGTCCACCCCGCATTCGAGGTGCGACTGCATCGCGGTGTGGGCTTGTGCGACAGTCAGTTTGCCGGGGTCGGTGTGGCACGGCCCCAACCCGCACACCGGATACCCGACGGTGGTGAAGTGATCCGCCACGGGCTCGGCGTCAGCGGTCTGCTGCTTCTCTCGCTCGATGCGGTCGATGATCGACTGCACCGACCACGGGCTGCTGTTACGCATTGTGGCTGGCTCCCTTCGGTATCCGGCCGTGCGGTTCGGGATCCGTGACGTAGGACCGGGTGCATTCCCAGCACACCCTGAATCTGACAACAGAGCATCAGAAAATGGATAATCCGTGGGAATTGATCCGAAACCCCAGCGGCGCGTTCGCGAATAGAGGGACAATCATCCGCAACGGGCCAGCCTGCCATCCACAAATCGCGGTTACGTCGTCCATCAGGGGGTCGTCATGGCGGAAGTCGGTTCTACAGTCCCGCGTCGGCAGCTCGGCCGCTACCTGCGCGAACTGCGTCAGCAATCCGGTATGACCATCGCCGAGGTCGCGCGGCGGATCGAACGAGGAGCCACGACGCTACAGCGGCTCGAGACCGGCCAGGCCGACCGAATCCGGCTGTGGGACATCGAAGCCCTCTGCCAGGTACTCGGCGCCAGCGACACCGAGACGGCTGCACTCAAAGGGCTTGCACAGCAAGGCAATACCAAGAGTTGGTGGCACGAGTACGGGGACCTTATCCCCGCCAACTTCGATGTCTACATGGGCCTCGAGGCGGCAGCCGAGTCGTTGACGTCGTTCCAGGAGTTGGTGCCCGGCTTGGCGCAGACTCCCGAATATGCACGTGCGCTCATTCGGTCGGGCAAACCCGGCGAGGCCGACAGTGAGATCAGCCGCCGCGTCGAGATGCGCATGCATCGCCAGGTACTGGTCACGCGCCGGGCGCAGCCCACGAGACTGGATGTGATCCTGGATGAGTCAGTGCTGCACCGGATGATCGGCAACCCGAAAATCATGTCCGCGCAACTGCGCCACCTGGCGGAACTGAGTACCAAGCCGAACATCACCATCCACGTCCTGCCCTTTTCGGCAGGGAATCCGCTTGGTGATCTGACCGGACCGTTCACCATCTTGGATTTCGGGGCCGACAGCAGCCAGTCCGGCGAGCCGTCAGTGGTCTACGTCGAAAGCTATACCGGCGCGATGTACTTCGACGACCGCGACTGCGTTGATCGTTATCGGGCAGCTCACGAGGCCATGCGGCGGGTAGCGTTGGACGAGCGGCAGAGCCGGGATCTGCTGCGGCACATGAGCAAGGGAGCATGACAATGACCGTTGACCTATCCAAGGCCCGGTGGTTCAAGAGCAGCCGCAGCGGTGCCAGTCAGGACTGCGTCGAAATCGCGCATCTGGACGCGGGCATGGTCGGCGTACGCGACTCCAAGAACCCCACCGGGCCTGCCCTGGTCTTCGCCCCCAGCGAATGGGACGCCTTCACCACGAGCGTGGCGAGCGGAGAATTCGACCGTCCGGCCTAACCCAGATGGTGGATTCGTCGTAGTTGGCTTGGCCGATTTGTCGCTAGCCCCGAAGCTTCTCAGCGACCTGTGTGCCACCGCTGCTCGATTGCTCGACGAGCCATCGTCCAGGCCGCTTCGAATTCCTCGGCCGACATTTGGTCGAGGCCACTGACTTCGACGTCCCAACCGTCGGCGCAACCCTCCGCGAGCACGCCGTACTTACGTTCGTACGCCTGAACTTCAGCGATTCCCCCGTGGTCGCGTGCGTACATCACCTCTGCAAGCGACGCGGCCGTGACGGGCACACCGTCAGCACCTCGAAGATCGACCTGCCTGTTCGGCCAGCCATCGTCATCGAGTTCGATCAAGAGCCAGATCCCCTCATCCGCGTAGTAGTCGCGAATCCATCTCATACGGACCAGTATCACTGGCTCGGGGCCATCAGCACCGACATGCCGCTGATCGCTCGGGTCGGGACGGCCGCACGCCCACGGCAGCCGACGCCGTACACCAGCGGATCGGGCCTGAATTGTCAGGGGGTGCCGGTACCGTCTGCGATGCAGGCGGTTTCGGACATACGCAGGGACTCGTGACATCCGAGGGGGAGCCAATGGACGAAGTAGATCCGTTCTCACAGCTCGATCCCGGCAAACAACAACGTCTGTTCGAACTAGGTGCAGCCCAGATGAGAGGCGAAACCCCCGAGACCGGGTGGACGATGTATGGCCAGTTCGAGACACCCTTCGGGATCCGCCGATACTCCAATGTCCGTACCCTCGGCAACGGTCGCGTGCAGGCACGCGAGTACCGCGTGAACCTGAACGATCCGCAAACGATTCTCGATCTCGAGATGGACCGCTATCTGCTCGAAAACGACATCGTTGACGAAATCCAATGGATCACCCCCGAGTGACAGAGAGTCTGCACAGGCGACCCGGACGTACGAGCCAGCGCACTCGATTGCCGCGGAACTCGCTGACCGAACCAGCAGCGCGTCCCAGCGGAAGATCAAGTCGCCATGCCTGTCTGACGTCGGCCCGAACGCACGCTCCTGCCAATTACACAGCGTTATCGAAGCCCCCAGGTCGATCTAATCAGTCAGGGATGGCACCGCTACTCATTGTGCGTGCGGGTCAGAGCGTGGCCCCATAATGCTCTGCTGCGTCGCCTGTTGGCTGACGTCGGTGTTGCCGGGGCGCGGTCCCGCGCTGGAGGCGGTATAGGCGGCCCATAGCTCGTGGGCGGGTTCGCCGAGGACGATGTCGCTGATGATCAGCTCGATCACCATGCGGTCATGCTCGTCGGTCCTGCGCCGGTACCTCTGGGGATCCGTCTCAACGGCAGCCGACGTGATTTTTCGGCCGCCGCCGGCCAACGGGGAGAACGACACCTCGTATATCCCGTGACCGGTCCAACTGCGGTGCAAGAAGACAATGTCGCCTTCGGCGAGAATGTTCCATCTCTCGTCCATGCTCCGCGACCGGTAGCCCATCCGGATGCGGTCCCACTCACTCAGAGTCCAGACACGATCGGGCAGCTGTGAAAGTGGATGGGGCATGACGATCGGATGCAGTTCGCGGAAGGAGTTTCTGGCCAGAGGTGCGTCACGGTCCATGGCCTGATCGTAAGACCGCGGAGAGCCGAAGCAGGGTTGTCCACGGTCACTCCAACGTCTACTCAGCAGCCGTGATCGAGATCGACTGCAGCACAAGACCGATCGTTCTCGCAGTCCGCATAGTAGATCGATCGAGCCGGGTCGGCTTCTGCCAGCCGAATGTTCCTCCCCTGGAACCAAGTTCCATAGCCCAAAACGGGGGAACTTAGCGCGCTCCGTTGAGTGAGAAGGCCGCGTCGAATGTCCATCGCCATCTGCTACTGCCCCTTACATGCTCCTTCGGAGCGCCCTGCACGCGGCTAGCCGAACGCGCCATCATGCCGAATGCCGAGTGATTGGTCATACCTCGCACAAACACCTCGGAATCGGCAATTTTCGACCAATTTCCCTGGAAAGTGCGAGATCTGGCCAAGTCTGAGCGCCGACTGACCCTATCGTGTCAACGTCCCATCCTGCCGCTTACAAATCAGTTCGGACGGGCCATTCGAAGATCAACCGGCCGAACCGATCTGTGGCGAGCGGGACGTCCGCAACTGGAGTCGCTACTAGAGGTTCGGTGGGAAGAAAAGGTCCGCGTCGTCGAACAATCCGATCTGCCCTTCGGCATCCAAAGTGACCGGCTTGAGGTCGCCACCCGAAGTCACCAGCCATGCCACGACCGGCTCAATGGTCGAGTCCGGGTCGCCCTGTCGATGCCCTCGCTGACAGGCGCTCCATCCTCCACCCGGGAGTGCGGTGACCACCTGCCTTGCCTTTTCAAGGTGTGAGAAGTCCGCGTAGTCCGTAACCGGTCGCCGCATTCCCCTCTCTGGGTCGACTATCAACGCGACTCCCGCAGGGTCCCAACCGTCGACGGTGCGCGTGCGACCGATCTGGGTGTCGGTACCCGTGAAGATGGCGACCCAGCCGGTGGGTGTGAAGTCGCGAGAAAACTGCATACACCACATCATGACTGGCACCTCCGCTCATTCCGAAACGCGCTTGCGCAACATCCGCTATTGCCGCGGATCGCGCTGACGGAACCGGCCTGCGACGCCTTGGCTAGGCTGCGGGGGTGTGGCCTTTCACTGACGAAGAATCGTTCTGGGCCTGGGCGGTTGACCCTGATGCAGTGTTGATGGAGCAGGATGAAGACGTGCTGCTCCACGACCCCGTAGGGCTGCCGCTCCTGTTGGACGCTGCCGGAGACGCCGACTGTCCCAAACAGAGATACTGCGCCACGGTCCTGCACGACTACTCACGTCGAATCGTGGGATGGAAAGTCTCGCAAGAGTATTCAGCATTGAAGGCTGTCGCTTCCCAGGCTTCGAGCAGTCGTGATCCATGGGTGCGATGGTGGTCGGTGTATGTGAGCCGGTTGTTCTCATACGTCACCGATGTTCGGCAAGTGAACCGAGCCGAAGCAGAGCAGATGGCGATCGATCTGCTCACCGGTCCCGCCGAGAATCTGACGATACAGATCGCGCCCGGCGAAAAGCACTGGCAATGCTCTGAATCCGGCAGCTACCCGAGGTACCTGTACATCAACCGACGTACCGGTGAGTACCGGATGACATGCCCGCACCCGCTATCCAGGGAAGAACTCAGAGGACCGCATCGGCAATCCTGAGTACAAGGTGCGAT
>NZ_BAFX01000179.1 GCF_000308815.1 Nocardia concava NBRC 100430
ACCCCGCGCGGCGCGCCAGCCGGTGGCCGCGCCATTGAGCAGTCCGGCGACATTGGCGGCCAGCAGCGGCGCGGACGGTCCGCCGCGCGGCGTCACGGCCAGCATCAATCCGCCCAGGGCGGTCGCCGAGAGCGCCAGCACCCGGGCGCGCTCGCTGACCTGCCGGGCGGGCGGCACCAGGGCCAGAATGCGTTGCACCTGAGCCAGATCGCGGCACACCGCGTCCGCACTCCAGGGCACCCGCAGCTCGCCGTCCTCGCTGCGCGCTATGCCGAGGGCGACATCGGCCCAGTCCAGCGCCTTGAACGAACGTGCGCCCAGCACCGCCACCACGTGCCCCTCGCGCTGCAGATCATCGACCAGCTTGCTGCGCGAGATCTCACCCGGAACGAATTCGTCTGCCAGTGAACGCAATTCGCGCAGGTCCTGGTGTGCGGAGAGGATCACGCGCAACCCGGCCGCCCGTGCGGACTCCAGCACCGCCTGCGCCCGCCGATCCATCTCGCGTCCGATGAGCACGCGCCCGAGGACTCGCTCACCGACCCGCACCTCCCGCCAGACCGGCGTGCGTGTCATGCCCCGATCCGGTGTGCCGCTCCCCTGGTGCACGAGGCGGGGCGGCTCGTCACCATCCGAATTCGACTGGTGCGCATCATTTCTGAGCGCGTGCTGCGCGGCAGCCCAGAGCTCGGCGGCCGAGTGCTCGGGCTCGGGCTCGGCGTCGAGCACCACGCGGCTGTCGGTCAAAAGCGCCTCGCCGTCGATGATCACGGCGCTGAGCCGGTCCAGTCGCCGCCACACGCTCGCCTGCAGGGTCAGCACACCGGCGCGCGAGAGTATGGTGGACGCGGTCGCGGCGAAGGCCTCGCGGCTGGCGCGGGCTGCCTTGGGCGCGCCCAGTTCCAGGGAGTCGATGGCATCGGAGAAGCGGGTGCCGCCCGCGAAAGCCATGGTGCCGAACAGACTTCCGGCCGCGGTCTCGTCGGCCACACGTTCCACCGGTCCGTTCGGCAGCTCGACGGGCCGATCCCGGGGTGGCAGTGGTTCATGGACCGCGGCTTGATCGCGCCCGGCGACCTCGCGCTCCCATTCACCCCACCGGGTGTAGGAGCTGCTCGCCTCGAGGAAGGTGAAACCGCGTTGGGCCGCATCGACGGCCAGCTTCGCAACGCTCTCCGAGGCCGCGCTGCCGATGGCGGTCGCCAGGGTCAGCACCACATCGGTGCGTACCCGGCCCAGCCGCGCCTCGACCTGTTCGCGCAGC
The DNA here is from genome assembly GCF_000308815.1 of Nocardia concava NBRC 100430. Classification (GTDB taxonomy): domain Bacteria; phylum Actinomycetota; class Actinomycetes; order Mycobacteriales; family Mycobacteriaceae; genus Nocardia; species Nocardia concava. The sequence goes on from NZ_BAFX01000179.1 coordinate 1,265, forward strand.
CGCGGCTGATTGTCGGCCAGCAGCGCGACGCCGCGCAGCAGCCGGGCGGGGGCGTCGAAGGGCAGCAGCGCGCCGGTGGCGGCCAGTCCGATGGCGGCCACGTCGGCGGCCAGCTGAATTCCGGCCGCCACCACCGGTTCCCGATCCGCCGGATGCTCGACCGACCGGTCCCAGGTCTGTTCCTCGACCTCGGCCTCGGCTTCCACCGCTTCGACCGCGTCGAGCAATTGCGGCAGCTCGGCGTCGGGGTCCTCCAGGCCCGCGACCACCCGTCCGGTCACCGCATTGACCCGCCACCAGCGCACCACGCCCAGCCGGTCCAGCCGCTCGTCCAATGCCGCCAGCACGCGCGGGGATTCCGGCGAGGTCAGTCCGCGCACCTCCACCGTGGCGCGATCGGGTCCGGGCGCGACGCGCCGCTGGGTGCGCTCGGTGTGCGGATCCGCCAGCGTCACCAGATCATCGCGCAAGCGCCGGACCGAGTCCGGGGTCACCGCCTCGATTCCCGAGCCCGCCAGCTCGAAACTGGTTTCCAGGGCACGAATCGGAAGTGCCAGAGACATTTTCGCGAGCGACGCACCTGTCCTGATCAGTGTGGGAATCATGCTTCGCAGCTACCCGCGCACGGCGGCCGCAAACAGGGCGGCGGTGCCTCGGAAACGAACATGACGGTGCCCCGGGCATCGAGCACGCCCGGGGCACCTGTTCACGGGAATCAATCCCGGAACGCGTCCTTGACCTTCTCGCCCGCGTCCTTGACGTTGTCCTTCGCCTGGCGGGTCTTGCCCGCCTGTTCGCGGTCGGCGTCGCCGGTCACCTTGCCCAGCTTCTCCTGGGCCTTGCCGGCAAGCTCATCGGCCTTGTTCTTGGCCTTATCGGTTGCGCTCATGTCGAATTCCTTCCGATCGAGCGGTCTGGAAAGGGCCGTCGCATCGACCCGGTCCTCGGCTACCCGGGTAGCGCCCACCGAAACAGGCTGACAAAACGCACCTTTCACGCATACCCGCCAACGCAGCGGGTAGGCGGCCGATAGGAGCAACAACAAGGAGATGATTCACGATGACAACCGCGCTCCAGCCCCGCGGTGGCGGTGGCGGCGTCGGCAGACCGAATGCGAGCAGCCTCGCCGAAGTGCTCGACACGATTCTCGACAAGGGCCTCGTGATCGACGCGTACGTGCGTGTCTCGCTGGTCGGCATCGAGATCCTGACCATCGACGCCCGCGTCGTGATCGCCAGTGTCGACACCTATCTCAGGTTCGCCGAAGCGGTCAATCGCCTCGATATCTCCGCCCAGGACCAGAAGCCGGGGCTGCCCGACGTGGTCAAGGACGTCGCCTCCGGCGGCAAGGCGTCCACCACCAAGGAGGCCATCGAATCGGCCACCAAGCAGCTCTCCGGCGCGCTGAACGAGGGCGGCGGCAACGCCAAGGAACTCATCGAGGCGGCCGGTAAGCAGATCATGGGCGCCCTGGGCCAGGGTGACGAGGACAAGGAGAAAGAGGAAGCCAAGCCGAAGCCGAGCACGCGCCGGAGGAGCCAGTCATGACCACAGCGGACAGCCCTGCGGCGGAATCGAATACCGCCCTGCTGATCTACGGGATCGTGCCAGCGGGGGCGAAACCCAAAGCAGCGCAAGGCATCGGGCGCAAACCCGCACCGCTGCGGACCGTCACCCACGGGAAGATCGCGGCGATGGTGAGCGAGGTGCCGGTGGACGAGCCCCTCGATCGTGCCGAGGATCTGGAGGGCTACTCCCGGGTCGTGGACGACCTGGTCGGCCAAACCTCGGTCGTGCCCATCCGTTTCGGCGCGGCGCTCGAGGACGAGGCGGCCGTCGAATCCGGGCTGCTGGAACCCAACGAGGAGCGGTTCGCCGCGGCGCTCGAGGATCTGGGCGGCCTCGCCGAATATCTGGTGACCGCACAGTACGTCGAGCAGGCGGTGCTGCGGGAGATCCTGGAGGAGAACGAGCAGGCCGCGGCGCTGGCCGAAACCCTGCGGACCACGCCCGAGGCGGCCAATCGCGATCTGAGCCTGGCCCTGGGCGAGATCGTCAACTCCGAGCTCGAGCGTCGGCGCGAGGCCGACACCGAGGTCATGGTGAGCGCGTTGCGGCAGCTGACCGAGGAGCTGGTGCTGCGGCCGCCGACCCATGAGGAGGAGCTCGCCACCCTCGCGGTGCTGATACCGCTCGCCAAGGAGCAAGAGCTGGTCCACATCGCCGATCTGCTGAGCAAGCAGTGGGAGAACCGGGTGTCCATGCGCCTGGTCGGGCCGCTGGCGGCGTGGGACTTCATGACCATCGAAGCGACGGAACAACAATGATCGGCACCCTGCTCAGCCTGCCGGTGCTGCCGCTGAAGGCCGTGGTCGCGATCGCCAAGGTGATCGCCGACGAGGCCGACCGCCAGCTCTACAGTCCCGCGGCGATCCGGCGTGAGCTCGACGAGCTGCAAAGGCGGAAGGCCGCGGGCGAACTGGACGAGGACGAGTACCGGGAGGCCGAGCAGCGGGTGCTCAATCGGGCCCTGCACCGACGAAGTGAGTGAGAGCCATGGCCGAGGAACAGCGTTCCCGGGCAAAGAGTTCCGGGACGACACGGGGATCCGGAAGCAGACGATCCGCCGACGGCGACGGCGACGACCGCTTGTCGGCTGCGAGCGCCGCCGCCGCTGGCATCCGGGTGATCGCCGATCTCACCGGTCAGTCCGTGCTCGGCGCGACGGGCGTGCGGCCGACCGATTCCGGCTGGTCCGTCGAGGTCGAGGTGCTCGAAGAAACCCATATCCCGTCCTCCGCGGATGTGCTGGCGCTGTATCGGCTGGAGCTCTCCGAATCCGGGGATCTGCTGTCCTACAGCCGGATTCGACGCGGGCAGCGCTGTTCGATCGGGGATGACCGCCGATGACGCTGCCCGATCGCTATTCCGCGCGGCCCGCGCGCAGCGGGTCCGAACCGGCCAATCTGGGTGACATTCTGGAGCGGGTGCTCGACAAGGGGCTGGTGATCGCGGGCGATATCCGCGTGAACCTGCTCGATATCGAACTGCTCACCATCAAACTGCGGCTGGTCATCGCGTCCCTCGAGACCGCCCGCGAGGTGGGAATCGATTGGTGGCAACGAGATCCGTGGCTGCGCGGCGATCACGCGCTGGAGGACGGGGACGGTTCGGCGCGTCTGCATCGCCGTTCCGATGCCGAACTCGATGCGCCGGGTCCTGCCGAACTCCAGTCGGAGAACGAGCGATTGCGCAAGCGGCTCGCGGAATTGGAGGCCGAGAAATCGGAGATCGAGAATGAACAATGAGACTGCCGTCTGGGTGTACGCGATTCGCGCCGGCGACGGGCCCGCACCCGAGGCGCTGGGGGTGAGCGGCGAACCGGTCCGCTGTGTGGAGGCCGGCGGGCTGACCGCCGTGGTCGGCTCGGTGCCGCTGGCGGAGTTCAGCGCCGAAGCCCTGCAACGCAATCTGAACGATTTCGACTGGCTCGCGAACGCCGCGCGCACCCATCACGCGGTCGTCGAGGCCGCCGCGGTGGGTCGGCCGATCATTCCGGTGCGGCTCGCGGTGCTGTGCCTCGACGATGACGGGGTGCGGCGACTGCTCATCAAGCGCGGCGAGGACTTCCGTGCGGGGCTGGCGCTGGTCGAAGGCCGAGCCGAATGGGGGGTGCGGGCATACCTGCGCCCGCCCGAGCCCGACGCCGAATCGGTGCGCCCGACTTCGGGGGCCGACTATCTGCGTCAGCGGCGAGATACCTTGCAGCGCGGGCGAACCGATCTCGCCTCCGCGGAGCTCGCCGCGTCCGGAATGTTCCGGACGCTGTGCCGGTACGCGGTCGCGGGGCACAACCGTCCCACCACCGAGACCGCGCTCACGGGGCGGCGCGCGCATCTACTCCTGAATGCCACCTACCTGGTGGAGGACGACGAGACGACGGAATTCCTGTCCGCCGCACAACAATTCGACGACAACGAGTTGCTGACGATCGAACGGTCCGGCCCGTGGCCGCCGTACACGTTCGTCGGCGCGGCCGGGCAGCTGTGATGACCGGCGATCCCTCTTTCACCGAGGACCTGCCCGCCGTGTCGGGCAATCGCGATGTGGCGCTCATCGATCTGCTCGATCGGGTGCTGGCGGGCGGGGTCGTCATCTCCGGCGACATCACGCTGTCCATCGCCGAGGTCGAGCTGGTGCGGATTTCGTTGCGCGCGTTGATGGCCTCGGCCGCTGCGCTGATCGAACAGCAGCAGCGATGACGGGTCCGGACCGGCGCATCGAGCTCGATCCGGAGGGGGTGGAGCGTGGGCTGGCCACGCTGGTGCTCACCATTGTCGAGTTGCTGCGCCAGCTCATGGAGCGGCAGGCCGTGCGCCGCATGGAGGCGGGGGATCTGTCCGAGCGTCAAATCGAGGAAATGGGAACGACTCTCATGCGACTGTCCGATGCCATGGACGAGTTGCGGGAGCATTTCGAGCTGGCGCCGGAGGACCTGAATATCGATCTCGGTCCCCTCGGCACCCTGCTCCCGCGTGATCCGCTGTGAATCCGTAAGGGCCTCAGGCGAGCGGGTCGACGGCCGCGACGGGCGGCTCGCCCGTCCGCGACTTGGCCATGGACCGCACCACGGCGGCCGCGACCAGCAGCACCACGGCGACGATGAGCGCGGCCGACCACGCCGGAATGGCCAGTGCCAGTAGCAGGATCACGGTGGCCACCAGTGCGCCGCCGCCGTAGAGCCCCAGCATCGCCGCGCCGGCGCTCATCTTCATTCGCTTGCTGAATCTCGGTGTCCGGCCCAGCGTTTCCCGCATCGCCGTCTCGATCTGCTGACGGATCACCGTGTTCAGCTGGTCACCGGCGGCGAATCCGGTGATCGCCGAAGGATCGAATTTCCCGGGCGTCTCGGCCATGCGCTTACCTCCTCGAATGGCGTCGAATACTCCTACGACCCGTCTACCCGCCGAGCCGGTTCCGACACGTCAGATCTCGATGCGCGCACCCATCACCACCGTGCGATCGCGCGGGAGGCCGAAATGCTCGGCGGCGTCGGCGGAGATGTAGCTCATGGCGATGAAAAGCCTGCTGCGCCAACGAGACATGATCGATTCCTCGCCGTGGCTCAGCTCGATTTCGGAGAGGAAGTACGTGGCGGTGTCGAGATCGAGCAGGCCTTCGGTCTCGTCCGGATCCAGTTCCGCCAGGGCCGCTGGCACGTCCGGCCGCTCCAGGTAGCCGACGCGGACGGTGACGTGGACGATGCCGTCGTCGGTGTAGCCGAGATGGTCGATGCGGATCCGGTCGTCGGGCGGCACCCGCGGCGTGGATTCGGTTTCCACGGACAGGATCACGATCTGGCGGTGGCGGACGTGATTGCGTTCGACATTCGCGCGCAGGGCCAGCGGGGCGAGTTCCTTGCCGCGGTTGAGGAAGACGGCGGTGCCCTCGACGACGGCCGGGCGCGGGTCGCGATGCCGCAGGTCCTCGATGAATTCGCGCAGGGAGCCCTCGCGGCGTTCGCGCTCGGCCACGACCACGCGGCGTCCGCGCTGCCAGGTGGTCATGAGCACGAAGGCGAGGGATCCGATCAGCAGGGGCAGCCAGGCGCCGTGCACCAGTTTGGTCAGATTCGCGGTGACGAACAGCAGGTCGACGCCGAGCAGCGGGATCGCGGCGCAGGCGATGAGCGGGAGCGGCAGTTGCCATTTTCGAAAAAGACACCGTGCGTAGGCGAGGTAGCTCAGCAGCAGGGTCGTGATGGTGATGGTGCAGGTGACGGCCATGCCGTAAGCCGAGGACAGCGCGGTCGAGCTGCGGAAGGCGAAGGCCAGGGTGAGCACCGAGACCATGAGCAGCCAATTGATCCACGGGACGTAGATCCGCCCCGGTGTCGAGGCGGAGGTGTGCACGACCCGTAGACGCGGCAGGTAGCCGATCCGGATGGCCTGGGCGGCAACCGAATACGCGCCGGAGATGACGGCCTGCGAGGCGATGACGGTGGCCGCGGTCGCCAGCGCCACCACCGGCAGCCGGGCCCAGCCGGGCGCGAGCAGGAACAGCGGGCTCGCGGCATGACGGGGATCGTCGAGAATGAGCGCGCCCTGGCCGAGGTAGCTCAGCAGGCAGGCCGGGAAGACGACGAAAAGCCAGGCGCGGGTGATGGATCGGCGGCCGAAATGGCCCAGGTCCGCGTACAGCGCCTCCGCGCCGGTGACCGCCAGCACGATCGCGGCCAGCGCGAAGAACGCCACCCCGAAATGGCCGACGAGGAAACCGACCGCGTAGGTCGGGGACAGCGCCTTCCCGACGCCCGGGTGGCGGGCGATGCCGCCGATGCCGCACGCCGCGATGGTCGCGAACCATAGCAGCATCACCGGACCGAACAACCGGCCCACGGTTCCCGTGCCCCGCCGCTGGACCAGGAACAAGGCCAGGATGATGACGGCGGTGATCGGCACGACGGCCCGGGCCATCGGCGGCGCCACGATCTCGAGGCCCTCGACCGCGGACAGCACGGAGATGGCCGGGGTGATCATGCTGTCGCCGAGAAACAGTGCGGCGCCGAAGATTCCGAGCGCGGCCAGCACCGCCGCCAGCCGCTTGCGGCCCGGCACCGCCCAGCGCCGCACCAGGGTGATCAGCGCCATGATCCCGCCCTCACCGTCATGGTCGGCGCGCAGGGCGATGAGCACGTAGGTGACAGTCACGATGACGACCATCGACCAGAACACCAGCGACAACACGCCGAAGACGTTCTCGGCCCGGATCGGCATCGGATGCGGATCACCCGGATCGAACACGGCCCGCAGCGCATAAATCGGACTGGTCCCGATATCCCCGAACACCACACCGAGCGCACCCACCACCAGCCCGGGCCTGACACCCCGGCCAACCTCCGTCTCGGTGGCAGTCTTCGTCATCGCCGCACGCCCTCGCTCTCCCCTGCCGGTCTCTCCGCCATCGCTCTACCCGCTCCGGCGTACCGGACACCTCGGCACGGGTCCCCGGTGGCCGCCTGAGCGCCTGGTGGGAGTGCTCCTCGTCATTCCGGCGTGCTTTTGGCCGGAATCCACACCCGGCAGGCATGGATCCCGGCCAAATACACGCCGGGATGACAAGTGGAACTTCTCTCGAGGCGCGGCTACGCGGGGATGGGGCGCGGGTAGGTGCTCTGCATCGAGAGGAAGCGGATTTCGAGGTCTCGTTCGAGGTAGTCCATGCGGCGGATCCAGAAGTCGCGCAGGTGGGGTAGTTCGAGGTGGCGGTCGAGGTCTTCCTTGGAGCGCCAGACCTCGTAGAAGACGAAGGTCGACGGGTCGGCGGCGTCTTCGTGGAAGTGGTATTCGAGTGCGCCGGGCTCGTCGCGGGTGGGGGCGACGAAGGACAGCAGCAGGTCCTTCAGGTCGGCTGCGCGCTCGGGTTTGGGGTGGGCCAGGCCCATGAGGGCGAAGGGCACACGGTCTTCAGGTACGAAATCTGTCATACCTCGGGACGCTAGCGCGGCCTGAGGTACGATGCAAACCGTACCTAGGAGGTGTGGTCGTGGCGGACGACGAGCCGGAGCTCGCGGATATGGAACTCGGGGCCGTGCTGGCGGCGCTGGCCGACCCGAATCGGCTGACGGTGGTGCTCGCCCTGCTCGCCGATGCCGATGGGGCGGAACGGCTTTGCAGCTCGTTCGGTCTCACGGTGTCGAAAGCGACTCGCACACACCATTTCCGGGTGCTGCGCCAGGCCGGGCTGATCCGCCAGGTCAATCGCGGCAACAGCAATATGGCCCAGCTCCGCCGGGCCGATCTCCGGCGGCGATTTCCGGGCCTGCTGGACTTGCTCGCCGCGGAGAACGCCCGCCGGGCTACGGCTTAGCATTCTCCGCGGCCCGGCGCTGTTGGCGTCCGGTCAGCAACTCTTCGCGACGGGGTCGCCGCGGAAGCGGGATTCGACGTAGTTCCAGGCGTCGGGGAAGCCCGCGACCGCCGTGGTCATGTGCTCGGCGATGTCGAACGGCCGGAAGGTCAGGGGCACACCGGCTTTGCAGTAGCGGTCCGCGACCTCGGCGACCGGGTCGAAGAAGGTGAGGGTGTCGAAGCGACCCTGCCAGATGTAGGTCGGCGCGGTCGGCGTGCCCGGGAAGTAGCGCAGGCTGTTCTCACGCAGCACGGAATGGGCCTCCGGGCTGTCGAGCAGGCTCTTGGACGCGGCCATCTGCTCGGCGCTGCGGAAGGCGCCGTGGAAGAGCAGGAAGCGGCGGCAGGCGTCGTGGGTGAACTCGCGGAACCAGAGACCGTTCTCGTTGAGCTGATCCGAGACCGGCAGGCGGTCGGGGTATTCGCGCTCCAGGCCCATGGCGGCGGCGAACGCCAGGCCGAAGCCCGGATGCGGTTCGAAGCCCAGCGACAGCGCCATCTGCTCCAGATCGGCCGGAATCCCGCCCGCCACAACGGCATCCAGCTTCAGATCCGGGGCGTATTCGGGCTGGAGCGCCGCGGCCCAGGCGGTCGCCATGCCGCCGCCGGAGTATCCGGCCAACGCGACCTTCGAGCTCGACAGACCCAGTTCGGTGGCCTTGCGGACGGCCTTCACGCTGTCGAGGGTGACCATCCCGCTCAGCTTGGCGGCACCGTAGGCCACGTTCGGACCCAGGTAATCCGGCAGCGAGATCGCCCAACCGCGCCCGATCGGCAGCATGGCGCCGACGCCGTCCTGCAGTTCGCCGTTGAACAGCGAGCGCGACGGATTACATTGCGCGCCCAGGGAATTGATCAGCGCCTGATAGGACACCAGCGGTGGATTCTTGACACCCGACGGCAGCAGCACGGTCGTCATGCCGAGGATCGGCTGCCCCTGGGAATTGGTGCTGCGGAACGCGATCTGCCAGCCCTCGGTGCCGACATACAGTCCGGTATCGATCCGGCGGGTACGCACCACATCACCGGGAGCGAAGCTGCCCAGGTCGGCGGGTGGCGCGTAGAACGGATCGGAATCCTGTGTGGGATAAAGCGGTTGAGCCGAGACAGGCACGTACCCCGTCGCCGCGGTCAACACACCCAAAGCCAGCACCATCGCCCTGATGGACACCTTGAACAACCGCGTTTCCTCACACTTCAGCCGTCAGCCCCAGCAAACCACTCGCGAATCGTGCCGGGACGCTACCGTTCCCAGAAACCCGAGTCCAGACATTCAGACAAACCCGGCACGAACTGTCAGCAATCTCACAGCACCGCAGCAGGTCCGCCGAACAACACTGACAGACCGTTCCGCACCCTCCCCTGGTCGCCGACCAGCCCCGGAATCACACTCCGCCAACCACTTTCCGCCGACTCCCCGCCCACCTCAACCCACCTGGAACAAGATCAGGGAGCTCTCACTGTTGGGATGCGGACGAATCTCCGCGGTGAGAGCTCCCTGATCTTGATTGCGAAACGCGGGGATCAGCCCGGGATTTGGGCGCCGATGGCGCTGCCGATGCCGGCGCCGATCGAGCCGCCGATGGCGGCACCCGCGGCGCCGCCGATGCCCGCGCCGATGACGACGGAAATGGGGCAGGCGGGGACGACTACCGTGCAACCGATGGCGCCGCCGGCGACGATGCCGATGACCGCGCCGGTGACACCGCCGACGACCATGCCGATCTGTCCGCCGGGAATGGCTTGGGTCTGGCCCGCGCCCACGGGGGTGACGGCGGCGACGGGCTGGGGTGCCGGGTCGTTGGTGGCGGCCGAGGCGGTGGCCGCGGTTCCACCGGCGAGGGCGGCCGCGATCATGGTGGTGGCGGCTATTTTGCGGAACATGGTGGTACTCCTTGGAATTCAATCAGGGATGGGATTGAGATCGAGTCGTCAGCACTTCGACTTGTAGAAGTACTGATCATTGGTGGAGATGGTGTCCTTGGTAATCGCGATCATGTTGGTTTGGATCGTGCGGGTGACCGGCTTGCCCTCGAGCGCCGCGGCGGCCTGATCGACGCCCTGCTTGCCGATGTCGCCGGGGTTCTGAGCGATCAGAGCCTGGACGGTGCCGTCCTTCAAGTCCTGCACCTGTTTCGGGCTCGCGTCGAATCCGACGACCTTGACCTGATCGAGCTTGCCCGCATTGCGGAGTCCGGTCGCCGCGCCCTCCGCGGAGCTGAGATTCGTGGCGAAGATGCCCGCGAGATCCGGGTGCGCCGCCAGCGTGGCGGTCACGATCGAGGCCGCCTGGGCCGCTTCATTGTTGTTGTACTGCACGCCCAGCGAGGTCATCCCCGGATGGCTCTGCTTGAGCTCGTCTTCGAAGCCCTTGGCGCGCTGATCGGTGGTGGATGTTCCGGCCTTGGTGTTGATCACCAGCACGGATCCCTTGTCGCCCACCAGTTTCGACAGGGTCTGGGCCGCGAGTTGCCCGCCTTTGACATTGTCCGACGCGATGGAGGACAGCGCGACCGATGTGTCCTCCAGCGCCGTATCGACCTCGATCACCTTGATGCCCGCGTCCTTGGCCTGTTTGATCGGGCTGGCCATGGCCTGGGCGTGGGTGGGTGCGATGAGGATGGCGCCGGGCTTGTTGGCGATGACGCCGGTGACTATGGGTGTCTGCAGCGAGGCGTCGAATTGCGACGGGGCCTGGGTGTCGAGGGTGTAGCCCAGCTTCTTGGCCTCGTCCTGGGCGCCGCACTGCATGGAGATGTAGAAGGGTTCGTTGGCGACGCCGGGGATGAGCACCAGCTTCTTCGCATCGGTGCCACCCGAATTGTTCACCGAGCCACCGCATCCCGCCAATAGCCCGGCCACCGCTATCGCGACGCCCGCTATTACGGCGGCCCTACCACCGGTCCTCATCATCAGGCCCTCACCTTCGAACTGTGTTCTGTTATTTCCGGTCTCGGGACCGCCTGCGGATCTGGTCGAACCACACGGCCGCCACGAGCACGACGCTCACCGCGATGGGCTGCCAGAACACCGGCACCCCTACGATGACGAAGCCCTTGCGCAAAACCGACGGGATGAACACCCCGATCACGGTGCCCACCACCGAGCCCACGCCGCCGAACAGGCTGGTCCCGCCGATCACCACGCCCGCGATGGCGTCGAGATTGTCGGTGCCGTGCCCGGCGATGGTGGTGGTGCCGAAGTACGCGAGATTCATGAAACCGGCCAGGCCCGAGAGCATTCCGGCCATGAGATAGACCAGGATCAGGTGCCGGGTGACGCCGATGCCGGAGCGGCGCGCGGCCTCGGCGTTGGAGCCGATCGCATAGGTGTAGCGGCCGAAGCGGGTGGTGTGCAGCAGCCAGGCGCCGAAGAGGGTGACCACGGCGGCCACCAGCACCAGGTCGGGGATGCCGCCCATGACGGTGCCGAAACCCAGTGAGTTGCGCAGCTTTTCGGGGACGGTGCGGGTGTCGACGCCGCCGGTGATCAGCTGCGCCGAGCCCAGGGCGGCGCCGAACGAGCCGAGGGTGACGATCAGCGGCGGAATCTTGGCCTTGGCCACCAGGAATCCATTGATCAGGCCCCAGAGTGCGCCGCCCGCAAGGGAAACCAGCAGGCCGAGCAGGATCAGGCCCCAACCGCCGTGTGTCGCATCCTCACCCGGGCTCAGCCATTCCATGGTCTTGGAGGCGAGCACGCCGGAGAAGATCAGCACCATGCCGACGGACAGATCGATGCCGGCGGTGACGATCACGAAGGTCATGCCGATCGACAGCACCAGCAGCACCGAGGTCTCGATCAGCAGGGTCTGGAAGGTGAATCGGGTCGGGAAGGCGTTCGGTTTGGCGATGCTGAACGCCAGATACAGCACCACCAGCACGATTCCGATCCAGAACGTGCCGGTCCCGGCCAGCCTGCGCACGCCCCGGCCGAGCAATGCGCCGTCCCATTTCAGGCCGCGTCCGCTCGCGCTCTGCTCACTCACGCTCTGCCCACTCAAGATTCGTCCTCCGTGGTCAGCGCCCCGGTCATGGCTCCCACCAACTGTTCCAGCGTGGCGTCGGCCGCGGTGAACCGCGCCACCCGACGCCCCAGCCGCAACACCTCGATGCGGTCGGCGACAGCCAGTACCTCCGGCATGTTGTGGCTGATCAGCACCACCGCGATGCCCTGATCCCGCACGCGGCGAATGACATCCAGCACCCGCTCGCGCTGTACCACGCCGAGGGCGGCGGTCGGTTCGTCCATGAACACGACCTTGCTGGCCCACATGACCGCGCGGGCCACGGCGACCGTCTGCCGCTGGCCGCCGGAGAGCGAGCCGATGGGCACGTCATCGCGGGGCAGCACGACGCCGAGGCGTTGAAAGTGTTCGGCCGCCTGGGTTCTCATGGCCTTGCGGTCCAGCATGCCGAGCCGGCCCGCCAGGCCCTTGCGGAACAATTCGCGTCCGAGAAAGAGATTCGCGGCCGGATCGAGGTCCGGAGCCACGGCTAGGTCCTGGTAGACGGTCTCCACGCCCATTCGCCGCGCCGCGACCGGCGAGGCCATTCGAACCGGATTCCCCTCCAGCAGAATTCGCCCGCCGTCGGGTTGTTCCGCCCCGGAAAGGCATTTCACCAGCGTGGATTTCCCGGCGCCGTTATCGCCGATCAACGCCACCACTTCACCGGCATCGACCTGAAAACTGGCTCCCTGCAATGCCTCGACCCCGCCGTATCGCTTCTGAAGCCCTTCGGCTTCCAATACCACGGCAGGCATCGACGATCACCCCGGCGAAATCGATTGAGCGGACGTCCGGTCCGCAAACCGAGGGTACGTTTGATCTCGGTGTCGCGGGGTCGATATGGGAAACACGGCTATCGTGGGGTCGGTGAAGCGACTCGGAATTCGTGCTGTGCGGGTGCTCCCGGTAGTCGTGTTGTGCGCCATGGCCGTCGGCTGCGGGCAGAGTCAGAGCCACGCTCATCACACGGCCCAGCCGACTCCGACGCCGCCGGTCGGATCACTCGATACGTTGGGGACCGGGACCTCGACACCGGCCACCACCGCGCCCGCACCGACGTCGGCGCTCGCGACCAGCGCGGCACCGTCGCCTGCTGTTCAGCCGAGCCTCACCGAGGATGATGCGCGATATACCGTCCGCCGCTACCTATCCCGCTGGATCGGGCAGCCCCTCCAGCCCGATGACACCGAGGGCCGGTATCCGCTGGTCTGCGCCGGTTCCGTGCTGGCGGCCAATCCCGGGAGGCTCACCGGCACAATGTCCTTCGACAACGACCGGATGACCGCGCGGCGCATCGGCGACACCGGCGCGGAAGTGACTGTCCCGGTGACGAATTCCGCCACCGTCACCACGGTCCGCACCTTCACCCTGCGGGCCGCCGCCCAGGGTTACTGCATAGACGACATCATCAACTGACCGCCGGGCTGTCCGGAACGCCGCAGGAATTCCTGGGCCAGTTCCCGATACTGCTCGGCGCCACGCGATTTCGGATCCCACTTGGTGAGGGGCTCACCGGCGATGGTGGAATCGGGGAAGCGCACGGTCCGCGAGATCGCGGTCTCGTAGAGCAGATCCCCGAAGGATTCGGCCACCCGTTCGCGCACCTGCCGCGAGTGCAGCAGTCGCGTGTCGTACATGGTGACCACGATGCCGCAGAGTTCGAGCTTGGGATTGAGCCGCTCGCGCACCTTTTCCATGGTGTCGTTGAGCAGGGCCAGCCCGCGTAGCGAGAAGAATTCGCATTCCATCGGGACGATCACGCCGTCCGCGCAGGCGAGCGCGTTGACGGTGAGCAGGCTCAGCGACGGCTGGCAGTCGATGAGGATGTAGTCGTAGCGGTCCCGGATGGGGTCGAGCACGCGGCGCAGGGAGTGTTCGCGGCCGACCTCGTTGACCAGTTGGATCTCGGCGGCGGAGAGGTCGATATTGCTGGGTAGCAGGTGCAGATTGGCCACACCGGTGTCCAGGAGCACGTCGTCGATGGGCGGGGCGTTGCGGGTCAGCAGGTCGTAGACCGTCAGCTCGAGCTGGTGGTGCGCGACGCCCAGGGCCGCCGACAGCGCGCCCTGCGGATCGAGATCCACCAGCAGCACCTTCAGCCCGCACTCGGCAAGCGCGGCACCCAGATTGACCGTCGAGGTGGTCTTCCCGACGCCGCCCTTCTGATTGCACAGCGCGATCACCCGGGCGTCGCGTGGCGCTGCACCGGCAGCCCCCGGCTCCGCCCCGGCATCCTCAACAGCTATGTTTGCCGACATTTCGCCAGCCTAACCCGAAGGTTGCTGGATCTGTCGGACCCCCTGCTGAGTCCTTTCTCACGGCGGTTATCGCGTCTGATTACCAGTATTTTTCGGACATTTCGACGCGAACTGGCCTGGTGGACAAGGACCGAGCAGGGGCGACCGGGAAAACTGCTGATTAGCCGGAGGTCGGGACCACCAGGATTTTCACATGCTCCTCGGGATTCCGCAGGGCCGTGAACGCCTCGGCCACCCCGTCCAGACCGACCCGGCCGGTGATGATCGATTCGGCGTCGATCTGCCCGGAGGCCAGGCGCTCGAGGGTGATGTCGTAGGCGTTCTCGTACGGTCCGTGTCCGAAGTTGACGGCGATGCGGCGGAACTGGCCGACCGCCGGGATGATCGGCTCCTCGTCGAACGGCGCGGCCAGCACCTGGATGCGGGAATTGAACGGCAGCTCCCGCATGAGCGTGCCGATAATGCCTGCGCGGCCGCTGCATTCATAGGCGATGAGAATGCCGGGTCCGGATTGTCCGACCACGGTGTCCTGCTGGGCGGCCGCGCGGGTCCACGCCTCGATGGGGTCCTGTTCGTTCGGGTCCACGACGATATCCGCGCCGACGGCCCGCGCGAGTTCGCGGCGTTTGGGCGAGGGTTCGGAGGCGACCACCAGCCGGGCGCCGTGTGCCTTGGCGGCGATGATCGCGCCGAGGCCGATGGTGCCGCAGCCGATCACCAGCGCGGAATCGTCGGGGGTGAGGCCGGATTGCTGAACGTGCATCTCGCCGACGTGCAGAGGCTCGGCCAGGGTCGCGTGTTCGAGCGAGAGGGAGTCGGGGACGTGGCGCACCCAGTAGGCGTCCACCACGATGCTCTCGCCGAACGCGCCGTGATATTCGTTGGAGTAGCCGATGATCGTCGGAATGCCGGTCGCGGTCTCGGTCGCGAGACCGATACCGGCGACGCGGTCACCGATCGCGAAATCATTTATCCCCGAGCCTATCTCGGTGACGGTTCCCGCGTATTCATGCCCGAGCACGACGGGCTTGTCAGTATCGAAAGTGGCCAGTGGGTACCCGCTGTCGGTCGCCACCGCGACGAACCGGCACGGATCCTTCGACATCGACAGGTCGCTGCCGCAGATGCCGCACGCGGCCACCGCGATGCGCAGCTGTCCCGGGCCGAGCACGGGTGGCTCGGCGACTTCAG
>NZ_BAFX01000178.1 GCF_000308815.1 Nocardia concava NBRC 100430
GGGTGAGGTCGAACTTGCGCAGCCGCCGCATCTGCATGCGCTGGGCGATGTACGGGTGCAAGCCGCGGATGAGCCGTTCCTCGGTCATGCCGGTGGTCGCGGGGCGGAAGGTGAAGTGGTGGTGCATGACCGCACCGCCGCTGCCCGCCACCGTGCACGTGATCCGGTGCACCTGATCCGGAAGCGGATGCGCGGCAAGCTTTTCCTGCAGCGCCGCCGCCATCGCCTCGAAGTCCTCGGGCTGCTTCTCCCAGCTGAGGTAGATGTCGGCCTCGACGGACGCGGCGCCGCGCGCCACATGCGCCAGCCCGCGCACCGCGGTGTCGAGCTCGTCGAAACGCACCGCGGCCGACACCAGGCTCACACCCCGTCGCTCCGCGACCACGAAGGCGTGACCGTCCGCGTGCTCGGTGCGCACGTTGACGAGGTCCTTGTTGCCGTAGTAGCGGCGGGTCAGCACCTCGAGCATGACGGTGTTGTCCGCGGAGCCGCGCACCAGGCGCTGGCCGAGCAGCCGCACCAGCGGCTCGGTGGCGCGCACCATGTCCGCGATCCGCTCCGCGCGATCGGCGGTATCCGGTTGCGCGTCAAGCAGACTCAGGTGCTTGCGCACGGTGGTGTACACGCGGGCGCGGTTGCGCAGCAGCAGCGGATGCCCGTACCAGGCGTACGCCACACCACGCGCCAGGTCGGCCAGACCCGGGAACCGCACCTGGGTCGCGGTCACCAGACGCTCGAGCGCCAGACCGGCCGGCTCACGCAGCACCCGCTCCGGGCCCGGCTCGAGCAGCCACTCGCGCAGCAGCGCGGTGATGACCGTGACGGTGTCGGCGGGCCGCTGCTGGGCCAGGAAGATCCGGAAGACCGCGGCCTCGAGGTCGGGGGAGCGGTCCAGCTCGGTGACGCCGTAGTGCGCGAGCGCCTTGGCGAGCTTGGCCCGGTAGAACTCCGGGAGCCCGGCCCGCTCGACATCGAGACTCTGCAGGTAGCCGTGGAAGAACTCGCGCGCGCTGTGCACGTGGCCCTGTCCGCGGTCGTCGTCCCACGGCCGGTTGTGGCTGAGCTCGGTGAGATCGGCGAACACCTCGACGAGTTCGATCTCCTCGGCGAGCGGACGGCGGTGATCGGCGGTCGCGCTGCGGCGCACGGCCAGATAGTCCTCGAGCACGCGCTTTTCGTCGTGCGGGTCCACATCGAAGCCGAGCAGCAGGCTGTTCAGGTCCTGCAGGCTCCGGGTCAGACCCTCGTTCGGCCGGACCGGCGCCGGCGAGCCGGGCAGATCCAGTTCGACCGCACCGGTGGCCGCGGTGTCGTCGGCCTCCTCGCCCTCCTCGGCCAGCGGCTCCAGCCGCAGCAGCGGGGCGCCGGTCTCCACCTGGGAGCCGACCGAGACCGCGCATTCCTTCAGGCGAGCCCGGAACGGCGCGCGCAGCACGGTTTCCATCTTCATGGATTCCAGCACCAGCACCGGAGCACCGGCCTCGACCTCGGCGCCGACCTCGAGCGGGGTGGCGACCACCAGCGCGGGCGCGGGGGAGCGGACCACGCCGCCCTCGTCGCGGCTGATCCGGTGCGTCACGCCCTCGACGTCGACCAGGTGCACCGGCCCGTGCGTACCCGCGACCACGCGGAATCGGCTGCCGTTCACCACGATCTGACCGGTGTGCCGGTCGAAACGCTCCAAATCCACATCGGCGGCACGCATCTCGCCGCCCGCCTCGATGCCGATCCGGAACCGGTGCGCGCCGATGCGCGCGACCCGGACCCGGTAGCTGACGCCGCGCAGCTTCAGGTCGTGCGGGCGACCGCTCTGATGCTGCACCTGCGGACGGCCACCCGCGGCGGTGGACAGCAGGCGCTCGCGCTCGACCTGCTCCTCTTCCTCGTAGGCGTCGATGGCGGCCACGGCCACCGCGATCGCGGAATGCCGGTGCGAGACAAGGCGTCCCTCGGCGCGGACGCGGTCGATCCAGCCGGTGTCGGCACTGCCGTCGATCACCTCGGGCTGATCGAGCAGGTCGAGGACGAAGCTCTTGTTGGTCGAGCCGCCCTCGATGACCACGCGGGTCTGCGCCATGGCCCGGCGCAGGCGGCCCAGCGCCTCGTCGCGATTGCGGCCGTAGGCAATGATCTTCGCGATCATGGAGTCGAAGTCGGCGGGGATGGTGTCACCCTCGCTGACGCCGGTGTCGACGCGAATGCCCGGGCCCGCGGGCAGATCCAGGCGCGCGATGCGGCCCGGGGCGGGCGCGAAGTCGCGGTCGGGATCCTCGGCATTGAGCCGGGCCTCGATGGCGTGCCCGCGCTCGAGCGGCGGCTCACCCTCGAGCTTGTGGCCTGAGGCGACCATCAGCTGGGCGCGCACCAGGTCGAAACCGGTGGTGGCCTCGGTGATCGGGTGCTCGACCTGCAGTCGGGTATTGACCTCGAGGAAGGCGAACAGCTCGTCGCCGGGGTGGTACAGGAACTCGACGGTCGCCGCGCCGCAGTACCCGACCGCGACGGCCAGCCGCTCGGCCGAGGCCTTCAGATCGGCGACCTGCTCGGGACGCAGGACCGGCGAGGCGGATTCCTCGATGACCTTCTGATTGCGCCGCTGCACCGAGCAGTCGCGCACGCCCAGCGCCCACGCGGTGCCCTGCCCGTCGGCGATCACCTGCACCTCGACGTGGCGCGCGCCGGTGACCAGGCGCTCCAGGAACACAATGCCGCTGCCGAAGGCGCGCGCGGCCTCCTGCCGGGTGCGCTCGTAGGCGTCGACCAGCTCGGCCTCGTTGGTGATCATGCGGATACCGCGTCCGCCACCGCCGGCGGTCGCCTTCAGCATGAGCGGGTAGCCGATCTCCTCGGCGGCGGTCACCGCGGCCTCGACGGTGTCGACCCCGCCGCGGCTCCACGGCGCCACGGGTACGCCGACCTCTTCGGCGATCAGCTTCGCGCCGATCTTGTCACCGAGCTTGCGCATGGCCTCGGGGCTGGGACCGATGAAGGTCACCCCGATCTCCTCGCACAACTCCGCGAACGCCGGGTCCTCGGCGACGAAACCCCAACCCACCCACGCCGAGTCGGCCTTGGTCGCCTTCAACGCCCGCTCGAGCACCTTCAGGTCGAGGTACGGGCGCGCGGACGCCGGTCCGAGGTCGTACGCGATATCGGCTTCGCGCACGAATGTCGCGTTCCGATCGACATCGGTGTGAAGCGCGATCGTCTGGATCGCGAGGCCGGTTTCCGCGGCCAGATCCCGGACGGCGTGAATAAGTCGGACCGCGGCTTCTCCGCGGTTCACGATGGCAATACGGCTGAACACCGCCTGCTCCCTCCTAGCGTTGCATTGGCCCGGTCGGGCGACGTTGCGACTGCCGGTCCCGGGTAGTCTGCACTGTTGCCGCGTACGGAGACCACCCCGATAGGGGGCTACTTGCGCGTATTCATCTATATCTTTCGCCGACGGTGCGGTTTGTGTGAACGTTCGCGTGTCCCCGGCGCGAGCCGAACAGGAAAAACGGCACCGGCCGGACGGGAAAACGACACTCATCGATGCACGAAAAACGCCCCGACAGTTGGACTGTCGGGGCGTTCGGATTGTGCGCCATCAGGGACTCGAACCCCGAACCCGCTGATTAAGAGTCAGCTGCTCTGCCAATTGAGCTAATGGCGCGTGTCACGCCGCCGGGGGCCTGGGCTGTCGCTTGCGGCTCTCTGCGGTGCGGAAAGAACACTAACAGGGATGGTGGCCGAAAGTGAAATCGCCCCCTGGAGCTGGGGGTTTCCGAGGATGTCGAGAGTTGTTAACGCCGCGGGGGTGATCACTGATGTTTGGAGCGAGCCCTGAAGTCGTTGGGCGCGGAGGGTCTACACGAGACGTGGAGCGGGGTTGCGATGAGTCATGCGAAGGGCCGACGACGAACCGGCAAGCTGCTGGTGATCGGGGCGGCGGTGCTGGCATTGGCGCTGACGGGGTGCTCCTCGGGGAGTACGCACCACTCGCCCTCGGCGGCAATCGATTCCAACCCGATCAGTGAGCTCATGAAGCCGAAGCTGATCTCGCCGATCAAGGACGGCGACAAGGGGGTGTCGCCGGGTGAGCTGAACCTGCGGGTCGAGGACGGCAAGTTCACCGCCGTGACGCTCACCAATCCCGACGGCAAGCCGGTGCCGGGAGAGTTGGCGCAGGACGGCCGGTCGTGGAAGTTGACCGAGCAGTTGGGGTTCGGGCGCACCTACAAGCTGAGCGTCGACGCCATCGGTCTCGGCGGGGCGACCACCTCGACCATGAGTTTCACCACGATCTCCCCGAACAACCGCACCCACCCGTACCTGCTCCCGGCGGAGAACGAGGTGGTCGGCATCGGTCAGCCGGTGGCCGTGCAGTTCGACGAGAACATTCCGGACCGCAAGGCCGCGCAGGCCGCGATCAAGATCACCACCACGCCCGCGGTCGAGGGCGCGTTCTACTGGGTCAACAATCGTGAGGTCCGCTGGCGGCCGCAGAACTACTGGGCGCCGGGCACCAAGGTCGACATCGCGGTCAACGCCTACGGGCACGACATGGGCAACGGCCTGGTCGGCGACAGCGACATCCACTCCAGCTTCACCGTGGGCGACGCCACCGTCTTCACCGCCGACGACAACACCAAGATGGTGACCGTCGAGCGCAACGGCCAGGTCATCAAGACCATGCCGACCTCGATGGGCAAGGACTCCACGCCCACCGACAACGGCGTCTACATCGTGGGCGACAAGTTCGATCGCATCATCATGGACTCCTCGACCTACGGCGTCCCGGTGAACTCGCCCAACGGCTACAAGACCCCCATCGACTGGGCGACGCGAATCTCGTACTCGGGCATCTTCTTCCACTCGGCCCCGTGGTCGGTGGGCGCGCAGGGCTACTCCAACACCAGCCACGGCTGCCTCAATCTGAGCCCGGCCGATGCGAAATGGGTGTACGACAACGTCAAGCGCGGCGACATCACCATCGTGAAGAACACGGTCGGCGGCACCCTGTCCGGCGTGGACGGGCTGGGCGACTGGAACATTCCGTGGGAACAGTGGAAGGCGGGCAACGCCGACCGCGGCTGATCTGGACATGACAGAAGGGGCATCGGCGAAACAGCCGATGCCCCTTCGTCGTGCTCGACCGGGGAACCTCCGTCAGCGGACGGTGCCGGGACCGTTCGGGCCGCAGCCCAGTCCCGCGAAGCCGCCGAGTGATGCGGCGCTGCCGAGGACGGTGCAGTTGTTGTTGCCGGAGCCGCTGCCCGCCGAACCGGTCGCGCCGCCGAGCTTGAACATCGAGGAGCCGGTCTGGACGTCGGCGGTGATGGGGTGGTCGGGATCGTCCTTGGCGCCGGGGACGGTTTCACCCGGGGAGGGGGCGGTCACCGTGGGGTTGGTGGTGGTGCCCGGTGTCGTCGTGCCGGGGGTGGTGGTCCCGGTCTGGGAGGCATCGGTGAGAACGATTTCCGCGGATGCGGCCGGCGCGATGGTCAGCACAGCCGCAACGGCTAGCAAAGTGGTTACGGCACAACGGTTCACGTGCGATTGTCCTTCGGATCGAGCATGGGTCGGGGGCCCCGACTCCCCCGGTGTCGAGAGCAGTCTACGAAGAACATGTGGCGTGCGCCGCAAAATCAGAGACAGTGCCGTTTCAATCACAGTTCCGTGCCGTTGAATCTAAAGAGATGTGCGTGCCACCGCCCGCACCGGAGCCCCGTCCGCCCCGGGCAGATTGAGCGGGAACAGCGTCACCTCGAACCGCTGACCTGCGGCTTGCGCGGCGAGCACCGATGCCAGCCCGGTCAGGTTCTCGGCGATGACCGCGTGCGCCCCGCACAGGATGCGGTGCACCGGAATCTCCTCGGTCGGAGTCGGATCCACCGACAGGGCGTCGATGCCGATGGTCCGCACACCCGCGGCAATCAGATACTCGGCCGCCTCGACGGTCAGATGCGGATGGTTCAGATACGCGTGGGTGCCCCAATGTTCGGACCAGCCCGTCGCGATCAGCACGATCTGCCCCGCGGCGACGCGGCCCTCGAACAATTCACGCCCGATCGCGCCGCCCGCCCCGGCCGCGCGCGCATCGATCGCCACGCCCGGGCCCACGAAGCGTTCCAGTGGCAACTCGTCGAGGGTGGGCAGCGCGTCATCGATGTGGCACGGCGCGTCCACATGGGTCCCGGTCTGCGAACCCAGGTCCAGGTGCAGCACGTTGACGCCGTCGGCGGCCACGGTCAGCGCGGGCCGGATGGTGACCTCCGGATCGCCGGGATACACCGGCATGCCGGACCGGATCGGGACCGAGAGATCGATGATGCCCACTTTTTCGCCTGCCTCCCTGAGATTTTCGCGAGATGATGACAGCAGCAAGATCGAATGAGCGCGCCGACAACGCTGTGACACTACAAAGATTCGAGAATCGCCCATGTCTGCCATACATATTGCCGTGTTGAACCGCAGTACCGTACTGACCGACGCTCAAGTTTCCGCTGTCGTCCCGGCGCTGCAGACGCAGGTGCACCGGGACTGGGCCCCCGCCTGGGGCAGTGACGCCGATCTGACCTTCGTGCCCAGCGGCAAGCAGCCGGAACCGGGCGCGTGGTGGGTGGTCGTCTCCGACGATTCCGACCAGGCCGGGGCGCTGGGCTACCACGATCTCACCGACGAGGGCCTGCCGCTGGGAAAGGTGTTCGCGCGCAGTGACATCAAGGCCGGCCTGGAGTGGACCGTGACCGCGAGCCACGAGCTGCTGGAGATGCTCGGCGATCCCGATATCAATCTGGCCGCCTACGTGTTCAAGACCGGGACCACCGGCCGCCTCTACGCCTACGAGGTGGCCGACGCCGTCGAGGCGGACCAGTACGGGTATCGGATCGACGGAGTCCTGGTGTCGGACTTCGTGTTTCCGTCCTGGTTCGAGAACTTCCGCAAGCCCGGCAGCACCCAGTTCGACTACGGCAAGCACGTCACCGCGCCGTTCCAGCTGCTGCCCGGCGGCTACATCGGCGTCTTCGACATCCGCGGCGGCAGCGGCTGGCATCAGCTGACCGCGGAGACCACGCCGCCGCACTACGCCATGCGCGCCCGGGTCGGCAGCCGCCGCGAGCGCCGCCGCACACCCCGCGACCAGTGGTTGCTCAGCACGGTGCCCGCTCACTGATTGCGGTGATATCCGCCACGTTCCGGATGCTATCGGGTTGCTGACCCCTGGTCGGCAACCCGCGCATCGTCTAGGCTCGCCGGGAACAACCGAATACCCGGCCGCTATGAGTCGTGGCGGGAGAAGCCCCGGACCGGGGCGCCGAAGGAGCAACCTCCCCGGAATCTCTCAGGTACAGATACCGTTTCGACCAGGCCACTCTGGAAAGCAGGCGCATCCGCGCCTCGCCTACGGTGCAAGCCGCCCGCCGCGGTGAAGCTCTCAGGTACCCATGACAGAGGGGGAGATCCGATAGCCGAGCGCCTGCTCGGCCGCTCAGAGGACCTCCCATGCCTATCGACACCGCCGCCCTGCCCCGCTTCCAGCCCGCCATCCCGGTCCGATCCCCGCGCACCGCCCGCCCGCGCGCCGCGGCCGCCCCGCGACTCCCGATCCCGGCCGCCGACACGCTCGCGGCCGCCGCCCTCGGCAGGCGAACGGCCCTGGCCGAAGTCCTCGCCTACTCCCACGCCTTCGCCACCGCCTACTGCCGCGCCGCCCTCGGCTCCGCCCCGAGCACCGACCACCTGCCCGCCCAGATCAGCACCGCCATCGCCACCGGCTGGCCCACCGCCCGCGCCGCCCGCCGCGACTTCCTCGAATTCGCTCACACCACGGCGCGCCATGCTGTCCGAATCTGCGGCTACCAACACCCCCGCGCGCAGGCCCTCGCGCCCTTGACCGACCAACAGCGCGAAATCCTCACCCTCCGAGTACTCCTCGGCTTCTCCCCCTTGGAAACATCTGTGGCCCTGGGCATCCCGATCCTCGAGGTCCACCGCGAAACCACCCGCACCCTCACCCGCCTGCGGCATCGCATGGCAGTTCCGGCCGCCGTCGAGACACCGGCCCGTGGGCCGGTTCGGCTCGATCAGAGGACGCGGGGGAGCAACTCCACCAAGGGAATTCGACGGGTCGTGCGCCGCTGGTAGGTCTCGTAACCGGGATAGGCCGCGACGACGTCCGGCCATCGGGCTTCGCGTTCGGTGGCGGTGAGGACGCGCGCGGTCATGGGTCGGGACGGGCCGTGCTGGAAGGACACCTCGACGGCGGGGTCGGCACGCAGGTTGTGGAGCCAGGCGGGTGAGATGTCGTCGCCGCCGCGGGAGGCGACGATCAGGTAGCGGTCGCCGTCCACGACCGGGACGGTGAGCACGACCGTGCGGGCTCGCCCGCTGCGCCTGCCGATGGTGGTGAGGGTCAGGGTTGGCATCTTCTTGAAGCGGGTGCCGAGCCTGCCGCCGGTGGCGTCGAGCAGGCCGCGATGCAAGCCGGTCACGGTTTTGAGGTACAGATCGGTTGCGGTGCGGCGGATATCGGTCATGGGTGCTCCTCGGTCGGGACGGTCGAGCCCAACTGTCCGCGTCCGGCTTGTGAGTGACCAGTGATCGATCAGTGGTCCAGCCGGGCCTGGGCGGCGGCGGTCCACGCCGGGTTCCCGCATCGGCGGGCGACGAGCAGCGCCGCGCGGTAATGCTCGACGGCCAGGGCGGCCTCCCCGTGGCGAGCCGCCAGGTCGCCGAGCACGGTGTCGACCGGGCCCACGGTGAACGACCCGGTATCGGCGCCGCCCAACCGATCTCGGTGCGGCAGCAGCTCCCGATAGAGCGCCGCGGCCTGCTCCGGCGTGCCGAGCTCCGCGATCACCATGCCGCGCAGCGTGCGGAACAACGAGCCGAACAGGTCGTCGCGGATCGGCGGCGCGTCCCGCCGGACCCGCACGGCCGCGGCGCGATCCCCGGCGGCGAGCAGGGCGAGGGCGAGGAAGTCGACGGCGGTGCCCACGCTCTCCTGGGTGGAGCTCCCGATGAATCCGGCGATCGATTCGGTGAACTCCCCGACCCGGCCCTGCTGCAACCGCACTGCGAACATGGCCAT
Organism: Nocardia concava NBRC 100430; assembly: GCF_000308815.1. Classification (GTDB taxonomy): domain Bacteria; phylum Actinomycetota; class Actinomycetes; order Mycobacteriales; family Mycobacteriaceae; genus Nocardia; species Nocardia concava. Next base: position 9,080 of record NZ_BAFX01000178.1, read on the forward strand.
GAGCGTGATCGTATCGGCGCTGATAACGCCTGCGCCGGTGAGCAATTCGTGGGCCCGGAGATAGTGCCGCTCGGCTTCGTCGGTGTCACCGCCGATCAGCGCCAGCAGGCCGCGCGCCATGGTGTTGGCGGCCTGCGCCTGTCCCCACTGGTAGCGGTCGGCATGCTCGGTCGCCGCGTCGAGGTGCTCGCGAGCCGCCGGGAGATCCGCCGCGAAGGCGGCGGCTTGCACGGCCAAGGTGTGGCCCAGCAGCAGGTAGGCGGGGTGGTCGTGGCGCCGCCCGATCTCGATCAGTTCGGCTCCCAGCGCGCCGCGGTCGGCCCCGTCGTACAGCGAGGCGCGGGCCTGCAGCGCCGAGGCCAGCAGGGTGTCGTCGCCGAGCTCGCGAGCGATGGCCTCGGCCGCCTCGGCTGCCCGCCGCGTCCGTTCGATCTCCTCACCACCGATCTCGTCGACCAGGGCGACCAGCAACCGGCACCGGTCCGCGGGCGACAGACCGGGAAATCGCAGCGCGCTCTCCAGCCGGGCCACCACGCGGTGCTCGACCACGCCGTAGGCCCGATTCAGCCACGGTGTCGGCAGATCCCCGGCGGCGAGCACCCGCACCAGCAGGTCGGGGCGATCGGCGCGCTCGGCCAGCAGCGCGGCCCGGTCCCGGACGGCGCGCGCGGCGAGCGCTGCGCCGCTGGCGAGATGGCTGCGACCCGCCCGGCACAGCAACGCGACCCGATCGGCGACGGTGTCGCCGGGATGTCGTTCCAGCGCGGCGGCCGCACGTTCGTAACCGGCGGCCGCGACATCGTGAGCGAAGCGGCGTTCGGCCAGTTCGGCCGCGGCCGTGGCGTAGTCGGCGGCCCGCCGCGCCGTGCCCGGGGTCACCGATTCCCCGTAATGGTGTGCGAGGGCGGCCAGATCCGTCGGATCGAGCTCCTCGATGGCGGCGGCGATCCGGCGGTGCCAACGGTCCCGGCGGACCCGCGGCAGGTCCCCGACCAGCGTGTCACGCACCAGGACGTGGGCGAAACCCGCACGGTCACTGCCCGGTTCGTGCAGCAGTCCGGCCACCACCCCCGCCTCGACCGCGTCGAACACCTCCTCCTCGCTCAACTCCGCGGCCCGCACCAGGACCGTCAGATCGAATTCCCGGCCGATCACCGCGGCCAGGCGCAGCAGCGCGACCGCCGTCTCAGGTAGCCGGGACAACCTGCGGCGCAACACGTCCCGGACGCCTTCCGGGACGTCGGAGGCGGCCACCAGCTCGCCCTCGCTCTGCAGCAGGCGTGCGATCTCGGTGAGATAGAAGGGATTGCCGTCGGTGCGTTCGTGCAGCATGGCCACCACCGAGTCCGCCGGTGTGCTCCCGGTCAGCGCGGTGACCAGGCGGGCGCTGTCCGCTATTCCCAGGCCGCGCAAGCGGATTCGCGCGCGCACGGTGGTCGCGACGGCTGCCAGCGCATCGGCGAGGGCGGCCGGAACTTCGTCGGGGCGATAGCCGATCACCACGAACGCGGGCACCCGGGTGGCGACCGCGGTGAGCAGCGCCGCGGTCTCGGCGTCGCAGCGGTGGGCATCGTCGAGCAGAATCGCCAATGGCTGGGCGGCGGCGACCGCGGTGAGGTAGTCGCCGACCGCCCGGTGCAGCAGGAAACGGCCGTGTGCGCGGTCGGCCTGCGGTGGGCCCGCACCATCGGTGAGCAGCGGGGTGAGCGCGGCCGCCAGCTCGCCGGGTTCGTGCTCATCCGCCAGGGCCCGGATGATCTCGACCCACGGCCACGCGGAGGGAGCGGTCTCGTCCTCCGGGCAATGGCCGAGCACGACTCGGAATCCCGAATCCCGCAGCTTGTCTCGAATGCGGTGCAGGAGCGCCGATTTCCCGCTGCCTGCCTCGCCCGCGAGGGTCGCCGTCCGCGGTCCGTCGCCCCGGGCGACCGCGTCCAGGGTCGCGAGTTCGTTTGCGCGCCCGAGCAATTCGTCGGTGTGCTCGAGCAGTCCGCCGGTGCGCCCGAGCAATACGGGGGCGGGCGTTGCCGGGGCCGTGTCATGCGGCCGGACCGGAACGGCGATCGGCTGCTCCCGCACCGGGATCCGCTGGGCGAGGATGTCCGCCTCCAACCGGGCCAGCGCCGGTCCCGGATCGATGCCGAGTTCCTCGGCCAGCACGTTCCGGGCCTGCCGCAGCGCGGCGAGCGCATCGGCTTGGCGCCCGGCCCGGTACCGAGCCAGCGCGGTGAGCCGCCAGGCCTCCTCCCGCAAGGGATGCTCTCGGCTCAGCAATTCGGCCGTGGCCGCCGCCAGCGCCGGTTCGTCCTGCTCGAGCAGGGCCGCCGCGAGTTGTTCGCGCGCGCTCAGCCGCAGTTCCTCGAGCCGTGCCGCCTCCGCGCTCGCCCACGCCTCCGGTGCGTAGGCCCCGTACGCGGGACCCTCCCAGCGGGCCAGCGCGGACTCCAGCGTGCGCCGCCGCTGTCGCGGATCGCTCTGTCGCGCAGCGGCATCCAGCTCGGCGCCGAAGGTCCAGGCGTCCACCGCCTCGGTCGCCAGCCGCAGCGCGTATCCGGGTGCGCGGCTGATCAGCACGGTCGCGACGGTACGCGGCGCCCGCTCCGGCTCCAGCGACCGCCGCAGGTTGGACACGTACGCCTGGAGCGCGCCCAGCGCCCGCGGCGGCGGTTCACCCCGCCACAGGTCGTCGATCAGCCGATCGACCGGCACCACCTCGCCCCGCGCGACCAGCAGCCGAGCCAGCACACTGCGTTGGCGCGGACCGCCGAGATCGAGTTCGCCGTGCTCGTTCGACGCGGTCAGCGCGCCGAGCACCCGAATCCGCACCATGATCCGGCAAGTCTAGGACAGCGGCGGCCTAGTGAGCCTCGAGTGGACCGCAAGTGGCGGGACGCACATTCGACAGCGGTACCCGACGTCGACAGCAGTCTTCCCATCAGCGCCAGGAGTCTTCCCATGAGCACCGCCACCTCGCCCGCCCGCCCCGACACCTACGACATGGTCGTGGTGCACAACGCCTTTCGCAGGCACTTCCACGCGCTGCCGGACCTCGTCGCCGAGGTCGGGGCGGGGGAGGTCGAGCGCGCCCGGGTCCTCGTGGAGTTCCTCTCCGAGCTGGGCGAGGGACTGCATCAACATCACACCGGCGAGGACGAGTTGATGTGGCCGCTACTGCTCGATCGGGCCCCGGCGAACGCCGCCCTGATCCTGCGGACCGAGGAACAGCACCAGCGCATCGCCGAACTCACCAGCCGCACCCGGCGCGAGTCGACCGAATTCGCCGCCGCCGCAGACCCTTCGACGCGTGACCGGCTCGCCGCCACCCTGCGTGCGCTCGCAGCCGCCCTGGACGAGCACATGACCGAGGAGGAGAACCACATCCTGCCCGTCGTCCGAAACGTCATGACCGCCCCGGAATGGCAGGCGCTCGGCGAGCGCGGACGCGAGCACCTGCCCAAGGACCGCCAACTGGTCTTCCTCGGCTTCCTCATGCATACGGCCTCCGCCGCCGAACGCCGCAAGTTCCTCGCTGAGATGCCGTTGACCGCCCGGCTGGCCTGGCGGCTGCTCGGCCGCCGCGTCTTCGCGAGCGAGTACCGCCGAATCTACGGCGTGGACCCCGAGTGGTGATCGGCCGCGCGCGGATGGCGTCGGCCCCGAGAGACCCGAGAGTTGGGTTGGCTCAGAGTGAGCGGGAGATGATCTCCTTCATGATTTCGCTGGTGCCGCCGTAGATGCGGTTCACGCGCGAACCCACGTACATGTTCGCGATCGGGTACTCCATCATGTAGCCGTAGCCGCCGAACAGCTGCAGGCACTTGTCGACCACCTTGTCGGCGGTCTCGGCGGCGAACAGCTTGGCCATGGACGCCGTCGCCGGATCGTTTTTGCCGTCGATGTACTGCTGAATCGCGTAGTCGACAAGGGTTTTGATGGCCAGCGCCTCGGTCTTGACCTCGGCCAGGGTGAAGGCATTGTGCTGGAATTTGCCGATCGGCCGCCCGAACGCCTCGCGTTCCTTGGAGTAGCGCAGCGCCTCCAGCACCGCCGCCTCGGCCAGCGCCGAGCACAGGCTGGCGATGATCAGCCGCTCCCGCGCCAGCTGCTCCATGAGCTGGTAGAAGCCCAGACCTTCCTGCGCACCAAGGAGATTCGCGACCGGAACGCGCATATCCGAGAAGAACAGTTCGCGGGTGTCCTGCCCGTGCTGACCCATCTTCTCCAGCACCCGCCCACGCTCGAAGCCCGGCAGATCCTTGGTCTCGGCCACGATGAGCGAGACACCGGCCGCACCCTGGGACGGATCGGTCTTGGCCACGATCACCAGCAGATCGCAGTGGGTTCCATTGGAGATGAACGTCTTCGAGCCGTTGATGACGTAGTGGTCGCCCTCGCGCACGGCCGTGGTGCGCACCGACTGCAGGTCCGATCCGGTGCCCGGCTCGGTCATGGCGATGGCCAGCACCAGATCACCGCTGATGATGCCCGGCAGCCACTTCGCCCGTTGTTCGTCATTGCCGTACTTGTAGATGTAGTGCGACACGATCGGCGAGTGCACCGAGAAGCCGAAGGCATTGTCGTGCGCGTAGACCTGCTCCTCCTGCACGATGGCCTGGAAGCCGAAATCGCCTGCCATGCCGCCGAATTCCTCGGGCAGATCCAGGCCGAGCAGGCCCGCGGCGCCGGCCTTGTTCCAGAAGTCCCGGTCCACCATGTGCTGCTTGTTCCAGCGCTCGCGGTTGGGCGGGACCTCCTTGCCGAAGAACTCCGCCGCGTGCTTGCGCAGTTCGCGGTGCTGATCGGTTTCCCAGGTCGGGCGGTAGTCGGGGAAGAGTTGGGACATCGTTGTTCTCTACTTTCCGGTGACGGGGGTGGCGAGCCCGTTGATCGGGAGGTCGTGCCGGGCGGCGAGGGCCTCCAGCTCGGCAATGGTCTTGTCGGCGAAGGCGTCTCGCAGGCTCTGGTGGTCGCCGCTCGCGCCGAAGAGTTCGAGCGTGCGCAGGAAGAAGTGGGGTTCCACCGCGCCGAGCGCGATGTGGCCGTCCTTGCACTCGTAGATGCCGTAGCCGGGGAAGGCGCCGCCGAGCAGCGCGTCCGGACCCATGAGCCGGTAGCGCACCGCATTGCCCGCCCACGCCGCGGCATCCTCGAGGGCGACCCGGTAGGGCTGTCCCACACCGGAATTCGACCGTGCGACGAGCGCCGCGAGGGCGGTGGAGACGGCGCGTTCGGCGCCGAGCATGTCGGCGATCGGCACGGTCGGCATCTGCGGCGGGGTGAGGATGGCGTGTACTGCCTGATAGTTCAGGTCGTGGCCCGGCACCTCGGGATCGTCGGCGTGGCCCACGATTTCGATGAGCGAGAGCTCCGGGAAGCGCTGCTGCGGTTGCGCCAGACTGAGTTTCGCGAGCGCGCTCGGCCGCATCGAGGTGATCAGCAGATCCGCCGTGGCCAGCAACTCGTCGAGCTTGGCGCGATCCGCGTCGACCTTGAGATCGAGGGTGACGAGGGTCTGATCGGCGACGAGCGCCCGGTACCACTCCGGCGCACCCGCGGCGAGCGGATCACCGGCGCGCGGTTCGACCTTGGTGACGGTCGCGCCGAGCTCGGTCAATCGCGCCGCGGCCAGCGGGCCGGGCAGGTTCACGGCCAGCGAGACGACCTCGACACCGTCCAGGGGGCGCGTCTTTGAAACCTCCATGGAAGCGAACGATACGTTTGTATAGTGACTAGGTCAACCGTAATCTTTCCAGGACCACCGACCAGTCGAGGGGCGATGCTGAATCCCAGGGCCACCAACGACGACCTGACCGCCAAGGCGCGCATCCGCAATGCCGCCATGGACTTGTTCGCCCAGTACGGCGAATCGCGGGTCTCGCTGCGCGCGGTCGCCACCGAGGCGGGCGTCACCCTCGGCCTGGTCCAGCACCACTTCAAAACCAAGGCGGGCCTGATCGCGGCCGTGGACCAGCTGATCGTCGATTACTTCGACGCCGCGGTGACCTCGGTTCCGATGACCGGCACCCCCGGCGAGAACGTCATCGCCCGCAACCGGGCCGTCCAGGGCATGCTGCGCGAGAACCCCGCGGTGGTGAACTACATCCGGCGCGCATTCCTGGAACCATCGGAAACCCAACTGCGCCTACTGGAATCGCTCATCGACCTGACCCACCGCGAAGTCACCAACCTGCGCGGCGCGGGCCTGGCCTCGACCGCCCGCCGCGAGTCGACCCAGGTGGTCGAGGTGATGGTCAGCCTGTTCGGCGAACTACTGCTCTCCCCGATGATCGACGCGATCTGGGAGCGCGTGGCCGGGCCCGGCGGCAGCGCCAAGCCCCGGCTGTCCATCACCGTCCGGGACTAGGCCCGGCGGTCGGTCGAAAGCAATGCGGCGGTGAGGGTTTCGGCGACGAACCGCTCGGCTTCCGGACCGGACCAGCCGCGGTCGGCGATGAGGGAGCGGTAGACGTCGTAGGTGGTGAGCGCGTACATGATGTCGGCCGCGCGCTCGGGGGAGAGGCCCGGTTTGAGCGCGTTCTTCGCCGCCAGGTCCGGAGTGATGTGGGCGGGGCCGTCGTAACGGCCCTGTTCGGCCGCGGCCAGGAAAGCGCCCACCTCGGGGTCGGCGGCGGCGGTCACCCGCATCATGTCGAGCAGTCCCATGTAGCGCTCGGAGACCGTGCGCATGTGTGCGGCGTAGAGGGCGAGCTGCCGGGACGGGTCGGGCTCGGCGAAGAGTTCACGGACCCAACGGCGTTCGGGCGGGGGAGTGGAGGCTTCCTCGTCGGGGCCCGCGACCAGGACCGCCGCGGTCTCGGCGAGGACCGCGACCTTGGTGCCGAAGGCCTGGTAGATGGTCTGCACATGGACCCCGGCGGCATCGGCGATGGCCTGCAGGGTGGTGCCCGCGTAGCCGCGTTCGGCGAAGAGGGCGGCGGCGGCCTCGGCGACGCGGCGGCGGGTGGCCTCGCGGCGTTCGCTGCGCGCGGGCGGCCGATTGCGCGGTATTGACATGCCTGCCATCGTAGCTATAGTTCGCTATATAGCGCACTATAGCTACGGGAGGCGAGATGCGCGTACTGGTTTCGACGACACCGATGGAGGGGGTGTTCGCGCCGGTGGTGCCGCTGGCGCGAACACTGAGCGCGCGGGGGCACCGCGTTCTGGTGGCCACCGCACCGCAACTGTTGCCCCGGGTGCGGGCCGCCGGATTGGCGGGAGCGGCAGCCGGTCCGGACGCACCCGAGGCCGCGGCCGAGGCGGTGACGCTGCCGGAGTTCGCGGCCGGAACCCAGCCGTGGCGGATCGGGGCCGTCATGTTCGGCAAGGTGATGGCTCCGCGCAAGCTG
>NZ_BAFX01000177.1 GCF_000308815.1 Nocardia concava NBRC 100430
GTGCAGCGCATCGAGAAGTCCCTCGCCCGCGCGGTGAAGTCCGGCCGGCTCGAGCAGGCCGCCGCGGACGAGGCCCGCGCCCGCATCACGCTCACCACGTCGATCGACGACTTCGCCGACCGCGAGCTGGTCATCGAGGCCGCGCCGGAGATCGAGTCGCTCAAGACCGAGTTCTTCGCCAAGCTGGACGCCATCGTCTCCCCCGACGCCATCCTGGCCACCAACACCTCCTCCATCCCGGTGATCCGGCTGGCCAACTCGACCGCCAACCCGGGCCGCGTCGTGGGTGTGCACTTCTTCAACCCGGTGCCGGTGCTGCCACTGGTCGAGATCGTCGTGACGCTCAAGACCGACCGCGAGGTCGTCGACAAGGTGACCGCCTACGCCCGCGACGTGCTGGGCAAGCGGACCATCGAGTCCAAGGATCAGGCGGGCTTCATCGTCAACGCGCTGCTGATTCCGTACCTCTGCAACGCGATTCGCATGTACGAGACCGGGTTCGCCAGTGCCGAGGACATCGACGAGGGCATGGTCAGCGGTTGCGCCCACCCGATGGGACCGCTGCGGCTGACCGACACCGTCGGCCTCGACGTGACTCTCGCGGTCGCCGAATCCCTCTACGCCGAATTCGGTGAGCCGCAGTACGCGCCGCCGGTGCTGCTGCGCCGCATGGTCGACGCCGGATACCTCGGCCGCAAGACCGGCCGCGGCTTCTACACCTACTGATCCGATACCAGCCGCCGCGCTCTCGAACGGATCCGGGGGCGCGGTGGTCGGTCGCGAACGGCCTCGAGCGACGGGCGATTACGACACCTCGCCCGCATGTGACCCACTATCATTTTGGTCAATTGTCCGAATTTGCTGCGGAAGTGCCGCTCCCGCGATAGTTTGCCGCGCATGTCTCGGATTCATGCACTGGTGGCCGCCTCCGCGCTGGCCGCGCTCCCCTTGGCGTCGGCCGCTCCGGTTTCCGCCGCGCCCGCGGTGAACAAGGTCGTCGTGGTCGGCATCGACGGCACGCTGTGGAGTGAGGTGCAGGCCGCGAACGCGCCGAACCTGGGTCTGCTGGCCGCCCAGGGCACCCTCGCACAAACCTCGATCGCCCCGCACACCACCATGTCGTGCGTCTCGTGGGCGACCGCGCTGACCGGCGTATGGGACACCAAGCACGGCATCCGCGACAACGACTCCACCTGCGTCCCCGCGGCTTTCGCGCCCTACCCGACCGTCTTCACTCAGCTCGAACGCGCCCGCCCGAGCCTGTCCACCGCCTCGCTGGGCACCTGGGACAAGATCGGCATGATCGCCCGCACCGGAAGCCCCGCCGCGGACAAGGTCTCCGTCACCCAGGTGGACCCCACCGGCGCGGGAGTCTGTGAGACAACAGCGGATTCGAACGCCGCCGCACAGGTCGTCTCCGCGATCTCCGACGGCACCGACTTCTCCTTCACCCACCTCGACCAGGTGGACATCGTCGGCCACACCCTGCGCGGCATCTGGCCCCAGGCCTACCGCGACGCCATCACCCGCGTAGACACCCTCGTCGGCAAAATCACCAAGGCCGTAGACGACCGCGCCCACGCCCACCCCGACGAACGCTGGACCATCCTGGTCACCACCGACCACGGTCATAAGCCCGAGGGCGGCCACGGCGGCCAAACCGCCTACGAGACAGCCAGTTTCACCATCGCCCGCGGCCCCGACTTCACCCCCGGCACCCAGAACAACGGCTACACCCTCGCCGACATCACCCCGACCGTCCTCGACCTCCTCGGCGCTCCGGCCGACCCGAACTCCGACGGCCGCTCCATGCGCCTCGGCGGCTCGGGTAACCCCGCCGCCCCCGTCCCCAACGCCCCCGCCATCGACTCCGGCCTCACCGGCTCCTCCTCCGGCTCGGCCCAAATGCTGATGGTCAACAACCCGCTGTGTCTGGCGGCCACCGGCTCCTCCGGCGGCAGCTTCGGAAAGTAGCCCCCGAGACCGCTGTTCGACGACGGGGCGGGGCGCGAATCCCCGCCCCGAGGTTCGGGGGCATCGAGTATCGGGGCTGTCGGCGATGGTGCGGCGGTTGAATACTGACTCGCGCCAGCGTCGAGAAACCATGGGGTCGTGATGAATTCGAAAAAGATCGCCGCAACCTTCACCGTGGCAGCCGCCTTGTGCCTGCCGACGGCAGCCCTCACCGCACCCGCCCAAGCGGCACCGAATGCTGCCCAGCCCGTCGATTCCGGTCTCCCTACAGGTTCGGCCGACTCGGCATCGGGAATCCTCGGCCCCCGCACCGGATCCGCCTACCAATCCCTCAACCACCTGGTCTGCATCCTGTTCCACACCAGCCTGGACGGATCCGTAGGCGTCCCCTTCTGCTGAAAGCGGTTCAGCTCCCGCGTTCTCCGACATCGCGTCGCGCGAGAATGATCCCGCCGAGCGGACTCTCGGCCGAGGTCAGAGTTCGGTCGGCCTCGACCACGAACCCGGCCTCGTCGAGCCAAGCCCGCATTCGGCCGTGCCGGCGGCGATGGACATACAGACGCATGGAATGCCCACCGTAACCTTCGGTCTTCCATTGAGACTCGTCTCCGACATGAAAGCCGAGCAGCAGCGGTCCGCCCGGCCGAAGCACGCGCCGGAAGTGGGCGAACACGGAACCGATCTCGTCATCGGGGATGTGGATCAGCGAATACCACGCGACCAGACCGGCCATCGAGGCATCTTCGAGCGCAAGGTCCGTCATGGACCCGACCTCGAACCGCACCCCGGGGTAATCGCGCCGAGCCACATCAATCATCCCGGGCGACAGATCGATTCCGAACGCATCCACATCCGATTGGCGCAGGTACGCGGTGATCCGCCCCGCCCCACAGCCAACATCCGCAACCGGTCCCCCACCCCGGGCACGCACCCTATCGGCGAACAGCCCCAGAGCCGCGCGCTCGTCGGGCGTCTCATCCAGCAGATTCCTGGTGAGGTCCGCATAATCGGCAGCCACGCTGTCATAGGACCTCCGAGTGTCACCCAGCCACCCGTCACCATCCACTCCCATTCCCACCCTCGAACGCTACCCAACAACCGGCGCCCAGCGTGTGATGGGCCCATTCGTACGCGAACCGAGGTAAAGCGGCGGCCTCCCGCCAAATTCCTTGTCACAGTGCAGGAATGGTCTCATTCGTAATTCCGGAGGGCTCCTCGATAATGACCGCGCGGAGCCCGGCCCGAGCCGCCCGGAGCCTGAACCAGGCGCCCCTGCCGGCAGTTCTAGGCAGTGGATCCGCGTCTTGCGTCAAGATCTTGCCCGGATCCGAGAGACCGAAGCAGGCGGTAGGCAGGACCCACCATCGGTCTGGCAATAACTGACGATAGTGAGCTGCAATGCCGAGATTCGTGCGATTGGCCGTACCTCGCACAAACGCATCGAAATCATCGATTTCTGACCAATTCCCGTGGCAAAGTGCGGGATCCGGCCAATAGGCAGCAGCGGCTGGAGCGTAACTCGAATGCGCCATCTTGCCGCATGCCGCGCTGACCGCAGCGGCTGGCGCGGAGCGGCGGAAGATCAACCGGCCGTGTCGAACCGACCCGTCTCGGTCGTCCGCCATTGCCGATTTGAGGGTGATCACTTCGGAGGATTTCGTGCCGCACAGTGATCCGAACGTCGGAATAGAACCCTCCAGGTGAGTTTCAGATCAGCGGCGTAAGCCGTCTTCTTATCGATATTCCTCGGGTGGCGTATTTGCTCCAATCGCCACTTGCCGACACGCGCGCGGCTCCGACACAGGCGGATCGGTTCACCATCCGCTGAATGATCGTGGGCTAATCCAGATCCGCGAGAAAGCTGGCTTGCTCGTTCTCCGGCAACATGTTGATGACATCGACGCGCAGTTCATCCGCTCCCCAGGGGTCCGCGGCTTCCTCGTCGACGTCGTAGTTGTCCATGTCAATGCGGGCGTGTGGCGCGATGGAGGTAACGCAGGTGTGGAAGTCCCGTTCGAATTCGGGCCACCACCGCCAGCTTTGACTGATGATGACCGAGCCATCCGACAGCCCGCACACCCGCCATTCGCCTTCCTCCGATTCGCACCGGAACAGACTCATATCGCCATCGAGCCGTTCCCGCTCCATCAACTCGTCAAGAGCATCGTGCACCGCCTCGGCCTCGCTACCGCTGGCCAAGCCGAGCACCATGAACTGGATGTTGAGATTCACCGACATGATCGGAAGACTAGCGGCCGGGTAAGACAAGTGCCGCAACCAGAATCGCTCGGCCACAATCCCTCTCGCCGTGACGCGATACGCGTCCTACATCGGCGCGAACAGTAGCTCTGTGGAACAGCCAGGCGGCAAGTCGGAAGTTCGACCGGCAGCACCCATCTGATGTCGGCCGAACACATTGCCGACGCTCCTAGGACCTGACCTAATCGTGCACAACCGGCCATCTAGCGGCAGATTCCCGCCAGTTCGACTGCGATAGTGCACATCTAGGCCAACTGCCATGATCGAGGAGGCGGCCCGGCCGCGTTGTCGTCTCGTCTCAGCATCGAATGCACGCGATCGCAGCCGGTCGTTGGCTATGTTCACGACGTGGTTTCTCCGGGAGGTTGGCGGCCTCGTCTTGTGGCTCTGGATATCGATGGCACGATCTGTGTCGAGGGAGTGGATCCGCTCTTCGCGCACGCCACGATCAGCCCTCAGGTGCGGACGGCTGTGGCGGCGGTGGTGCGGTCCGGTGCTCATGTGGTTTTGTCCACGGGTCGGCCCGTGCTGTCCGTCCTGCCGTTCGTGAGCGAGCTCGATTTGTCGACCGGAGTGTCGATCTGCTCGAATGGCGCCACCCGAATCGATAACGCCACCAACGGAATTCTCGACCGGATCGTTTTCGACCCAGCCGAACCAGTCGCCGTGTTGCGTCGGCTGCTTCCCGGCGCGGAGTTCACTGTCGAGGAAGCCGGGATCGGTGATCGCACCACTCGACGTAGCGACACCCGGCCGGAGATCAGCGGCAAGATACGCACGGTCGACTTCCCCGAACTGGTAGCGACCCCAACCACCCGACTGGCCGTGCATTGGCCGGGCCGAACCAGCCCCGAACTGGCCGCAGCGCTCTCGCACAGCCCGATGCCATGGATACAGAGCTGGATCAGCCCAGACGAACCATGGCTCATCGTCACCGCGGCCGGGGTGACCAAGGCATCCGCATTGGAGAGACTGCGAGTCGAACTCGGTGTCGCACAGAGCGAAACCCTGGCGGTCGGTGATGGCATCAACGATCTGGAAATGCTCACCTGGGCCGCCCATGGAGTTGCCATGGGCCAAGCCCCCGAAGTCGTCCGCGCCGCCGCCAACGAAGTCTGCCCACCTGTCACCGAGGACGGCCTGGCAACCCTTCTGGCACGCTGGTTCTGACAACCGCACAGGATAGGTCCGAATTCGAAGCGATCGTCGAAGAGCGACAACCGATGGGCCCCGTAGCAGGATCTGATAGTCCGCTACAACCGGGTGCCCTCTTTGGCCTTTGCGATCGCCCATAGCAGCAGATCGACAGGAACCTCATTTACTGCCGGGCTGATGCGCACCACCGCATCGTTCCATGTTCCGTCGTCTGGGACTACAACGGCGAAGTGGGAGCCGGGCGCGGGTATGGCCGGGTCAGTGAACTCGAAGGCTCGCTGATCCACACTGAGATCGTCGACATCGAGTATCTGTATCTGTCGCCCCTGGAAGATATTGCCAGTCATGGTGTTAGTCCTCGATCAGTTCATCGACGTGGAAGTAGCCAACAATCTTCAGCCCTTCGGTGATGACAACTACCGAGCCGACCGGGATCGTGTATGCGCCGGTGTTCTCGACTATCAACCATGCCGCGCCCGCAGGTGAACGCCATGCGGATCGGTCCTCGACTCGGAGGACGAACGACGCCTGCCCTTCCGCCGCACCATGGGGAGGTACGAAGGCGGTGGCCGCATAGTCATGGTCGGGTGGCGTGAGCGGTGGTCCTGACGAACGGCCGCCTTGATCCGGCGTGAGCCACAGTATCCAGCCACGGAACGGGAGGCTGCCAGAAAAGCGCATGGGTGAGAGTCTGTCTCAGAGATGGCTACAAGTGCGAACGCCCGCTATTGCCGCAGATCGCGCTGAGCGGGTCGGTCAGGGTGCAGTACGGTGTAGGTCGACCAGCTTCGACCTCAGCAAGCTGAACTTCCCCAAGAACTGATCTCGGCCAACCCGATTCGCCCCCGCCTCACCGGCGGGTTCACGCTGTCGTCGCAACGCTCTCGATCCGGGAGGTTGCGGCGACCGTGTCGTTTTCCGAGGATGTGGGCCAGTTCGGTGAGCGGCCGGCCCGGTTGGTCGACTCAGGGGTGTCGGTGACCGAAGCTGCTGTGGTGCTGAGGATTTCTCGATATCGGCCTCGGGAGCGGCGATGGACTCTTCGAGCCTTGCCCGGCCAGGGCTCTCTGGTGGCAGGCAATGCAATGTCTGTTGGAGCGTTGCAAGGTTCGAGAGCTGTTCACTCGACGTCCTCTGCGAGGAAGCGGCCCAGGGACTTTCCCTCGGCCTATTCCCTTGACCAGGCTGCTTCGTCCGGCTCGTGACGCGCCACGAGCCGGACGGTCGGCAGCGTCAGAAGTGCACGCGATCCGGGGACGCGAGCGCCGTTCCTGCCGTCGGCCCGACCACCGTCAGGGTGGTTACGGCGGCGAGCGGGAGCAGAATGAACGCGGCAAGACGCTTGGTACGCGACATGTCGATTCCTTTCGAATCAACGGCCCAACCTGCTTATGAGCCGTCCATTGTGCCATTGTGGAAGCAACCGCGGTTACCGGTCAAGCCGCCTCCATCAGCGAATTCGATTGCTGGCGTGGGAAGTTCGCAATTCTCGGGGTTCGGATAGGCCGACGCGCTGACTGGGGTGCAGGTATCGCCGTAGATGGTGATGGCGGCCTTGACCTCGTCGGGAAACTCGGCCAGCGCCGGACGGAGCCGTCCCACGGGCCAGATGTCGGGCTGTCCGTCGGCAAGTCATACAGTGTCTGCTGCAACGTCGCTAGCGTCGAAAGCTGGCTCGCTCAGCGACTTCCGTGCGTTGTTCCGGGCAGTGCGGGCGGCGATAAGCGCCGCGATGATCGCAGTCGCGGGTGCCGAGAACTCAGCGAGCGCCCTATCTTCGGGCCGAGCAGATCTGGCGCCCGCCGACGAGCGCAGTGATCTGGCGAACGCACCGTCGTGACCTCGCCACCGGCCGACTCGTTCCTGGCTCGATGGGGTCGGGGCGTAAGCCGAGCAACGCTGTCAGAAGGTTTGGGGCACCAGATTCGCGAGTTATCGAACATATGTTCTAGAGCTGTTGTAGTCTGTCTCGCGTGAAGACACATTCGACCGCGCTGGCGCATCAGGCGCCGGTTCAGGGATGGCCGGATCTGGCCGATGTCGACTTGCTGCGGACCCTTGTCGAAACTGAGCGTCGCCGGCGGCGGCTGGATGCTGCCATGCGGGCGGCTGTCGCCGAGGCCGAGCGGCGGGGGCTTGCCGCGGATACCGGGTATCGGGACACCGTGGAGTTGTTGACCGATCTGTTGCGGATCAGCGCCAATGAGGCGCGGCGGCGGATCGAGTATGCGGCTCCGCAGGTTCGTTCGCGTTCCCGGAAGGTGTGGCGGGCACTGGCTACGGCAAGCTAGCGGATCTCCAGCTGGTAGGTGGCCTCGACCCAGAAGCCGCCGGGCTCGTATTCGCCGCCGAAGGTGAGGACGTAATCGCCGGGTGCGAGATCGTCGAGGCGGACCCATAGACCCCATGCCTTGGCCTTGAATCGGCCGGTTTGACCGAAGGGACCGCCCGCCGCCGCAGTGACCTTGAATGCCTTGTGGTTGACCACTTCTCGCACGGGTAGCGGGACTCCGTTCAGTGCGGCGTGGCCGGATGCCGCGGGCGCCACCGGCACCTCGCCGCGCGCGAACAGGCCGTCCGGAACCTTCTCGAACATATTGAAGGCCGGGAAGAAGATCGGCCGCCCGTGCGGAACCGTGCACCGCCGCTCGACTCGCCCGCCGAAAGTGCCGGCCAGAAACCAGACATCCTCCGGCTGATCGATCCCGGCGAACTCCCCGCTCTCGTCCACCACCGGATTCTTGGCGTTCGGCACCGACATCGCCCACTGCCACCACCGAGCCGCCAGCTCGACGTCACTACTCGCCATCTTCCCTACCCCACACAACATTCGACGCAAGGAGGACCGCGAGCCACACCGGACCGTCCCCTCCCGAAGTGGACCCCGTGGACGTTATACGAACCGTCCAGTCCGCGCCCCTCCGCCGCCGGAAAGCGCACGGAAAATCGATTGGGCGGCGCTGATGAGCCTGGCATGGTCTTCGGGATGGGTATCTGGACAGACCAATTCCTCGCCCCCTACGAGGCATACCTACCGAAAGCCGAGGAGTTCGCGGAGTTGGCAGCGAGCATGATCCGCTACCAGGTGGCGTGTGCGCCCTGGACGCTGGTCGCCGGAAGCCTGTCCGCCAATGCCGAACTGCCCTATGTCGGAATTCTCGGCGACATCCGGTGGAGCATCCGCGACGGTTCGCTGACCGTGGGCGGCGAACGCGCCACCGACACCACCTACCGCGACGAGTGGGACGAGAACGAGGCACCGCCGTGGGGACAGGCTCTGGAGGCAGGCCGGGTGCTGGCCACCGGGACCGATCCGGCTGATATCGCGTCCGCGGTCTCCGCAGCCCCGTACGGACTCGAGGACGTTGCCCTCGTCTTCGATCAACTGGACTTCACCAATCCCGAAGTGCTGAACTACTTCTGGCGCGAGGACAGCCGAATCCAATTGACGTGCTTCGCGCTCGCCTGGCCGCAACACCGGCCGCTGTCAGCCAATACGCTTGCCGATCCGAACAACGGCCCGGCGCATCCGGTGCAGGCCTTCGTGTCGGTCGGCTACAAGCTCGGCTACAGCGGCTATCCGTGCCCGGCGATCGCGGATGCCGTAGTGCGAGCCCTCGGTCCAGGTCTGGTGGTCTGCGAGACGCTCAGCTGAAGGGGTAGCGGAGTTCGGGTCGTGGGGCTCAGGCTGCCTTCGAAACCGCGGGTGCGATTGTGGCGCGGAGGAATTCGGGGGCGGAGAGGACGTAGCGGAGCATGAGGCGGATGGGTAGGGGCATGTCGGAGGCTTTGGGGTCGCGGTAGATGTGGGGGGTTGTGAGGTGGTGGTGGCGGCCGAGGTGGACGAGGTCGAATGAGCCTGCGGCCTTGACATTGCGGACCCAGTCGGAGGTGCTGCCGTAGGTCAGGGCGATGACGAAGTCGTCGCCGCGGCGGAAGGCCCACAGCGGGGTGCGGAAGACACGGCCGGATTTGCGGCCGCGGTGGACGACCACCGCCCACCCCGGCAGCCAGGGTGCGAGGAAGCGGGTGAGCTGGTTGAGGCCGTACTTGTTGGTCTGGGCGAGCCAGCGCGGCATGGGCATCGGAGAAACTCCTCACTTGTGGAATTATCTGTTTCGACGGTAGCCCTGCCGCGACCAGAAAGTCAACGAGTGTAGAGTTTCGGGCACCATGCCACCGATTGGACGCCGACCCGGCAGCGCCGATACCCGCGCGACCCTGCTCGACACCGCGCGAAAACGCTTCGCCGAGAACGGATACGACCGCACCTCCGTGCGCGATATCGCCACCGCGGCCGGGGTGGATCCCGCCTTGATCCGCCACTACTTCGGTAACAAGGAGGGCCTGTTCCGCGCCACTATGGGCTGGCCCTTCGAGCCGGCCGAACTCGCAGCCCGCATTGTCGACGGCGAGCTCGACGGCATCGGCGACCGCCTGGCCCGGGTCTTCCTCACCCTCTGGGATCAGCCCGAATCACGCGGCCGCCTCGAAGCCATCCTGCGCGGCGCCGCCACCCACGAGGAATCCGCCACCCTCGCAAGGCAATTCATCCAGGATCAGCTGTATCAGCTGGTCGCGGCCGCCCTCCCCGGCAACGACCCCGAGCTGCGCATCGACCTCGCGATGGCGCAGCTCCTGGGCATCGCGTACCTCCGCTACATCCTGAAGGTCGAACCGATCGCGTCGGAATCGGTCGACAGCCTCGTGACTCGGATCGCCCCGGTGATCAGCGGCCACCTCCTCGGCTGACCGAATCGGCAAAGCTCTCGGGAGCGTTCAGCTCTCGCCGTCGAGGGTCAGCACGACCAGCGGAATCGGCCGGTCGATCTTGGACTGTAAATCGGCCAGCAGCGGGTTGTTGGCCAGCACCCAGGCCGCGAACTCGTCGTAGTCCTCACCTTCGAGCACCGTGCCGGTAGCCCGGTAGGTCTTGTCCCGAAGCTCGATGGTGACCTGCGGATTCGTCTTGATGTTGTGCCACCAGGCCGGGTACTTGTCCTCGACAAACGAACTCACGTACATGATTTCGTCGCGATACAGCGGCCCCAGCGGAGTCGTATGCCGCTTGCCGCTCTTGGCCCCGGTGGTGGTCAGCAGAATGAGCTCCCCACCCGCGTAAGCCCCACCCACCTTCCCCGAGTTCTCCCGAAACTCCGTGATCACATCCCCATTCCAGTCCGCAATCCCACCCTCCTGATCCCACGCCTGGTTCCACGGCGCGCTCGGATCCTCATACTCGGTGATCCCGGCCTGATCCCGCTGTCCCACAGTCGATTCGATTTCGCTCATGATTCGAGTATGTCGGTGAGATAGGACAGTTCCGGTCCTAGTTCAACCGGAAGTTCCGACGAATTCGATCGATCAAGCCAGGCCGGCGAGGGCTTCGAAAAGTGGTGTCAGGGCGGCGATGTCGCCATCGATCCGGATGCGGCCCTGCGCGATCGAGTCCTGCGGCGTCAGGCGGCCGGACCCGATGGCGGCCAGAGTGGCGGCGTCGGTGCGGATGACGGCGGCGGGTTCGAGCACCTGGGTGCCGGGCAGAATTCGTGCGTGGCCGTCGTCGAGCCGCAGGTAGGCGCGGGTGCCTTCGACCTGGAATTCGATATCCGCCTGCAATCCTGCCAGCCGGGCCGGGTCGACCAGGTGGGTGAAGGCCAGCAGTGCCCATTCGGCCTTCACCCGCATCGTGTCTCCGGGTTGTTCCGGGACGGCATGCCGGACGCCCCAGACCGCCAGCGGCATCAGAGCTCGGGCCAATTCCTCACCGGCGGTGGTGAGTTCGTAGACCGTGGACGCGATCGGCGGGGGGAGCACCTTGCGGTCGATGACGCCGTCGGCTTCCAGCTGTTTGAGGCGGGCCGCCAGCAGGCTCGTGCCGATGCCGGTCAGCGCCTCGGCCAGATCGGAGTATCGCTTCGGGCCCGTCATCAGCTCTCGTACGACAAGCAACGTCCAGCGCTCGCCCACGAGGTCGAGAGCGCCGGCGAGACCGCAGTACTGGTCGTATGAACGTCGAGTCACGTCCCGAGCCTACCGATCGACTTCTGTCACGTATGCACTGACTTCATTTTCTTCCTTGAGCACTTCTAAATCTTATGTCATGGTTGGTCTATCCGCCCGACCTTGGGAGTAGGCCATGAGCCACACGATCGATCTCAGCCACGGCACCCTGCGCTACCTCGACACCGGAGACGGCCCGCCCGTCGTCTTCCTCCACGGATTCCTGCTCAACTCCAATACCTGGCGCAATGTCGTTCCGGCCGTGGCGGCCGCCGGATATCGTTGCCTCGCACCGGATCTGCCGCTCGGCGGGCACAGCCTGCCGATGCCGGACGCCGATCTGACCGTCCCCGGTGTCGCCTCCTTGATCGAGGAGTTTCTCGAGCGCCTCGATCTGCGCGAGGTCACCCTGGTCGCCAACGATTCCGGCGGCGCGATCACCCAGGTCCTGCTGGTTCGCCGCCCCGAGCGCGTTGCCCGCGCGGTCCTCGCGGGCGTCGACTGCTACGAATACTTCCCACCGCCCATCCTCCGCTGGGCCACCGCTCTCGCCCCCTTGCCCGGTTCGGTCCGCGTCCTCATCGAGGCGATGAGATTCCGTCCCCTGCAACGACTTCCGTTCACGCTGGGCGGCATCACCCAGCGCCCCGTCCCCCGCGAGGTGATGGACGGCTACCTCACACCCAGCCGCCTCAGCGCCGCCATCCGTAATGACCTGCGGCGCTTCATCCTCGACGTCTCACCGAAGCGAACCCTGGCGGCGGCCCGCCACTTCGCCGAGGTGACGATCCCCGTGCTCGTCGTGTGGGGCCGCCACGACCGGACCATGCCGCCGCGCTTCGGGCAGCGCCTGGCCGACGACCTGCCCAACGGCACCCTGCGCCTGATCGACGACGCCCAGACCCTGATCCAGGAGGACCAGCCCGAGGCGCTCACCCGCCACATCCTGGAGTTTCTCGCCGCCACCGTCGCGGAGCTCGAGGCGTGAACGACCGAATCGAGCCGTCCCGCAAGCGTTTCGACGCCGTGTGGACGCGCAGGACCAACGGGGTGTTGAGCCCGGCCGACCGCCGGGCGCTGATCGGTCCGGTGGTCAGAGGATTTCTCGACAGCGTCCCGGGCAGGCTCCGGCTCGTCTTGGGCCTGCACCCCGGTCGTCACGCCCGGATCGAACCGGAGTCCCTCACCCCGCCCGATTCACCGCTGGCGCGCGATGCCCGGGCCACTGCGCGAGAACTCATGTCGCCCAGCGTCTTCCGGCACTGCCAGCGCACCTGGGCATGGGCCGCCGCGCTGGCGGCGACGCAACATCTCACCTTCGACCGCGAGGTGGTCTACCTGGCGTCGATGCTGCACGACGCCGTCTGGCCGACCCCGACCCCCGGCGTCGACTTCACCCTGGCCTGCGCCGAGGTGGCGACCGCGATCGCCGACCGGCACAGCCTTCCGGCCGCCCGCCGCACGGTGGTCGGCGACGCGATCTGCATGCACCACACCCCGGGCGTGACCCTCGACAACGGCACCGAGGAGTATCTGGTCTCCGCCGGAGCGAGCTTGGACGTGGTCGGCCTGCGCGCCTGGGATCTCCCCGACGACACCCGACGCCACGTCCTCGCCGAGTTCCCCCGGACCGGATTCAAGAAGGAGTGCGCCGAAAACGTACGCCGGGAAGCAGATCTGGTCCCCCTCGGCCGCCTGTGGTTCTTCCACCACTACGGCTTGTCGGACCTCACCATTGCGGCGGCCCCGTTCCGGGGGTGAGGCGGTATCAGTTGACGAGGCGGGCGTGGGAGGCCCAGTGCTGTTCCCTCAGTTCGCGTTTGAGGATTTTACCCGCACCCGATACCGGCATGGCGTCGACGAATTCGACGGAGCGGGGGGCCTTGTAGGAGGCGATGAGGGTCTTGGTGTGGGTGCGGATTTCGTCTTCGGTCGCGGAGTGGCCCGGTTTGCAGACGATGACGGCGTGGACTCGCTCGCCCCAATTGTCGTCGGGGACACCGATGACCGCGACGGCGGCTACGGCGGGGTGGGCGGCGATGGCGTTCTCGACTTCGGCGGAATAGACGTTCTCGCCGCCGGACACGATCATGTCCTTGATGCGGTCGACGATGTGGAGGTAGCCCCGCTCGTCGAGGTAGCCGCCGTCGCCGGTGTGCAGCCAACCGTCGCGGAGGGCGGCGGCGGTTTCGTCGGGCTTGTTCCAGTAGCCGGCCATCACGTGGCCGCCGCGGGTCAGCACCTCGCCGACCTCACCCGGACCCAGCTCCCGGCCGTCGCCGTCGACAATGCGAATTTCGCTGTGCGGCACCGCTGTTCCCGCCGAGCGCAACCGCCCGGAGCGATGATCCTCGGGTCCCAGCAGCGTGATGATGGGCGCGGCCTCGGTCTGCCCGTAGGCCTGGACGAACCCGGCGCGCGGGAACAATCGCATGGCCCGCTCCAGCAGCGCCTCGGAGATCGGGGACGCGCCGTACATGACGCTCTCGACGCTGGACAGGTCGAATTCGCCCGCGCGCGGGTGATCGGCGAGCAGCTGGATCATCACGGGCACCAGGACGGTCGAGCGAACCTTGTGGTCCTGGATCGCGGTGAGGGTGGCGACCGGGTCGAAGGCCGGGATCGTCACGTGGGTGCCGCCGATCATGACCACGCCGAGCCAACCGGCCAGGTCCGCCAGGTGGAACATGGGTGCGGCGTGCAGGAATACCGTGCCCGGCGACATGAGGTATCCGGTCGCGACGCCGCCGAGTGCGGAGGTCGCCAGGTTTCGGTGGCTGAGCATGACGCCCTTGGGGAATCCGGTGGTGCCGCCGGTGTAGAAGATTCCGGCCAGTGCGTCACCGCCGCGACGGGCATCGGCGATCGACTCGGCCGCCTCGATGAGCGCCTCGTAGGACAGCAGCCCGTCCGGGGTCGGCCCGTCACCGCAGTGAATCACCGTGGCCAGTCCCGGGAACCGCTCGCGCAGCGCGGGCACCAGCGACGCGAAGACGTCGTCCACCAGCAGCACGCGGCTATCGGAATCGGCCAGGCTGTAAGCGATTTCGGCGGGGCTCCACCGAATATTGACGGGATTGAGCACCGCGTCCGCCCACGGCACCGCCAGCAGATACTCGTGATAGCGATCCGAGTTCAACGCCAGCATCGCGACCCGGTCCCCCGCGCCGACACCCAGTTCGCGCAATGCCCCGGCCAGCCGCGACACCCGATCGAGCACTTCACGATTGGTGCGCCTGCGCGCTCCGCAGATGGTCATCGGGCCGTCGGGATTCTGCTGGGCGGCGCGGTGCAGGCCCTGGGTCAGGTACATCGGCAATCCTTCTCGAACAACTGTGGTCGGTGTCACGAAGTATCGGCGGGCGACTGTGACCTGCGCCATGGAACCAGCGTTCAACCGCGGACCGGCTATTTGTTGATTTCTCCAAACCACCCGTCGTACCGTCGGACGACCATGACCTCGAACCGGACGACCGCGCGCACCCGGATGATCGCGCGGGTACGCGACCACCTCCCGGACGTCACCGCCCGCGTGGTCGCCCGCGCCCAGGCTGAGATG
>NZ_BAFX01000176.1 GCF_000308815.1 Nocardia concava NBRC 100430
AGATGCTCAGAGCTCGACACCGGCCTCAGAGCTCGACACCGGCGTTGGTCACCACACTCAGACCGATTCCCCGCCAAGCCAATTCGTCGCCGAGGTCGCCGAGCGTCTCGGCGGCGGTGGTGTCGAACACCGGGCAGGACGAGGCATCGAGCACCACCATCCGGGTGTGCGGCGTGCACGCCTGGCCCACCAGATGGCGGTACAGCCCGGCATTGGCGAAGCACACCCCGGATTCCATCCGCGCCAGCAGCACGCCGGCGGGCAACGGCCACAGTCCCAGCGCGACGGATCGGCAGCGGCGGGCGCGGCAGGCCAGCAGTAGGACCGAGATCACCAGTCCGGCAAGCAGTCCGGGCAGCACGCCCAGCGCCAGCACCGCGAACAGGGTCGCCACGGCCGCACCGCAATCGACCGCGGCGGCCCGCTCGTAGACGCGGCCGCGGCGCTGCCGCCAGATCCGGTAGAGCCGCCGCAGACCGGGCACATCGGCCAGCTCGATCACCACCGCCACGGCGATGGCGGCCAATACCGTGCCGGGCAGCCGGTCGTACATGCCCGTCAGGAACAGCACGGTGAGCACCACCAGGGCGGCGGCGACCAGCACGCCGAGCCGGGTGCGCGGGCGGGCCGCCACCGCCGCCGTGGGCGGATTGCCGCCCACCACCATGCCCGACAGCACGCCCGCACCCAGATTGGCCAAGCCGATGCCTACCAGCTCCCGATTCGGATCGATCTCCCGATCCTCCAGCGGCGCCGTGGTTTTCGCCGACCGCATGCCCTCGGCCAGGCCGACCACGAGGACGGCGACCGCCGGACCGAGCAGCTCCAGCAGATCGGTGAGGCCGACGCCGGTAGGCCACGCGGGTCGCGGCAGCCCGCGCTCGATGGGATCGACGACCTCCACTCCCCTGGTGTCGAGCAGGAACAGCCGCGACACCGCGACCCCGATGGTCACCACCACGAAGGCGATCGGCACGGCAGGAGCCCAGCGGCGGCCCGCGAACACCACAATCAAGGCCACGCCGCCGAGGATCGCGGCGGGCACGCCGATATCGTGCAGATGCCCCGCTACCCATTCGCCGCGCTGCCACACGCTGCCCGAAACCGACGGCAGCCCCAGCAGTTTCGGCAACTGCCCGACCACCACCGTCAGCACCAGCCCGACCGTGAACCCCCGCAGCACCGGCGGCGAGATCAGCGAGGCCGCGAAGCCCAGCCGGGCCAGTCCCGCGACCACCCCCGCGCATCCGGCGACCAGCGCCAGCGCCGCGCTCAGCGCGACGAACCGCCCGCCGCCGCTCGCATGCGGGGCCACGATCACCGCCGACAGCGCCGCGGTCACCGAAATCGGGCCCACCGGAACGCGATCCGAGCCGCCGAGCACCGCGCAGCAGAGCAGCGCCGGCAGCATGGCGTAGAGCCCGGCCACCGGCGGCACCCCGGCGATCTCGGCGCAGGCGAAGCTCTCCGGCACGAGCGCCGCCCAGATGGTCAGGCCCGCAAGCACATCCGTGCGCAACCAGCGTCGCCGATAACCGCGCGGCGACGCGAGCCAGGGACCGCGCATGCGGTCAGATCGTTTCCGGCTGCCAGGCCGCGACCGCCCAGATGACGACCACGTCCAGCACGATCACCAGGATCGCCCAGGCCGGATAGTAGGGCAGCCACATGAAATTGGCGATGATCGACAGTGAGGCCAGCACCATGGCCGAGATCCGGCCCCACTGGGTTCCGCTCATGAGGCCGAGGGCGGCGATGATCAGCACCGCGCCGATGCAGATGTGGATCCAGCCCCAGCCGGTGGTGTCGAACTGGTACAGGTAGGCGATGCCGACCACATAGAGCTGGTCGGCGGCCACCGCGGAAATCCCCTGCAGGATGTCGAGCACTCCGACGGTCACCATCAGGATGGCCGCGGCCAGCGCGCCACCGGTCGCGCGGCGGCGCACCGCGGGCCCTTCGCTGATCGTCTGCGTCATGGTCTACCCCTTTCGGACAGTGTTGTCAGCACTACCGAAACTGCGCCTCGGGCACGGAAATCGCTTCGCCCGAATCGAATGATCCGGCCGGGAACGGCGAATCGCGGTCCGCCGGAGCCGAAATCATCCGCCAAGCATGACGAATTCGGTACTACCCCGACACATGCTCGATGGCATGCGCTCGGCAGAGACGCATGCGCACAGAAGGGATATCGGACATGTCATTCTGGGAATTCATCTGGTTTCTGCTCCTGAGCTTTCTGTTCATCGCCTACCTGATGATGCTCTTCTCGATATTCGTGGACCTGTTCCGCGATCGCGATCTCTCGGGCTGGGCGAAGGCCTGCTGGGTGATCGCACTGCTGTTCCTGCCGTTCATCAGCGCGCTGATCTACCTGATCACCCGGGGCAGCGAGATGGCCGAGCGGTCGGCCGGCGATGTGGTGCGCCGCGAGGCGGCGCAGCAGGATTACATCCGGCAGGTGGCGCGGGTCGATCCCACCACCCGGCTGGCCGACGCCAAGAAATTGCTCGACCAGGGCGCGATCTCCGAGGACGAATTCGAGCAGATCAAACGGACGGTCCTGAGCTGAGTCCGGGCGCGGACGACCATGCTCCGCAATCGAACCGACGCCTCCGGCTCCGGCACGGTGCTGGCCACCCTCGCCTGCGGCCAGTTCCTGATGATCCTGGACAGCTCGGTCATGAACGTGTCGATGGCGTCGGTCTCCGAGGATCTGAACACCCCGATCTCCGGAATACAGACGGCCATCACGCTCTACACCCTGGTCATGGCCAGCCTGATGATCACCGGCGGCCGGGCCGGCGCGATGCTCGGGCGGCGGCGGGCCTTCGGGATCGGGCTGATCGTCTACGGCGCGGGCTCGCTCACGACCGCGCTGTCACCGAATCTCGTGGTTCTGCTGATCGGCTGGTCACTGCTGGAGGGCCTGGGCGCCACCTTGATCCTGCCCGCGATCGTCGCGCTGGTGTCGGCGAACTTCCCGCCCGCGCGGCGCACCGCGGCCTACGGCATGATCGCCGCGGCCGGGGCCGTCGCGGTGGCGGTGGGCCCGCTGCTGGGCGGCGCGGTGACCACCTACGCCTCGTGGCGCTACGTGTTCCTCGGCGAGGTCGTCGTCGTGGCGGGAATCCTGCTGCTGTTGCGGCGGATTCACGACACCGGCGCCGGCTCGGCCGGTCTGGACCCGTTCGGCTCACTGCTCTCGGTGACCGGTCTGGGCGCGGCGGTGTTCGGCGTCCTGCAATCGGGCCAATGGGGCTGGGTGCGGCCGCGGCCGGGCAAGCCGGAGTGGGCCGGGCTGTCGCCGGTGATCTGGCTGATCCTGTTCGGCATCGCCGTGCTCTACGGGTTCTTTCGCTGGCAGACTCATCTCGCCGAGACCGGCGGCGACCCGCTGATCGATCCGGACCTGTTGCGCCTCAGGCAGTTGACCGGCGGCCTGGGCATGTTCTTCGCCCAGTATTTCGTGCAGGGCGGGGTGTTCTTCACCGTGCCGCTGTTCCTGTCCGTGATCCTCGAACTCAGCGCCGTCGGCACCGGTCTGCGCATCCTGCCGCTGTCCGGGGCACTCGTGCTGGCGGCCGTGGGGATTCCCAAGGCGGTGCCGCGCGCCAACCCGCGCCGGGTGGTGCGCCTGGGCCTGACCTCGATGATCATCGGAATCCTGATTCTGATGGGCGGCCTGAATCCCGGAGCCAATGCCGGAATCGTCATGATTCCCATGCTCTTTCTGGGCCTCGGCCTCGGCGCGCTGTCCTCACAGCTGGGCGCGGTCACCACCGGCGCGGTCCCCGATTCCCAGACGCCGGAGGTGGGCGGCCTGCAGAACACCGCCACCAGCCTGGGCACCTCCCTGGGTACCGCCCTGATCGGCTCAGTACTGGTGGCCGCGCTCACCACGGCGACCGGCCGGGGGATCGAGAACACCGAGGCCCAATTCACGGCCTTGCGCGCGGGTCTGGCCATTACCGCGCTCTTCGCGCTCGGGGCCCTGTTCGGCACCGGCCGCATCCCCGGCGAACCCGTCGGCGGCGGTCGGTGATCCGGGCCGGAATTTCGACGAGAGGGAAAAGAGATGACCGATAATCCGGATCCGCAACCACGCGAACCTGTTCCCGACGCGCTCTCGGAATCCGAACGCGCGGAATTGGATAAACTGCGTGCCGAATACGCGACACATCCGGTCCACGATCGAAGCACGCTGCGCTGGGTCGGCACCGGGCTGCTGCTGGTGCTGGCGGGGCTGCTGATCGTGGCCACGGTGCCCGCCCGGTTCGTGCAGAGCGAGATCTTCGATACCGACCACTATGTCGCCACCGTCGCACCGCTGGCCACCGATCCGGCCATCCGCGACGAGATGGCGAACAAGCTCACCGACGCCATCGTCACCCGCGTCGATATCGAGGGTCTGACCGCGGAAGCCGTTGCGGCACTGACCGACAACGTCAGTCAGGTGGCGGACCGGCCGCGCGTCGCCGCCGCACTGACCAGCCTGCCCGCGCTGGTGGCCGCGCAGGCGCAGACCTACATCCGCCAGGTCGCGGTGAAGCTGATCGACAGCGAGCAGTTCCAGAAGGCGTGGAATACCGCGAATCGGCTTGCGCACCAAGCCTTGAAGGCCGTGCTCACCGGTGACACCCGGCCCGGCGTGGAGGTCTCGGCCAACGGGACCGTCAGCATCTCGCTGCAACCGTTCCTGACCGAGGTCCGAAATCGGCTGGACGAGAAGGGCTTCCGATTCGCCGACCGCATCCCCGAGGTCGACACCCAGTTCACGCTGTTCCAGGCGACCCGGCTGCCCGCCGCCCGGCAGGCGGTGCAGGCATTGGATCGCAGTGCCACCGTGCTGCCGCTGCTGTCGTTCGCCGCCGTGCTGGCCGCGGTCCGGCTCGCACCGCGCGGACGCCGGCTGCGGGCGCTGGCGCTGGCCGCCTGGATCGCGGTGGCCGGCATGATCGCCCTGGGCGTCGCCCTGTTGATCGGCCGCGCGATCTATCTCGACACCGTCCCGACCGATCAGCTCTCCCCCGATGCCGCGGAGGCGTTGTTCGACACCGTGATCCGCCCGCTGCGCACCGCCATGCGCGCGGTCGGCGTGCTCGGGCTGATCGTGGCGGCCGCCGCCTATCTGGCCGGGCCGTCGCCGTCGGCGGGGACGGTGCGCCGGGAATTCCAGCGCGGCCTGCGCGCCCTCTGGCAGCGCCGCTACGAACGCCCGCCGAATCCGGTGGAGGCGTTCACCGCCCGCTATCGGATGCCGTTGCGGCTCATCGTGATCGCCGCCGTGGTGCTGGCGCTGCTGTTCTGGCCGTATCCCACGGCCTGGGTGGTGGCGAGTCTGGCGCTGCTGGCCTTCGTGCTGCTGGCCGCGGTCGAGCTGATCGGCCGCAGGCCCGCCGAACCCGAATCCTCGTGAGCCCGCGCTCTTTCCGCCGCCACGCCGACCGAAATCATGCGCCACGCATGAGGTCCGGAACCGGTAACCGGAGCAGCGTGGTGGATGCGCGGGCGGTCCTCCCGCCGCCCGCGTCCACATCGACCGTGAGGAGTTGCCCGTGCAGAACTACCCGCCGATCGAGGATCACGGACTGATCGGAGACCTGCAGACCGCCGCGCTGGTCGCCACCGACGGCACCGTCGACTGGTTCTGCTGCCCCCGTTTCGATTCGCCCACCGTGTTCGCCGCGCTCGTGGACCACGAGCGCGGCGGGCACTGCCGGGTGCAGCCCGCCCAGCGCCCGTATCGCAGCCACCAGATGTATTTTCCCGACACCGCGATCCTCATCACCCGGTTCATGACCGAGACCGGCACCGGCGAGATCGTGGACTTCATGCCGCCCAGCGGCAGCGACTCCACCGACCGCCACCGGCTGGTGCGCATGCTGCGCTGCGTGCGCGGGCGCATCACCTTCGAACTCGATATCGCACCGCATTTCGACTACGGTCGTCGCGCACACACCACCCACGTCAGCGACGACGGGGCGGTATTCGACTGCGGCGAAACCAGTTTGACCCTGCACGCCGTGCGCGAACCCGATGACGAGCGCCTGGCCCAGACCCAGATCACCGAGCACGGCGCCCTGCACGGCCTGCTGCCGCTCGAGGCCGGGCAGATGCGCGGGTTCGTGCTGGAATCCGGTGCGCCGCAGACACCGCATCCCATCCGGGTCGCCGAGATCGAGCAGATCTTCGACGCCACCGTGGACTTCTGGCACCGCTGGCTGGCCCGCTCGACCTATCGGGGGCGATGGCGGGAGGCCGTGCATCGCTCGGCCATCACCCTCAAACTGCTCACCTACGCGCCGACCGGGGCCATCATCGCGGCACCGACCGCCGGACTGCCCGAACAGCTCGGCGGCGAACGCAATTGGGACTACCGCTTCGCCTGGGTGCGCGACGCCTCGTTCTCGGTGTACTCGCTGCTGTCGCTCGGATTCACCGAGGAGGCGACCGCTTTCGCGCGCTGGCTGCGCGGGCTCTACCGGAACACGGGTGAACCGCTGCAGATCATGTACCGCATCGACGGCTCCGCCGATCTGAAGGAGGAGGTGCTCGAGCATTGGGAGGGCTATCGCGGCTCGCGGCCGGTGCGCATCGGCAACGAGGCCTCCGGGCAGCTGCAACTCGACATCTACGGCGAACTGCTCGACAGCGTCTATCAGGCCGATCGGCGCGGGCTGCGGATCAGCCATCAGGGCTGGACGGATCTGACCGGGCTGCTGGAGTGGCTGGGCGAGAACTGGGATCGGCCCGAGGAGGGGATCTGGGAAACCCGCGGCGGGCGCGCCGATTTCACCTACGGCCGGTTGATGAGCTGGGTGGCCTTCGACCGCGCGGTGCGGCTGGCCAACAAGCACGGGCTGCCCGGCCCGGTGGAACGCTGGCGCGAACACCGCGACCGGATCCACGCGCAATTGTGGGATCGCGGCTGGAATCCGCGGCGGCGGGCCTTCGTGCAGCGCTACGACTCCGAGGTGCTGGACTCCTCGCTGCTGCGGATGGCGCAGGTCGGATTCGTGGCGCCGCGCGATCCGCTGTGGCTGTCCACGCTCTCGGCGATCCGGCACGAGCTGGTCACCGACAGCCTGGTGCACCGCTACGACCCGGCGGCCTCGCCGGACGGGCTCGAAGGGGACGAGGGCACCTTCTCGCTGTGCACCTTCAACTATGTGAATGCCCTTGCGCGCGCCGGGAATCTGGCGCAGGCGCGGCTGGTGTTCGAGAAGATGCTCACCTACGCCAATCATCTGGGCCTCTACGCCGAGGAGATCGCGCTCACCGGGGCGCAGCTGGGGAATTTCCCGCAGGCCTTCACCCATCTCGCGCTCATCGACGCCGCGGTGACCCTGGATCGGATCATGGATGCCAAGCCCGAACCGGTGACCGTCTCAGCGCTGCGATGAGAGGGAGAAGGCCGAGAGTATCGCGGCGGCCAGGATCATCAGGGCCGAAACCAGCAGGGCCACATCGAGTCCGTGGTGGAAGGCCACGGTGCCGGTCTGCAGCGCCTCGGGCACCTTCGACGCGTATTTCAGCATGGTGCCCAGATCGATCCCGGAGGGAATCCGGCCGCGTTCCACGGCGTCGATGGCGGTCGCGTGCAGCTCCGGCGGCAGGCCCAGCTCGGTCAGCTTGGCCTTCAGGTCCGCGGTCAGGAAGCCGTTCACCAGCGAGCCGAGCACCGCGACACCGACGGCCGCGCCGACCTGGCGCATGGTGTTGGTGGCTGCGGCGGCCATGCCGGAATGAGCCGCGGGCACGCCGCTCAGCACCGCGGAAGTCAAGGGCACCACCGCGATTCCGAAGCCGAGCCCGGCGACCGCCAGCGTCGCGGAAAGCTCCGCGAAGCCGATCGAGCCGTTGAGGGCGTGCCGGGTGAGCAGAATACCCGCCGCGCTCACCACACAGCCGACGATCATCGGCGTGCGCGCATCGGTGCGCGCCACCCAGGAGCCCGCGAGCAGCGAGCCCACCGTGATCGCGATCGCCATGGGCGCGAACACCCCGGCCGTGCGCGCGGCCGAATAGTGGATCATCACCTGCAGATACAGTGCGGTGAAGAAGAAGATCGAGAAGATACCGAAGTACACGGCGAACGCCACCCCCAGCGCACTGCGCACCGGCGGCAGCCGCAGATACCGGAAATCGAAGACGGGGTTGCGGACTCGCGTCTCGACCACCGCGAAGCCCAGCAGGGCCAGTCCGCCGATCACGAACAGCGTCACCACCGAGGCCGCGCCGTAGCCGCGATGCTCACCGCTGATCGCCGCGTAGATCACCGTGCCGAGAGCGATTGCGCCGAGCAGGGATCCGGCCCAGTCCAGCGGGCCGGGCCGCGGATCGGAGCTCTCGGGGACGTAGCGCAGCGCGGCCGCGAACACCACGACGCCGAGAATCAGGTTGAACCAGAAGATCGATCGCCACCCGTACGCGTCGACCAGCACACCGCCCAGCACCGGACCCGCTGCCAGAGCGAGCCCGGACACCGCGGCCCACACGCCCAGCGCCTTCGCGCGCTGCCGCGCGTCCGGAAAGACCTGCCGCAGAATCGACAACGTGCCCGGCTCGGACGCGGCTGCCCCCAACCCCATGACCGCGCGCCCGGCGATGAGCATCGGCACGCTGGTCGCTACCGCCGAAAGCACCGATCCCGCACCGAAGATCGCCAATCCGGCGACCATCACCCGTTTGCGTCCCCAGTGGTCGCCCAGCGAGCCGAACGCCAGCATGAGGCTGGCGAAGACCAGCGTGTAGGCATTGACCACCCATTGCAGCAGCGTCACATCGGTGCTGAGCTCCGAGCGGATATCGGCCAGGGCGACGCTGACCACGGTGGTGTCGAGGAAGGTGACGAACAGGACCGCGGTGAGCGTGATCAGGGCGATCCCGGGCCGTCGCAGACTCGTCTTCCCGATGCCCCCTGGGCGCGGCGCGTCATCGCTGGCCACCTGGTCAGGGTACGTCACGCTCAGCTCGCCAACACGTCCCGCAGGCCCGGCTTCAGCTGCGCCTGCAGCGCCGACCACGGCACGGTGATGTCGACCACGCCCGCGACCTCGGCGGCCACCTGGCCCTGGTCGAAGTACACGTGCATGCCGTCGGGAGTCGCGGTCCAGGCCTTGTAATGCTCTGCCGTGGGCGTGATTCCGGGCTTCCAGTAGCCATCCCCGGCGCGGGTGGCGGGCAGCAGCTTGGCCGCCTGCTCCGACAGCAGTTGCAGGCCCGCGTTCTCGTCGGTGAACACGTCCTTCGAGTCGAGCTTCTCGGTGGTGTCGGCATTGATCACGCAGGTCGACTGCACGATGAACGGATGCGCGCCGCCGCCGTCGAAGCTCGCCCACAGCTGCCCGCTCAGCACATGCTTGCCGATGCGCTCGACGCGTGAGCGCGCATTCGGATCGGTGAGCGACTTCCCCTGCTGGTAGGTGTTGACGAAGGCCTGGGCCCCACTCCACATGCAGCTGTTGAACGCGCGTGCCGCTTCGGAATTCACGCCCTTGCCCTCGACACCGAGGCCCGGCACGTCGATGTCGTAGCTCAGCGTCCCCTTGGTGCCCTTCAGATGGCCCTGGCTCAGAATGACGAAGCGGCCGGTGCTCTTGTCCTGTCCCTCACCGGACTTCCCGCCGGTGGTCGGCATGACCGTACCGGTCGGTGTGCTGGTGACGGGCGCGGTCGGGGTGACCGGACCGGCCGGGGTATCGGGCGAATTGCAGGCCGCCAGACCGAAGGACGCGGCGCACAGCACCAGAACGGCGGCGGACTTGACCCGCATGGGATGCCTCCATCAGTGATCGGGGGCATCCTGCTCGACGCCCGAGATCAGAATCGGGCGCACCGCTTGGAACCGGCCAATGAACGGCCAATGGCGGACTCTGAACGGCCGATGGCGGACTCTGAACGGTCGATGACCGATTCCTTCGCGTATTGCTATTGACGGTCCCGGCCATCGGGGACGATCCTCCATCGTGGGGGAAGGTATCGGTGCAGGATAGGCGACATATCGTTTCGCGCATCGTCCCTCTACACTGCCGAACGGGGAGGTCGGTTTGTTGAGGTTTGCCGTACTGGGCGAGGTCCGCGCATGGCGCGGGGACACGCCCTTGGATCTGGGTCCGCCACAGCGGCGGGCCGTGCTCGCGGCCCTGCTGCTGCGCGAGGGCAAGGCGGTCACGGCCGCCGAACTCGTCGAGGGCATCTGGGGTGACGACCCGGTCCTGCGCGCCGTGCCGGCGCTGCGCACCCACGTGGCCAAGCTGCGCCGCGAACTCGAACCCGAACGCGTCAATCGCGGGCCCTCGACCCTGCTCATCTCCATCGGCGACGGCTATGCGCTGCGACTCCCGCCCGGCCGCACCGATATCGACGTGGTCGAGGACCAGGTCGCCGCGGCCGCGCACATGCGCGCCGACGATCCGGGCAAGGCCCGCCAGACCCTGGAATCGGCGCTGAGCCACTGGCAGGGCGCGGCCCTGGGCGGGCTCCCCGGCCCCTACGCCGAACGCCAGCGGGCCCGGCTCGAGGAATGGCGGCTGTCCATTCTCGAGGACCGGCTGGCCCTCGATATCGAAACCGGCCGCAGCGCCGAGGCGGTCGCCGAACTCGGGCCGCTCATCGAGGAGCATCCGCTGCGGGAACGCTTCCGCGCGCTGCTCATGACCGCGCTGTATCACTGCGGCCGCCAGGCCGAGGCGCTCGAGGAGTACGGCCGCGCCCGCCGCGCGCTGGTCGACGGCGTCGGCGTCGAGCCCGGGCCGGAGCTGAGCGAGGTGCACGCGCGGATCCTGCGCGCCGAGCTGCCGCCGGTGCTGCGCCCGGCCCGCCCGCTGGTCACCCCGGCCCAATTACCGCCCGACATCGCCGATTTCACCGGGCGGTCGCGGGTGGCCGAGGAGATCGCCGCCCAGCTCACCTGCGGCGGATCGGCCGTCGCCATCTCGGCGGTGGGCGGCATGGGCGGGGTCGGCAAGACCACCCTCGCCCTGCACATCGCGCACCAGGTGCGCGACCGATTCCCCGACGGGCAGCTCTATGTGAACCTGCGCGGCGTGGACCCCGAACCGGTGCCGCCCGGGGACGCGCTGGGCGGGTTCCTGCGCGGGCTCGGGGTGGCCGAGGGCGATATCCCGTCCACCGTGGACGATCGGGCCGCGCAGCTGCGAACCCTGTTGAGCGACAAGCGGATCCTGGTGGTGCTCGACAATGCCCGCGACAGCGCCCAGGTGGCGCAGCTGCTGCCCGGCACGCCCGGCACCGCGGTGCTGATCACCAGCCGCTCGGCGCTCACCGAGCTGCCCGCGGTCCGCCGCACCCGCCTCGACGTGCTGGAACGCGAGGAGGCGCTGACCCTGCTGACCCGCATTCTCGGCGCCGAACGCGTTGCGGCCGAACGGGATGCGGCCTACGCGGTGATCGAGCAGTGCGCCTATCTGCCCCTGGCGGTGCGCATTGTCGGCGCGCGGCTGGCGGTGCGGCCGCAGTGGACCATCGCCTCGCTGGCCGAGCGACTCGCCGACGAGGGCCAGCGGCTCGAGGTGCTGCAGACCGGGGAGCTCACCCTGGAGGCGGCCTTCCGGCTCGGCTACGGACAGCTGAACACCGAGCAGGCCAGGGCATTTCGCATGCTGGCCCGCGCGGACGTGCCGGACTTCCCGGTGGACGGCGCCGCGGCGCTGCTGGACGTGCCGGTGCCGCGGGCCGAGCTGGTGTGCGAATCGCTGGTGGATCTGAGCCTGCTGGAGACGCCCGCCCCGGGCCGCTACCGGTTCCACGACCTGCTGCGGCTGTTCGCCGCCCGGCTGGCCGGGACCGCCGAGAGCCGCGACGCGCGCGAACGCGAATCCGAGATCGTGGTGCGGCTGCTGGACTACTACCTGGCCAGCACCAAGAACCTGCTCGGCACACTGGATTACAGCAATATCACCCTGCTGCTGGTGCCCACCACCGTGCCCGGGCACACCTTCGCCGACGGCGCCGAGGGCCAGACCTGGAACGACATCGAGCGCCCGGTGATCATCGCGCTGCACCGGCAGGCGGCGCGGCTCGGCGGGCGGACGGTTGCGCTGGCGGCTGATCTGGCGTGGGTGATGGCCGAGCTCATGGACACCGGCAGTCGGGCCCGCGAACTCGCCGACGCACTGAAGGCCCTGCTGGATACCGCGATTCGCGGCGGCGACCAGGCCAGCGCGCGGCGGATCCGGGTGGCGCTGGGAGCCATGATGCAGATCGGACTGGGCGAGGTGGAGGCGAGTCTGGAATTCCTGCAACCGATCTCGCAGCCCGCCGACGACGCCGAGCGGCGGTTGCAGGTGCTGGCCGAGGTCCTGCTGGGCGTGGCGGACCGGCGCACGGGCAATACCAAGGACTCGCATCGGCATTACGCCAATGCCATCGCCTGGACGCGGGCGATCGGCGACCAGTCCCTCGAAGCGTGGATTCTGGCGGTGGCCACCCGCACGCTGTGCGAATCGGGTCAGTACGCCGAGGCGGTCGCGGTGGCCGAGCGCGCCATCGAGCTGGCAAAGGAGTCGTCCAACGCGGTCGCCCTGGGCTGGGCCACCCACGAATTGGCCGCGACCCGTTCGATGCTCGGCGAGCACGATCCGGCGCTGAAGCTGGCCGAGGACGCGGTCCGCATGACCCACCGCAATGGCGTGCGCCTGTGGGAGGGCTGGGCCCGCACCCGCCTGGCCCAGATCCACCTGCGCGCGGGCCACGGCGCCGACGCCGAATGCGAGGCGACCCAGGCGCTGCGCTTGCTCAGCAAGGCCGCGGACCCCATCGACCGGGCCAGGGCCATGTTCCTGCGCGCCAGCGCCCGGGCCGCGCGCGGCGACACCGACACCGCGGCCCGCGAACACGCCGACGCCATCGAGATCTTCGCCCGCTCCGGACTCCCAGCGCCGACCCTGGCAACCCTGTTCTCGCCCGGCCCCACCATCTCGTAGAGGGCGTTTATCCGAAAATTATCGGCCCGTGGAAACGTCCTCTCCCGTGGGTGCCCCGGGGCTGCAACACCCGGGGCATTCGCGCGATGAGGTCGTGACCGCGTGCGTACGAGGGGTGCGCACACGAGCATGGAGTCGGGAGAGCCGTCGCCAGGGAGGCGGCGGTGTTTCCGGCGGTTGCGGCGTTCAGCGGACGGCCGCATCCAGCCAGGAGCCCAGGCGGCGGAGCTGCGTCGTGGCGGTGCCCGCGGTGAACTCGGCCCGCTTGGCTGCGGTGAAGTAGCGCTGCATCGGATAGTCGAGGTAGATGCCGGTGCTGGCGTGGATGTGGACCGCGGTGTGCGCGACCCGGTGACCGGCCTGCGCCGCCCAGAACTTGGCCACCGCGATCTCGGAATCGGCGGGCAGCGCCTGTGACTCACGCCAGGCCGCCTGCCAGAGGGTGAGGCGGACGGCTTCGACATCGATGTAGGCGTCGGCCAGGCGCTGCCGGACGGCCTGGAAGGAGCCGATCGGCTTGTCGAATTGCTTTCTGGTGCGGGCGTAGTCGCAGGTCATCTCGAGGGCCCGTTGCAGGATTCCGAGTTGGAGGGCGCAGGTGGCCAGGGTGGCCCGCCTGGCCGCCCAGGCCGCCGCCTCGGGTGCGGAGATCATGTTCTCGGCGGGGACTGCCACCTCACGCAGCTCGAGCAGGGCCGCGTCGGTGCCGTCGACGACATGCTGCCCGGTCACCGTCAGCCCCTCGGTGTCGCGATCCAGCAGGAACAGCAGCGAATTCGCGCCCGCGCGGGCTTCGATCAGGAAGGTGTCGGCGAAGGCTGCCGCGGCGACCGCCGATTGCGAGCCGCTGAGCCGCCAGCCCTCGCCCGCACTCCCGGCCTCGAAGGAGATGAATTCGCGGGCAAGGACCGGGGCCATCGTCGCCTCGCCACGGAGCAGCGGCGGTACCCAGCGCTCGATTTGGTTGTCGTCGCCGAATTCGGCGAGGGTGGCCGCGCAGACGGCGATGGTCGTGGAATACGGTGCGGGAGCGACGGTCCGGCCGATCTCGGCCAGGACGGCGC
>NZ_BAFX01000175.1 GCF_000308815.1 Nocardia concava NBRC 100430
CGGGTGCCGTTGGAGCGGCTGCCCGACTGGGGGTTTCCCACCCGGCCGGGCCAGAGAACTTTAGCGTGTTCACCCGGCGAAACACCAAATCGGGGCTTGGCCTGGGGTTCAGGCGAGCCATTCGGTGACGCGGTCGCAGATCCAGGTCGGATCGTCGAGGGGGAGGTCGTGGCCTGCGGTGTCGTGCAGGAGGAGTGGGAGGTCGAGGGTTTCGGCTATGCGTTCGGAGCAGTGGTGGGAGACGAGGCGGTCGCCGCGGGAGGCGAGGATGAGGACTGGGATGGGGAGGCGGTGGGGGTGGCGGAATCCGATGGCGGCCAGCATTTGCGCGGCGACGCTGCGGCTGCTCGCGCCCGCCTCCGAGGCGTATTGCGCCCAGCGGCGGGCGAGTTCGGCGCGCGGGACCTCGGTGCTGTTGCAGGCCACCGCGAGGATGGCGCGTTCGGCGGCGACGGGGTCGAGCAGGCGGGTGGCGGCCAGGACGGGCAGGCTGCCGAGGCGGAAGCGGTGGTGCAGGGGTGAGGCGGCCGAGCTGGTGTTGATCAGGACGCCGCGGTGGAAGTCGTTCGGGTAGCGCGACATCCAGTCCATGGCGATCATGCCGCCGAGCGAGATGCCCAGGATCGACCAGTCGGCGTCACCGGGCTCGAAGCGGGCGCGCAGATCATCGGTGATGGCGCGCAGGGTGAGTGGCGCGGTGCGCCGGTGCTCGGTGCCGAACCCGGGCGGGTCCAGTCGCCGGACCTCACCGCCGACCGCGGATTCGAACAATGCAGGGAATTCACCCCAGTGCCGTTGATCGCGGCTCAGCCCGCGCAGAAGCAACCAGTTCACGAGCGTCCTTCCCCACGCTAAACATCCTCCAGCAGAGGGTATAAGCCGCCTCCGGGTCCGAACTCGAATACGGCCCTACTCGACCGAATAGGTGGCCACCGCGAGCAGCGGCAGCGCGGCCAGCGCCAGGGAGATCACGAGATTGGTCCATTTGTGCTGAACCAGCAAGGCCGTGAATTCGCGCAAGATCGCACTCGGCAGGTAGTAGAACGCGGTCGGCGAGCCGACAACCGTCGCGTCCAGACCCTGTCGGCGAGCGAGGATTCCGGTGCGCAGGGCATGAAAGTTACTGGTCACCAAGACAACCGGGGTCGGCACACCGTATCGGGCAAGCAGCGCACGGGTTTCGGAGAGATTCTCATCGGTGGTCTCGGACCGGTCCTCACGCAGGATCGCGGCCGGGGGCGCGCCCTGGGCCAGCAGGTAGTCGGCCATGGCATCGGCCTCGGCGACCGCTTCATCGGAACCCTTACCGCCGCTGGTGACCAGCACCGGCGCACGCCCGGCCGCAACCTCGGCGCGAAACACCGCCAACGCCCGGTCGAGCCGAGCGGCCAGCAACGGCGGCACCCGATCCCCGATCAGCCCGGACCCGTGCACGACGATCGCCCCCATGCCCGACCGATACGGCAGCCGCAGATACACCAGCGAATAGAGCAGAAACGCCAGCAACAGAAATCCGAAATAGCTCTCCACCAACGTGATCGACGCCAGCACCCCCGCCGCCCACGGACTCTTCACCACCAGCGCCACCACGAACAGCGCATACGGCGCGAGCAACGCCACCCCCAGCCCGAACGACAGCAGATTGGCGACCCGCCGCCCCTCCCGGCGCACCATCTGCACCCCGTTCACCATCAGCAGCGCGGCCAGCAGCAATACCAGCAGCGGCGACAGGATGATGACCAGCAGAGCCATGGTCGCCAGCCCGCTGTCGGGATCGACGTGCAGCACCCCGATCAAGGTGACGCCCAACGCGATCAACAGCAGCACGCTGTTCCCGAACCGCCGCGGCTCCCGATACACCCGCAGCACGAACCACCCCAACAGCAGCATCCCCACAACGAGCGCAATCACGCGGCAAACATATCGACCGGACCTGAAGGGCCCGAACCCGCCACGCCGCATCCCTCGCCGGGGTTACCGGCTCACCGACCACCCCGGCGGCACCCTCGTGACGGAATATCGGGAATGGCCGTACGCCTCGGCGTTCCATCGCCTGCTCGTCCGGTCCGGCCCGTTCGGACGCCCCCGGGACAACCACGCGCTCAACGGACTTCGAGACACCCTGCTCGCCCTGAAATCCTTCGCCGAGGCGGCCAGGGCCTCACATTGCCGAAAATGCCCGATCCCATAACGGATCGTCGACGCCCGAATCCCGCCGGTAGGGCATCCGTTTGCTCAAATGCCGTTCGGCGATCCGCTGCACCAGTAGCGGAATGAATTCCCGAACCCGATGATCATCGAATTCACGGTGAATACCGCGAACTTCCTCTTCGACGACCCGTGCCGGCAAGTGGGGAAACTTGTCCGACAGGCGGGCGACGAGCTCGCTGATCTGCCGTTCCTCTTCGGGCTCGGTCATGCTGTGGTCTCGCCTCCGTACGCGAACAGTTGACGCCGGTCCCCGACCCCTCATCGGCCGCCCGGCAGATTGGACAACGGTCCGGGAGACTTTCGACTCCCGGACCGCGCCCTCTGAGTGTCATCTCAATGCCCGCGATTTGCCCGCTCAAATCCCTTTCTGGCACATCATGTCCGAGCCTCGGCACAAGAAGTCCTCGACAACGACAAATGCAAACAGCAAATGAAATTGCAATTGCAAGCCGACTCCCGTTCCGCCGCTCAACCGCCGATCTCCGCGGGCGTGATGGCGCATGCGCTCACCACGATGTTCCCGCCCCGCTGCTTCGCCTGATACATCGCACCGTCCGCGCGGCAGAGGATCTCTCGCACCAGCCGGTGGCTGTGGTCCCGGTCGCGCACGACCGTCAGATCCACCACGGCCAGGCCGATACTGGCGGTGACCGATATCCCGTCGATCGGCTCGGCGACGGCACACCGCAACCGGTCCGCGGCCCCGGCGGCGACCCCGGCGGGCAATCGCGCGATGACCGCGAATTCCTCACCGCCGAACCGCGAGACGATGCTTCCGGCCGGAGCCGCCGTGCGCAATCGCGCCGCGGTGCGCACCAGCACCTCGTCACCGGCCGCATGCCCGTACGCGTCGTTGACGGCCTTGAACCGATCCAGGTCGATGACCATCACGCACGCCGGATCCGGGACGGCACGGGCGAACACGATGGTCGAGTAGTAGTCGAGCCCCCGCCGACTCCACAGTCCCGTCAATGGGTCCGAGAGCATTTCGCCGCGCAGTACCCCGTAGCAGAACTGCAGCCCCGGGGGCACCACGATGGCCGCCGCCATCCCCACGATCATGATCACCGCCGAGGCCGGATCGTCGCCCCGGAACAGCGGGACCGCCAGCAGCACCGCCGACGCGAACGACCACATCGCCTGTGCGGCAAGCGCTCTCGGACCGTGGAAGGCGCTGACATAGATGCCGATGATCAACAGCAGCGACATTCCGACCGACCGCACCACGTATCCCGGACTGAGCGCGCAGGTCGCGGTGATCCCGACATCCGCGATCGCGACCAGTACCAGCGACTCGGTCTCGCCCGGCCACGGCCGGACCCACCAGCGCCCGCTCCAGACCAGCCCGACCACTATCAGCAGGTAGAAGGCCCACACCGCCATCGGGCCGCGCGGCCGCTCGGGTGACAGCATGATGAGCGCGGCGATCAGCGGAGCGGCCAGACCGCAGAGGCCGATGGCGGTCTTCAGAACCCCCAGCGCCGAGCGTGCTGCGATCGCGTCGACCACCCACCGATAGTCGACATCCTCACGCCACCAACCGCGTATCAACTCCAACTCAACGCGCACGTGCCGCCCCTCGACGCGAAACGAACCCATCCCGCACGATCGACCGCGAACCACCCCGGCCTGGCTGCTGCCGGTCAGGGCAGTCTATTGAGGAGTGATAACACGAGCCGAGCAATAGTGAACCATGTCACTCCACCACGTGCGCAATGGTCCGATTCGGGTTCCGCACCGGCGCATCACCCCTCGGTGCGAGCCAGGGTTTCACTCCCCTCGTCCGGCCAGACGCGCGTCGGCGGCCAGGCTCGTCCCGCGATTCGATTCAGCGCGTCCAGTCGGAAGGGAACCCGACTCGCGGCGAGCACCCGATTTCCGACATAGCCCGCGAACACGTCGCCGTCCACCAGCACGCGGTGCGGAAAGACCGCGCGGACCGCGTCCGATCCGGCGCCGGTGCCGATCAGATTCAGCAGGTAGATCCCGTCGGGCCGCAATACCCGCGCCACCTGCGCCGTGAATTCGGCGCCGGTGATACCGGGTGCCATCCGCAGTCCCTCGAACGCGTCGGCCACCACCACATCCATGGAATCCGTTGCCAGAGTGGCGATCTCGGACAGTCCGTCGCCGATCCTGAGGTCGAGACCCGGGACCGCCCGCAGTCCCAGATGCTGGTCGACGAACTCCGCCAGCGCCTCGTCCGCCTCGATGACCAGCTGCCGGGACCCGGGGCGCACGGCGGCCAGGTAGCGCGGGAAGGTGCCCGCGCCGCCGCCGATGTGCACGACATCCAGCGGTGCGGCGGCGGGCTCCCGGGCCTCGAGGACGTAGGCCAGGTATCGCATGTAGTCGAGCTCGAGATGTGAGGGATCGTTGAGGTCGACATAGGACTGCGCGATGTCGTTGACCCGCAGGAACCATCCCCCCGCCCGATCCTCGTCGGGCGCCAGCTCCGCGAGCCCGAACCGCACCTCGCGCGTCACCCGGCCCGGCGTGCGCTCCGACTGCGCGTCTTCCTCACAGGGTGCCTCCGACGAGTTGCTCATCCGTCCATGATCCCGTGTCCCGGTGAACGGCCGACCCCGGGAGGCACCGGCAACTATTTGGCAAGGGCCTTGCCGCCGGTCGGGTTGACCGCGAACCAGGTGCCGCCGACGCCCTGCCCGTTCAGGTCGCCGGGCTTCTTGTCCTTGGAGAAGTAGTAGACCGGCCAGCCGCCGATCGTGATCTGGCAGGACCCGTCCGCCCGTTCCACGAACCCGGTCAGCGTCGGATCCGCACCCTCGACGTAGAGGGCCTGCCCGCGGCTGACCAGCAGCGGCGGCCAGGTGACGGCGCAGTCGCCGTTGCAGTTCGACTTGGACGGGTTGGCGGTGTCCTTGTCGAAGCGGTACAGCGAACGGCCCTCACCGTCGACGACCCGCTTGCCGACGGTGGCGTCGTCGACGACTCGCAGTTGCACCGCATTGACCCCTTGCGGCGCCTTCCCGCTGTA
Organism: Nocardia concava NBRC 100430; assembly: GCF_000308815.1. Taxonomy (GTDB): domain Bacteria; phylum Actinomycetota; class Actinomycetes; order Mycobacteriales; family Mycobacteriaceae; genus Nocardia; species Nocardia concava. The sequence continues at coordinate 5,210 of NZ_BAFX01000175.1, forward strand.
AATGCTCAGCCAGCCTTGGGTTTTCGCGGGCGCGGTGGCCGAGGCCGACGGCCCTGGAGCCGGTTGCGCGAGCGCGCCCGGCGCGGCAGGCAGCGTCAGGGCCGCGGTGGCGGCGATGGCGGCGAGCGCGCCACCGATCAGGGTGGTGACCTTGGACATTGGATTCCTCCGAGTTGATTGCGTTGTCTGCGAACAATTCTGCGAAGAAACCCCCACCCGGTCTGTCGGCCCGACGACGCCCGTTGTGTATCCGAGCCGACACAACGGTGGTCGGGCTGGGTGGTGGGGCCGTGTCGAGAACGGCCGTCGACCCTCATCTGTGATAGAAACCCATCGTGCACAATGCAGTTGCGATGTCCCTTGCCACGCTGTCCATCTCGGCCATCGCCCTCGTCACACCCACCGCCTCGTCGGCCGAGCCGGTCTCGCCGTCGTGCGCTCCGGCGCTGTCCGACGCCGAGACCACGGAAATCGCCCGGCTCTCGGACACCAGCACGCTCGATGACACCGACGCCCTGGCCAAGCTCGACGACGCCGTCGCCCGCAACCACCGGATCACCGAGATCTACGAGCAGCACGCCGATCGCCGCGGCACGTTCGCCTCCGGCCTCGACACGGTCGAGTACTCCGCGGTGATGCCCCTGCAGCACGACCCGGCCGCGTTCGCCGATCCCGAATACGCGCATCGCATCAGCTACAACCTGCTGCGCCGCTACCTCGACAACGTGCACGCCGAGTTCACCACCGGGAATCCGGAACCGCACTGGGCCAACTACTTCGCCCTCGCCGCCGACTGTTCGGCCTCCCCCGGCCGGGTGGCGCTGGCGGGCTACAACGCTCATCTGATCGTCGATCTCCCCCGCGCGGTCGCCGAATCCGGTTCGACCGCCGACGACGCCGCGGACTACTTCAAGATCGTCGCGACCATCGCCACGACCGGCGACGAGATCACCGACCGCACCGATCGCATCTACGCCGCCAATATGGCCCCGCTGTGGCACTTCTATTTCTTCGGCGAGGGCCTCGACCGGGTGCTGGGTCAGGGCGTCGCCACCAAGCCGCTGCTGGTGGTCGCCGACGTCGCCGCCAACACCACCATTTTCGCCAATGGCCTGGCCCTCGAGAACCCCGCGCTCGCTCCCGCTGTTGCCGCCGAGATCGACCTCGAACACCGCACCGGCGAGCAGGCTTTCGACATCCTGGCTCGACTCGACGGCATCTGATCTGTCCCTCGATCGGATGCGCCGCGGGCACGCTCAATACGACTTCGGCAGCCCGAGGGTGTGGTGTGCGACGCGGTTGAGGATCATCTCGCGGGTGATGGGCACGGTTTTGAACAGCCGGACGAATTCGTACATGTTGGATAGCGCGACTTCTCGGGTGAATCCGCTGCCGCCGTGGACCTCGATGGCCTGGTCGACGCAGCGGATGGCGGCGTCGGCCGCGAGGAACTTGGCCATATTGCCGGTTTCGCCGGGGTCGGTTCCGGCGTCGTAGTCGGCGGCGGCGCGCTGGGTCATCAGCCTGGCCGCCTCGAGCGCGATCTTGGCCTCGGCCAAGGGATGTGCGATGCCCTGGTGCGCGCCGATCGGCACATCCCAGACCTTTCGCTCGCGGGCGTAGGCGACCGCCTTGTCCATGGCGTACCGCGCGATACCGTTGCAGATGGAGGCGATGATCACCCGCTCGGGGTTCATCCCGTCGAACGCGACGCGCAGGCCGTTGCCCTCCCCACCCACGAGGCGATCCGCGGAAACCGCCACGTTGTCGAAGAAGACGCTGAACGACTTCTCGGTGATCTCGAACGACATCGGGATGCGATGCATGTCGATACCGGGCGCGTCCCGATCCACGAGGAACAGTGAAAGCTCTGCTCCCCCTGTCGAATTGGTTCCGGTGCGGGTGACGACGAGCAGTGCGTCGACCTGATCCGCACCGGTGATGAAGGTCTTCTGCCCCGTGATGTAGTACGTGTCGCCGTCGCGGCGCGCGGTGGTGGTGAGGTGATGGGTGTTCGATCCGGCATCGGGTTCGGTGATCGCGAAGGCGATCTTGCCGGTCCCGGCCGCCATCGGCGCGAGCCATTGCCGCTTCTGGTCGGCGCTGGCATGGCGCGCGAGCAGACTGCCGACAATGCCGGGCGAGATCATCAGCATGATCTGCGGGCATCCCGCCGCGGCCGCCTCCTCGGCGACAATGCTGATCGCGCTCAATCCCATTCCGCCGCCGCCGTATTCCTCCGGCAGGTTCACCCCGACGAAGCCGCCCGCGGCGAGCGCGTCCCACAGTTCGGTCGGTGGCTGCAAGGTCTCACTGCAGCGCGTGTAGTACTCGTTGCCGAATTTCGAGACGATGCCGTAGACCGATGCGCGCAGCTCGGCCTCTTCCAGCTCACTGAGCATCGCTGTCATCGGAAGTCCATCCAGTGGCCGTGCGGGGTGAACCCCAGCAGGAACGGTATCTCGATGCGGCAGACCGGGCCGGCCGCGATGTCGTGGGTATCGAAAATGACGTATTCGCCGAGGTTTTCGGTCCAGCGCGACACCGGCACCATCAGGTACCCGTCGCCTTCGGGTGCGTCGGGTGTGCGCGGTACGAAGGTCGGCTCCATGACGAGCGCGGGCCGGTCGTGGCGCAGGCGGTATTCCTGCTCGTGCCCCGACTCGATATCGCGCACCACGAGGCTGTGCATCCGCATGCCGTTTCCCCTGGCGTCCCCGCCGATCAGGTATCCCCACCGGTGCCCGCGCCCGTAGAACCGCTCGTCGACCTTCGGCAGTTCACACGGACGGTCGTCGAGCAGTTCGGATTTCACCGCGCCGGTGTCGAGGTCCACGGCCCAGCGGCCGAGCGTGCTGCGGGCCAGGTTGAAGAACAGGGCGATGTCCTCACCCTCGAACTTGTCGATATCCAGGGGGAAGGGCGGGCGGTCGAAGATCGGCGCGTCCAGGACGAGGGTATTGCCGACGGCGTTCGCGGACAGCGTGTGCATGATGTACTGCGGCTCGATTTCCGCTGTGATCCAACGGATCTCACCGTGCTCGACATCGCCGCGCGGCACCAGCGCGAGCACCGTGGGCAGCTGCGGATCCCAGCCGTGGACCGGTAGATCATGCTCGACCCGATCGGGGTCGAAGACAAATCCCTGGAACGGCAGGATGATCCAGTCCGGTGTCAGCCACATGTCGTGCACTTCACTGGAATACGGCGCATCGGCCAGTGCCCTCGCGATCACGGATCCGTCGTGCCGCACCACGTACACGGTCACATAGGGCGCGCGATTGCTGTAGCTCCAGCCGTACAGCGTCCCGGTTGCGCTGTCCCACTTGGGATGTGCGGTGAAGGCGGCATCCCCGAATCCGGCCTGTTCGAAGATCCCGCGCGAGAGCTGCGGCGACCACGGCACGATCCCACCGGTTTCCAGGGTGATCGGATCCAGCGCCACCGGTGGACTCCCCTGCTCCCCCGAGGCCAGGATCTCGCCCGCGAACGGAAAACAGTTGATATTGCTGGTGCCCTGCGGAATCCCGCGCGAGAACCGATCCCGCCGCGCGGGCCCGAATCCGATATTGCGCCAGTCCGTCCGGTCCCCGTCGCCCCACTCGAACATGCCCTGTCCGTGCCGTTCCTCGAGCAGGTACTTGGGTGTCCTGACCCACCGGTTCCGGAAGTCCGCGCGGCCGTTCTCGAAGACCAGCCCCTGCACCATCCCATCCATCGCCAGCAGCCCGTTGCCGCCCTGCCTGGTCGGCCGTTTGAACGTCGGTCCGGCGCGATAGAAGCCGCCGCACAACTGTTTCGGTATCTCGCCGAAGGTCGTCACACAGTCCTCGACGGTGGCCTCGAACCGCATCGGTCGGAAAGCCCCGGTCAGCACCGCGGTACTGGGGATGCGTACCATCGACTTAGTATACTAAGTGTCATGACTCTCGAAAAGCCCCAGCGCGCACCGGAAGTCGTCGCCGGCGCGATCCGCCGCCGGATACTCAGCGGCGAACTCGTCGCCGGACAGTCATTGCCGACCGAGAGCGCGCTGATCAGCCAGTTCGGAGTCAGCCGCGAGACCGTCCGGGTAGCCGTGCGATTGCTTGGCGCGGAAGGACTCACGGCCACCAGTCAGGGCCGCGGCGGTGTCCAGATCCGCCACCCCGACCCCGAGCACATCGCCCGCTCCCTGGTGCAGCTCCTGACCCTCACAGGCGCGACTTGGGGCGACCTGCTCACCTTCCGCAAACTCCTCGAACCGGCCGCCGCCGCGCTCGTCGCCGAACACGCCACCGACGACCAGCGCGCGGCCATCGCCGAAATCGCCGACCGCGGCATCACCCCCGACGGCTCCGGCTACCACGAATTCCACGACCTGATCGTCCGCGCCGGCGGAAACCCCATCCTCACAACGGTTCTCGCCGCCACCGAACAAGCCGTCCGCTGGGCCGCCAGAGAACAGGACATCACCCAGTACGACCGCACCGAAGCCACCCGCTCCCACCGCGCGATCGCCGCCGCCATCACCGCCCGCGACCCCCGCAAGGCCGAACTCCGCATGCAGAAACACCTCGACGCGGCCCTCGACCACGTCGCCCGCTCCGGCCAACTCGACGCCCCGATGATCCCCCCATCCCGCTGGACCACCGACAACACCGACCTGCCCTGGCGCTGAACCCAGCCCAGGCAATCGCGACCGGGCATAACGAAAACGGCCGGTCCAAGAAATGGACCGGCCGCTCGAAGTGGTCCACATGACGAGCTCGACAACGGTCCGTGCACGGCTGGCTTGCCAACCAATTTAGCTAAGCCTAACCTCATCATCTTGTGATGGAAGTTTCACTGGCAGCCGCGTCGCAACCTGCCGTACTACCGCCGTGGTGGCGGGTGTTCAGCATGGTCGCCTATTTCATCGGCCTGTCCGCGGTCATCGGCGGCACGATGGTCTACCTGCTGGTGCTGCGGCCGGTGCTGCGCACGGATATCGACGCGACCGACCGGCGAACGATACGAAATCGCTTCGCGCGGATGCTCGCTTGGTGTGGTCCGCTGCTCTTGCTCACGGCATATCTTCAGCTGGCGGGCCGGGTCGCACGCAAGGTTAAAGGTGTCTCGTTCGAGCAATCCCTTGTGCCGCATCGGATCTGGTCCTATTTGCGCGCACCGGCGGAGCCGGGTTCGTGGGTGTCGTCGGGAACCGAGGTCCTGGTGCAGAATGCGCTGTTCGCGCTGGCCGCGGCTGCCTTGCTGAGCTTGTTCTTCCGAGGCCGGCCGGATGCGGTCGCGGCGGCGGCGCTCACCCTGACAGTGGCCGGATCGCTGGTGATTTCGGTGCCGACGAAGTGGGCGGGCCTGACCGCCGACGCTCAGTTGGACACCTGGCTGACCCAGGCGCACATCATCGGCGGATGTACCTGGCTCGGTGGTTTGCTCGCCCTCGCCGCCCTGGCGCGAGCGCGGCCCTTCGGCGAACGAGCCGGATTGTGCTGGGCGCGTGTGTGGCAGCGCTTCAGTTCGGTGGCGCTGGTCGCGGTCGGTGTGGTCGTCGCGTCCGGCAGCTGGATGACGTGGCGGCACGTCGGCGCCGTTGATCAGTTGGTCAGCACGACCTACGGGCGGTTCCTGCTCGCGAAACTGTTCGCCGTGGCAGCGCTGGTGGCGGCGGGCGCGTACAACCAGCTCGTACTCACCCCGCGCATCGCGGCGGCCCATGCGCGTGGCGATCTCGGCCGCGGTTTCGTGCTCACTCTGCGCCACTTCCCCGCGGTCGTCACAGTGGAGGCGGCCGTGGGGCTGTGCGTCCTGCTGATCGTGCCGTTTCTCACCGGCTCCGCCCGCGCCCAAGCCGGGTACCCCGCCGCACCCGGTTTCGACGGCGGCGTTCTCGCCCTGGCCATGCTCTTGATCGCGACCCTGGCGGCCTCGCTCTATGCGACCTACCGGGTATCGCTGTTGCGCACCCGGGCAGCCTGATTCGCGGGTTCCGCGGTGAAAATGCCGACTCCGCGCCCGCGCCTTCAGTGTTCCGGCCGCGCCGCGCCGTCCTGGATTCTGCGGGCGACCTCGCCGAGACCGTCGGCGAGGGCTGTCCGTTGTTCGGGGGTGAGAACGTCGATGAGCAGGTCGCGGACCAGCGTGACATGCCCGGGGGCGGCTTCTTCCAGAGCGCGGCGGCCCTCGTCGGTGAGGGCGGCGGTGACGCCACGGCTGTCGCCGGCAACGCTGCCCCGGCAGACCAAACCGGCCTTCTCCAATTGATCCACCTGGTAGGTCAGGCGGCTCTTGGAGTTGAGCAGGGCGGCGGCCAGCTCGGTCATGCGGAGGGTGCCGTCGGGGGCGGCCGCCAGACGGACCAGCACCTCGTACTGGGTATGCGAGAGACCCGCGTCACGCTTGAGCTGCTGCTCGATCTCGCGCTCGAGCAGCGCCCAGCCGGACAACAGCGCCTTCCAGGCGCGCATTTCCTCGTCGTCTAGCCACTTCGTTCGGGGCACGCACCCAGCCTACCCATCTTGTTCGAATTTGAACAATCAGCTAACCTCGCCTACGTTCAAATTTGAACAACAGGAGGCGAGATGACCCACGAACAAGCGCAACCGATGCCCGTGCTCTACCTCTCGCACGGCGCGCCGCCGCTCGCCGACGATCCGGTCTGGCCCGGACAGCTGGCGGCGTGGTCGGCGCAACTACCGAAACCCCGAGCGGTGCTGATGATCTCCGCGCACTGGGAGGATGCGCCGGTGGCCCTCGGGGCGACCGAGACGGTCCCGCTGGTGTACGACTTCTGGGGTTTCCCGCAGCACTACTACCGGGTGCGCTATCCCGCACCCGGCGCGCCCGAACTCGCCCAACAGGTACGAAAGCTGTTGCGCGGGCCGGGAACTCCGGTGCAGGACGTGCCCGGCCGCGGGCTCGATCACGGCGCCTACGTACCACTCGTGGAGATGTACCCCGACGCCGACATTCCGGTACTCCAGATGTCGCTGCCCACCCTCGACCCGCAGGCGCTGCTGCGTCTCGGCCGCAAACTCGCGCCGCTGCGCGACCAGGGCGTGCTGATCATCGGCAGCGGATTCTTCACCCACAACTTGCGAGCGCTCACCGACGACGGCTCGGTGGATCCGGTCATGACCGAATTCGACCACTGGGGCCGCGAAGCCCTGGCCGCCGCCGATATCGACGCCCTGCTCGACTTCGAACACAAGGCACCCGCCGCACGACTGGCACACCCGCGCACCGAACATTTCGCGCCACTGTTCGTCGCGCTCGGCGCCGGAGAGACCGATCTCGCCGCCCAGCGCACCGTCATCGACGACTTCTGGCACGGCCTGGCCAAACGATCCATCCAGCTCGGCTGACCGATCACCAACCCCCACAAGGAGTTTCCATGAGCACCACGACCGCGCCCACAAACGCCACTGCCACCGCCACCGGCGCCACACAACTCAACTACGACGCCGGCCTGCTGCTCCTGCGCCTGGCTCTCGGCCTGACCATCGCCGCCCACGGCACCCAGAAACTCTTCGGCTGGTTCGGCGGCGGCGGCATCTCCGGCACCGGCCAATTCTTCACCGCCAGCGGCTATCCCGCCGGCAACACCATGGCGGTCATCGCCGGGCTGAGTGAAACCCTCGGCGGCCTCGGCCTCGCCGCCGGGCTCCTCACCCCACTCGCCGCGGCCGCCGTACTCGGCACCATGATCAACGCCATCGCCGTACACGGCACCGGACACTTCTTCGCCCCCAAGGGCTTCGAATACGAACTCACCCTCGCCCTGGGCGCCGCAACCCTCGCCCTCACCGGCCCAGGCCGCCTATCCCTCGACCACCACCTACCGACCCTGCGCAACCACCGAATCACCTACGGCATCGCCGCCATCACACTGGCCGTCATCGCCGCCGGAATCGTCCTGCTGATCCGCAACTGACCGAGAAAGCCGAAAGGGGCTCATCCAGACCAGCGAGCGAACGCTGATTTGAAC
>NZ_BAFX01000174.1 GCF_000308815.1 Nocardia concava NBRC 100430
GCTCGCCGCCCTTCACCTCACACCCCGGTCCTGATCCGGCGCAATTCGTCGTCGAGCACCCCGGCCTCCTTCAGCGACTTCAGATGCGCCAGGCGCGTGAAGCGCTGGAAGAAGGCCTCGGAGGTGAGCCCGCGCGCGGTGTACTCCCGATACAGCTCGGCCGCGCCGTCGGGAATGCTCCACTGCGCCTCGAAGCCCAATTCCTTGCGGGCGTAACCGAAGTCGACCCGGTAGGAGCGCGGGTCCGCGCCGCTCTCGCCGGTGATGACCAACGTGGATTCCGGGACCACGTCGACCACCGCCTGCGCGATCTGCGCCACGGTGAGGTTGTTGGCTTCGGTGCCCACGTTGTAGGCGCGGCAGTGGATGGCCTCCAGGGGCGCTTCCAGGCAGGTGGCGAAGGCGGCGGCGATGTCCTGCGCGTGCACCAGCGGCCGCCACGGCGTGCCGTCGGAGAGCACCTTCACCTCACCGGTGAGCACCGCGTACCCGACCAGATTGTTGAGCACGATATCGGCGCGCAGCCGCGGCGAGAAGCCGAAAGCCGTGGCATTGCGCAGGAATACCGGCGAGAAGCCGGAGTCGGCGATGGCGGCCACATCGGCCTCGACCCGGACCTTCGACTCGGCGTAGGGAGTGAGCGGACGCAGCGGCGCGTCCTCGGTCACCAGCCCGTCCCCGGCCGCCCCGTACACCGAACACGTGGAGGCGTACAGGAACCGTTGTACCCCCGCCTCTTTCGCCAGCTGCGCCAGCCGCACCGAGGCGTGGTGGTTGATGTCGTAGGTGATCTGCGGCGCCAGCGCGCCCAGCGGATCGTTCGACAGCGCCGCCAGATGGACCACCGCGTCGAACCCGGCGAGCTGCTCGACCGTCACATCGCGCAGATCCACGCCGATCGTGGGCGGCGCGGGCGGCGCCTCGCCCAGTACGCATTCCGCGAAATACCCGCTGTCCAGGCCGGTCACGTCGTGACCGGCCCGCTGTAGCAGCGGCACCATGACGGTGCCCAGATACCCCTGATGCCCCGTGACCAGCACGCGCATGACTTATGCACCTCCGAAGGTAATGGTGGCCTTGTCGAGCAGGAACGCCTCGGCGTGGCGGGCGCGGCACTGCACCCCGCGCAGCCGGGACAGGCCCAGGAACGACTGCTCGTCGAACCAGTCGTGGTCACGTTGTGAGGGATAGTGTTTCATCAGCAGCTCGGCCTTGCGCTCCGCGCAGCCCTCGGGCAGCGGATGGAACACCGTCGGCCGCGGCGTATCGCTCTCCCACTTGAGAATCTCGTAGCCGAGGATCAGGTGATCGCGAAACACGGTGGGCGCCAACTCCGCCAGCAGCCGGTGATCCTGGTGCGCGTCACCGCGCTGCGGCGCGAACACCAGTTGCGCGGAGCTGCCCCGGCGCAGACCGGCGACCGCGTCCTTGGCCCGCTCCCAGTGGGCGGGCGCGTACCCGTCCGGCACGTCGAGAATCCGCAACTCCAGATCCGCTCCGGGACAGAAGGCTTCGAGCGCCTTCTCCTCCTCAATGGCCCGTTCGGTGCCCGCGCCGGTGAGGACCAGCGCCCGGACCCGCAGTCCCGGAACGGATTCGGCCAGCGTGAGCAGCGTGCCGCCCAGCCCGATGGCGAGATCGTCGCAATGGGCCGCCAGCAGTGCGATCTCGGTGACCGCGCCGGTGTCGAGTCGGATCATGCGCCGCGGACACCCTCCGCCGCGGGCTGCTCCCACACCATCCACGGGCGGTCGCCGGTCATATAGCCAGCATCCAATTCCGCGCGCTCCTTGAAGGTGTCGGCGGGCTTCCAGAACCCGTGGTGCTGATAGCCGTAGAGCCGCCCCTGCCCGGCCAGCGCGCCGCAGGCGTCCTCCACCAGATCACCGCCGGGCGGCAGATGATCGAAGATCTCCTGGGTCAGCACGAAATAGCCGCCGTTCTCCCAGATGGGCAGCTGCGAGACCGGGGTGATGTTCTTGACCTCGCCCGCGGAATTCACATCCACGCAGTGGAAGGAGGACTGCGGCGGCACGATCATCATCGAGGCCGCGGCCCCCGACGCCTGGAACTGCGAGATCACCTGGTCCAGTGGCGCGTCGGTGAGCACGTCGGCGTAGTTGGCCAGGAAGTACTGCTCGCCCTCGAGGTGCGAGCGCACCCGGCGCAGCCGCTCACCGATGGGCGATTCCACCCCGGTGTCGACGAAGGTGATGGTCCAGTCGCTGATATCGGACTGCAGCAGCTCGACCTTGCCGCCGCGGATCACGAAGTCGTTGGACACCGACTCCTGATAGGTGAGGAAGAAGTTCTTGATGTGCGCGGCCCCGTAGCCCAGGCACAGCACGAAGTCCTTGTGCCCGAAATGCGCGTAGTAGCGCATGACGTGCCAGATCAGCGGGCGCGGACCGACCATCTGCATGGGCTTGGGAACGACATCCTCGCTGCCGTTGCGCATCCGCATGCCGTAGCCGCCGCAGAACAGAACGACCTTCACTGCTCTTGCCTTCCTTCGGAAATGAGTGCGGCGGCATCGTCGGGCGTCGCATGGTGGAGATGGGGAAGCGGGTACACCAGATCGCCGCCGCGGGCGATGATCGGGCGCAGCTGGGCGGTGATCTCCTTCTCCAGATTCCAGGGAAGGACGAGCACCACGTCGGGGCGGTCGGCGTCGATCCGCTCCGGTTCGTGAATCGGAATCCGGGTGCCGGGTGTGAACCTGCCGTGCTTGTAGGGATTGCGGTCCACGGTGTACTCGAGCAGATCGGGTCGGATGCCGCAGTAGTTGAGCAGGGTGTTGCCCTTGCCGGGCGCGCCGTAGCCGACCACGCGTCGCCCGGATGCCTTGGCGTCCAACAGGAATCGCAGCAGCTCCTGGCGCACCAGCTCGGCGCGAGGGCGCAGCTCCAGGTACCCGGCCACCTCGTGCAGCCCGGCCTCCTGCTCCAGGCGCAGCGCCTCGGCCACCCGCGGCGAGGGCTGCGCGACCGCGTCGGGCCGCGCCCACAGCCGCAGCGAACCGCCGTGCGTCTCCAGCAGTTCCACGTCGACGACGGTGAGACCCGCTGTGGCGAGCGCGCGTTGGGCCGAGAGCACCGTGTAGTACTGGAAATGCTCGTGGTAGATGGTGTCGAACTGGCCCAGCGTCACCAGGTTCAGCGCGTGGTGCACCTCGATCGAGAGCCACCCGTCGTCGGCGAGCAGGCCGCGCAGCGAGCGGGTGAAGCCCAGCAGATCAGGGATGTGGGCGTAGACATTGTTGGCCACCACCAGGTTTGCCGGACCGTGCTCGGCGCGCACCGCGGCGGCCAGCGACTCGTCCAGGAAGGCGGTGCGGGTGGGCACGCCCTTCTCGCGCGCGGTCGCACCGACATTCACCGACGGCTCGATGCCCAGGCAGGGGATGCCGGCGGCCACCGCGTGCTGCAGCAGATAGCCGTCGTTGCTCGCCACCTCGACGACGAAACTATTTCCATTCAGATTTAACTGATCGATTGCTTGGTCCACGAAGAGCTTCGCGTGCCGAACCCAGCTGTCCGAAAAAGACGAAAAGTAGGCATATTCGGTGAAGGTTTCATCCGGTGTGATGAGCGCCGGAATCTGCAGCAGCAGGCAGTTCTCGCAGAGCCGCAGATGCAACGGATAAGTCGGCTCCGGCAGATCCAGCTCCTCGGCGGTGAGGAATTTCTCGCAGGGCGGAGTGGCTCCGAGATCCAGAACGCTGATCAGCCGATCGGAGTCACACAGACGGCAGTGCACGAAGATTTCCCCACCTTTCACCGAGACCGACGCTGCCCCTGCAGCGCCACCTGACCACAGGTCGGCTCGGTCCGGCCTTACGTTACAACAGCTTCGATCGCGTTCGGGGTGCCGAACTGGTGACGAACAGTGCCAAAACAGGCGAATTTCTGCGACCCGCAAATACGGGCGTACTACAAGCAAACCCAAGAGTCTTGCAATGCAAGGGTTTCGAACAGCAGACTCTGCGGAGTCTGTGGAGCGCAACCTGCGATGTTGCGAATAGGGGAATTCCGGGGAATCCGCTCGGGCGGCGGTCTCCCTACTGTCCGTTATTTCTCGGATAATCGGGCGCCGTAGGGGATTCGGCCTTGCCGGGCGCGCGGATGTGTAACATTCGGCATCTGGTCCCCGAATCATTCGGTGACCGCATCGGTTGTCATGGTCCTGAAAGCCCTTGGGAAACCGGCGTCAGCCCGTTCTGCGTAACTGATCAGTGGGGATCGGAACCGAGTTCTCCCGTGGGGGAGGTGCGTTCGTTTCATGAGCTTCGAAACTTCGGCCGGTCGCGCCCTGCGCGCGTATCGACCACCTCGCCCCGAGCCGCGCTCGGATCGTGAACGCTGGCAAGCGGATTACGCCAAGCGGCTACTGATCAGCGACTGGTGCGTAACGCTGCTCGCCGTCGGAATCGCGCAGGCGATCCGATTCGGCAGCAACCCGGGCGCGAACCTCACCTCCCACTGGTCCATGGGGATCCGCTACTGGGTGGTCTCGGCCGTGCTCGTGCTGATCTGGACGGCCGTCCTGACTCTCAGCGGCACCCGCTCGCCCCGGGTGATCGGCAGCGGCCCAGAGGAATACCGGCGCGTCGTGGGGGCCTCGCTCAAGCTGTTCGGCGGCATCGCGATCCTCTCGCTGCTGCTGCAGATCGATCTGGCCCGGATCTACCTCGCGATCGCCCTGCCCCTGGGCACCGCCGGCCTGGTGCTCGAGCGACGCCTGTGGCGGCGCTGGGTCGCGGGCAAGCGCGCGCACGGCAGCTTCCGCACCGCCATGCTGGTGGTCGGCAGCCCCGACGCGGCCCGGGCCATGGTGGGCGCGTTCACCCACGACCCGGCCTCCGGCTATCAGGTGATCGGGGTCTGCACCCGCGACGAGGGCGTGCTGAGCGACCGCTTCCTGGCCGTCGGCGACCGTGAGATCCCGGTGGTGGCAGGCGATTACGACGTCATCGACGCGGTCCGCCGCACCGGTGCGGATACCGTCGCGGTGACCGCCACCGAGAGCCTGGGCCCGGCCGACTTCCGCCGCATGGCGTGGGAGCTCGACGAGTTGGGCGCGGAACTGATCGTCATGCCCGGCCTGGTCGACATCGCCGGCACCAGGCTCACCCACCGGGTGATCGCGGACATGCCGATGCTGCACGTGGAGAAGCCGCAATACGACCGCGCGAAGTCGATTCGCAAGGGGCTCTTCGATTTCTGCTTCGCCCTGGCCGCGCTGTGCGCCATCGCGCCGGTGCTGTGCGCCATCGCGGTGGCGGTGAAACTGGACAGCCGCGGCCCGGTGTTCCACCGCTCGGAGCGGATCGGGCGCGACGGGCGGCCCTTCGGAATGATCAAGTTCCGCAGCATGTACGCCGACCCGGACCCGCATCTGACCGCACTGCTCGACAGCGACGGCAGCGATCCGCTGTTCCACCGCCCGCCCGACGATCCGCGGGTGACCACGGTCGGCCGGGTGATCCGCCGGCACAATCTCGACGAGCTGCCGCAGTTCTTCAATGTGCTGCGCGGTGAGATGAGCATTGTCGGTCCCCGCCCGCAGGTGCGCCGGGTAGTCGACGCCTACGACGGAATGATGCGGCGCACCTTGCTGGTTCGCCCCGGGATGACCGGCCTGTGGCAGGTGCGCAGCCGAACCCGCATGACGCCCGAGGACGTCATGCGACTGGATCTGTCCTATGTCGAGAACTGGTCGACGATCCTGGACCTGTCGCTGATCGCGAAGATGATCGGTGCGCGCCGAGTCGTCTGACCCGCGGCTCTACAGCGGCGAGAGTCCGGCCTCGGTCGGAGCCATCGAGAACCCGTCGTGGAACACCACGCCATTCGGCACGATCTCCGGATCCCGGTAATAGCCCTGCTTGAAGTAGATGCCGCCACCGTCCGGCATGAGAGTGCGGACCATGCACCGGGTCTGGCCCGTGCACGGCGCGGCGTCGAACACCTGCGGCACGCCCCCGATCCACAGTTCGACGAACCCGATGTCGTCGGCCGCCGACCATTTCACGTGCATCTTGATATCGGTCCACACGTCGGGCACGATCGGCGCGCTCCACGGCGTGTACGTCTTGCCGGGATGCCCGGGGGACTTCCAGGTGGAAACCACCACGCCCCAACGCCCGTCGGCCACATTGGTCGGTCCGGCCGCGACCGCCAGCGGCGGCGGGCCGTCCTGGTCGGCATGCCACTGCGACAGCACCGTCCAGCCGCTGTCGGACGGGAAACCGGCCTGGAAGCGGGTGCTCCACTGGTACCAGCGCTCGTCGCCCTCGTCGGCGCGGGTGTAGTCCTCGCCGCTCACCTCCGCCCGCGCACCGCAGCACAGCCCGAACGGGACATCGCCCCGGTGCAATTCGAAGCGCCCGGCGTACTTGCCCTGGCGCACCACATTCGACTCGACCTGCATGCGGTCATTGGAGATGTGGAATTTCACGCACGGCACGCTGGGCAGAACGACGTTCTGGCACTGCGCCCACTGATCGAAGTTCCCGGTCTCGAAGTCGCCGACGAAGGGCTCGGTGCCGAGGGTGGTGTGTGCCGGGGCGCAGGCGGTGATGACCGCCATGAGGACCGCGCCGAGGCCGGTGACCAAGCTCAACGGAGAACTCCTACCTGAGCGTGCGCGCGGCGCACGAGTGGATGTCGTTGGGGTGGACCGGCTTTCGGCCATCAGGGAGCTACCGCCAGGTCGCACCGGTCAAGGATGCGTACCAGGCTACCGTCCGGGTCAAGCCCTCATCGAAGTCGACACTCGGCTCGTAACCGATGGCGCGCAGCCGGGAGATGTCGACCACCAGCTTCTCCGGATCACCCGGCCGATTCGCACCGCTGTAGTCGAATGCCGGACTGGTGCCGGTGATCTCGCACAGCGATTTGGCCAGCTGATCGATGGTGTACTCGCAGCCCGCGCCCACGTTGTAGGCCTCACCGCGCAATGGCGAATTGGCCGCCACGATCATGGCCGAGCGGGCGGCGTCCTCGACGAAGAGGAAATCGCGCACCTGGGTGCCGTCGCCGTGGATGAACAGCCGCTCGCGGTCGCGGTCGATCTTGGCCAGCAGATCGAACACCACCTGCTTGCGCTGGCGCGGCCCGAACGCGGAGAAGAACCGCACCGCGCCCAGGCGCAGGCCGTAGAGCTGGGCGAAGACCGCGAGATACCGTTCGGCCGCGAGCTTTCCGACCCCGTAGGGCGAGATCGGCACGGTCGGATCGGTCTCGCTGATGGGGATGCGCACCGAGTTCCCGTACACCGCGGCGCTGGAGGCGAAGACCATGCGGCCGGGCCAGTTCAGCGTGCGCAGCGCGTCGAGCAGGCGGAAGGTGGTGGCGAAATTGAGTTCGTAGTCGAAGGCCGGGTCCTCCACCGAGGGCGGCACGTAGGCGTTGGCCGCCAGATGGAAGATGACGTCGACCGGATGCTCGGTCAGGTACGAAACCCAATCGATGCCGCGAATATCGGTTTCCCGCAGGGTGATCCGGTCCGCGACGGCGGCCAGGTTCTCGCGGCTGCCCGAGGCGAAGGTGTCGAGCACGGTGACCCGGGCCCCCGCCGCGACGAGTAGTTCGACCAGGTGCGAGCCGATGAACCCCGCGCCCCCGGTCACCAGGACCGATGTTGTGGCCCAATCGATTTCATGATCTTGTTCGGGCATTCTGCCTTCCCCCGGATGAGTGCTGGGTCGTTCTCTACATCCCGGCGACGCGCAAATATGTTTCGACCGTGCGGCGCGCGACGGCGTCCGGTTCGAATCGGTCGAGCGCCATCAGGTGCCCCCGCGCGCCGAGTTCCAAGGCCAGTTCCTGGTCCCGCAGCAGCTCGACCATGCGGTCGGCCAGTTCCGCGGTATCGCCGGGCTCGACCAGATAGCCGTTCACCGCATCGGTCACCATTTCCGGGATGCCGCCCACCCGTGCGGAGATCACCGGCTTCCCGGCGGCCATGGCCTGCGCCAGGATGGTCGGCGAGGTCTCCTCGTGTGAGAACAGCACCACCGCGCGCGCCAGCGCGATCTCCTCGCGCAGCCGCCCGTTGTCGACCATGCCGACGAACTCCACCGCGTCGTCGAGCCCCAGCTCGGTGGCCTGGGCGCGAATCGTGCGGGCGTATTCGGCGTCGGGCTGCGGGCCGACCACGATCAGCCGCGCCTTCGGAACCCCCCGCAGCGCAAGTGAGAAGGCGGTGAGCAGTCCTTCCGGATTCTTGCGGGGCGACAGCACGCCCGCGAACAGCAGCCGCGGTTCGGTCGGGGCCGAGGGGGAGAGCGCGAAGAACTCCGGCGCGGTCGGGTTGGGAATGCTGATGTGCTCGCCGCGCACCATGCCGCTCAGCGCCCGCGCGTCGTAGTCGGAGATGGAGATGACGGCCTTGGCGCGGCGCAGAACTCGCCGCACCATCGCCTCGACCAGGTAGTAGCGCACCCGCTCCTTGAGGCTGGTGCGGGCGTTGAGCCGGGTCTCGAGATGGATCAGCCCGTGCACGGTGACCACCGTCTTCGTGCTGACCTGGGTGGCGACATCGCCGCGCAGCCCGATCTCGTGCGCGTGCACCACATCCGGGCGCAGCTCGGCCAGCACCTTGCGGGCCTGGCGGACGTCAAGGAACGAGCCGGTGGCGACGCCGAGGCGGCGCTGCCCACGCAGATAACGGATTTCGACCTTCGGGCCCTCGCGCCGGGATTCGACGGTGGCCTCGCCGGTGTGGAAGCGCAGCACGGTGAGCGAATCGATTTCCTCGCGGGCCGCGAGTGCCGGAACCAGTGTGCTCGTCACGGACTCGATCCCGCCCACCACCCGGCCGGGTTCGAGGGGATAGGTCGCGATCATGACCACGTTCAGGCCCACATGTGCTCCTCGAAAGTCCCCGCCACCGCATCCCCCCGTCGGTCGGCTGACGGGAACTCTACCGTGTCGGATGTGCCTGCGCGCGACTACTTCTGGACGGTCGCGGCCCACAGCTCGGCATCGTGGAACCGGCCGTCCGGTCCGCGCCGGGCATCGTGCAGGAGACCCTCGCGGCGCAGGCCGCCGGCCTCGGCGAGCGCGATGAGCTCGGTGTGGGTTGGATCGATCAGGGTCTGCACGCGCTCCTCGCCGAGTTCGTCGAAGGCGGTGGTGAGCAGCAGCGCGATCGCGGTGGCGGCCGCCTTCGCGGGCGCGGACTCGGCGGTGATGCCGATCGTCAGCTCCGCGTTCGAATGCCCGGGCGTGAGGTTGAGGTGACCGATCGATCGTCCGTCGGCGAGGACGTCGTAGCGGTGAGAGGCCGCTCGACGCCTCGGATGATGGGATGTCTCCTGACGCAAGGTAATTGGTCGATTGTCCGGATCGACGCCGTCGATGGTGGACGGCCATGTGGTCGCGCCCCGGGCGGCCGCGGCGAGCCCGTGTAGCAGCGTGCTGAGGGCGTACTTCGCGCCGACCGTGAGCACGGCCGCGGTCCAGCGCGTCGTGTCGCGCAGGCGTTGTGCCGGGTCGTCCGCCGTCGCAATGTCGTCCCTGGTGACGGGTTCCGCGCGGACACCGCCCACGGTGATGAGCGCGGCCACCCAGCCGCCGGGCGGCACCCGGTCGGCGGTGACGGCCCAGAGCTCGTGATCACGCCGCTGCCCGCCGACCGCGCGGGCGCGAATCATGGTGGCCTCCAGGGTCATCCCGCCCCGCCCGGTCGACCGGTGCGCCGGCCGATTGCTCACCGCGGTGGGTGCGGTGACGCGATGCAGGCCGAGCGGTCCGAACGCGTAGTCCACCATCAGCGCGCACGCGAGCGCGCCCACCCCGTGGCGGGCATGCCGCGAATCCATCCAGATGCCCATCTCCCCGGCGCGATGCCGCCGATCGATGGGATCCAGCCCGCACTGCCCGGCGAATTCGCCGTCCACCACGACGCTCAACGGCAGCACCCGCCCCGTGGCCCAGCCCCACCGCAGCCGCAGATATTCCCGGATCCACCACGCCCGGCTGTGCCGGTCCGCCCAGCTCAGCGCCGAGGAATTCCAGTACGGTTCGATGAATTCCCGGTCCCGCAGGCGAATCTCGCGCCAGCGCTCGAAATCTGACAACCGAGTATTCCGGACAGTGACACGATGGCCGTCGACCAGCAGCGGACCGAGTCGGACCCGGCGCAGCGCGGATCCCCGGACCGCGGCGAGGGCATGCGGCATACCGAAAAGCTACCGGACAGCCCGCAGGTGCGCGAGAAGTTGCAAAGACTCTGCGGTTGTGGCTAATTGAGTTACGGTTGGCAAGCAAGCCACGCCAGTTCGCAAGGTTCGGGGCCTTGTACATGACCGGGGGAGGTCGAGATGGGAGCCGGGCTGCCGTGCGGTGGGGCAGGACACCGCATTCTCATCGAGAACAGTGAGTACTGGCTGCGCAATTACGGTGACCTGGCCATGCTCGACGTCACCGTGCGCCGCATACGCACGCGCTGGCCGCTGGCCACCGTCGGCGTCATGACCGAGTCGCCCGCACTGGTAGCGGCATATTTCCCAGGGGTGCTGGGCATTACCGTCGGGAGCCGCGATCCGTGGGGTGCGCCGGGCCGGGTGGAACGGCTGGCCGCCGCGGTCGGACCCGCCGTGGCCGGACCGCCCGCCGTGGCCGCGCTGCGCGCCCGGGCCTGGCTGTTGCCCAGGGCCGTCAGAGTGCGGGACCGGCTGCGGGACTTGCGATCTCGCGGATCCTCGACTGACGAGCCACAGCCCGCGCCCGAACCCTCGCACGCCGAGATCCTGGCGCCCCGGATCGAACGCAGGCATCCCGGCGCGGCGCGCGCGGTCCGCGAGGCATCGCTGGTCGTCGCGCTCGGCGGCGGATACCTGACCGATGCCGACATACCCCAGGCCGGTCGCGTGCTGGATCTACTCGAATACGCCTGCGGCGTGGGCGTTCCGGCCGCCATGGTGGGCCAGGGGATCGGCCCGCTGCGCGACCCGGAACTGCGGGAACGCGCGACCCAGGCGCTGGGCAAGCTGCCCCTGATCGCCCTGCGCGAGCGGCGGCGCGGACCCGAACTGCTCGAATCCCTCGGTGTGCCGTCGAGCTCGGTCGTGGTCACCGGCGACGACGCCATCGAGCTCGCGCAGAACGTCCGAAAGGTTAGTCCCGGCAACGATATTGGCGTCTGCCTGCGGGTAGCCAAGTATTCGCCCGTCGCCGCGCGCGCCCAGGAGATCGTCGGCGCCACCCTGCGTGCGGCCGCCGCCGAATTCGACGCCCGCCTGGTCCCGCTCATCATCGCCGAGACCCCGGGCTCCCCGGACCGCGCGACCACGCTGCCGCTGGTGCGCGGCAGCGCGAATCCTGTCGAACCGGTCGGTAGTTTCGTGCGTCCGGCCGCGGTGGCCGCCCAGGTGGGGCGCTGCCGCATCCTCGTGACCGGCGCCTACCACCTCGCGGTCTTCGCGCTGAGCCAAGGCATTCCGGTGGTCGGGCTCACCTCCACCGAGTACTACGACGACAAATTTCTGGGCCTCGCCGACATGTTCGGCGGAGGCGTGCGGCTGGTCCACCTCGACGACCCGGAGCTGAGCGAGCATCTGCCCGCCGCCATCCGGGCCGCCTGGGCCGAAGCCGATGACGTCCGTGCAGCGTTGCGCGCTCGTGCCGATGAACAGGTCCTGGGTAGCCGCAATGCCTTCGAGCGACTATTCGGTCTCCTCGAACGGACTCACACCGAGCATGCATAGATTCGACCGCGAGGATCGGGACCGGGCCACGATCCGGGCCTACGAGATCATCGGGAGGTACGACGACACCGTCGAACTCCCGCGTTACGATCTCGCCCCCGCCATCGAACCCGCGCCGGCCGAGGGCGCCAATCTCGGCAAGCGAATCGGCAAGGTGGCCGCGGCCTCCGCGCTGGCGCTGATCTTCGGCGAGCTCGTCTCGCTGGCCCAGACCGTGGCGCTGGCGCGGCTGCTCAGTCCCGCCGAGGTCGGCATGTTCGCGGCGGGCACCGTCATCACCATGCTGCTGACCACCTTCGTCGAGGGCGGCCTGCGCTCCGGGCTGGTGCAGCGCGAGGACCACGTCGCCGACGCCGCCGAAACGGTCTTCCGGGCAACATTGCTCAACGGCCTGGTGGTCACCCTCGGCGCACTGGCCGCGGCGCCGGTCATCGGGCTGCTCTTCCACAGCCGCACCATCGGGCTGATCGCGGCGACGACATCGGGCTTCCTGCTGATGTTCTCGCTCACCAATGTCCCGGAGGCGCTGCTGCAGCGCGAGTTCAGCGTCAAGCGCCGGGTGATCGTCGGCCCGTCGGTCTCGGTCAGCTTCGCCGTGGTCTCGGTGGTGCTGGCCGCCTGCGGATTCGGCGTCTGGAGCA
>NZ_BAFX01000173.1 GCF_000308815.1 Nocardia concava NBRC 100430
ATCACTGCCTCGCGAACCGAATTCGACGAACGCATGGCCCGGGAGCCGGAGCCGGTCACGGCCTGACCCTCAGCCGGTCATACCCGGACGGCGAGCACCATGCCCTGCGGGGTGCGCTCATCGGGGCGCGCCTCGCGAAAGAACTTGGCGGTGGCGCGGAAACCATTGTCGGCCAGCGTTTCCGCGAAAGTGTCGGGAGCCCAGCGGTAGGCCGGGGCGACCTTGTGCGCGTATTCCGTGACACCCGTGGGCTCGTCGGCGGCTTGGAAGCCGAACAGTGCGTGCCCGCCCGGCCGCAGCACGCGCGCGAACTCGCCCAGCACCGCGGGCACCCGGGCCGGCGGAATATGAATGATGGAGTACCAGGCCACGATTCCGGCCAGTGCGGCATCCTCGAACGGCAGCCGCTCCATCGGCCCGACCTCGAACGGGATGTCCGGGTACAGCTCCCGGGCCAGGCGGATCATCTCCGGGGACAGGTCGAGGCCGGTCATCTCCAGCCCGGCCGCCGCGAGGTGCCCGGTGACCCGGCCGGGTCCGCAGCCGATATCGGCCACCGGTCCGATTCCGTTGTCCCGCACGGTTTCCGCGAACGCGTCGATCATCAGCCGGTCGAACGGATTGTCCTGCAACTGGCGCCGGAACAGCGACGTGTACAGCTCGGCCACCTCGTCGTAGGCGGTCCGGGTGACGACCATGTCCTCGGTTTCGATCATGCTTCGACCATAGGCGCCGCCCCGCCCCCGATCGATCCGGTGGACGGTGACCGCACCGGCTGATCCAGCCCGTTCAACAGCACTCGCACCGGGGCCTGCGGCGGTATCAGGGTCTGCAGCGGCAGCACCGCCAGCCGGGCCAGGCGGCGCAGGTCGCGGTGTAGGGCCGGAAGCCGGACATCGATGCGCCACAACGGATATCGATGATCCGGATGCTGCCAGCCGTCACGCAGCATGAGCTTGAGCACCCGCGGTGAGAGGGTGCGGGCGGTGGCGCTGGCCAGTTCCAGGCGCAGCAGTTCGTGGTCGCGGTCGATGCGGGCGCGATGCGGTTCCCCGGCGTCGACGGTGAGCTGCCCGGTCTCGCTGAGATCGGCGATGAGCCCGGCCAATTCCTCGAAGAACTGCGCCCATTCGCGATCCCGGGCCCGGTGCGCGGCGCGCTGCTGCTCGATGATGAGCCGGCGGTCGCGGTCGCCGGCGGGCACCAGGTACAGCTCCACGGTGTCCGGCTCGGTGACCAATCCCATGGTGAGGCCCGGGCTCTGCCAGACCGCCCCGTGCGCCTGCCCGAGCACACCGTGCCGCGGCAGGCCGAATTCGGCGCGGAATCCGTCCAGTGCCCGAGCGTAGGCGGCGGTGCGCTGCTCGCGGACCTCGGCGGGCAGACCCTCGTCGTAGAGGAAGGATTCGATGCTGTCGCTGAGGGTGATGCACACAGCTTCCAGGCGGTCGCCGTCGAAACAGAAGCGGGCGCGCGGATCGTCCACGCGTAGGTCGGTGTCGGTCCAGACGGTGCGTTCGCCGGAGTCGTTGTCGTGCACCGGTTTCCAGCCCGAGGCGGCGGTGAAACCGGCGAGGTCGGCGCGGGTCCAGGTCCAGTCGAAACTCCGGGCGGCGCGGGCGATCTCGATCCCGGCGGGCACATCCACCCGCAGCGGTCCGGCATCGAATTCGTAGGCGGCGTGATTGCGCAGGAATTCGGCGCGCTGGGTGCGGGAGGTGGGATGCGGCGGCACGCCCAGCGGCGCCACCTCGAGGTCGGGGCCGCCCTCGACCCAGGCGTCGGCGACCAGCTCGGTGATGGCGGTCGCGCCGACGGCGCGCAGGCTGTCCACGGTGCGGAGGGCCAGTCCGCTCATGGCGACGCTGCCCGCGCGCCTGGAAAGGCTCCGCGTCCAATTGGCTTCGCGCGGCGTCGTCCAGCCCTGATCGATCAGCGCCTGCTCGATCTCGGGGGTGTAGCGCCAGGTCGGATCGACGAATTCGCTGCGGGCCAGTTCGCCGGTCAACTGCTCGGGTCCGGCCTCGAACTGGATGAACCGCCCGCCCGGCAGGGTGAGCACCAACCGCCCGTCCACCGGCAGCGTCTCCAGGAATCCGGCCAGGCTCTCGGCGAAGCGCACCCAGCCGCCCGCGGCGGTGCGGCGGCGGGCGATCTCGTGGCGGCGGTCCATCCAATACCGCTGCGCCATCGGATTGATGAGCAGCAGGTCCACGGTGTCGACGCCGATGGTCAAGCCCGCGAAGACATTCGCGAACCGCCACGCCACCCCTTCGGCCGGTCCGGCGTCGGCCGCCTCGGGTTCACCCCAGTGCGCGGTGAGGGCGGCAGTGGCCTCGGCCAGCGCGGCCTCGAGCAGTTCCCGGCTGCCGAAGTCGGCGGGCGCGGGGCAGTCGGAGATGGTGATGCGCACGTGGTCGAGGCCGCGTTCGCTGCCCCAGAACATGGCCGAGTCCCACCACACCGCCAGTCCGGTGCGGGAGAAAACGGGACCGTCGCGCAGCGTTCCCACCGGTTGCGGACTACTCCATCCGACCAGTCGGGAGAATTCCGAGACATTTCCGGAGCCCCAGCGCCAGCCGAACCCGGCTGCCGCTCTGACGATCTCGACCGCACCAGCGGTATCGACACGCACCTCGAAACCCACTCGGTGACAGTAGCCCCGTCTCCGGCGGTGTAGGGAGGCGTTCCGGTGGCTATTAGTCTGTAGGTGGCCGGCGCTTCCCGATTTGGGGCGGACAATCCTCGGGAAGCCCGGCCACGGTCATGCTCGTACCCGAATATGTCAGTGTTCCAGCGGGAATCGTGAACTTCCCGCGTCGCCCGCCGGAATGATCGGCAATACCAGGGCCGAGGGATGGTCCGGATCGTGGTAGATCGTCTGGGTCGCGATCTGCGTATTCGCATTCAGCCCGAACGGATCACCGGTATTCGGATTGGGCGCGAACTGCGGGAAATCGCTGCTCGAGACCTCGACCCTGAGCTTGTACCCGGCCTTCACCAGATAGCTGGTCGGCCAGATGTCGATCGAGTACTTGTAAGGCTGCCCCGGCACGATCGGCGACGGATGCTCGAGCGAATCCCGGAACGCGGCCCGAATGATGCCGTTGTTGAGGTTCATGGTGGAACCGTCCGGGGCCACCGCCACCAGCTTCGCGGTGAAATCGGTGTCGGTCGCGGTGGATGCGGCCCACAGCGTCATCCGGATCGGGCCGGTGAGTTCGGTATCCGAGGTCATCGGCGCGGTGGTGTAGGTCAGCACATCCGAGCGCTGCTCCACCACGTACTGATCCACCGGTCCCTGCGGCCCGGTCGACGCGGCGCAGCAGGAGTGCCCGCCCGCACTGGGCACCGGATTGAGCGGGTCGTACTCGTAGCGGTCGGGCTGCTGCGGATCCTTCGGGGCGTCGGTGGTGAGCTCACCGAGGCGGCCTTGCATCGAGCTGGCGCCCTTGCCCGACAGGTAGTAAGTGGTCCACCGGGTGTTCGGCAGCGGCCACGCTGAGGCCGACTTCCACTTGTTCGCGCCCATGAGGAAGTAATCCACCACCGGCTGCCCGGAAACCTTGTTGTCCTTGCCCTTCAGGAAGTGGTCGTACCAGGCCAGCATGAGGTCGTTGATCGGGCTGTCGGCGGCCTCGCCGCCGGTGGCCAGCATGGGCGTCGTGATATTGGTGTCCGCGCGTCCCCAGCCGAGGTGATCCCACGGGCCCAACACCAGCCGCTGTCCGGCCCGCGCCTCGGGTGTGCCGCCGTTCGCGACCATCCCGGCGAAATTCTCCACCCCGCCCGCGAGGAACGCGTCGTACCAGCCCTCGAAATTCAGCACGGGGACTTTGACATTCGCGTATCTGTCCCGAATGCTCCACTGCTTCCAATAGTCATCGCGGGTCGAGTGCGAGATCCAGTCGTAGAACCATGGTGCGATCGTCGGATCGCCCGGGTGTAGTGGCGGAAACTGTTGATACGGACGGAAACCCAGCCACCGCGAGTAGTCGGCCTCGTCCGCGGCAAGCTGTTTGGCGGTCCCGGTATCCCCTCGGTTCAGCGCGGCGCTAGTTCCGATGGTCCCCATCGCCCACGGCTCGACGAATGCCAGCCGGAACGCCCCGCCCTCGTAATTCCAGCCGTCGTAATAGTCCGAGGACGTATTGGCCGGAACGATGGTGGCCAGATGCGGTGGCGCGGTGACGGCCGCAAGCCATTGCGTCGCACCGACATACGACGATCCGTACATCCCCACCTTGCCATTGGACCCCGGCAACCCGGCCGCCCACTCGACCGAGTCGTACCCGTCGTTCAGATCGTTCCCGAACTCGGTGAACGTCCCAGCCGATGCTCCCTGCCCCCGAATGTCCTGCACCACAACCAGATAGCAGTGCGAGGCGAACCAGTCCGGCGTCTGATACCGGTAGGGCTGAATCTGCGCCGCGGTCTTCCCGTACTGCGTGCGCATGAGAATCACCGGCACCGAATCCGAGGTCTTCGGCTTGTACACATCGGACTTCAACACCACGCCGTCCCGCATGGTCGCAGGCACGTTCTCCTGCTTGTCCACCGCGCACGACCCGCGCCCACCCGTAGGTGGCCAGCTGCTCGCGGCCGGTGTCGTCGAATTGTCCCCACCGCTTCCACACCCCGCGGCGACCAACGCGGCCGCCGCCACGACCGCCCCCACCCGTGCGATACGACCTCTCCCACAAAGGGTCATTGATCGACGGTAACCCCGCAGGCGGCCGCGGTCATCGACAATCAGGCAAAGCGGGCCGGTTCGACTATCCGCTATCCTCCGGTTTCCCTCATTTTTGGCGCAAACCCTGGTTCCGAGGACGACTTTCAGCGGATTTCGGGTGGCTGACCTGCGGGTACGGGGCACTTCGAAAGATTGTCGCTAATTTTCAGCAACGAAATCGCCGAAGCGGACGATAGGTACTTCGAGCGAGCGTGACGACGGGAACTGCCCCCGTCGTCGCGCCGCTTTTTCGCCCGCTCGAGCGAGAGGACCTGATGATGAGATCGATCCGAAGCGTGCTGGCCCTGATCGTGGCTTTGGTCGCACCGATGGTTGTCGCCGTATCCGGCGGTGGCGCAACGGCGTCGGCGGCGTTCGATCCGGCCGCATTCGATTTCTGGGTCGATTCCGCCATGGGGCCCATCAAGACTCGCGTGCTGCGCGCCGCCGACGGCAATACCAACCGGGTCGTCTATGCCCTCGACGGCATGCGGGCCCGGGAAGACCTGAACGGCTGGGAAATCGAAACCAATGTCGCGGAAGCCATGGCAGCGGCCAATATCAATGTGGTCATGCCGGTAGGTGGTCAGTCCAGTTTCTACGCCGACTGGAACGCTCCCAGCTCCTTCTTCGGCATTCCGCCCGGCACCGGCTCCGCCAATACCGGCTCCGGCGCCACCGACGCCCTCTCCGGCGGCCCCGGCAAAAGCTACCGCTACACCTGGGAATCCTTCCTCACCAACGATCTTCGCTGGGCCCTGCGAGATCGGCTGGGCTTCAACCCCAATCGCAACGGCGTCTTCGGCCTCTCCATGGGCGGCAGCGCGGCCCTCACCCTCGCCGCCTACCACCCCGACCAGTTCTCCTTCGCCGGCGCCTTCTCCGGCTACCTCAACATCTCCGCCCCCGGCATGCGAGAAGCCATCCGCCTGGCCATGATCGACGCCGGCGGCTACAACGTCGACTCCATGGCCCCGCCCTGGGGCCCCCAATGGCTCCGCATGGACCCCTTCGTCTTCGCCCCCAACCTGGTAGCCAACGGCACCCGCCTCTACGTCTCCGCCGCCTCCGGCCGCCCCACCGCCATGGACGGTCCCAACATGGGCACCGTCAACGGCATGGCCCTGGAGGCCTTGGCCCTGGCCAACACCCGAGCCTTCCAAGTCCGCATGGCCACCCTGGGCGCAACAAACGTCGACTACTCCTTCCCCGAGTACGGCATCCACGCCTGGAACAACTGGCAAGACGAGGCCTACCGAATGCTCCCCTCCCTCTCCGCCAACATCGGCTGACCTAGAGTCCGGCGTAAACCGAGATTCCCTGTGCAATAAGGTTTTCGGTACCTGATACGGTCACCGAGTACACCTCTTGCTCGCCAAGACCGGTGATCTCGGTGATCCGATCCCAGAAGACGTCATTGGTGCAGAGCATCGCGAGTTCGGGAGCACCCAGGATGTTCGCGGCTCGGGCCAGACGCGCCCGACTGGGCGAGTGCTTCCACATGGTTGAGCCGCAGAACTTGCTCCCCATGGCTGCTTGAAACTCACGATGAGTGATGCCGCCGGCGGCCAGGAGTGCTCGGACCTGGTTCCAGACCTCCTTGGGGATCGTATCCACGTTGGTGTTCGAGGTCATCGTCTCGAGCTCAACCAGACATGCCGCCCCTGCAACACCACGGGCACCGTGACAACCGACGCCTTCGAGGAAGGCGATCTGGTTCTCCCCGCCGTCAATCATCAGATGCCAGCAGTCCCGATACCCCGCCTTCGGGACCAGCTTGATACGGCCGTGCACTCCGAACCGGAGGAGCAGTGCCGCGACATCGTCAATGAGTCGAAGACTGGTCGAGGCGTAGTAGATTCGGGCTTGCCGTCCGGTCTTGTCCCAGCGGATGGAGCCATCGGTAGCCCAGAGATGTTTGAGGAAGAGGGCGACCTTGTCAGTCGGCATCGAGAAGACCGGATCGGGGACAAATTTCTCGTAGCTCCGCAATCCGAAGAGTCCGAGACCGTCGAGCCACTGCGCGATGGGATTGCGTTTCCCGTGCGTGAGTCGATACGGCGCAGGCAATCGAAGTGTCGTGACTCGCGCTGCCGCGTATTCATCCCGAATCGCAGTGACGCCGAAGTGGGTTGCGGCCTCGGCTACGGCAGTGAGGTTCTCTTCGTCGATGCTGGCGTACCGAATCGGCTGACGTTCGACGCAGGAGCCATCGCCGATCATGTGGGCCAACAGAATCACCTCGGAGTCGGGCATACCCTTGGTGCGCAGAGGTTTCGGAATACAGCGCGGAATGGCGATGCGATCATCGACCGCGAGCGCTCCCAACCGCGCCCAGCCATCGATGGTCAATAGGCGTGCTTCGGTGGTCATGTCGACCGAACGTCCGGAAGCCAAACGGAGACGGACGACTTCCGCATGGCCGCCGGAGAATACGTTCTCTACCGGTCGCGCAACACAGCGCATCTGTTTATCGAAGGACCACACTGACGCCCGTCGACTGCTGTGCAGGAGAGACTCCACCGATACGGGAACTCCGTTGTCGGCGCTAGAGACTCGCGTTGATGCTGTTAGACCGCCCAGTACACACGGCTCGAAGTCGTTGGCGCACTTGCCTTTTACTACCTCAGACGCTCGGTTCTTCGGCACATATAGACTCTAGATCGAACCCGCGTTCGAAGCATGCGAATTGTTTGCCGAGATACCGCGGACCGCGATCGATGTCAGCGCCCGACCCGGATCAGTCGAGTCCGCCGTGCTCGGCGTCCCAGCGGGCCCGGGCGGCTGCGACGCCGTCCATGTGCGCGCGTGACCATTCGGCCAGATAGAACGCGACTTCCGCGAGGCTCTCGCCCGATTCGGTGAGCCGGTATTCCACCTGCGGGGGAATGGTCGGGTAGGCGGTGCGTTCCAGGAACCCGTCGCGCCAGAGCCTTTTCGTGGTGAGGGTCAGCATGCGCTGGGAGATGCCGGGCACGGCCCGTTGCAGTTCGCCGAAGCGCCGGGTGCCCTTGCGCAATTCGACCAGTACCAGGACCGTCCATTTGTCACCGAGCCGGTCGAGGGTGTCGCGGATGCCGCAGTTGTCATCGCCACACGGCCCGGCGGGAATAGGGTCCGTGACCTCTTCGGTAACAGCGGTGTTCGTGAGTGACAGCAAAGTGCCTTCTTTCCGGGCCGTCGCGATGGCCGGATGCTCGGTCAGGTCGATATTCACGACATGGACAACGCAGGAAGTGGTTCGAATGATTCTGGTTACCGGTGTGTCGGGAGCCCTGGGCGGACTGGTGCTGGCGGGGCTGCGCGCCCAGCCGGATCTGGAGGTGCTGGCGGGCAGCAGTTCCGGCGACGGCGATGCCGTGCGCCGCCTCGACTTCGACGATCCCGCCACGCTCGCGGCGGGACTGGACGGCGTGGATGTGCTGGTGTTCGTCTCCGCCGGATACGCCGAGGACGATGTGGTGTTCGCCCGACACGGCGCGCTGGTCGCGGCCGCCGCGGCCGCGGGCGTTCGGCACGTGATCTACACCAGCTTGTCCGCCTCGGCGCACTACACCTCCATCTCGGTCCCGCACCTGTGGACCGAGAAGCAGTTGGCCGCAGCGCCTTTCGACGTCACCGTGTTGCGCAACGGCTTCTACAGCGAACTGACGGTGGGCCTGGCCGCGGACGCCGTCGAATCCGCCTCCGCCACCGGCGTTTTCGCCGCGCCGTTCGGGACCGGGCGGATCTCCGGAGTCTCGCGGCAGGACCTGGCGGAGGTGGCGGTCCGGGTGGCCGCGGAGACCGAGCGCGCACTGAAGGCCGACGAGGTCAGCCCGCACGCCGGTCGCACCTACGAACTGGAGGGCGTGGACTCGCTCGACGGCATCGAGATCGCCGAACTGCTGAGCGAATCCCTCGGCCGCCCGGTCGAATACCGTGACGTCTCGCTCTCCGATCTGCGCACGGGTCTGCTCGCCGGCGATCTGGACGCCTACCGGATCGGGCACAGCGTGTCGCTGTTCTCCAACCTGAAGGCCGGTTTCCTGCAGGCCACGAGCAGCGATCTGCCCGCCCTGTTGCCGACCGCCCCGCGCTCGATCCGCGCGGAGCTCGCCGCCGCGCTCAGTGCCGGGGCAGTTCCTGCGTGATCCGCCACAGCCGGCGCGGCAGTTCGCCCTCCTCGAACGAATGCCGTTCGCGCAGATCCCATCCCAGGGCGAGGGTGTCGACCAATTCGGCGGTGAAGAAGTGGACGGCGAACCCGCCGTGTTCGTAGATGTAGTCGCCGAGGGCCTTGCCGGTGCCGAAGTGGGCATCGTCGGTATTGCGGACGGTGTAGACGAAGACGCCGCCTGGTTTGAGCACCCGGCGCACCTCCGCGACCAGGTCGCGGATCTCCTGGGTGCTGAGGTTCATGCACAGCAGCATGTGCGCGTAGACGGCGTCCACGCTGCGGTAGGGGAGCGGAATCGGCTGGCGGACATCGTGTTCCAGGGTGCTGACCTGGTCGCCCAGCCCGGCCGCCTCCGCCCGCTCCCGCAGTTGGGCCAGCCCGATCGCACTGAAGTCCGCGGCGGTCACCCGAAACCCCTGGCGCGCCAGGTAGATCGCGTCCCGGCCGTGGCCCGCGCCCAGCTCCAGCACGTCGACCGCGCCGGACTCCCGGAAGGCCTTCGCGGCGTACACGGCGGCCGCCGAGGGCTCCTCGCCGTACATGCCCGGATGCTCCCGGTAGGTGCGCTGCCAGTGCTCGTGCTGGTCGCTCATGCATCCATCATGTCGGACCGGACAGCCGCCGGGGGCGGCGACGTGCGGGCCGCCTAGGAGGTGCGGCGACCGTCCGCGCCGTGCTGGCCGCCCATGATGTCGGAGCAGCAGCGAATGAAGTACCGCATCACCGGATCCGCCTCGGAGGCGTCGGGCCACACCACCGCCACCCGGGTCGGGCCGATGCCGTGCACCGGCCGGAACACCACGCCCGGGTACTCGGTGCGCGCGGTGGAGGCGGGGGTGAAGCTCACGCCGAAGCCATTGGCGATGGCGCGCAACCATTCCTCGGTGCTGCGGGCGATGGCCCCGATGATGGCGGTGTCGGCGGGTCGCGCGTCCAGGCCCATCCAATAGTCGCGCCACCAGCCGGTTTCCGCGGGGGAGGCGACATACGGCTCGTCCCACAGCTCCCGGAAGGCGATATCGTCGCGCTCGGCCAGCGGATGGTCCTGCGCCAGCGCGATCCAGCGCGGTTCGGCGAACAGCTCGCGCAGGTGGTACTCCTCCTGGCCGGGAAAGGGCAGGCGCAGCAGGGCGACATCCACATCGCCCTCGTCGAGCCCGGCGGTCGGATCGGTCCAGCCGCCCTGGTGGATATCGACCTGCCAGTCCGGGTGCAGGCGGTGGAAGACCCGGATGATCTCCGGGATGTGCGCGTCGGCGGCGCTGTTCACGCAGCCCAGCCGCAGCACCCGGGAGGCGCGGCTGGCATCGCTCTTGGTGTCGCGCAGTATCCGGTCCCACGAGGCCAGCAGGGCCGGGACCTGTTCGGACAGTACCTTTCCCGCCGCGGTCAGCGTCCAGCCGGCGCGGGACCGGATGAACAGTTCCACACCCAGCTGCTGTTCCAGCTGTTTGATCTGGGTCGCCAGCGCGGGCTGCGCGACATGCAGTCGCGCGGCCGCCCGCGGCAGGTTCTCCGCATCCGCGACTGCCAGGAAGTAACGCAGCAGTCGCGTGTCGATATCCATGCCACCAGGTTAGGAACAGGGCAACCGGTAGGCATACCCCATGGCCTGGAAGGCGGGATTCAGCCGGGATGCTATCGGCAGTTCTCCGGCAAGGATGGCGGCGGCGGTGAAATCGCCTCGCCGTTCAAGGGCTCGGATTCGGCTCCGCGCTACTGTGCAGTGAGTTGCGAGAAGTTAGCCAGGAGGCGATCCGGACGAGCACCGAGCGGCCGCACCATCCACAGCACCGGCGCGTGCAGCGCAGCCGGGGCCCGGTGTCGCGCACCCTGTACGGGGCCACCCGCCGGGCCGCGGGATCCATGGACCGCTGGCTCAAACGGGTCAGCCTGGAGACCGCGACGCCCCCGGAGGAAGCGCCCACGCCGGAGGAGCCGCCCGTCTCCCAGGACCTGCTGGACCTGCTGCGCTACCTGGGTGTCGCGCTGATCCGCTCCGGCGAGACCACGAATCGGGTGCAGGACATCCTCGACGATCTGGCCCACCGCTACGACGTCGACGAGGTGCACTTCTTCGTGCTGCCC
>NZ_BAFX01000172.1 GCF_000308815.1 Nocardia concava NBRC 100430
CGGCCTGTACGACACCCTGGAACTCGACCTGGACGACAAGACCGGCGACCAGATCATCATTGCTCATTTTCTGAGCGACTATGAGCGCTGCAAGTGGTATTCCTGCTGGTCAGCGCCATGGTTTCCCGAGTGGATCCAGTGGCCGCAGGTCTTCTTGCTGCCCGGTCCGATCACGTGGGTTCTGTCCGTGATGCTCGACCTACAGATCCAGCGTGAAGCCGGATCGACGTGGGCGCTCCCGTCCGACCCTATGGACGGGGCGCAGCGCGGCGACCTGAACCAGGCCACGTATTCGACCGTCGTACGGCCGATTTCGTTCCTGGAAGCCATGGCCTCGGGCGTGCTGTGGGGCATCGCGATCAGCCGCTTCAAGAACTTTCATGAGCTGGCCGGGCCGATCATGGACGACGGCGAAGTGGTCTGCGAGATAGACATCTACCTCGAGGGCGACCCCGAGCCGTGGCCGGGCGCGAACCTGCGCCACGGCACCCGCATCATCTCGTTTGTTGATCGCTCCGGTACCTACTCCGGCACCGCGAACGGCGGCACGATCTGGGACGGATTGATCCGCACCGTACAGGAATTCGTGGGCGACCTGATCGACTCCACGGAGTCGCTCGTCACCGACGGCACGATCCCGCCGGAGTACTACGACCCGAACGCGCCACCTCGAACGCAGAAACAGCTGCCCTTCGTCGTGTGGAGGGACGGCGAGGTATCCGGACTCGACAGGTACAAGTACAAGCGCACTGGATCCAAGGGAATCCAGGTTGTCACGGGCGGACACTCGATGCCGGGGGTCGTCGGTGCCCCTGCCTGAAAATGGCAGGGGCACCGGCGATCTCGCCACTTCAACGAGTTGATCTCCGCGGCAATCCAGATGGCGGGCGATCTGATCGCCGCCGCAATCGTCATCCCGCCGATCGGCGGCTCTGTCGATGCCATCTTGTCCCCGATCTACACGGACGCGCTGCTCGCGTTCATGGTCGCCCGATCGCACTACCGGGCCGTAACCCAGGGCTGGACAAGGTATTTCGAGTACTTCGCCAGCAGCAGCGGCAAGGCATACACCCTGTCGTCTCTGCTGGTGCTGCGCGCCGGTTTCTGGAAGACGCGCCGCTACGACGCCGTGCAGTTCGGTGCTCGCGACGGCGCACCGTTTGTGGTGGGCGAGGCCGGACATGTCTGGCTGAATGACCGGTGCGGCTTCACGATTCGCGGCGACAAGACCGGCCGCATCTACATGGACCGCGTGTCGAAGGTCGAACTGCACTGGGACCGCCAGACCGCGCCCACTTGGGTTCTCACCATCGGCTCGGACGCCGCCCTCCAGGATCCGCTGGCGCGGGCGTGGGAGCGGCTCGAGGAATTCACCGACGCACTACAACAGCTCGGCCTGTTCTGAGCTGGAAAGGGCCTGCGACCCAATGGAACCGACACGACAGCAGCGGCGCGCGGCCGAGCGTGAGCGCGCCGCCACGAAGACGAAGCTGGAAAAGCAGATCGCGCCCATGGTCGGCGGCGAGGTGGACGGCAAGCCGTTCAACAAGTGGCCCGCCTGGGAAGGGCTCGGCGTGCCGACGCGCGAGACGTGCGACCTGTCGAACCCGCGGCAAGCGTTCCTGTGGATGTTTGTGGCGATGCCCGCCATGAAGGGCGCGCCGCTCATGCTGCCCATCGAATACTTCGAGTTGCAGAGCTTCCGCATGTGGACGCTCGGCGCACGCCCGGCGGCCGAACCGACGCTGAAGTACCAGGCGCCAGCATCGGTTACGGCGAACCAATGGCAGGCCGCGGGCAAGTGGGTATCGCTGGACACCCCGGACCCTGTGCGCAAGACCATCGCCGAGGTAATGCGCGAGCTACCCCAGCACGAGCGCGCCGAGATCCGCGCCGCGGTACTCGAAGGCTTCGGCCTGGCCGACGGCGAGAAGCCAGGTCCGCCCGCCATGCGGCACACGGTCGCGTCGCTGGCGAAGCGGCTCAAACGACCCGTCCCCGAACTCATCGAGGTATTGGGGAGTCTCGGCGTGACCAACGTCCACGCAGACAGCCCCGTCGGCCGCGAGGTGGCCGAACGCATCGTTGCCCATATGGGACTGGAGTAGCCATGACCGAACACATCCTGAACCACACCTACAGCCCGCAGGAGACAGGCTATTGGTGCGCCCCGGCGTCCACGCAGATCGTTCTGACTGCGCGCGGAATCGACGTGCCGGAACGGGAACTGGCCGACGAGCTGGGAACCGACATCGACGGTACGGATTGGATCGGGCAGGTAACCGCGGTGCTGGCGCGCCGCACCGGGCAGCCGTACGCCACGGTCGAAATTCCGAACGATCCGCCCACGCCTGCGCAGGTCGATCGACTGTGGGATGACATCGTGGGCAGCATCGACGGCGGCAACGGCTTGGTGGTGAACATCGTTGCGCCACCGGGTAATCAGCCCCCGGGCTATCCGGCGAACCAGACCATCTACCACTACATCGCGGTTGTTGGGTACGACGATCGTGACCGGCGGGCTTACGTCGCAGATCCGGCGAGATTCAGCGGCATAGAACACTACTGGCTCTCGATGCCCTGGCTGGCGAGCATGATCGCGCCGAAGGGTTACGCCGCCGCGCCGGCCGCTGGCACCGGCGATACCGCGGTGTGGCGTGACAACCTGCTCCAGCTCGTCGGCCCCGGCGGTGCGCTATGACGCTGTGGGGCATCGACATTTCGGGCTGGCAGGCCGGTATCGATCTGGACCAGGTAGCGGCCGAAGGATTCTCGGCCGTGATCGCGAAAGCGAGCCAGGGCAGCGAGTACCGCAGCCCCGCGTATGCCGCGCAGAAAGCGGGCGCGCTCCGGAATGGCCTGCGGTTCATGGCCTATCACTACGTGGAGGACGGACCACCGGCCGCCGACCAGGTGGACAACTTCGAGGGCGCCGAACCCGACCGGCGCGTGAGCGTGATGCTCGATCACGAGGAAGGTTCCGGCGACGCCGAGGTTCTGCGAGCCGTGCATGCCGAGTTCGTCCGCCGCGGCTACCGCGTCGCGGTCACCTACCTGCCGCGCTGGTACTGGTCCGGGCACATCGGAAGTCCCGACCTGTCCGGCCTGCCGTCGCTGATGGCCTCGGCCTACGGCGACGACGAGCCCGGTTACGCCTCGGACCTGTACCCGGGAGACAACGCGCTCGGGTGGATGCCGTACGGCGGCAACACCGTTGCCCTGCTCCAGTTCACGAAGCGCGCCCGCGTCGCCGGTCTTGAGATCGATGCGTGGGCGTTCCGCGGCACTGCCGCACAACTCGATGCGCTGTTCGGCGCAGATGGAGGCAAGACCATGGCCAACGAAGCTCAGGACGTCCAGGCGCAGCTGCGCGGGCCGAGTCTGAACGGCTGGGACCAGCTGGGCGGCAAGACGATGGTGGACGCCATCGCCGATGTGCGCGACCAGCTGGGCGGCCCGGATCACCAATGGGGCGGTTGGCCACAGTTGGGCGGCCGGACCGTCGTGGACGCCCTGGCCGTCATCGGCGAGCGCCTCGGCATCGACGGGTTCGTGACCCCGAAGCACGCCACCGTGATTGCCGCCCCGGCCGCCGCAGGCGGCGAGGCGCACGCGCCCGGCGGTGCCCAGTGACCGCCCCCGAGCCCGCGCCGCGCTCCCGCGTCCCGGAACCGGCGCTGGTCCGCTCGGTCCTGGTGGCCGCCTCCGGAGTGCTGGCCTACTTCCTTGGCCGCCAGATCGATACGGCCTGGGTCGATTCGCTGACCACGATCTACGGCCTGATCGCGCCGATAGTCGCGGGCCTGCTGATCCGGCCTGCAGTCAAGCCCGTCAAGGGCGCGGTGGCCGAGATTCCGGCGGCCGAGGGGTAGCCGCATGTCCGTCCATGTACCCGCACAGGAGGCCGGTATGAATCTCCAGGATCTCGCCGGCACCCTGAGCGGCCTAGGCATTGGTGGCGGTGTCGGCGCGGTGATCACGGGCCTGTTCGCCCGCCGCCGCAACCGAGTGGACGCGCTCGTGACGCTCGAAGGCATCGCAACCAGGCTGGCCGAGAATGCGACCGCCGCGGCCGACCGGCGCGTGAGCGAGGTCGAACGACAGCTGGCCGAGCACAAGGCCGCGACCTACGCGGGCGAGCTACGCCGCCGCGAGTCTGCCGAGCGGCATATGCAGTGGGACAACGAAGTACGCCAAGCCCTGCTGTCGCTCGACGTGGACATGCCCGCCCCGCCGCCGCTGGAGATGGCGTGACCGCGCCCGGCGGTGCCACACCGCCCGGCTCGCTCGGCGTCGGCCTGTTCCGTGCAATGCAGATGAAGACGGTCGATGAGGCGAAGGCCACCATGTCCGGCGGCATCATGTCCGCGTTCGAAGGGCTCCAGGACACCGCGCACGACGAGTACAACACGCCCATCTCCGAGCGCCCGAAAATCGTTGACGTACCGATCAATTCGACGCTGTGGACCTCGATGGATCCGAAGGAGCAAGCCACCTTCGCCCGGTCCCAGCTCACGAACGGCGCGGCGTCCTCCACGAGCACCGGCGGAAGTTCGACCGCATCCCCGCACGTGCACAACATGTCCCAGATCCCGCAGTACGTCCCGGCCGGATCCGGATTCAACGGCCTTGAAATCGGATTCATCCGCATCACGAAGGACTGCAAGCTGGACATGGCCGGATTCTGCTCCGGCGGCTCCCTGACTTGGCTTGGCATCAATGCCGCGTATCTCGGGGTGTATCGGATGAACCCCGCGAACGGCAACCTGACCCTGCTCGCTCCGGCCGCCGCGGCAATTGACATCAAATCCAACATCACGGCGACCAACACCGAGCACCGCTTCAGCCTGGGCGTGACCATCGACGCCCACCAGGACGAGGTGTATGCGGTTGCCACGCTCCAGGTCACCGGTTTCGGGCAGAACTGCGCGAGCCTGCTGGCGACCACGATCACGGACATGAACCGCGCGAACTCGAGCCTGTACCCGCGCAAGAACTACGCCTACGCGAACAGCTATTCGTCCATGCCCGCGACCATCGCGGAATCGGATTTGCACTGGGACCACTCCACGAAATTGCCCTTCTACTACCTGCGGGCGGCGTGATGACCGATCGGCTTGCCAACGTCAAGGCGTTCTATGTCGCAATGTGCTTCGACGGGATTGCCGCGCGCAAACATCTTGGGCACGAACGGCTTCCGTGGGACGTGGACTTTGTGCACATGACCGTGATGCCCGCGTTGTTCCGGGCCATCAAGACCGACGACCCAGCCTATGACCCGCACGCCGTCGTGGTGGAAGGCAAGCCGGACACCGAAGCCACCAGCACGGCGGCCGTCCGATGGTTCGTGGAACTCATGGAGTCCAACAAGGCATTTCAAGCCCTGATCGATGAGCATTCGGACCTGTACGTGCGCCTGTACAAGTCCTCGCACCGTGACGGCTGTTTCCTGGACGATCTGGTCGCCGCGCTGCGCCGTGACGATCCCGAGTGGAGAGGCCCGCAGCCATGACCGTGATTTCTGAACCGATCGCGAACATTGCGGGCGCAGACAATTCGACCACCTTCGAATTCGCCTCGCTGGTCCTGCGCCAGTCGGCCAGCGGTACCGGCACCATCACCACGGCACCGTTCTTCGTCCAGGCCGTCGCGGGCGTGCTCACCACGCCGAGCCTCGACCCCGGCCCCGCGCTGGTGCGAATCGGCAACCGGCAGTATCAAATCACCGTGCCGTCCAGCGCCACCCCGGTCCGGCTGTGGCCGCTGATCCAGGCCGGACTGCCCGTGCCGCCCACCGAGGACGCGACCGCGGTCCGCAACGGTGGCGGCATTGCCCGCGCGCAGCGGATCACCGCCAGCGCGTACGCCGCGCTCACCACCCCGGACCCCGAGACGCTGTACCTGGTTGTCGAGGGCTGATCGCAACATCTCCATTCCCTAGGGGCCTGCGAATCCTGAAGGGAACCAATCGAAATGGCCGTAACCGCGAAGTGGTACAGCAAGGCGTTCGACGCCATGGCGAAGAAGAAGATCGACGTTTCGGCCGACACCTTCAAGGCCATGTTGGTGACCAGCGCCTACACGTTCGACCAGGATGCGCACGACTTCAAGGATGACATCACCAACGAAGTCACCGGCACGGGCTACACCGCCGGCGGTGCCACGCTGGCCAGTGTCGCGTTCACGTACAACGCCAGCACCAACACGTTCATGTTCGACGCGAACGACGTGGCATGGGGTAGCTCCACCATCACCGCGCGCGGCCTGGTCATCTACGACAGCACGCCCGGCACCGACGCCACACGCCCGCTCATGGTGTTCATCGACTTCGGCGCGGACGTGTCGACCACCGCGGGAACGCTGACCATCACGTTCGATTCGGCGGGCATCGCAACAATCACCGTGGCGTAGCCATGGCGATCTACGCGCACTGGCTTGCGCCCCAGTTCATACGGCTCGGCACCACGCACGTGGTCCAGGCGTACCTGGGTGCGCTATTGGTCTGGGACGGAACGGTGCCCGCGCTGGTATCGGTGCCGCCCAGTGCGAACGCCAGTGCCGCCGCGGTGCCGCCGGTCGTGTCGGCTACCCCTGCGCCGATCACGCCACCCCGCGCGCTGGCGTCGGCCGCTGGTGTCGCGCCGGAGATCTCGGCCGCGTCCTCGCTCACGGCTGTAGTCGCTACAGCCTCGGCCGCCGCGCCCGCGCCGGTCGTGAGAGCCGACGCCCTGGTAGTCGCTGTGGCAGCAACTGCGGGCGCGAGTGCCATACCGCCGCTGTCCGACAGGCAGGTTTCGGTACCCACGGCAGCCGCTTCGGCTGCTGGTGTCGTGCCGTCGGTCAGCACCTCGGGCAGCGCGATCGTGATTCCGCCGCCCGCGTCGGCGAACGCTTCGGCGCCGGTGCCGATCGTCGCCGCGTCCAAGACGGTTGCCGCGGTTGCCGCGACCGCGGCGGCGGCGGGCGTGGCCCCGACTGTCGGTGGTGGCGCGACGTTGACCGCTCCCGCGGCTACGGCCTCGGCCGCAGCAGTCGCCCCAGCGGTAGCGGCGAACAACTTCGCGGCGTCTCAGATGAACAAAAACGGCGACTTCACCCCTAACAGCACAGCGTGGGTGGATGTCCCAGCCTGGACAGCGGCGTCAGGATCAACGGTGTCCGGCGGGCTGTCCCTTGTGGTCAATGGTTCCAAGTCCAACGCGACCGTGCAGGCCAGCGCTGTGTTCTTGTACAACACGTTCGGCGGTGCTAACTGCACACTGCGCCTGATCCTGAACGGCAACACGACCACTCCGCTTGCTACCGGTTCGGCTGTCATGTCATCCAACAGCACCCCGGCTACCGCGACGGTGCAGGCTACGGGTGTGAACCTCGCCAACGGCGACTTGATCAAGCTGCAGTGTCAGATGGGCTCGTCGGCGAACATGTCCATCAAGCAAGACGCCAACACCTGGGTGAAGGACTTCTAGCCCCGCGAACGAATAGCGCCCCGGCCAAACGGCCGGGGCGCTTTCGTCGTTTCAGGGCTAGAAGTTCCACTCCCAACCGCCCGGCCCGGTCGGCGCGAAGGCGAGAATGCCGCTCGCGGTGGGGGAGTCGAACGTCAGCTGGAACCGGTACTTCGAGCCCGGCGCGAGATCGATCGGCCAGTCTCCCTTGCGGCAGCGGTAGACGGCTGTGGAATCGGCGTGCGGGTGCGTGATTCCGCTGGCGTCCACCAGGGACCAATAGTTGCCCGGGTGGAAGAACCCCGCGGGCAACTTGGCGGGTACGAAGCCCGCGGACGTTTCGGCGTCGATCGACACGACTACGAAATGCCCGTTCTCCGACGGCAACGCGGTCGATTCGGTACACGGCACGTCGGCCTTGATCTCCGTCACGGTCCATTTGATGACCGGATCCTCACCCGGTTTGCGGATGCCCGCCTCGGTGCCGATGGGCTCCACCAGGTTTCCGCGCGGCGAGGTGGTCTTGCTCGGTCCGGCCGCCGCGGTCGTTGTGGCCGCCGCCGGCACCGCGGTAGTGGTCGCTGAGGGCGGCGCGCTCGCATCTCCGGAGGATCCGCAACCGGCGAGCAGCGCGGCGGCGAAGGCGATCGGAAGTGCGGCAACGGTTCTCATGGATTCCCCTCGGTGATCGTGGGGTGAGGGTACAGCCCACGATCACGGGCGGTCCATAGGATCGGCCGGGGCGGCGCACATTCGGCTATGCCCGCGTATCCAGGCATCGGCGTGCTCGCGTGCTTTGTCCACGCTTCGCTCGGAGGCTTCCCGCCAGCCAACGCGCCACGCGCACGTCGTTGCGGTCGTCCCCTTGATGGTTGCCTCGGTGCCATCACTCAGCATTTTTGAAAGCCACCAGCCCGCAGCGTCGCCGCGGAGCTTCCACCCGTCCACGGCGTCCTCGGGACGAATGGGTCCGGCGATCTCACTCACGCGCGTCACGCCTCGGATTTCCGATATCCGTTCCGCTCCAGGTAGAGCCGCGCGGCTGTCACCCGGGGACACGGCGGCGTGCACGTCTCGTGAATCTTCATGATCCCTTCGGCGCGCCGCTGATCCAGTTCGTGTATCTGGCTACGGTCGCACCAGTCATCAACCCACTTGTGCTCTTGGACGGCGCGAAAACCTGGCATGTCCTCACCTCTTGGTCGGAAGGAACACAGCGCCAACGGTTATGACGATGAGCACGGCTATCAAGAGTCCGATCGGAAGCGTGAACATCGCCACCCCGTTGCACGAGATCGATGGAGGTGGGCACCCGGCGACGGGTGATTATGGATCGGGCCGCCGCCGGGGCCACCTGTGGCCGAAGGCCACAAAACAGACCGTATGCAGTACCGATATCCGCAAGGGGTACGAACGTACCCCCAACCCCTTTAGGCTGAGACGGTCGCGACCATATGGGGAAAGGCGGCCATCATGACCAATCCGGATGAAGCAACCCGGGTCGGCGAGCGAATCCGCTCGGCCCGTGAGCGGCGCGGCATGTCTCGCCCTGTGCTGGCTGGCCAGGTTGGCATGTCTGCCGAGTGGCTGAAATCGTTGGAGAATGGCAGGATTCAGCGCGTTCCGAATCTCCCCGTGCTGCTGAGAATTGCCCGCGCGCTGGAGTTGGATGACCTTGCCGCGCTCACTGGCGATGACCATGCTGTGCCCGTGACCGTGTTTGCTGGCGAAAGACATGCGGCCTTGTCCGATGTACAGGCGGCGCTGACCGACTACCGCATTACCCCACGTGACAAGACCGTGAACGGCACTCACCTTGCTGAACGGCTCCGCAAGGCGTGGCGCGTCCGCCATTCCAGCCCCGACCACAGATCCCAGCTGGGCGCGTTGCTGCCCGGCCTGATCCGTGACGCACAGACCGCGGCGCGCACCAGCGACGATCGCCGGGCCGCGCGGCGCACACTGGCGGGCGTCTACCAACTTGCTGACTTCTACGTGGCCTATCAGCCCGCCCCCGAACTGGTGTGGATGGTGGCCGACCGCGCCGTGAACGAAGGCTACGAGGCCGACGACCCGTACGTGATCGCTTCGTCTGCCTGGGCCATGGTGCAGGCGCTCCGCGATTCCGGGCGCTGGGAGGAAGCTATCGCGCTCGCGCGCAACGCGATCGAACAGATTCGGCCATATCTCGGCCGCGATGAGACCCCGGACGATTGGCACGGCATCGTGGGTGCGCTGGAATTCGAGATCGCCTACGTATACGCCCGGCGTGGTCGAAGCGGCGAGGCATGGCGAAGTTGGGAACAGGCCGATGAGATTGCGCAGCAACTCGGCCCGACGTACCGGCACGTGCAGACCAGCTTCAGCCAGCCCGTGATGGCCGCCCACGCAACAACGCTCGGCGTGGAACTGCGTCAGCCGGGCGAAGCGCTGCAAGCGGCGAACCGTATCGACGCCGACCAAATCGTTTCGGTTCCACGGCGCGGCCGGCACCTCATCGAAGTAGCTCGCGCCTACGCGCAGCGCGGCGAGAACACTGCGGCTCTCACGATGCTGAAGAAGTCGGAGCAGACCGCGCCCGAGACGATTCGGTACAACGGGTTCGCCCGGGACATGGTGCTGAGCCTGATGCGCAAGCCGCCGAGCGGTATGCGTGCGGAGGTTCGGGAGCTGGGCCGGAAGGTTGGAATCCGGGGATAGCACACTGGTCGGTGCGGCCTTGTCGAGCCGCCAGGGCTAGCCGCGCCAGCGCCCGCACTCCCACGCTCGCCGAAGGCGTGCCGGTCGCCGGGAATCCCAATCCCACTGCGCCGCCTCCGACTCCGCTGCTTCGTCAGGGTCGCCGAAGACGTGTTCGCCGAACACGATGAGGTCCAGGCCGATCAACTCCGGGTACGGGTTTGGGTACATATCTCCACGGACGCATCGGGCGGGGCTGTGGTTCCGGCGAGCTAGCGCGCCGGTCAGAACCGGACCGTTCGGCTCGCTTAGGATCGGCGCGTGTCTGACAAACCGATGTGCGGAATCTGCGGCGAGCGGCCTGTAGGGGACGGGTATATGTCCTTGATGTGCAAGGACTGCAAGGACCGAATCGAGGCCCAGAACACGAACGATCCGTACCCGAATGTGGTGCTGGCCGAATAGGTTCCTCGCCTACAAGCCTGCCTACAGTCCCCGGATTTTGAGCTTCCCACCTGCAAGTTCTCGCCCGAAGTGACGTAGATAGCCC
>NZ_BAFX01000171.1 GCF_000308815.1 Nocardia concava NBRC 100430
GTCGCGGGCAACGGCCGCGTGGAGGAGGCGACGGTGGCCCGGCTCGACGAACACTGGCGTCCGATCCCGGGCAGCGAAACGACCGTCGCGGTGGACGCGGTCGCCGTCTCGCACGGCTTCAGCCCGCAGCACGAACTCGCGGTCGCCGCCGGCGCGCGGCTGAACGCGGACGGCTTCGTCGAGGTCGATCGCGATCAGCGGACCAGCGAGGAAACGGTCTGGGCCGCAGGGGAAATCACCGGAATCGGCGGCTCCCAGGCCGCCGCTGTCGAGGGAGCCGTCGCCGGAATCGCCGCGGCGGGCGGCGATCCGGACGCCGCGCGCGGCCTGCGCGCTCGGCACCACACCGCCCGGCAGTTCATCGCTCGTCTCG
Source organism: Nocardia concava NBRC 100430 (assembly GCF_000308815.1). Taxonomy (GTDB): domain Bacteria; phylum Actinomycetota; class Actinomycetes; order Mycobacteriales; family Mycobacteriaceae; genus Nocardia; species Nocardia concava. Next base: position 374 of record NZ_BAFX01000171.1, read on the forward strand.
CAGCCGCGCATCCGATCGGCTCCGGGGCGGCGCAGTGGTCCCGACCCAGCACCGTCATCTGCCGGTGTGAGAACACCACCCGCGCCGAGTTGACCGCCGCCTGGGCCGGCGCGGCGGGCGACAGCTACCGCGCGGCCAAACTCGCCACCCGCGCCGGGCTCGGCCCGTGCCAGGGGCGCATCTGCGGGTCCGCCATCACCGCCTTGCGCACCACCCAGGCCGCCGACGGGACAGGATCCGGTAGCCAATGCCGCTACGGCACAGACGGTCTCGCCCCGGCCGGGCTGGCCGCCGCCACCCCCGCCTGGCGTCCGCTGGCCGCCGTCGTGCGCCTGCGTGAACTCGCCGAACTCGAGACCGAAGGACAGTCCTGATGCACAGCAGCAGAATCATCTCCGCCATCGACACCCACACCGAGGGGATGCCGACCCGGGTGGTGACCGGCGGGGTCGGGATCATCCCCGGCAGCACCATGGCCGATCGGCGCGACCACTTCGTCGAATACCTGGACGGGCTGCGGAAATTCCTGGTCAACGAGCCGCGCGGGCACGCGTCCATGAGCGGGGCGATCCTGCAACCCGCCACCACCGCCGACGGGCACTACGGCGTGCTGTTCATCGAGGTGAGCGGGCTGCTGCCGATGTGCGGGCACGGGACCATCGGTGTCGCGACCGCGCTGGTGGAGGCGGGCATGGTGCCGGTGACCGAACCGGTCACCGAGATCCGGCTGGACACACCCGCCGGGCGCGTCGTGGCGAGCGTGAATGTCACCGCGGGCCACGCCGATTCGGTGGCTCTGCGCAATGTGCCGTCCTACTGCGACAGCCTCGACAACGAGGTCGAGGTTCCCGGTATCGGCGCGGTCCGCTACGACATGGCCTACGGCGGGAACTTCTACGCCATCGTCGATCTCGGCAAGCTCGGGCTGCCCTTCGACCGCGGGCAGCAGGATCGGATCCTGGACGCCGGACTGCGAATCATGCGCGCCATCAACGCCTCCCGGCGGCCGGTACACCTGGCTGACGAGCGGATCAGCGGGTGCAAGCATGTCCTGTTCCTGGATCCGGCCTCCGAGCCCACGCACACCCGCAATGCCATGGCGATTCATCCGGGCTGGTTCGACCGCTCCCCGTGCGGGACCGGCACGTCGGCGCTGCTGGCGCGGCAGCACGCGCGCGGACTGCTCTCCGGTGATCAGGTGTTGCGCAACGACTCGTTCATCGGCACCACTTTCCATGCGCGCGCGGTCGAATTCACCACCGTCGCAGGCCATCCCGCGCTCGTCCCGGAGATCACCGGTCGTGCCTGGCTGACCGGCACCGCGAACTATCTGCTCGACCCGACCGACCCGTTCCCCGAGGGCTTCGTCTTCTGAAGCCGTCCCCCGTCCACCACCCCTAGTTGAAATATCACCACCTGAAAGGCGCGACAATGTCTGTCGTCACCCGCCGCCCTCGCCCACCCATCACCCTCGGCGGAATCATGCGCCGCATGCCCGTCACCGACGCCGACACCGGCGATTTCACCAAGAGCATGGGCCTATGGCAACTGGTCGCGCTGAGTCTGGGCGGCCTGGTCGGCGCAGGAGTGTTCTCCCTGGCCGGGGTCGTGGCCAACGAGGTGGCGGGCCCGGCCGTGCTCATCTCCTTCGCCATCGCCGTCATCGCCTCCGGCGCGGCGGGGCTGTGCTACGCCGAATTCGCGGGCATGGTGCCGAAAGCCGGTTCGGCCTACACGTATTCGTATGTGGCACTGGGCGAGATCATCGGCTTCATGATCGGCTGGGATCTGCTGCTGGAATACACCGCCATCGTGTCGGTGGTGGCGATCGCGGTCTCCGGCTACCTCAACTACATCACCCACTACATCGGATTCGACCTTCCGACCTGGGCCCTGGGCGCGCCCGGCACCGGTGAGGGCCGCAAGATCGACCTGTTCGCCGTCATCCTGTGTCTGCTGCTGTCCTTCCTGCTCTCCCGCGGCACCCGCGAATCCGCCCGCGTGCAAACCGGACTCGTCGCGGTGAAGATGATCATCGTCGGCATTGTCGTGGTCGCCGGGGCCTTCCACATCAAGGCAGGCAATTACACCCCGTTCTTCCCGTTCGGCGTCGGCGGCGCGGTATCGGGTGCGGCCTTGGCGTTCTTCGCGGTCTACGGCTACGACGCCATGAGCGCGGCCGCCGAGGAGTCCAAGGACGGTAAGAAACTGCTGCCCAAGGCCATTCTCATCAGCCTCGGCATCGCCTCGCTCGTCTACCTGCTGGTGTGCCTGGTCATCGTCGGCATGGTGAACTACGCCGACATCGATGTCGCCGCACCGTTCTCCAGCGCCTTCGACACCATCGGCATGGGCATCCTCGGCCTGGTCATCGCGGTCGGCGCGGTCGTCGGCGTCACCACCTCCGCGTTCGCCAATATGCTCGCCGTCACCCGCGTCGGCTTCGCCATGAGCCGAGACGGCCTGCTGCCCGACTACTTCGGCAAGTGCAGCGAACGCAAGGTCCCCACCCGCGTCATCTGGCCGGTCGGCATAGTCTCCGCCCTCATCGCCGGATTCCTGCCCATCCGCGAGGCCGCCGAACTCACCAATGTCGGCATTCTCATGGCCTTCATCGTGGTCGCCCTCGGAGTCATGCGCCTGCGCCGCACCCGCCCCGACGCCGAGCGCGCCTTCCGCACACCGTGGATCCCGGTCGTCCCCCTCATCGGCATCGCCTTCTCGCTGTGGCTGATCAGCCACCTCGACGTCATCACCTGGATCCGCTTCGTCGTCTGGCTCCTGCTAGGCCTCGCCCTCTACGCGGGCTTCGGCTACCGCAACTCGGTCCTCGCCCGCTCCCAGCCGTAAACGCCGACCACGACGCGGCGATCACCACATCCTCGGGCCTCGACAATCTCGTCGGGGCCCGAGGATAGTTGCGTTTGCATGGTCTATTCGCCTGTCGGACAACGTCATTCGGAGAGGCTCGCGGTGTAGATCGACAGGATTCTGGTGATGTGGTTCGACTGGCGGGGTTCGTCGGCGTGGGGGGATAGAGCCTTGCGCATCAGTCGGAGGCGGGTGCGATCAGCTGCCAGGCCCGCGAGTTCGGTGGCGAAGGATTGGACCGAGGGGGTGGGGGTGCGGATGCCGCCGTCCTCGGGGACGGTTTCGGAGAGTTCGGGGTCGCAGTAGAGGACCGGGAGGCCCATGGCCACGGCTTCCAGGAGGACCATGCCCTGGGTGTCGCAGTCTGAGGTGAGGAGGAGGACGTCGTGGGTGCGCATGGCGGTCAGACAGGCGGATTGGTCTACTTCGCCGTGTAGGTGGACGCGGTGGGAGAGGTTGGCGGCGGTGATGGCCTTGCGGGCGTCTTCGGTGAGGGGGCCGCTGCCGTAGATGTCCAGGGTGCAGTTGTCGACCAGGCGGGCTACTTCGATGGCTTCGAGGGGGCGCTTTTCCGGGGATAGGCGGCCGCACCACAGGGCGCGCAGCGGCTCGCTCGCGTTCGGCCCCGGCTCGGCCGCTTTCAGGTCCGGCTCGCTCGTGCCGCGGATGCGGTCGAGGAGGGCGTCGTCGATTCCGTTGGATACCACGTGAATCGGGCGATCTACGCCGCGGGCGGCGAGGCGGCGGGCGAAGTGGTGGGTCGGGACGATCACGTGGTCGGTGCCTTGCGCGTGGGCAATCAGGGGACGCCAGGCCAGGCGGGTGGTGCGGGTGTCACCGGGGTAGGGCGGGTGGTTGCGCAGGGGGACGAACCAGCCGTGCAGGAGCCGCATGGTCAGGGCGGCCAGGAACGGAGCGGGGGAATACTTTTCGATGACCGTGTCGTCGCGGCTCTGCATGGTTTGAATAATCGGGATGCCGTGGCGGCGCGCGGCGCGGATGGCGGAGATGCCGCAGCCGTATGTGGTGAGGGAGTGCACGAGGTCGAAGGGGCCGCGGTCGGTGAAGGCGGCATCGATCAGGCGTTGGTTGGCGCGCGTCGGCAGTACCAGCGGCAGGCCGTTCGACATCGCGAACCGCATCGGGCGGAGAACGACCGTGTCGGGATCTGGCGGCACGGATCCCGGTGCGGGAGCGGAGAATACGGTCACGCGGTGACCTTGCCCGCGCAGGGCGTCGCACAGGGATCGCATGGCGGTCTGGACGCCGCCCAGGGTGGTCGGGTGGAAGTCGGTGAACAGTGCGATGTGCAGGGATTCGGCCATCAATCAGGCCGAGGCGGTGACGGAGAGTCGCTCCACCGCGTCCGCGGCGGACGGGATGCCGGTCTCGGCGGAGACCTGGCGGCCGAGTTCCGCTGCGCGACCACGGGCTTCGGGCGTCAGGGTCCGGACGAGTGCGTCGTGCAGCCGGTCCTCGGTCAGTTTCGGGTACGGGAAGTCGGCGCCGATGCCGAGCGCCGAGATCCGCCAGCCGTAGAAGAACTGGTCGCTGTGCACGCCGATCACCACCGCGGGCAGGCCGGCGCGCAGCACGTCGTGGGTGTTGCCGCTACCACCGTGATGGACGACCGCCAGGCAGCGCGGCAGGATGCGGTCGTAGTCGAAGGAGTCCAGGACGAACAGCCGGCGGTCGTAGCCGATGCCGCGCGGGTAGCCCTCGCCCTTGACCGTGACCAGGGCGCGCACGCCCAGCCTGCGGCAGACCGAGGCGATGAGATCGCAGGCCGCGGTCGGGTCGAGGATCGGCATGCCGGTGAGGCAGAAGTAGACCGGCGGCTCGCCCTCGTCGAGCCAGTCGGTCAGCGCCGGATCGACCGCCGCCTCGCCCCATGCCCCGCGCATGTGAGCGGGCAGGATCGGCGCACCGACGACGGTCGAGCGGTCCGGCCAGTCCGCGGGCTTGGGCAGCAGCACCGGACTCACCATGTGCACCAGCGGAATACCTTCGGCACGGATGCGGCGGAACGGATTCTGTGGCTTACCGGGCAGCCCCATCAGCTGGCGCACCCGTCGATCCATCTTGTGATACGCCACGCCGTAAGCGATTTCGAACGCCGTGTAGCTGGCCAGTCGCAATCGCCGCGACGAAACCATCTGCTTGACCGTGAACGAGGACGGGAATTCCGCGGTGCGCTCGAGCGGGTACGGCAACCCGCCGATCACCCGCTGCCCGGTCTTCTCCCGCCGCTCCATCGCCCAGGGCAGCGTCGAGGCGCAGGACACGATCACGTCTGCGGATTCACAAGCGCCACTGAGCACTTCGTGCATCCGCTCACCGCGTTCGCCCGCCATGATCTTCACCGTGTCCAGCATGATCTGCAGGAACGGCAGCGGATTGCCCGAGGACAGCCCGCGTTTGGCCGCGGGCGACTCCAGCAGTTCCGCGGAGTTGAAGGGGATGACGTGCGGTTCGAAACCCGAGCGCCGCACCACGTCCGCGTAGTTCTCGGTGGCGGTCATCTCGACATGGTGTCCGCGCGAACGCAATTCGTCGGCAAGGGCGAGATACGGCTGATGATCGCCCCGGGTTCCCGCGGTCAGCAATGCGATACGCATACTCTCGAATCCAATCGTGATCTCGTCAGTCGGCCGTCCCGGCCGTGATCTCGTCGAGGAAGTCGACGATGTACCCGAATACGTCCAATGCCGCACCGCGGCCGATGAACGTGTCGAGGTGGCCGTAGGACGGTATTTCGGTGTAGTGCACATCGACGCCCGGATTGCGCGCCGACAGCACCTCGTAACACAGCTTGTTGGAGTCGACCCACGCCTCGTTTCGACTGCCGGACAACAGCAATACCGGGCAATCGATCCGATCGGCCGCGGTGAGCGCGTTCTCCGGGAGCGCCCGATAGCGGTCATCGTCGACATTCCACCGGACCACGGCGTGCGCCAATTCCATCTGCCGCAGATGCGGCAGCACCGACAGCGGCACCGCACCGAACAGCTGCGCCAGGCGGTCGTGCGTGCGCGCGTCGAGGTGGTCGTGCTCGAACAGCTTGGCGCCCATGCCCCAGCCGTACTGGACCAGCCGGCACGTCGGGTCGGGGCAGTCGCCCTTGCGCGACAGGGCCGCATAGAGGAGGGTGCGCCGCGACCACAGCCCGACCTTGCGGAAGTCGGATTCCAGGTGGGTGATGCGCGATCCGAGCAGTTCACTGCCCACCAGCACGCGCATGCGCGCGGAGGTGCGGACCTTCGGCGTCAGGAAAACACCCTGCGCGACCACGCCCGCCAATCCCGGGAGCAGCCCGGCGGTCAGGCTCAGCGACAGCGACAGCGCGCCGATGCAATGCGCCACCACGAACAGCGGCCGATCCCCGATCCGCTCCTTGACCTGTGCGACCGCGGCGGGCAGATCGTAGAGGGCGACATCGTCGAAGGTGTACGGGCGACCGGATTCGTTGTAGGGCAGCGCGCAACTGCCGCGCCAGTCCAGCAGCCAGGATTGATAGCCCGCATCGGCCAGCACGTCGGTGATATTGCGAATCTCGGGCAGCGCGAACATCTCCGAGGACACCCCGTGCCCGTGCACCAGCAGCACCGCGGGCGCGTCGGGCGCGTCGGGCGGGCCGACGCGCCGCAGCCGCAGATCGACGCCGTCAGCGGTGCGGAAGGAGATCGATTCTCCGGCAAGGGGTTCGGTGGCTCGAAGGCCCGTCATCGGCGCTGCTCCTTACGCATGGCCCGGCGCAGATCCAGCAGATCGGTGCCGACCCGCAGGACCGGCTCCATGAGACTCTTGCCGAGCTGACCACCGAACCAGCTGAGCCACAACAGCTTCGCCAGCCGCTGCTGTCGCTCGGGTAGCCGCGGATCGATCTCGATACCGTCGATCTGATCGGGGAGGTAGGTGTGCATCGGCACCGTCACCTCGCCGGTGTAGATCGCGGGCTCGCCGGAGCGCCCGATCTCGATCACCTGTGTTCCGAGCTGACGCACCAGACGACGGCTGGCGGCGGCGAACTTGTAGCCTTCGAACCACCAGGTGCCGCCGGAGGAATCACGCAGTGTCAGTTGGTAATGCATGATCGGATGCCGCATCTCGTGACGCAGCGGAGTGCCGTCGTGCGGCCGGATGGTCGCTGACCCCTCGACGGTGAGCGGCTGATCGTGCAGCACGGCGCATCGCAACTCTCCACTGACTGCGAGCGTGCGCGCGCTGAACACCTGGGCACTGCTCGCGACCGACAGGGAAAGCCGCAATTCACAGGGTATTTCAGCGTTCTCACCGATCGCACCGATGGTCCCCGAGAGCGTTTCGTTGAACCGCAGGTAGGGCTCGTCCTCCGCGCGCGACCCCGGCCCCGCGACGGTCTCGAGCATCTTCCCGCGTGCCGCTGCCCCCGACGCCGGGGCAGGCAAACCCTGGGCCGCCACGAATGCCTCGGTCCGCGCGGCTGTCGATGGCGGCGCGGTCACCATGGCCGCGAGCTGCCGCCGAGCCGCCGGGCTCTGCAATACCTGCGCGAGCGATTCCAACTCCGGCACCGGTTCGTCCCGGATCGCCCGCACCACGTCCTCACACCACTGCTCCCAATGCAGCACCCGCACACCCAGACCACCCAGCGTGGTCTCGGCCATCAGCTGCTCGAGCGAGGTCGGCGCACCGGTGAGGT
>NZ_BAFX01000170.1 GCF_000308815.1 Nocardia concava NBRC 100430
TACATCCCGCGCATCCAGCAGATCGCCGCCCGCACCGACCTGAAGATCGTGGCCGCACCGGCATCTACACCTACAACGATCTGCCGTTCCAATTCCATTACAACGGACCGGGTTTGATGATGGATATGCCCGAGCCGATGACGGAATTGTTCGTCCGCGACCTCACCGAGGGCATCGCCGACACCGGGGTGCGCGCCGGATTCCTCAAGTGCGCCATCGAAACACCCGGCCTGACGCCCGGCGTGGAGCGGGTCATGCGCGCGGTCGGGCAGGCCGCGGTCCGCACCGGCGCCCCGATCACCGTCCACACCAACCCGCACACCCGTTCCGGCCTGGTGGCCCAGCGCGTGCTGCGCGAGGAGGGCGTCGATCTGACCCGCGTGATCATCGGCCATTCCGGCGACACCACCGACCTCGACTATCTCGTCGAATTGGCCGACGCCGGTTCCTGTCTGGGCATGGACCGCTTCGGCATCGACGTCCTGCTGCCCTTCGAGGACCGGGTGAACACGATCGTCGAACTGGTGCGCCGCGGCTACCGGGACCAGATCACCATCGCCCACGACGCCGCCTGCTTCATCGACTGGTTCGACCCGGTCGCCAAGGCCCAGGTCACCCCCAAATGGAACTACCGCCACATCAGCGAGGACGTCCTCCCCGCCCTGCTGGCCAAGGGCCTCACCCCCGCCGACCTGGACGCCATCCTCATCGACAACCCGCGCCGCCACTTCCAGCCCACCTGATCGCCGAATGCCAGGCCAGCGCAACAAATCGGACAAATCCCCTCGGGGAGGTGTCGCTCGGCGATAGGTTGCGTGATAGATGCCGACTATGGACGGAGGACTACGCATGACCGCATCGACTCGCACCGCTCGCCGACGGGCTGCCGAACTCCTGGTGTATCCGCGCATCGTGCAACTGGGACTGATTTCCGCCCTCCGGGCACGGCGACGGCGGGGCCGGACCGGCTGAGCAACCTGTTGCGAGCCGATTGCCGATACGGTGAGATGGACGCGGAGGAGGGACCGGCGAGGCGTCCGCCCCGGGGCACGGAGGTACGGCAGCGGTGGAGTCCGGCGTGGATGCCAAGCCGGCGAAAGACGAACCGCCGCAACCGCCTTCGTTCGGCTCGACGCTGCGGCGACTGCGCGAGGACCGTCGTCTCTCGCGGGAGCGGCTGGGATTCAACGCGGGCGTGAGCGCCAGCTATGTGACCAGCCTCGAGAAGGGCGAGCGGGCGCACCCGACCCGGGAGATCATCGAGGCGCTGGTGCGCTGCCTGAACGACGTGTCCGATCTCGCGTCCGGTGAACGGCGGCTGCTGTTCGATCTGGCGGGCCTGGCCGACACCGAGCTGCCGGACATCGACGATCTGCGTGCCGACCTCGGCCGCGGCATCCCCCGCGCGCTCGAACTCTACGAGCCGCACCTGGCCGCCTACGTCGACACCCGGCTCAATATCCTCTTCTGCAATTCCAGCTTCGCACAAGGCTTTCCGGGTTTACGCGAGGACGGGAACCTGCTGCGGTGGATGCTGGGCAATCCGGTGGCGAAGACGGCGCTCGTCGAATGGGAGCACGAGGTCCGGATCTCGGTGCAGTGGCTACACGGATTCGCCGGGCAGCACGCCGACCCCGGCTGGGCCGCCGATCTGCTGACCGAGCTGGGGCGGTACCCGCTGTTCCGGGAGCTGTGGGCGACGACCACCGCCCGCTACGAACGGCAGCGGCCCATCATCCGACTGCGCGATCCGGTGGGAGAGCCCATATCCATTGTCGGGCAATTGTTTCGGGTGCCGAGCACCACGTATCCGGAGTGGATCCAGATCTTCATCGGCCTGCGCTACCCGGACGACGACCCGCAGTGCCCGGACGACGAGTCCGATCAGCGCGGCAGCGGACTGTAGAACACCAGGCCGTTGCCCTTGTTGTCGAATACCACGGCGCGGCGCTCGTGGGCGTCGTTGTACGGGCCCTTCACGATGCCGCCGCCACTGGCCTCGACCGCCTTCGCGGCGGCATCGACATCGGCGGTCTTGATGCCGACGACGACCTGGCCGTGGATGGGATGGTCCACGTCGGTCGCGAGGGCGAGGGTGATCGGCCCGCCGTCGAGGGCCGCGAAATGCGTTCCGTCCCGGAACTTCAACGCCATGCCGAGCGTGTCGCCGTAGAACCGGATCGATTCGTCCAGGTCATCGGTGGACAGGATGATCATCTTCACTTCGTGATCGCTCATGGCACCCATCGTGGTCGTCTCCGCTCGCGATGCACACCCGACACGCCCGCTCACCGGACAGCCCGCACCCGCGGTGCGCAGCGCGGTGGGCTTCGACCTGTCGCAGACGAGCATCGGGCCGCTGCGCGCCTGACGGACGGTCACAGCTCCAGGCCGAGGATGATCGCGATGTGGTGGGGGAAGGCCGTGCAGTGGACGCCGGCGGTCTGCATCTGGAATTCGCGGACCAGGCCGGTCTCGGGATCGCGCAGGCGCTGAATCCGGGTGGAGGGCGGGAAGTCGACGCCGTCCTCCTCCCAGATCCGGCGGAAGTCGGGGAAGCGGCCCAGATCGTCCATGAGCGCGGTCAGCATGGGGTCGTCGCCCATCCGGCCGGCGGCGGTCCGCAGCCAGTCGACGTATTTGTGTGCCTCGGCCTCCCAATCGACCTGATGCTGTTTAGCCAGGTCATTGCCGAACATCCAGCGAAACAGGTTGCCGTCCTGGCGGGTTCCGGGCAGGGCGGTGTCCCAGGCGTCGTTGGCCTCGAGGATGTTGCCGCAGTGGTCGACGTAGGCGGCCAGGTGCGGGCGGAACAAGAACAGCGCGTGGCGTTGCTCGGTGGTGATTGCCGCCCGCAGGTTCCGGACGGTCGGTTCCCCCGGCAGGTCCAGCCCGGCCAGATCGAACACGTGGCGCCGGTCGGCCATCGACACCGAGCGGATGCGATCGAGACAGCGCAGCAAGGCCTCCACCACCGCCAATGCCGGATTGAGCCGATCGCCCTTCTCCAGATGGGTGACGTAGCTGGCGCTCACACCGGCGGTGTAGGCCAGCTGCTCCCGGGAGACGCCGCGATCGTCGCGCAGCCGCCGCAGTGCGCGCCCGAATGTGGGCGCCTCGACAGTCGGCAGATCCCGTGCGTGGTCCGGTCTTTCGGTCACCGTCATGCGCTCCCTCCCGGTTACCGGCCCGAATTGCCCGAAACAGCAACCGCTTAGCAATGCTGCCACAGCAGGCCGGTAACCAGGATTAGACGCACAGGCAATTATTCGGCTACGACAACCGATTCGGCCACGCCACCGACGCGGGCGGGACGCGTTCCCCGGAAGGTGGTCGCCACCACGAATGCCAGCGATGCGATGCCCGCCGCCGCCGCGAACGCGGTGGTCATACCACTGACCAGGGCGTGTTGCGGCGATCCGCCCGCACCGCGGGCCGAGGTGCCGAAGATGGTGACCATGATCGCCAGGCCGAGCGCGGCGCCGGTCTGCTGCAGCGTCTGCATCGCACCGCCCGCCGCACCCGCCTCGTGCGGCTCGACATTCGACATGATGATCACGTTCAGCGGCGAAACCGACAGGCCCAGACCGAATCCCATCAGGATCATGGCGGCGAACAGCAGCGGGAAATAGCCGCTGTCCGGGGTGAGCAGGGTCAGCAGGACCAGTCCGGACACCATGGCGGACGCGCCGACCATGGTCACCGGCTTCGGGCCGAAGCGCGGCAGCAGGCGCGGGATCAGCCGGATCATGGCGAACATCAGCAGGGCGGTCGGCAGGAACGCGAAACCGGTTGCCAGCGCGCTCAATCCGAGGACGTCCTGCAGGAACTGGGTGAGGAAGAAGAACATCGACATGCCCGCCATCGGGGTCAGGAACATATTGGCGTAGGCGGCGGCGCGGTTGCGGTCGGCGAACAGACGCAGCGGCAACAGCGGTTGGGCGGTACGCGATTCGATGACGAGGAACGCCGCGATCAGGGCCGCGCCGAGGGCCAGCGAGATATCGGTGGTCGCGGTCTCCCAGCCGTCCGAGGCGGCGCTGATGAAGCCGTAGACCAGGGCTGCCACACCGGCGGTTGCGGTGATCGCGCCCGGCAGATCCAGGTGCGCGGGTTGCCGCTCGGCCCGGGGCAGATAGCGCAGCGCGAGCACCACCACCGCGAGCCCGAAGGGCACATTGATGAACAGGACCGAGCGCCAGCTCAGCCATTCGGTGAGCAGTCCGCCGACGATGAGGCCGATGGCGAAACCGGCACTGGACATGCCCGAGAACAGCGCGAGCACCCGCATGCGGGCCTTGGGTTCACTGAAAGTGGTGGTCAGCAGGGCGAGGGTGCTGGGCGCGGCCATGGCGCCGCCGATGCCCTGCACCACCCGCGCGGCGATCAGCCATCCGGCGGTGGGTGCGAGCCCACCCGCCAACGAGGCCAAGGTGAACAGCGTTGCGCCGGTGAGGAACAGCGTGCGGCGGCCGAACAGGTCGCCGGCGCGCCCGCCGAGCAGCAGCAGTCCGCCGAACACCAGGCTGTAGGAGTTCATGACCCAGGACAGTCCGGTGGCGCTGAAGTGCAGGTCGCTCTGGATGCGCGGCAACGCCACGTTCATCACGGTGATGTCCAGGACGATCATCAATTGGCAGGTCAACAGGGTGGCCAGCACGATGCCCGAGCGGACGCGGCTGGTCTTCGATTCGGGGCGGACGCCGACGGCGTCCGGGGAAAGAGTGGTCGACAAGGAATTCTCCATCGAAGAGGAGTAAATCGGAGGGTGCCTCCGTTTCCGATGGAGTTACTATATGGAGGGTTCCTCCATTTGCGCAAGCCTATCCGGAGGGTCCATCCGTTTTCTAGTGGAGGGTTCGTGGCAGCACCGTCGACCGGGAAGCCGATGCGCGCAGACGCACGGCGCAACTACGAGCTGATCGTGGCAACCGCCCAGGCGGCCTTCAAAGAGCTCGGACCCGAGGCGCCCCTCGAGGAGATCGCGCGGCGGGCGGGCATCGGGATCGGCACCCTCTACCGGCACTTCCCCAATCGCGAGGCGCTGATCGAGGCCGTCTACCGCTCCAATATCGAGCAGCTGGCCCAGCGCGCCCGCGATCTACTCGAAGAGCACACGCCCGCAACGGCTTTCGAGTTCTGGCTGCGCGAGCAGGTGTCCTGGGTGATGGCCAATCGGGTGCTGGCCACCACTCTCAAGGCCGGCATGGACCACGCCTCCCCCACCTTCCAGCTGTGCCGGGAGGCGATCACCGAGGCGGCCGAGCTGCTGGTCCGGGCCGGGCAGGAGGCGGGCGCGCTGCGCGCCGATCTGGAACCCCGCGACCTGATCCGGTTCGGGCACGGCATCGGCGTCGCCTGCGAAACCGTGCCCGACGCCGCCGAACGCATGCTGGCAGTCACCATCGACGGGTTGCGCGCCGCACCCG
>NZ_BAFX01000169.1 GCF_000308815.1 Nocardia concava NBRC 100430
CCGTCCCGATGGCCATGGACTACGTCGACGGCAAGTGGCTGTGCAGCAAGCTGGTCATGTCAGGGCTCCCGAGCTGAACCACCCGCCCGAATAATCTTGTGCGTACACTGCTTTCGCACGGCGGGCCACAGCCAACCTGGCGCGGATAACGGTCGTGCGATAGATTCGCGGCAGCTTGCTCGGGCCGTGTCGGAAGGAATCGAGCGTGGGGAATTTCGGCGCGGGGGATGGTGCCGGGACAGTGCGAGTGCTCATCGAGAACGGCGAGTACGCGCTGCGCAATCGTGGGGATATCGCCATGCTGGCCATGGCTGTCGAACATCTGCGGCAGCGGTGGCCACGGGCACGAGTGGGAGTGCTCACCGAGGAGCCGGGCATCCTGCGCGGCCTGCTGCCGGGTGCCGAACCCGTGGTCGCGCACACCGGGGGACATTGGGGCAGAAGCGGTCTCGCGGGACTGCTGGACGAACAGGCCGGAATCCACCTGCTCGGCCCCGCGGCCCTGCAGTGGCGCGCCGCCACCGAGGCACCCAAACACTATCTGCGCGGTCTCGCCGACCGCGCGCGTCAGGAGGTCCGGCAGTACACCGGCATCGGGTCCGATACCGCCTGCCCGCCGAGTCTCTCGCCGATCCCCGGCGCGCTCGCGGAGTCCGATCTGGTGCTCGCCCTGGGTGGCGGCTACCTGACCGACTCCGATCGCCACCAGGCTCATCGCACCCTGAATCTGCTGGAAGCCGCACAGCACCAAGGCATTCCGACCGCCATGATCGGCCAGGGCATCGGACCGCTGCACGACAGCGAGTTGCTGCGCCGCGCCGCCGAGGTGCTGCCGGGCGTCGATCTCATCGCCGTGCGGGAGCGTCGCCGCGGACCCGCGCTGCTCGACGAACTCGGCGTCGATCCCGAGCGGGTGCTGCTCACCGGCGACGACGCCATCGAGTTCGCCTACCGCTCGCGTAGACCTGGCATCGGCACCGATCTCGGTGTCTCCCTCCGTATTTCGAGCCGATCCCAGGTGGGCGACGCGGCCCGCGACACCCTCGGCGGGGTACTGCGTCGCGAAGCCGCCGCCTTGGATACCGCGCTGGCACCGCTGGTCGTCGCCGAGGGCGCGAACGGCGACCGCCGCCACACCCTGCCCCTGCTGCACGGAGCACCTCGTGTCCGCGAGCCCATCGCCCGCACCGGCACCGCCCGGGACGTCGTCCGTCAGGTCTCACGCTGCCGGGTCGTGGTGACCAGCGCCTACCATCTCGCCGTTTTCGCGCTGTCGCAGGGCATTCCGGCGGTGGCTGTAACGGCCTCGCAGTACTACGACGACAAATTCTATGGGTTGGCCGACATGTTCAACGGCGACACCGCCGGCGCTGCGGAGTCCGGGCTGCAGATCGTGCACCTGGACGCGGATGACCTCGACACCGAATTGACGCGTGCGATTCACCGGTTGTGGGAGTCCGCGCCGGAGCTGCGGGATACCCTGCAGCAGAGGGCAGTTGAGCAGATCGACGCCGGTCGCGCGGGTCTGGATCGAGTGTACGGACTCGTGGCGGGAGGTGATGGCCTGCCCACCCGAACCGTCCAACCAGCTCAGGGGGCTCGATGAAGAACCTCTCGGTGTGCGTCCCCGTCCAGGACGACGGGCGCACCCTGGCCATGACACTGCGCTCGATCCTCGACCAGGACACCGATGTCGAGGTGATCGTGCTGGACAATTCGCCCGGCCGGAACGGGCCCGACGACACGGCGTCGGCCATCGCACGGTCCTTCGAGGACAAGCGGTTGCGCGCGCACCGCAATGCCGAGGCCCTGCCCATCGGCGAGAACTGGAACAAGGCCGTCTCGCTGAGCTCCGGCCGTTTCGTGAAGGTGGTCCGCCCGGGCGACACCTTGCTCCCGGGCGCCCTCGACAAGCAGCTGGCGGTCATGGGCGACAATGGAATCGCCCTGTGCGCCGCCAGATTTCAGGTGATCGACGAGCACGGCACGGTCGTGGCCACCGATCGCGGCCTGCCCGGCCTGCTGGGCCGTCGCGACGCCCGCGCC
Organism: Nocardia concava NBRC 100430; assembly: GCF_000308815.1. Lineage (GTDB taxonomy): Bacteria > Actinomycetota > Actinomycetes > Mycobacteriales > Mycobacteriaceae > Nocardia > Nocardia concava. The sequence continues at coordinate 2,047 of NZ_BAFX01000169.1, forward strand.
CTCATGCGCACCCTCGTGCACCGCGGCCCCGCCGACTTCGGCCCGATCACCGCCGCCGTCTTCCGCCGTCAGGACTTCGACCGTGTCGGCGGCTTCCGCGGCGGTGACCCGGGCTTCCCGATGGACGCGGACCTGTTCGCCCGAGTCAGCGCCTTCGGCGACTTCCACGGCATGCCCGAAATTCTGGTTGCCCGAAGCGATTCCGCTGCCGACCCGGCCGCCTCCTCGGTCACCGCCCTGACCGAGATGCTGCGCTTCCATCACCGTCTCGGTTCGGAATACCCGCAATACGTCGGCCGCGCCGCCGTACTCGGCGGCGACTGGCGGTTGGCCCGTGCCGCCGCCGCACGGGTCCGGCGGTAGTGAGCAACGGGCCCGGTCGGTCGCTGAGGCGCGGCGACCGCCCGGGCCCGGGAAATCAGTTCTGCGACAGCGGACCGTACGCGACGACCACGTCGCCGCTACCGCTCACCAGGCGCACGAACGGCCGGATGGTGGTGGTGCCCAGGACGCCGGTGACGGTGCCGTGGAACCCGGACATGGTGATGCAACCCTCGTTGCCGGAGACATCGCCGCCGGCGGTGTCCACGGACTGGATGCCGGGCCCGAACCCGACATCGAGCTGGATGCCCAGGGTGGGAATCAGATTGAAGAGGTCGACCTTCGGGTCGTTGCCGATCTCCAGCTCCAGGCCGGGCGTCTGGTACTGGAAGGAGATCTTGCCGGAGAGCGTGGCCGGGTAGCCGACCTGGTAGCCCATGGTGATGTGGCCGTTCCACGACTCGCCCGCGGGCACGTCCACCTTGAAGCAGGCCTTGCCGCTGTGGAACCACTCGCGGGTCAGCGGGTTCCCGTCCAGCGGGGGCACCCAGTCGATGCGGGTGTCGGCCGAGATGGCCTCGACCGCGCGACCCTTCTGGTCGACGATCGTATTGGTGGCATCCACCGCGGCGGCACCGGTGCCGCCGCTCAGTACGAGTCCGATGGTGCCCGCGGCCGCGATGATCGCGGTGCGCGAAAGCGCAGTCTTGTTGTTGCGCATGATGAATCCCATTCCCTCATCAGATATAACTGCGTAATGCATACGCGTGCTTGATGATCCCCAGTACTACTGGAACGTGGGTGTACGTCCCCCGTCCCCCTCGGTCGATGATCGACCCCACGCTGAGACTATCCCACTCAATTGCCCTGCGTGTGACCGCAATCGAATGATCGGTATCACAGGCCGACGAGTTGCGTGCCCGGCGATGTCATGCGGGCGCCGGGTGAAGGTCGCTGACTTTCATAGTGTTTCGGGCACTTCGGTCACCCACTTTCCGTTCAGTTCGGGCCACCGGCCGGACACTTCCGGTAGCAGGTCGGGCAAGGTCAGGAACACCAGATCCGGCTGCGCGGCAACGAGTTCGGCCGGAGACAGGATCGGGATATCGGTACCGGGCATGCGACGGCCCTGCTTGCCCGGGGAGGCGTCGGCCACCCCGGCCAGCAGGCCGCGATGCGCGCCCGCCAGATGCAGCAGGGCCACCGCCCGCGAGGCCGCGCCGTAGGCGTAAACCACGCGGCCGGAAGCGCTTTGGTCCTCGAGCCAGCCGCGTAACGCGCGCGCCTGCCGATCGGCGGCCTGCTGGAGCCCGCGCACCACCGCGGGGTCGGCGACCGCCGCCTCCGCGGTGCGAATGCGGGCCAGCGACGGATCGGCCTCGGCGGGTGCGTGCACCGCCGCCACCAGAACCGTGCCGCCGTAGAGCTCGAACTCCCACGCGGTCACCGCGACCAGCCCCGCCGAGCGCAGCAGCTGCTGCAGCGCGGCCAGCGAGTAGTACGCGAAATGCCCGTGCCGCAACGCATTCCACTGCCCCTGCCGCACGATGGCGTGCAGCGAGTGGAACTGCAGCAGCAGCACCCCGCCCGGCGCGGTGGCCGCCGCTCGCTGCGCGAACGCCACCCGCTGATGAGGTTCGTGCATGATGCCGAAGCAGTCGATCACCACATCGGCGGGTCGATCGATCACGGTGTAGCCGCGCTCGGTCAGCAGCGGCAGCCAGGTGCCGCCGTGCGGGCTCCCGAACTCGCGCACGGTGCCGCCGCCGGGCAGCCAGCCGCCGGCCGCCACCCGCGATACCGCGTCGGCGGCCTGCTCCCGCAGCGCCCGCGGCTCCACGCCGCGCGGCTCCGCGGTGACCGTATCGTCCTCGGCCAGCTGCGCCAGCCCGCACATGGCACACAGGTCCATGGCCAGCGGATGCGCCGAATCACCCGGTCCGCCGGCCGATTCCAGGCTCGGAAAGTCGTCCGCCGCAGGCATTTTCCCGAGATCCAGCACCCGCACCAGCGGCCCCAGCCCGCACCCGCGACACCCGTACAACGGCTCCCCGCTCATGGCACGATGACCCGGTGCGCATCGAATCGACCGACCTCGCCGACGTCCTGCTGCTCACCCCGCAGCCGTTCCGTGACGACCGCGGCCTGTTCACCAGAACCTTCGACGCCGAGGAGTTCGACGCCCACCTGGGCACGCCCGGCCTGTCCGCGAGCTTCGTGCAGGATTCGCAGTCGCGCTCGCACACGGGCGTGGTGCGCGGCATGCACGGCCGCTCGGGGCGCGGTGAGGCCAAGCTGGTGCGCTGCGCGCACGGCGCGGTCCACGACGTCCTCGTCGATATCCGCCCCGATTCGCCGACCTTCGGCCGTCAGCAGGCATTCCTGCTGGACGACACCGACTTCCGCCACCTCTACGTCCCGCCGGGCTTCCTGCACGGCTTCCAGGCGCTGACCGAGGTGGCCGACGTCTGCTACCGCATCGACCGCCCGCACGATCCGGCCGAGGATCTGGGCGTCGCCTACGACGACCCGGAGCTGGCCATCGCCTGGCCGCGACCGGTGACCCTGGTGTCGGCGCGGGACGCGGGTGCGGGCTCGTGGCGCGAGCTGCTCG
>NZ_BAFX01000168.1 GCF_000308815.1 Nocardia concava NBRC 100430
CGGCGGATTCGGGGGTGATGGAGGTGGCCACCAGGATGCGCGGATGCGGCGACTGGAACGGCCGCGGCTGCAAGGTGACCGGCCCGAAGGCGTGGAACCCGTTGTCGACGGTCACCTCCGACCCGGTCCACAATTCGACGATGGCCGCCACGGTGGCATCGAAACGCGGCCGGGACTCGTCGAGCGAGATCTGGAAGGCCGCGAACTCGTCGGGCAGAAAGCCGCGCGCCACACCGACATCCAGCCGCCCGTGACTGAGGTTGTCCAGGATGGCCAGTCGCGCGGCGAGCTTGATCGGATGATCGAAGGCAGGCACCACCGCCCCGGTGATCAGACGGATGCGCCGGGTGCGCGCGGCGACCGCGGCCAGGAAGGTGGTGGGATCGGGGCTGTAGCCGCCGTAGTCGAAGAAGTAGTGCTCCACCGTCTTCACATGGTGGTAGCCCAGTTCCTCGGCGTAGACCGCGAGGCGCAGGGCGAGGTCGTAGTAGTCGGCCGGGGCCTGGTCCTTCTCCCCGACGGTCGGGAAGAGGTTGATACCGAATTTCATGGCGTGACGTCCTGGAGTGCGGGTGCGGTGGCCGGTAGCGCGAACTCCGCGGCGAGGAGCTCGTAACTGTGCACGCGGGCCTGGTGGTCGTGCACGGTGGTGACGATGACGATCTCTTCGACCTCGAGAGCCGTTGCCAGCGAACGGATCTGGTCACCCACGCGGTCGGGGGTGCCCCAGAAGTAGCGCGGCCACTCGAACCGCTCGTCCTCGAGAATGTCGCCGTGGCGGGCCAATTCCTCCAGGGCGACCCGGGGTTCGGGGATCGGGCGGACATCGTTGCGGAACAGGCGATTACGCACCGCGCGCTGCGCCGAGTACAGGCGCGCGGCCTCCTCCTCGGTGTCGGCGGCCACCGCCGTGACCGCGACGATGGGTGAACGTCCCGGGGCCAGCCGGTGATACGCGCCGATGGCCGCGCGGGTGGCCGCCGGATTGATGAAATGTGCGAAGGCGTAGTCGATATCCGCCTCACCCGCCGCGATGGCGCTGGACGGACTGCTGCCGAGCAGCCACAGCTCCGGCGTACCGGCGTCCAGCGGCACCGCCAACGGTTCCGTCTGCACACCGGTGCTCGCCGGCCTGCGCGCCAGATGGTCGCGCAATTCCTCGACCTTCTCGTCGATGGAGGGCCGCCCGACGATACCGGGAATCGGCTGCAGCGCACGGATTTCCAATTCCCCCGCGCCGGTGGAGCGCCCGATCCCGAGGTCGATGCGCCCCGGATACAGGGCCGTCAGCGTCCGGAAGGTCTCGGCGACCTTGAACGGGCTGTAGTGCGTGAGCAGTACCCCGCCGGAGCCGACCCGCAGCGTCGAGGTCGCCGAAGCCAGTGCGGCCACCAGGATTTCGGGTGCGGAGATGGCGTGCGAGAACATGGCGTGGTGCTCGGCGACCCAGTAGCGGGTGTAGCCGAACTGCTCGGCCCGGCGGGCCAGGTCCAGGGAATTGGCCAGGGCGCCCGATTGCGGCGTGCCCTCGGGCACGGGGGCTTGGTCGAGGATGGACAGTCGGATGGTCACAGGGCCTCCAGGGTGGCGTCGAGCAGGGCGACGGCATTGCGGTGCAAGGGAAATGGGCGATCGGTCACCAGACCGGCGTTCACGGCCCGGCGGGTGACCGCGGCGGTGATGAGCGCGAACTTGAATCCGGCCAGCACCTCGTAGAACTCGAGATTGTGCAGCGACCGGCCCGAGAGCGCGGCATAGGCCTCCACGGTCCGCTGGCGATCGGGCAGGCCGTAGAGCCGCGGCGCGCCGATGCCGCTGCTCAGGTTCCGGTCCAGGTACAGGAACCACGCGAGATCGCTTTCGGGCTCGCCGTACCCGGCCATCTCCCAATCCACCAGCGCGGCCACCTCGGTGCCGTCGTAGATGATGTTGCCCAGCCGGGCGTCGCCCCACAGCAGCGTGTAGGGCGATTGCCGGACCGGCAGGTTGGCGGTCAGCCAGCGGCGGGCGCGTTGGATGACGGGATCGCCGGCGCAGCCGTAGAAATCGAGGGCGTCGGTCCAGTACCGCACTTGCGCGGCCGGTCCCGCCGGACCGAGATACGGCAGGCCCGGCGTGTCCGCCGAGATGGTGTGCAGCCGCTCGAGCACGGTCAGCGCCGACCACCAGACCGCCGTCCGCTCGCTGGGGACCAGATCGGCCACCCAGCCGCCGCGGTGGTAGGAGGGGAAGTCCGGCGGCACCCGGCCCGCGACGTGCTCCATCAGGAAGAACGGCGCGCCGAGCAGCCCGGGATCGGGTTCGACGGCCAGCACGGCGGGCACCGGCACATCGCTGTGGCGGCGCACCGCGCGCAGCGTTTCGGCCTGCGCCACAATCGATTCAGTCGGGTAGACGCCGTCGCCGGTGGCGCCGACCCGGATGACCAGCCGCCGCCGGTACCCGTCGTGCCCCAGCGCGGTGAGCTGCCAGGTCTCCGCGGAGAACCCATTGCTGGGCACCGCGATATCGACCGTCTCCGTGTCGATCTCGGCTCCGACCGGGGTTTCGGAGAGCCAGTGCCGCACGAGGTCGCGGGTGCTAGCGGGCGATCTCTGCAGTGGAACGGCCATGCCGCGGCCTTTCGCCGGTGATGAGGGTGGAGGTGGGGCCGAGCGGAGCCGCGGCGATATCGACGAATCCCGCGTCGCGCAGCCAGGTTTCGGCCTCCGCGACGGTGTATTCGCTACCGCCGGACGACCACACCAGCATGTTCAGGCTGGCCAGCAGTGCGCTCGGGCTAGGTCGGGCCGGGTCGATCACGGGGTCGTAGATGGCGATGGTGCCGCCGTCGGGCAGGGCGGCGTAGGCGGCCTCGATGAGCTGCCGGCGGCGCGCGACCGGCCAGTTGTGCAGGACGTGCCCGAAGATGAGCACCTCGGCGCTGGGCAGCGGATCGGTGAAGAAATCACCGGGCCGGAATTCGATCCGATCCTTCAATCCCAACTCGCCTATGTGCGAATCGAATTCGGATTCGACCTCGGGCAGATCGAATACCGTGGCCCGCAAATGCGGGTGCGCGCGCACCAGGCTCGCGGCGATATTCCCGCGGGCCCCGCCGATATCGGCGAAGGTGCCGCGCTGCGACCAGTCCAGCCGGGCCAGGGCCGCGCCGATGGGCGCGTTGAGCACGTCCATGGCGTCGAAGAAGCCGCGACGATCATCGGGATCGGTGAAGAGCACGCCGTAGGGATCACCCTCCGCCGCATCGGAATTGACGGGCTTCCCGGACTTCACACTGGCCGCCAATCCGGTCCAGGCCGGGTGCAGCGTCTTGTCCAGGAAACGCAGGAATCCACCGAGATACTCCGGTCTACCGCGCACCAGATAGCGGTGCGCATCCGGGCTGTTGGAATAGCGCCCGCCGTCGGCGATGATCAGCCCGCTGCTGGCGACGGCGTCGAGGAAGTCGCGGGTCCACTCGGGGTGCAGCCCGATGGCGGCGCCGATCTCGGCGGCCGCGAGGTCGCGGTCGGCGAGCACGGTGAACAGGTCGAGTTCGGCGGCGGCGAGCACCACCTGCGCGCGGCGCGCACCGGAGACCACGCCGAGGATGTGCGCGGGGGAACCACCGGTATCCGATGGCGCGACCGGGTCTCCGGGAGCCGGGATCAATGGGGTGGAGACTTGACTCATCGAGCCCTCCTGAGGTTTTGGCGTCTGATTTCGACCGTAGAAAGCGCTGCTGCACGGGCTCTGGAGGATCTCTGGAGCGTGGAACGAGCGCGGGTATGCGGGGTGGAATCGCCGGATACGCTGCGGTCATCTCGTCGAATTACGTTGGAAGAGAGTTGATTCGAATGATTCTGATCGCCGGAGCGACCGGTGTGGTCGGCGGTGCGACGGTCGCGGAATTGTCGCGTCACGGGGTGGCGGTGCGTGCCCTGACCCGGGATCCCGGGCGGGCCGCGCCGGTGCCGGGTGTGGAGTTCGTGCGGGGCGATCTCGACCGGCCGGAAACGCTGCCGCCGGTATTGCGCGGCGTGCGCACCGTATTCATCGCGACGGCGGGAAATCGGAAGGCGGAACAGGATTCTCGCCTCGTCGACGCCGCGCGCCGGGCGGGAGTGCGGCGGCTCGTCACCGTCTCCTCGCTGGCGGTGGACGAGAATCCGGACGGATTACTCGGCCGCTGGCATGCCGAGGGTGAGCGGGTGGCGGTCGAATCCGGTATCGAGACGATCGTGCTGCGGCCCAACGGCTTCTACTCCAACACTTTCGCATGGGTGCCCTCGATTCTGTCGGCCGGTGCGGTCGAGGTGGCCCTGCCGGATCTGCCCGCCGCCCACCTCGATCCCGCCGATATCGGGCGGGTGGCGGCGCGGGTGCTGCTGGCCGAGGGCCATCCCGGCGCACCTGTGCTGCGGTTGAGCGGTCCGCGGGCGGTGACCCCGCGCGAACAGCTGGGCATCATCGCCGACACGCTCGGGATTCCGATCGCCGTGCGGGAGATTTCGCTCGAGCAGGAGCGCGAGCGGCTGGCCCGCCGGGTGCCCGCGGAGGTCGCGGAGGCGGTGACGGCCGCGCGGGCCGCCGCCGGTCCCGTGCGCGGGCGGATCTTCGAGGATGTCGAGAAGGTCACCGGCACACCGCCGCTCGGCTACGAGGAGTTCGTGCGGGCGCGGCGGGCGAGGTTCCTCGGCGCGGCATGAGGAACCCCGCCCGTCCGGGCTCAGGAGCGAGCCGGGCTGCTCTCCGCGGCCTCGGCTTCGCCACCGAGGATCGCTTCGGTTTCGCCGCCGAGGGTCTCGGCTTCGAGCACCTCGGCCACGCTCTCGGCCGCCGGTGCGGGTGCGGGCGGCGGGGTGAGCTGCAGGCCGAAGGTGAACAGCAGCGCGACCACCGCGAAGACCGCACCGACACCGAACG
>NZ_BAFX01000167.1 GCF_000308815.1 Nocardia concava NBRC 100430
CGGTGTTCATGTCCCTGGGCCCGCTGCTGGTGCGGGTGCCGCCGCCGGGGTGGCGACCGGCCGGGTGGACTCCCCCGGTGACCGCGGCCAGGCTGATCAGCCGCCACGACGTGACCGCCAACGACGCCATCCGGACGCCGCAGTTCTGGCTGCTGTGGATCGTGTTGTGCTTCAACGTGACCGCGGGCATCGGGATTCTGGAGAAGGCCGCGCCCATGGTGGTGGACTTCTTCAAGCACTCCTCGACCCCGGTGACCGTCACCGCGGCAGCGGGTTTCGTGGCGGTGCTCTCGGCGGCGAACATGAGCGGGCGGATCGGCTGGTCCTCGCTCTCGGACGTGATCGGTCGCAAGAACATGTACCGGATCTACCTCGGTGTCGGCGCGCTGGCGTATGCCCTGGTGTGGTTCGTGGGACGCGACAGCAAGCCGGTGTTCATTCTCGGCGCGATGGTCGTGCTGTCCTTCTACGGCGGCGGATTCGCCACCATCCCGGCCTATCTCAAGGATCTGTTCGGGACCTATCAGGTCGGCGCGATCCACGGGCGGCTGCTGACCGCGTGGTCGGTGGCGGGGGTGGCCGGGCCGCTGATCGTCAATGCCATCGCCGATTCCGGTGCGCGCCACGGCAAGACCGGGCCCGCGCTCTACGGCACCTCGTTCGCCATCATGATCGCCCTGCTGTGTGTCGGATTCCTGGCCAATGAGCTGATCCGGCCGGTGGCGGCGAAATACCATCGCGCGCCCGCGGAGTCGGCGGTCGCGCCGGAAGGAGCAGAGAAATGACCGAGCCCGCAGCCGAGTCCCCGTCGCGGCGACTGCCGCTGCTGATCTTCGCGTGGGTGTGGGTGGCCGTGCCCTTCGCCTACGGAGTGGATCGGCTGATCGTGAATCTGCTCAAGCTCTTCCACTAAACCTGTTCGACCAAGGATTCACCGGTTGTTCACCGGCACTCCCCCGCGGGGCCGGGGCGGCGGTCTACTCTTCCGCGACCGATCTTCAGAAAGGGCTCCCGCGGAATGTCGCTCCCCCGCCGCGTTTTCCTCGCGGCCGTCGTCACCTCGGCATTCGCCACGGCCGCCTGCGGCAAGCATGCCGAGTCGAATTCGACCCGGGCCGCCACCAGTTCGTGGACGCCGCCGCCCGGACTGTCCGGAGACCTGACGCTGTACTCGGCCAATCCGCAGGACCTCACCGACGAGCTGCTCGCGGCGTTCACCAAGGCGTCCGGGGTGAAGGTCACCGTGTTCAACGGCGAAACCGGCAAGATCACCGCCAAACTCGACAAGGAGGGCTCGCACCCGCTGGCGGACGTGGTCTACCTGGCGTCGTGGACCCCGGCCGCCCAGTACGACCTCGAGGGCCGCACCCTGCCCTACACCCCGCGCGGGGCCGATCGGATCCACGACGGCTGGATCGGCAAGGACCACGGCTTCATCGGCCGCGACGGCTCGGCACTGACCATGGTGGTCAACACCAAACTGTCCCCGCGCCTGCCCAATGACTGGGCCGATCTGGCCGCCCCCGAATTCCACGGCAAGGCGATCATGCCGGACCCTCGCGAATCCGGCACCGCCCGCGACCTGATCGCCGCCATGGTCAGCGCCTGGGGCAAGCCCCGCACCTGGGCCATGTTCGACTCCCTCTTCGACAACGGCATGACCGTCCGCGGCGGCAACGGCCCCGCGCTCGACGAGGTCACCGCCGGAAACTTCGCCGTCATCGTCGGCGGCGTCGACTACTCCGCCTACGACGCCGCCGCCAAAGGCGTGCCCCTGCGCGTCATCTCCCCCGCCTCCGGCACCATCATCACGCCCCGCCCCGTCTTCATCCTCAACACCACCCACAACCCCGCCGCCGCAAAAGCCTTGGTGGACTACATGTTCACCCCGGAAGCCCAGCAAATCACCGCCGCCCACAAAATGATCCCCGCCCGCACCGACATCCCCGTGGCCCCCGGCACCCGCACCTACGAAGACGTCAAGCAACTCCCCTTCTCCTGGGACTACATCAAGGGCAACGGCTCCCAGCTCCTCACCGAATTCACCACCCGCTATCTGATCTGAGTATCAGCCGCGACCGTGGGCACGTTCGTAGGCCGCGCGGGCGGCGGCGGTGCGGTCGCGTTCGCGCTGGTCGGCCAGCGCCGGATCCAGGCCGTGCTTGGCCAGGCGGGCGCGGCGGAAGACGTACATGAGCGCGGCCGTGAAGTAGATCAGCGGCAGGTACAGCAGCGCCATCATGGCCAAGCCCATCCACAGCGGGCCGGGAATGAGCAGGAACAGGCACAGCGGAGGGATGATCGGGATCAGGATGCGCAGCATGTAGCGGCGGGCGGCGCCCGGTCCGGTGAGGTCGTCGATCACCCACTGCGACATCGACGCCGGGAGCCTGCCGCCCGCGATATAGCGCAGGCGCTGAACGAGATTCGGGGTGGTGGCGTCGGTCAAAGGTGGCTGCTTTCGGCGGGGGTGGAAACGAGTTCGCGGGCGACCGCGATCGCGTCGGGGGTGTGTTCGAACAGGTGGCCCTCGCCGTCACCTGGCAGCGCCCCGATGGCGGACAGTCGTCGCCGGTGGTCCTCGCGCAGGCCCGAGAGGAGCACGGTGATGCCGCGGTGTTCGAGCTTGCCGATGGCGTCCTTGAGGGTGAGCGCGCCGGTGGTGTCGAGGGCGGTGAGATGGGACATGCGCAGAATGACCACCCGCACGTCGGACAGCTCGGCCAGCTCCAGCAGGAACCGGTGCGCGGCAGCGAAGAACAGCGGCCCGTCGAGGCGGTAGGCCACGATGTGGTCGTGCAGCAGCTCGTGCTCCTCGGCCAGGTGGTCCGCGTCGTCGAGCGGAATCTGGTGCAGCCGAGCCTCTCTGGCCACCGACCGCAGCGCCAGCAGCACCGCGATGCCCACGCCCACGGC
>NZ_BAFX01000166.1 GCF_000308815.1 Nocardia concava NBRC 100430
GCTTAGGTTCAAGGGGTGGTTGCAACACTGCTGATCAGGAGTGTTGATGAGTGTGTCTCGGCGGGGCCTGCATCGGCCGCTGCGTTCGACAATGCGTCGGTTCTGGGGGTTGATCGAGCGGGGAGTCCCGGTCGGTGAGGCCGCGGTAGCGTGCGGCGTGTCGGAAAACTGTGGTGGCCGTTGGGTTTCGGTGGTCGGCGGAGTCAAACCCGAGTTCGTTGTGGAGGGTCCGCGTCAGCGGCCGCGGTTGACACTGGCCGAGCGGGAGGAGATCGCGGTCGGGGTGGCCGCGGGTGAGTCGGCCAACTCGATCGCCGCCAGGATCGGGCGTTGGCCGTCCACGGTAACCCGCGAGATCGCGCGTAACGGCAGGCTGCGCAGCAACCAGCCCGTGTCTTACCGGCGCAAACACCGCTTCGGTGCCCGCCGCTGCGGTAACAGCGCCGGTCCGCATTACCGGGCGGTGCTGGCCCAGCAGCGCAGCGAGGCCCGCGCCCGCCGACCCAAGCCCGGCAAGCTGGCCACCACACCTGAGCTGGCCGCGATCGTGCAGGATCGACTCGAACGACGGCACAGCCCCGAGCAGATCGCGGGCGCGCTGAGAACCCAGTTCGGTGACCGACCGGAGATGCAGGTGTCACACGAAACGATCTACAAGGCGTTGTATGTGCAGGGCCGCGGCGAGTTGCGTCGCGAACTGCACACGGCCCTGCGCACCGGCCGCGCCCTGCGCAAGCCCCATCGCAGCACCGAAAACCGTAGCCCGCGAACCAAGTTCGCGGACATGGTGATGATCAGCGAGCGGCCCGCCGAGGTTGCCGACCGGGCCGTGCCCGGCCACTGGGAAGGCGATCTGATCATCGGCGCGGGCCAGGGCTCCCAGATCGGCACCCTGGTCGAACGCGCCAGCGGATTCGTGATGCTGCTGCACCTGCCCACCGGCCGCGACGCGAACACCCTCGCGCAGGCCATGATCGAGAAAATGGCGACCCTGCCCACCCAACTGCGTCGATCACTGACCTGGGACCAAGGCTCGGAAATGGCTCAACACGCCCGCATCAGCCTCGCCTGCGACCTCGACATCTACTTCTGTGACCCGCACTCGCCCTGGCAACGCGGCAGCAATGAGAATACCAACGGTCTTCTACGCCAATACTTTCCCAAAGGCACCGACCTGTCGATGTTCCCCGCCGACTACCTCGACTACGTCGCCACCCAACTCAACGACCGCCCCCGCAAACGTCACGGCTTCCAAACACCGGCCCAGGTACTCGACCACCTACTATCGAACCCACCCACTGTTGCAACAACCGCTTGAATCCACCTCGA
>NZ_BAFX01000165.1 GCF_000308815.1 Nocardia concava NBRC 100430
CTCCTCGCCCTCGTTGTAGCGCAGGGCGGCGTCCTCGCGCAGGCGGGCGAAGATGGCGGTCTGGTCGGTGAGGCCGAAGTGGCGGCCGCCGATCTCCTCGTATTCGTCGCGCAGCTTGGCCAATTCGTCCAGGCCGAGCTGGTGTATCTCGTCCGCGCCGAGGTCGGGCAGGGTGGTGTGGCGGCGCAGCAGGCGGCCGTAGATGTCCGCGCCGTCGTCGCCGAGCCAGCACAGGCCGGGCTTGTCATCGGGGCGGGCGGCGGGCTCGAGCTCGGTGGCCAGCACCTCGCGGTAGGCGGCGAAGGCGGGGCGGATGACGTCGCGGGCGACCTCGGACAGTTCGGCGCGCCAAGCGGTTTCGCCGTCCCAATTCGCGGGGCCCGACATGGTGGCGAACGGATCGTCCTTCAGGTCGGAGGCCAGGTAGCCGTCGAGTTGGTTCAGCGAGCGCGCGATGGTGATGTGCGCGGGCGTGCGCCCGGCCGCCAGACCGGCGCGAAAACGCTCCACGGCCTGATTCATCAGCGTGCCGAACTGCCGGTAGCGGTCGACGAGTTTCCGCGCGTTCTCCGGTTCGGGCGCGTTCACCTGGGGCGCCGCGGTCAGCATTCCGGCGTGCACACCGGTCATCTGGTCGGAGGCCATCTCGACAGGTCGCCACTCCAGATACGAGACGGCGGAGGCCAATTCGGTGTGCAGCAGGCTGCGGGTGGTGCGGTCCTCCTCGCTCAACCGCGCCGGGTCCAGCCGTTCCACCTCGGCGAGCAGCCCCCGCCAGTTGCCCAGCAGACTCTCCTCGGCCTCGACCGAGAGATCCTCGATCCGATCGTCGAATCGCCTGTCCCCCAACAGTGTCGCCTCACTCGGCGCGGACTCCATCATGGCGTCCCAGTAGCGGTCGGCGAGTGCGATGAGTTCCTCGTGCGCGTCCATGCCGACCATCATGCCCGTCCGCGCGCGGGCGTCCGGGTGAAGCGGGTCAGCGGCGGGGCGGGACCGGGATGCGCATGAG
>NZ_BAFX01000164.1 GCF_000308815.1 Nocardia concava NBRC 100430
GCGATCACCGCGCTCGAGGTGCGCAGCGGAATCCTGTGGCGCAGACCGGAACTCGCGTACTCGACCAGTTCGGCCGCCTTGCCCGCGCTGTGCCGCAGCTCCCAGGGCCGGGCGGCCCAGTGCCGCAGAATCCGGCGGGCCGGATTCGCTTCCAGCACCGCCCGGACCTCGGCGCCGCCCTGTGCCAGCGAGTGCGCGACGGGCAGCAGGAAGGGGCCGGTGCCCGATACCAGCACCGATCGGCCGATGAGCAGCCGCTGGGTCTTCACCAGCGTCTGTGCCGCGCCCGCGGTGTAGACCCCGGGCAGGTCCCAGCCGGGGAAGGGGCACACCCGGTCGTAGGCTCCGGTCGCGATGATCAGCGCGTCGCCGCGCACCTCGCGGTGAGTTCGCCGCTCGCCCTCGACTCCGATCAGCAATCGCACTGTGGGGCAACCGCCTTCGGGATGTCGCTCGAGGTGATACACCGCCGCCCGGGCGAGATACTCGCAGCGCGGATGCTCGAGCAGCAGTCGCGCCCGCCGCTCGGCGGCGGCGTATCCGTGGCCGATGGCCAGCGGCCGCCGGATCCCGAAGGCGGCGGGAATGCGCCGGTTGTACTGGCCGCCCAAGGCCTCGTTGGAATCGATGAGCGTGACGCGCGCGCCCTGGTTCAGTGCCGCCGCGGCCGCCGCGGTCCCCGCCGGACCGCCGCCGATCACCACCACGTGCCGGTTCATCGAGCACCCCGCTCGGCTCGGCTCTGACTGGTGACGGTGTCGCCGTCGCGAGCGGGCCGGCGGCACAGGCGGACATCCGGTACCCCGTTGACGGTCGCGACGCAGTCGAAACAGACGCC
>NZ_BAFX01000163.1 GCF_000308815.1 Nocardia concava NBRC 100430
ATCCGGGTGGCTGCGGCGCAGCCGGGCGGGGCTGCCCTGGTAGGCGATGCGGCCGCGGTCCAGCACGATGAGCTCGTCGGCCACGGGTAGCACGGTGCTGAGCGTCCGCGAGGTGAGCAGCACGGTGCCGCCGCGGCGGGCGTGGGCGCGCAGATGGTCGTTGAGCCAGGCGGTTTCGCGGATATCGAGTCCGGCGGCCGGATCGTCGAGCACCAGCAGCGGCGGATCGCCGAGCAGGGCGATGGCCAATGCCAGCCGGGTCTTCACGCCCTCGGGCAGGGTGCCGATGCGCTGATCGGCGACCTCGCCCAGCCGCACCAGCCGCAGCAGCTCCTCCGCGCGCTCATCGGAAACGCCCGCGGCGGCGGCGAATACGCGCAGCTGCGGGAACACCTTCCGGGCCGGATGCAGTCCGCGCGGGGTCAGCATGGCGCCCACCACCTGCCGCCCGGCCCGCGCGCCCGAGCCCGGGCCGCCCACGCTCGCGGTCCCGGAGGTGGGTGTCAGCAGGCCCAGCAGCATGCGCACCACGGTGGTCTTGCCCGCGCCGTGCGGGCCGACCAGCGCGGCCACCTTGCCCGCGGGCACCACGAAGCTCACCTCGTCCACGGCGGTGACGGCGTCGAAGGTCTTGGTCAGACCCGCGGCGGCGAAGGCCAGCGGCCGGGTCACGGCTGCCGATCCT
>NZ_BAFX01000162.1 GCF_000308815.1 Nocardia concava NBRC 100430
GACGATCTCGGCCGTCACCCGGCTCACCCAGTCCACCGGTGCCGAATTCAGGTACCGGAAGCCCGGCACGGTGCGAAATCGCATGAGCGCCGCGGAGATTCCGGCATTGAGATCGCGCGGATTGTGCGCCCCCGTCTCCGGATGACCACCGATTCCGCCCGGTCGCAGCACGGTCGTGACGAGCCCATGCCGCGCCGCCCGCTCGAGCAATGCCTCCGCCGCCCACTTCGACCGGTCGTACCCGATGGGCAGTGCGGCGACATTGGTCGTGGGTTCATCCTCCCCGAGCGTCTCGGCCTCCGTCCCGTTGAATACCGCCAGGGACGACACATGATGCAGTGGCTTGACCCGACCTGCACACGCGAGCTCCGCAAGCGTCAACAGCCCAAGCACGTTCGTCCGGCGCAATGAGGGATACCCGCGCAGAAAGTCCACCGCCGCACCGGCATTGACAATCGAGTCGACCTCGTCGGCCAGCCGCTCCCACCGCTGCTCGGACAATCCCAGCCGAGCCGACCGCAGATCCCCCGCCAACGGCGTTACCCGCCGCATCACCTCACGCGAAGCGGGCAGCGAATACCCTCGCAGCGCCTGCCGCAGCCGTTCGGCCGCAGCCTTGTCATCGTCAGCCCGAACAAGGCACA
>NZ_BAFX01000161.1 GCF_000308815.1 Nocardia concava NBRC 100430
TGATGCCATTTCTAGGAACCCTTCTCTTGCAGTGCTGTCAGGCCAATAAAGCCGGTATTGTCAGGTACCGCTTCCCTTGCAGTGCTTTCAGGCCAATAAAGCCGGTATTGTCAGATACCCCTTCCCTTGCAGTGCTGCCAGGCCAATAAAGCCGGTATTGTCAGATACCCCTTCTCTTGCAGTGCTGCCAGGCCAGGATAGCCGGTATTATCAGATGCTGGCACCCGTCCCAATGGCATCCGGGCATCCACATGATCCCAGCACATTGCAGCCGCATCTTGAGGTCTCCACGAAAAGCGCCACGTTGGAGTAGACGGCGTTTCGTGTCCGTCCAAGTGCCGTGCCATTTATGACTGTGGGCCCATCAGCCAACGTGCCCCTTATACCGCTGTAGTAGCCTGCCACTGTGTCCTCTCCGGTGTTGCTTTTGCCCAGAGTGACAAGGGGAATGGAAACAGAGCCATCGGAGAGAATGGACATCGTTGACATGGTGCTTGTCGCCTGTGTGTAGTTGGTATATCGGGGGATTATACGCCACAGAAATGACCATGACTTTGTCCCCTTGATCCCCTGATCCTGCCACGCCGCTGGAGTACATTGCAATGTCCGGAAGCCAACCC
>NZ_BAFX01000160.1 GCF_000308815.1 Nocardia concava NBRC 100430
CGAGAAGTGCTGTTAGTGCAGCACTTTCGTTGATGACCGGGGACCTGACGCCGCGCCTGCGCTGGCCGGTTCCATCTGCGTTTAGTCCGCGGCATACAGGACACCGCCTCGTTCGAACAGCCGAGCAACAGAACCAGCACGGGAAGCCGGTAGAAGATCCTCGACGGTATCGTGGCCGGAATGTTCGGCTTCGATCTTCGCCCTCGACGTGTGCGCGCCGAGCATAGTCGCCTTGAACGCTTCGGCACCGCTACCTCTCAACTCAGCGCCGACGACATCGCTGACCGCATCTCGGGTGTCCATGCGATGGCTGACCTGGCAGATGAATGGGATTGGCGAGGACGTCAGGATTGCATCGACAGTCTGTGCGGGTACCTCCGGGCCTACCGCCAAGACGATCAGGCAGCCCGCCGCACAATCACCCAGGTGATCTCCACACGTTTGCAGCCAGACTACGCAGTCGACTGGTCTGCGCACGTCTTCGAGCTTCGCGGAGCAACTCTTGAGGATGCCGACTTCCGTGGTGCGGTGTTTGGTAGTGCCGACTTCGAGGGTGTGAAGTTCTGCGGCACAGCCGATTTCGCGCGCACGTCC
>NZ_BAFX01000159.1 GCF_000308815.1 Nocardia concava NBRC 100430
TTTTTGAAAGTAAGCCGGCACTCACTCACCAGCAGCCAGTGATCAGTCTCAAACTCTGCCCCCCCGGAAGACCCTGCAGTTCAACACTTGTCCAGCACTCACCCTCTTGGTCAGTATGAAATCAATTTGGCTCCTAATATTGGGTGCATTATCATCAGCTGTCAGTCCCATCCAAGTGGCAAGGTGAATTCTCTTATGGTTGAAAAAATGTATTCCGCACAACTAGCTCATTGGACACACAGAAATTCAGCAAGCGGTGGGTCATGGATGTTGTATATTGCGGCACTTTCTGGAGCATAATTTCGTTGAGCTGCCCATGCAGCTCCCGCACATCTGGTAGACAACAAGCCCTTTCAATGCGATGTGGATATGACGCAGCATGCACGATAGCACACTGAAGCCCGTGCTGTCGTCGACCGATGATAATGAATTGGCCTGTTGGCAAGGCCACGTTCGTTTCCGACGTTTGGGTCCAAAAGGCA
>NZ_BAFX01000158.1 GCF_000308815.1 Nocardia concava NBRC 100430
TCGCGCGCTACGCCCGCTTCGAGATCATCACCGACACCCCCACGCTCGAAGCCACCCCGGTCGCGACGCCCGCGACCCGTGAACTCGTGTACAAGCCCACCGCGCGTGTCGCTTCGCGGGTACGTGCGATCGATGGGATCTGCCGTGCCCCGGGTTGCCAGGTGCCTGCCGCTGACACCGACCTCGACCACCAGGACCGGTTCGACCACGACAATCCCGAAAGTGGTGGTCGCACTACCGAACAGAATCTCGGGGCGCGGTGTCGACGCCATCATCGACTCAAGACTCTGGCAGAGAATCACCGCAATGGTTGGAAGGTCGATCATCTCCCGGATCGGGAGGTGCAATGGACCACGCCCACCGGCGATTCGATCACCACCACCCCCGAAGGCACACCATTCCTGTTCCCCACCGAACCCGTGCCTCCGGTCACCGCCGCCGGTGTGCCCGATGCGGAAAC
>NZ_BAFX01000157.1 GCF_000308815.1 Nocardia concava NBRC 100430
GCGCCGATAGAGTTTTCCCGGCTCCTCCGTGATAGCGGGGACCAGGAATGTGTAATAATCATACTTCTCCTGCGAGACAAAGGTCATACCATTTGCAAGAGACAGGGTGACGGTCTGGTCTTTAATGGACACAGTGCCTTCGACATCCGTAGTATTGATCAAGGACATGTCGAAACCTAGTTTATGTGCATGCTCTTCCTCATGCGTCGTGAGGAACAGGAGCAACATAGAAGTAAGGTGCGTGTCCCTGTTGATCGTGGCCATGTCAGAATACAGAAATCAAAGTGGGTGTAGTTCCCCATGTACTCTGCGTTGATACCACTGC
>NZ_BAFX01000156.1 GCF_000308815.1 Nocardia concava NBRC 100430
ACCACCATTGGCGTCACCGCCGACGTTCGTATTGCCACCGATCTGCACGCCGCCGTTGGCGTCACCGCCGACGTTCGTGTTCCCGCCGACCTGCACGCCACCGTTGGCATTGCCGCCGACATTGGTGTTGCCGCCCACCTGCACACCGCCATTGGCGTCACCGCCGACATTGGTATTCCCGCCGACCTGCACGCCACCGTTGGCATCCCCGCCAACGTTGGAGTTCCCGCCGACCTGC
>NZ_BAFX01000155.1 GCF_000308815.1 Nocardia concava NBRC 100430
ACCCCGAGCAGCGGGGTGAGCGGGTCGGCGAGTTCGCGGCGCACATGCCCGGCGAAATCGGCCACGGGCAGCAGCGGGGCGACAAGTCTTGGGTGAGAGGGCTTCTCGTCCTTGACGCGCTCGTCGAGGGGTGCGGGTTCGGGCAATCGGCCCAGCACCTCCGATCCGCCCAGCGCGTGCCAGGGCAGCAGCGGCGCGACCGAGCCGACGGGCTC
>NZ_BAFX01000154.1 GCF_000308815.1 Nocardia concava NBRC 100430
TGACGCTGAACGCGGAGCGGTGGTCGGTTCCGGCCACCGGCGGCGTGGTCGGGCCGCCCACGGTCGAGGACCTGCTGAACGGTCTGTGGCCCGCGCTGGTCGGACGCGACCCCGAG
>NZ_BAFX01000153.1 GCF_000308815.1 Nocardia concava NBRC 100430
CATTCCCAAGGGCCCTGGACCGTCTCGTCGAAGTCATTGAGGTCGATGACCAACTCGCCCCGCGCATCGGCGTACAGCCCGAAGTTGGCGGCATGCGCGTCCCCGCAGATTTGCGC
>NZ_BAFX01000152.1 GCF_000308815.1 Nocardia concava NBRC 100430
TCCGCAAGATCCAGTGGTCCGACACCGGCGTCACCGTATTCGCCGACGGCAACCTCGAGGTGCACGCCGACCGCGTGGTGCTGGCCGTGCCGCCGAACCTGTACGCGGGC
>NZ_BAFX01000151.1 GCF_000308815.1 Nocardia concava NBRC 100430
CACCAACGCCCGGGCTCTAGTCCCGCTTGTCGGTGAGGCTGAATGTTTCTTGCTGGTGAAGCTTAGCCCAGTCCTCGCAGCAGAACCAAATCCGCTGGTCGGCCGAACT
>NZ_BAFX01000150.1 GCF_000308815.1 Nocardia concava NBRC 100430
GCGCCGCGAGATCGACCGCGCGCGGGAGCTGACCGACAAGCCCTTCGGCGTGAACGTCACCATCCTGCCGTCGATCAATCCGCCGCCGTACCAGGAGTACGTCAAGGCGATCATCGAGTCCGGCGTGAAGATCGTGGAGACCGCCGGGTCCAACCCGGAGCCCTTCCTGCCGTACTACAAGGAAGCCGGAATCAAGGTGCTGCACAAGTGCACCAGCGTCCGGCACGCGCTCAAGGCACAGAAGATCGGCGTGGACGG
This sequence comes from Nocardia concava NBRC 100430, assembly GCF_000308815.1. Taxonomy (GTDB): domain Bacteria; phylum Actinomycetota; class Actinomycetes; order Mycobacteriales; family Mycobacteriaceae; genus Nocardia; species Nocardia concava. The sequence continues at coordinate 259 of NZ_BAFX01000150.1, forward strand.
CGTGTCCATCGACGGCTTCGAATGCGCCGGGCACCCGGGCGAGGACGATGTGCCGGGCCTGATCCTGATTCCGGCCGCCACCAAGGCGCTCGACATTCCGGTCATCGCCTCCGGCGGTATCGCCGATGCCCGCGGCCTGGTCGCGGCGCTGGCGCTGGGCGCGGACGGCGTGAACATGGGCACCCGCTTCATGTGCACCCGGGAGTCGGCCATCCACCAGACGGTCAAGGAGCAGATCGTCGCCAACTCCGAGCGGGCGACGCAGCTCATCTTCCGCACCATGCACAACACCGCGCGCGTGGCGGACAACGAGATCAGCCGCAAGGTGGTCGAGATCGAGAAGGCCGGCGGCAAGTTCGAGGACGTGAAGGACCTGGTCGCCGGTGCGCGCGGGCGTCGCGTATTCGAGGAGGGCGATCTGGACGCCGGCATCTGGTCGGCCGGTCAGGTGCAGGGGCTCATCGACGACATCCCGACCTGCGCGGAGCTGGTGTCGCGGATGGTGTCCGAGGCCGAGGCGCTGATCGGTCAGCGGCTCGCGAGCATGCTCGGCTGAGCGGCACGAACAAGATCGGGTAAATCCGGCGAAAACCGGTACGTCCCAGACAATTACGACAAGGGCCCTTGGCAAGGATGCCGGGGGCTCTTGCCATTCCGGCTATTCCTGTCGGTGGTATCCGTCATGCTTTCGAGTACACGACGGATGCGGCGGAGGTGCCTGAAATGGCAATCACTCGAATCTATCTCGATGACGACGCGCTGCGCCGGGCCATGGCCATCTCGGGTGTGTACACCGAGCAGGACGCGGTGAACCTAGCACTGCGATTCTTCAGCACACATGCCACGGCCGAGGATTTCGACCATCCCTTTCAGGCGCGGACGGCCACGGCCTCATAGCTCCAGGCAGCGGTGAACCGGAACCCCGGGCGGCGCTGAACCGGACCTTCCGGTCGAACTCATCGCGCCCCTCTCGCGAAAGCCCTTCTGGCCGCGGCGAAATCTTGGCAGAATCGCCGGAGGTACCTCGACGGCCGACCGCGGACACGGGAGGGCATCCCTGTGCGGCAGAGTACGAGAGCATCGACCGATCCCACCCCCTTCACGCGGGTGTCGATCGTCGGTGTCGGCTGCCGGACGACAGGTACGGAATTCGACCACGAGTGGTTCGGCATGGACCGGCTCGAGGCCGCCGGGCTCACCCCACGCCAGCGCGCCACCCTGGAAGTGGCCGTGGAGGCCCTCGACGACTCCGGATTGGGTTGCCTGGCACCGGGTTCCCAGGCCGCGGTGGTCTTCGGCGCGGTGGGCGGCACCAACAGCGCCCACCACCTCTCCCGCGCCCTCGACCTGCGCGGCCCCAGCCTCACCGTGGACAGCCAGCGCGCCTCACCCCTGGTGGCGGTCGACATGGGCGTCCGCCTGCTGGCCGACGAATCCGTCCCCTTCGTCATCTGCGGCGGCGTGGATCTGGCTCTCCTACCGGATATTTCAGATCTCCGCCTCCCGGGCCCCCGCACCGGCCCCGGCCTCTGCACCGTCCTGATCCTCCAGCGCACCACCGACGCCACCCGCACCCGCACCCGCGGCTATGCCGAAATCGGCGGGCCGGGCCTCGGCTTCCAGGAAGCGGACGGAATCGACCCGCATATCGCCCTCCACGACCCCGCGAACAACCGCGAGGCGACGGCCGACCGCGGTGACGAACCCCCGGTGCTGATCCCGATCACGGGCCGCGACCCGGCCACCGTCCACGCGCTGGCGCTGCGCTGGGCGGTGGCGGTCGGCTCCTATCGCTCGATTCGCGAATTCGCCGCCACCACCGCCCGACTGGTCCCCGAAGACACCCGCGCCGCCGTCCTGGCGCGCGACGCCACCGAAGCCGCTGCCCGATTGCGCACGCTGGCCCGTCGCATCGGGGCCGCTGGCGCGAATGCCCCTGCCGCCCAGTTGATCACGTCCGCCATGGCGACATCGGGCCCACTCGAGATATTCGAACCGCCCCGCGCGCAGCGCACCGGTGAACTCCTCTTCCTGTTCCCGGGAACCGGCGACCACCCGCGCATGGGCCGCGCCCTGGCCGCCCGCTACCCGGTCTTCGCCACCGCCCTCACCGCGGCCGCGGACACCGTGGTCGACGCCGGCGGGCCCCGAGTGTGGACGCCGCGCAACGGATTCCGCCCGCCCGCCCAGGCCGCCGCGGCACCGACCCGTGGACCGACCTGCAGCGTGGGAGCCGTACCGACGGGCATCGGCCACCCCGCGGACCCGGTCGGCGGCGCCGCCCTCGGAGACGGTCGCGGCACCGATGCGGACGATGGAAACGGCTCGGGTGAACTGGTTTTCGCGCATGCGTCGCTCTTCGTGTTCCAGGTGGCGCTGGCCCAGCTGCTGGAATCCTGGGGAGTCCGCGCCGATGCGGTCGCCGGGCACGGTATGGGAGAGGTGGCAGCGGCCGTCTGCTCCGGCGCCCTGCCGGTGCGGGCCGGGGCGCGGGTGGTGGTGGCGCGAGCGCGGCTGCTGGAGCGAGCGGGTGGGGCGGGGGCCGCCGCCCGGCTGGAGGCGACGCCCGCCGAGGTGGCGCGCCTGGTCGAACCCATGCGCGCGGATGTCGCGGTGGCGGCGGTGGACGGGCCGACCACCGTCACCGTCTCGGGGGAGCCGCGCTATATCGACGCGCTGGTGCGGCGGGCGCATCGGCGCGCGATCTTCGCTCAGCGCCTGGCGCCCGACGCCGTACCGCAGCCCTCGCATCTGCCCTCGATCCGTGCTCGCGCCGACGAATTGCGCTGTGCGCTCGCCGATCTCGAACCGGTCGCCGCGGATCGACGGCTCTACTCGACCACCCGGCGCGGGGCGGTATTGCGGGCGGCCGGCTCGGACGGCACAGAACCGGCGGCATCCGGCCCACCCGGCGCCGATACGGCCGCCGACCCCGATCTCCGCCTGGACGGCGACTACTGGTCGGCCAACGCCACGGGTGCGGTCGAGCTGTCCGCGGCCTTGGATCGCGCTGCCGCCGAGGGGATTTCGACTGTGCTCGAAATCGGCCCGGCCGCGGTGCTCACCTCGACCGTCCGCGAGCGCGCGGCGTTCCGGGGCGGTGCGCACCCCGCGCTCGCGCGTGACGACGAGGCCGCGAGCCTGCTGCGGACCTTGGCGCTGTTGTATCTCGAAGGACGGCAGGTGGATTGGACGGCGCTGGGGCCGCACACGGCCGCGCCGCCGCAACGGCAGTGGCGCAGGGAGCATTCGGGGAGCGAGCGGCGGTGGTCGGAGGGCGGTGCGGAGCTGTCGGGTGGGCCGGCGGGCGCACCGGTCTTCCCGGTGGTCGAGGTGCGGCCCGAGGGGACGTATGTGGTCGCGGGTGGGTTGGGAGTGCAGGGGCAGGCGGCGGTGCGGTGGCTGTTGGAGGCGGGGGCACGGGATGTCGTGGTGCTGACGCGGACACCGCGGCCGCTGCCGGTGGGGTTGGCGGGGATGGAGGATCGGATCGTGGTGGTGCGCTGCGACTGTGCGGATCGGATGGATCTGGCGACGGCGTTGCAGGATGTTCGCGAGTGCGGGTCGGCGATCCGGGGCGTGGTGCACGCGTCGGGGGAGTCGCGACTGACGGCGGCGGCCAATCTGCTGGAATTGACGGCCGCGGATCCGGCGGACTTCACCGTGCTGCTGACCCCGGTGCCCGGCGCCGCGGATCCCGGCTCGGTGCGGGAATTGGCGGCGGCGCAGGTGGATCGGCGCGTCATCTGTGTGGAATGGGAGGTCGGGCCCGCCGCCTAGGGCAGGATGACGCCATGGCGGACCCCGTGATCGAGGTGAAGTGGAAGAAGGTGCCGGACGAGCACGACTATCCGGCCGCCGCGGACTACCTGGAGATGCTGGCCGAGCCGGAGGTCGTCGACACGGTGGTCCAGGAGCTGCGGGACGCGCCGCTGACCCACAAGAAGGCCAAGGACCTGCTGCGCGCTGCGCAGCTGGACGCGCTGCCCACCTCCAACCCGTACGTGCGCCGCGATCTGCAGAAGATCGTGGCGGGCAAGGCGCTCTCGCCGATCCTGGTGGTGCGCGGCGACTTCCGCCGGAATGTGCCCATGGTGATCGCGGACGGCTATCACCGGGTCTGCGCCATCTATTACACCGACGAGAACATCGCCATCCCGGTGAAGATCGCGTCCCTGCCCTGAACGCGTGACGCCGTGAACTTCCAAACCCTCACCCTCATCACCGTCCTCGGCCTGGCCGGACCCTGGCTGGCCTGGCGGCGGTCCTGGCACCTGCCTGTCATCCTGGGCGAGCTGGTGGCCGGAATCGTGTTCGGCGCCACCGGTTTCGGACTACTGCATCCGGAGGACCCGACCTTCACCTTCCTCGCGGACGTCGGCTTCGCGGTGGTCATGTTCGTGGCCGGCACCCATGTCCCGGTGCGGGACGCCTCCATCCGCTCCGCACTGGGCGAGGGCGCGGTGCGCGCCGTGGTGGTGGGCGTGCTGGCGGTATTCGCCGGGGAGGGCATCGCGGCCTGGTTCGGCACCGGGCACGGGCTGCTCTACGCCGTGCTGATCGCCTCCTCCTCGGCGGCCATCGTGCTGCCCATCCTGGATTCCCAAGGGCTGGGCGGAAAGCCGGTGCTGGAGTTGACCGCCCAGGTCGCCATCGCGGACGCGGCCGCGGTGGTCGCGCTGCCGCTGGTGATCGATCCGGGCCATGCGGGGCGGGCGGCGCTGGGCGCGCTGCTGGTGGCCGTGGCGGCGGTCGGGGTGTACGTCTTCCTGCGCTGGCTCGAGGATTCCGGCATCCGGCATCGGATGCACAAGGTGTCCGAGGAACGGCAGTTCGCGCTCGAACTGCGGGTCAGCCTGGCGCTGCTGTTCGCGCTGGGCGCGCTCGCCACCCGCAGCCATGTCTCGATCATGTTGGCGGGCTTCGCCCTCGGGCTGGCGGTCGCGGCCGTCGGTGAGCCGCGCCGGGTCGCCAAGCAGCTGTTCGCGATCAGTGACGGCTTCCTGGCGCCGCTGTTCTTCGTCTGGCTGGGCGCGCGCCTGAACCTGCGCGAGTTCGGCGACCACCCGTATCTGATCCTGCTGGGCCTGGCCCTCGGTCTGGCCGCCGTGCTCGCCCACATACTCATGCGTCTACTGGGACAACCGATTCCATTGGGCGCGCTCGCCTCCGCGCAGATCGGGGTGCCGGTCGCGGCCGTCACGGTCGGCACCCAGTTGCATGTCCTGAAGCCCGGCGAACCTGCGGCACTCATGCTCGGCGCGCTGATCACGATCGCGGCCGCGGCGTGGGGAACCCGGCGATCAGTCGCCTTCTCGTCCCAATAGCCGATCGGTCTCGCGACGCTCGCGCTTCGTCGGACGACCGGCGCCACGGTCCCGGCGGGGCATGAGGGCGGCCAGCTGCGGATCGGGCGGCGGCGGGCTCTTGTCGATCATGATCTGGGCGACCACACCGGCGCCGACGCGCTTGGTGATGAGCTGCTCGACGATGACGATGCGCTCCAAACCATTGACCCGTACGCGGATCTCGTCGCCACGCTTCACATTGTGCGCGGGCTTCACAGGTACGCCATTGACCTTTACATGCCCCGCGCGACACGCCGCCGCGGCGGCCGAGCGGGTTTTGAAAATGCGGACGGCCCAGGTCCAAGAATCAACTCGGGCCTGGGCCGTGGTGCTCAGTGGAGCAGAGGTCACGCATCGACCATACTTCGTCGCGCGATGACCCTGTGTTGCTAGGCGGCGATACGCCGCGCGGTGACGACCTGGCTGGGGTGCAGGTTGGTGTAGGACACCGGGGTGCCGGTCTGCACGGCGTTCAGCAGCTTGCCGTCGCCGGCGTAGATGCCGACGTGGCCGCCGCCGTTGGTGATGACGATGTCACCGGGCTGCAGGTCCTCGAAGGCGACCGGAGCGCCGACGTTGGACTGCTCGAAGCTGGTGCGGGGCAACTCGACTCCGGCCTGCTTGTAGGCCCACTGCACGAGGCCGGAGCAGTCGAAGGAGTAGGGGCCGGTCGCGCCCCAGGAGTACTGGGCGCCGACCTTGGTCTCGGCGGCGTGCAGGGCGATGTCGCCGACGCTGGACTTCTGCTGGAACAGGGAGGGCAGCTGGAACTGCGGCGCGGCGGGCGCGGGTGCGGCGGGCGGAGCCACCTGCAGCGCCGACGCGGCGTCCTTGGCCGCCTGGTTGAACTGCTGGACCTGGGGCGCGAAATCGTCCGGCACGTCGAACTTTCCGATGCCCGGGATATCGACGGTGGCGGCGGTGGCGGTGATCGCCGGGAACGCGCCAGTAGTCGTCGCGGCCATCGCACCCATGACGATGGCACCCTTCACGGAACTCGGAATCCGAGATTCCCGCTGCAAGCTGTGCTTACCCACTGAGCCGCATCTCCGATCTTGCTGCTGTGTAACGTCGCGGGCTGCCTCTCCGATGAAGCAACAGACTCCGCTAAGTCACGAGAAGATTACGACTAGGCCGTCGCGTTGTCCACCCGACGCGAGGGGTGTGTCGCACCTTTTCCAAAACGCCCCGCTGAAGGGGCAATTCGGTGTATAGGGCGCCTGATCACGAGATGGTATAGGTGATCGACTGGGCCGTTATCAACCCTTCGCCTCCACCACCCGCTCCAGCTCCGCAATCCTGCGGCGAGCGTCGGCGAGATCCACCTCGAGCTGTCCCAGCGCCATCACCAACGGACCCACCGCGAGGTCCGCCACCAGTTGCGGATCGTCGTACCCGCGCTCGATGGCCACCAGAATGTTGTTGCGTATGCGCGCGGCGACAATCGCCTCGGCGGGCACGTTCCAGGATTCGACCACCTCCGCGACGGTGGGTACGACTTCTTCCGACATGAACCCTCCTGCGCTGGATCCCAACGAATCAGGCATAAGGGTAGAGACATCGGCGGACACCTCGGGCACGAACCACGTCGCTCCGGTATGCCGATCGATAGCTGCGTCTAGGGCCTTCGATAGATGCCCGGATAATCGTCGATTCCCGCGCTACCGTGGCCGCGTGGACCCCGTCAGGAATCCCTACGCACCCGGCGCGGGACAGCGGCCGCCCGAGCTCGCGGGCCGCGACCGGCAACTCGACGCCTTCGACATCGTGCTCGAGCGCGTGGCGCGGGGCCGGCCCGAGCGCAGCGTCATGCTCACCGGACTGCGCGGGGTCGGAAAGACCGTGCTGCTCAATCAGCTTCGCTCGGCCGCCCGCGGCCGCGGCTGGGGCACCGGCAAGCTGGAGGCGCGCCCCGATCAGGAACTGCGCCGGCCGCTGGCCTCGGCGCTGCACATGGCGGTGCGCTCCATCGCTGTGGCACACCGCAATCCGGAGCAGGTCGACGATTTCCTGGGGATTCTCAAGGCCTTCGCGCTGCGTTCCACCGCCGACAAGGGCATGCGGGACCGCTGGAATCCGGGCATCGACGTGCCCGCGGTGACCGGCCGCGCGGACTCCGGCGATATCGAGATCGATCTGGTGGAGCTGCTCATGGAGGCGGCGGCACTGGTGCGCGATCTCGGCATCGGGATCGCGGTGTTCATCGACGAGATGCAGGATCTCGGGGCCGCCGACATCTCGGCCATCTGCGGGGCCTGCCACGAATTGAGCCAGGACGCCGCGCCTTTGATCGTGGTGGGTGCGGGGCTGCCGCATCTGCCCGCGGTGCTGACCGCGTCCAAGAGCTATTCCGAGCGGTTGTTCTCGTATCACCGCATCGATCGGCTGGATCGGGAGTCGGCGGATCAGGCGCTGATCGCGCCCGCCGATCGGGAGAGCGTGAAGTACTCCGAGGAGGCCCTGGACGCGCTGTACCGCAAGGCCGACGGCTACCCGTATTTCGTGCAGGCCTACGGCAAGGCGACCTGGGACGCGGCGGCGCAGAGTCCGATCACGGCCGAGGATGTGGCGGTGGCCGCGCCCGCCGCCGAAGAAGAGCTGGCGGTCGGTTTCTTTGGCTCCCGCTACGAGCGAGCGACCCCGACGGAGCGAGAATATATGCGCGCCATGGCCGATTTGTCCGGAGACGAGGGGCCGGTGTCCACCTCCGCGGTCGCGAGCGAGCTCGGACGCAAGCCGGCCTCGCTGTCTCCGGCGCGCGACGGGTTGATCAAGAAGGGCCTCATCTACTCGGCCGAGCGCGGCAGCATCGGTTTCACCGTCCCGCATTTCGGCCGATATCTCCGCAGCGTGCAGTAGCCCCTCAAGTTTCCCTGTGCCCGCCGCCCACCGGGCGGCGGGCACGAGAGCTGGAGAGTTGCTGAAGTTTCAAGATCATTGCCTGACAAGCGTTTTCGATCATTGCGGACCCCTACCGGTGGGTAACAAAGGCTCCTACACTCGAATGTGATTCTCATCACGGTCGAGGAGGACATCATGGCGACTGCCGCCAAAGTTCACGCCACCGAGGAACAAGCCCGGGCACTGGTCGAGGAATCCCGCGAAACCACCTGGGCCAAGCCGTCCTTCGCCAAGGAGATGTTCCTCGGCCGGTTCCGGCTCGACCTCATCCACCCGTTCCCGCACCCGGATGCCGCCGACAGCGCCAAGACCGAGGCCTACCTGACGCGGCTGCGCGCGTTCTGCGAGACCATCGACGGCCAGCGCATCGAGGCCGAGGGTCGCATTCCGGACGAATACGTCAAGGGGCTGGCCGAACTCGGCTGCTTCGGGCTCAAGATTCCGGAGGAGTACGGCGGCGTCGGGCTGTCCCAGGTCGGCTACAACCGCTCGCTCATGCTGGTCGGCTCCGCGCACGCCAGCCTCGGCGTGCTGCTCTCGGCGCACCAGTCCATCGGCGTGCCCGAGCCGCTCAAGCTGGCCGGCACCCCGGAGCAGAAGCGAGAGTTCCTGCCGCGCTGCGCCAAAGGCGCGGTGAGCGCCTTCCTGCTCACCGAACCCGATGTGGGTTCCGACCCGGCGCGCATGGCCTCCACCGCCACCCCGACCGAGGACGGCGAGGCCTACGAGATCAATGGCGTGAAGCTGTGGACCACCAACGGCGTGGTCGCCGAACTGCTCGTCGTGATGGCGCGCGTGCCCAAGAGCGAGGGCCATCGCGGCGGCATCTCCGCGTTCATCGTGGAGGCCGACAGCCCGGGCATCACCGTGGAGCGGCGCAACGCTTTCATGGGCCTGCGCGGCATCGAAAACGGCGTCACCCGCATGCACAATGTCCGCGTCCCGAAACGGAATCTGGTCGGCCGCGAGGGCGACGGCCTCAAGATCGCGCTCACCACGCTGAACGCGGGCCGCCTCGCGATTCCGGCCATGTGCACCGCCGCGGCCAAATGGTCGCTGAAGATCGCGCGGGAATGGTCGGCCACCCGCGTGCAGTGGGGCCGCCCGGTCGGCGAGCACGCCGCGGTCGGCGAGAAGCTCTCCTACATCGCCGCAACGACTTTCGCGCTGGAGTCGGTGCTCGACCTCTCGGCCACCATGTGCGACGAGAACCGCAACGACATCCGCATCGAGGCGGCGCTGGCCAAGCTGTGGGCCTCCGAACAGGCCTGCGAGATCGCTGACGAGCTGGTGCAGATCCGCGGCGGCCGCGGCTACGAGACCGCCGCCTCGCTGCAGGCGCGCGGCGAAAGAGCCGTCGGGGCCGAGCAATTGGTGCGCGACCTGCGCATCAACCGCATCTTCGAGGGCTCCAGCGAGATCATGCGGCTGCTCATCGCCCGCGAGATGGCCGATGCCCACATGTCCGCCGCGGGTGCGCTGGTCGACCGCAATGCCGAACTCAAGGACAAGGCCAAGGCTGCCGTCGGCGCGAGCGGCTTCTACGCCAAGTGGTTCCCGCAACTGACCGTCGGCGCGGGCACCACCCCGGTCACCTACGGCGAATTCGGCCCGCTCGCACGGCATATGCGCTTCGTGGAACGGACGTCGCGCAAGCAGGCCCGCGCCCTCATGTACGGCATGGCGCGCTGGCAGGCCAAGCTCGAATACAAGCAGGGCTTCCTCGGCCGCATCGTCGACATCGGCGCGGAACTGTTCGCCATGGCCGCGTCGTGCGTGCACGCCCAATCCCTGCGTGTGGCGGGCGATCCCGACGGCGTGGCCGCCGAGGAACTGGCCGACGTCTTCTGCCGCCAGGCCCGCCTGCGCGTCGAGAACCTCCTCAACTCCCTGTGGTCCAACACCGACGACGCCAATACCGACCTGGCCCGCGGCATCCTCGACGGCCGCTATCGCTTCCTCGAGGCCGGCGCACTCGACCCGAGCGAGGGCACCGGACCGTGGATCGCGGAATGGCAGTTCGGCGAGACCACGGAAAAGAACCTGCTCCGGCCGTTCCTACCGTCCACCAAGACGGGGGCCGGCACCTAACCCCCGGACAGCAATAGAATTCTGCCGCTATCTAATGAATTCACTAGATAGCGGCAGAATTTCATGACGGAGGCAATGAGGACAGCGAGGGCGTGTAGTACCGCGCCCAGATTTCCCGGGCGGCTATGGCGAGGAGGATGATCGCGAGCGAGGACACGGTCACACTCGAACGAATCCCACAGGGGTCGGGGACCACCTGCCAGATCGCGAGCCCGGCGAACAGCGGCACGGCCACCGTGATGAACCCTTGCGTCTGCCGGCGCATCAGCACCGCCTCCACGACTGCGGCGATCACCACCAGCGCGAAGGCAAGGATCGCCAGTGGTCTGCCGATACAGAACCCGTCCGACGGGGCGTAGTCGTTAGACGCGACGTGGACGATGGACCCGTTGAGCGTATCGGTGAGCGGCTGGTAGGCCCCGTTGTAGACCACCTCACTGCGGCCCGAGCCGTCGGAGATCGCCGGGAACATGACGGCGACGACGAAGACCCACCAGAACACGTGCCCGCTGACATGGGCAATACGGAACTTTCGGTCTCTGGTCACGTGCTGGAGCTTATCGATTGCCCTATCTATGTCTCTCTAGTTGATCCTCTAGATTTCGCTAGATTTTCTGCTCTCGAGCCGATCGACAGTGATCTCTTGGCGGGTCTAGCAAGTTGCCGAGAGTCCTGTAGATCCTCCGACAGTGCTGCATAGATCGGCGGCTTCAGTTGGACAACTTGTGCATAACGCCTGGTGTGAGGGGTTAACGCGGGGGTTATGTCTATCGACAACCGGGCAAAAGGCGAACTCTTCAGGAGCACGTCATGTCCACGATCGACAGCGCCGCCAACGCCGACGGCCGCCATGTCACCGTCTCCGCCGATGACGGTGTGCCACTCGCGGTGCGCGAGTTCGGCAACACCGATGCGCCCGTCACCGTCGTGTTCGTCCACGGGCACTGTTTGCGGGCCGAATCCTGGGCGTTCATGCGCGGGCATCTGCTGCAGGCCTGGGGCGATGACACCCACATGGTGTTCTACGACCATCGCGGGCACGGGGATTCGGGGAATGCCGATCCCTCGACCTACACCATCGAGCAGCTGGCCCGCGATCTCGACGCGGTGCTGCGGGCCGTGGTGCCGACCGGACCGGTTGTGCTGGTGGGGCATTCGATGGGCGCCATGACCGTGCTAGCCTATGCGCGGCTGTACCCGGAGACCATCGGGACGCGGGTGGTGGCCGTCGGGCTGTTCTCCAGCGCCGCCAGCGGGGTGACCCGGGTGGGGCTGGGGCGGCTGCTCAGCGCACCGGCGGTGAGCTCGCTGCGGGTGGCGGTGCGCAAGGCCCCGCGCGCCATGCAGGCCTCGAAGCACCTGAGCCGCCGCATCTTCGAGCCCATCATGCGCGACGCCACCCTCGGCACCCGCAAGGTGAGCCCGCGCATGCTGGCGGTGGCCACGGCCATGCTCAACGACACCTCGCTGCTGACCATGGCCAGCTTCCTCGAATCCCTCATGAGCTTCGACGAATCCGCGACCCTGCACCGGCTGGGCACGATTCCGGTGCTGGTGCTGGCGGGTTCGGCCGACATCATGATCCCGTTCGCGCATTCGGTGGTGCTGGCCTCGCAGGTCGATCACGCCGAGCTGGTGCGGCTGGACGGGGCCGGGCACAGCGTGATTCTGGAGCGCGCCGAGGAGGCGGCCGCGGCGGTGGTGGCGCTGGTCGCCCGCGCCATCGCGGCGGCCCGCGGTGAGGAGCCCGATTGCGGGCCGGATTGCGGGCCCGAGTTGGCGATCGCGGGGTAGCCGGAAGGCCGTCCGCGACGGGCGGATGCGACGGTTTGAAACACCTTCGCGCCCAATTCGTGACTCCGCGACAGGCCTCTGAGCAGGTAATATTCACGCCGCACGAGACGGATCCCACATGATCACGTACTGTGTTGTAGATCACGATGTGTGGTCTGTCACACGGCTCGAGGAGGGTTTCGATGACACGCAGCGAAATTGCGGAACTCCGCTACGCGGTCGGCCAGCTCCGGCAGTGCGTCAGCGCATTGCGTTCCCACTACGGAGACGCGGGCACGGTTCGCCGGCTGGAGAACGATCTGGAAAGGCTCGTCATCGACGCCGATGAGTTCGAGCAGGCCCCGCCCCCGGAATCCCCGGGCGCCAAGCAGGAGACGATCTACGTCCCCGACGCCAAGCACGATGAGGCAGCTTGGATGGGCGCACAGGACGAGGGTCTCGGCTTCCACTCCCGCCCCCGCACGAAGTAACTAACTCCGTCTTTCGAACAGCGGCAGAGCCACCTCGACAATGACGTCGGGGCTCGGCAATTCGACGAGCGCGTCGGGTGGACTCAGCTGCCGCTGCAGCGCGCGCTGATGAGCCGCGCCGACCAGCAACAGGGCCGGTGCGCGCAGCTGCTCGGCCGCCACACCCCGGGCGGACAGATAGGCGACCACGCCGTCGACCGCGCGGTGCGGGCCGAGGTCCAGGTCGCGGCTGCGCTCCTGGTAGATCGCGCGCAATTCGCCGTCCGACTGCACCGCCGCCATGACCGGCAGCGCGGATCGGGCGGGTGTACGACAATCCGGTCGCCTACGCCGAGCACGAGGGCACGCTGCTGATCGGCAGCGCGGCCACGTGGCGGCGGAATCTGCGGCCAGGCGAGCCGGTGCGGATCACCTTGCGGCGCAGGGTGATCGAGGCCGATTGGGCGGTGATCACCGATGTGGACGAGGCGGCCGAGCTGTATCGGGTGATCCTCACGCACAATCCGACGCACGGGAAATACGCGGGCATCAGCCTGAATTCGGATGGCAGCATCAATCGCGAGGAGCTGGCCGCGGCCTTCGCCAAGGGGACTGCCGTCGTCCGGCTCTGGCCGCTCTTTTGAACTTCGGTGCCGAACCTCTGAGCCTCAGTGCCGGTGCCGACCCCGCACGCGCTTGGTTCCCGCGCCGCGGAAGCGGGCGCCGAGCGGGGCCTGCGAGACCGGCTCGAGGTTGGGCGATTCGAACAGGGCCGCCACGGCGGAGGTCGGACCGGCGGGCGTGACGGCCAGGCCGAGACCGCCGTCGCGGCGGGCGAGTTCGTTGAGCAGGCCGGTCACCATGCGCAGACCCGCGGCACCGCCCGGATCGCCGAGGGCGATCGCGCCGCCGTGGACGTTCACCAGGTCCGGGTCGTAGTCGGCGAGGCCGAGGGTGCGGGTCACCGCGAGCACGTCGACGGCGGAGGTCTCCTCGATCTCGAGCAGTTCCAGATCGCCGAGCTCGAAACCGCTGCGCCACAGGGTCTTCGCCACCGCGTGCGTGGCGGCGGCGACCTCGGCATCGGCGGTCGTACCCGCCGATGTCCATTCGACCAGGTAGCCCATGGGTTCCAGGCCCAGGTCGACCAGCCGCTCCTCGGCGACCACCAGGCAGGCGGAGGCGGCGAGGCTGCGGGTGCTGCTGTTCCCGGAGGTGGTGGTGCCGCCGGGCAGGTCGGGGGCCAGGGCGGCGAAGGCGCGGGCGGAGACGTCGTCGCGCAGTCCCTCGTCGCGGTCGACCAGTTGCACTACGGCGGAATTCGGGTCGTACGGGTCCGCGCAGACCACCACCGGTGCGATCTCCGCGCCGAAGACGCCCTGGCGATGGGCGCGGGCGGCGCGGCGATGGCTGGCGGCGGCGAAGTCGTCCGCCGCGCCGCGGGTCAGGCCGAGATCGTAGGCCAGCTGTTCGGTCCGCAGCGAATCCGCTTGCCCGCGAGTGGATTCGGCGGTGGCCCAGATCGCGATCTGCTCATCGGTGGACGGTGCGTCGTCCGGCTCGGAACGCGGCCGCGGCCGCGGTGCGCTGGGTGATTGCGCCTCGGATCCGATTGGGGTGCGCGAGTATTCGGCGCCGAGCGCCACCACCACGTCGGCCGCGCCGGTGCGCACCATCATGGCGGCGGTGATCAGCGCGCGCAGGCCGCCGCCGGGACCGTCGCCGAGCGCGAATTCGCCCAATTCCGAAGACAATCCGCACTGCGGCAGGGCGAGGCGCAGCGCTTCGGTGTCGGGGACCGCGGTGACGAGCTGTTCGACTCGCCCCGGAGCCAGGCCACAGCGCCCCAGCACGGCCGATAACACCGTGGCTATCAGCCGTTCCGGCGGCACCTTCGCGAGCGCGCCGCCCGGCAGACCCAGTGGCGTGCGCATCGGCATGACGATCGCCGCTCGTCTCATCACCGGCTCCCTTCGAACCCTCATCACCGGCTGCCCCGAGGGGTTTGTCCAGCCCAGGGGACAGGCCACCACAGAGTTGTTGCTGCCGTGTGACGGTGTGTAACCGGAAAAATAGACCGCGCCGACCACCCCGATGCCCGAAATACGAATCTCTCTGACACACCGTCTAGTTCGCAAGATTGCCCTTTGTTCACCAAGCAAACGAATCGCTGGTCGAACCAGGAAATGTGGCGCAAATCACTGGGTCACGAAATGGCTGTTGCGAGCTCGAGTGATAGCGCGGCTGTCGTAGGGTGCTCACCATCACATTCGATGCCGGAGGTAACGATGACGTTCCACGGGATAGATGAGCGAGGCATCCACCAGTGAGCGCCGCACCAGTCAAGGCTCCTGAATCAGGTACTACCGGGGTTTTCGGTCGAGGTCGCGCCGCCATCGCGGCACGCACGCTCCGCAGCGATCGCTGGTGGCTGCCGCCGCTGGTGACGGTGGCGGGGTTCGCGACCTTCATCATCTACGCGACCGTCAGATCCTTTCAGCACGACTACTATTGGGTCGGGCAATACCACTATCTGACGCCGTTCTACTCACCGTGCCTGAGCGCGGGCTGCGTCGAGGGCTCGAGCCATTTCGGAACGCCGATTCCCGATCTGCCGCACTGGATTCCGCTGGGTTTCCTGGTGCTGCCGTTCCTGCTGCTGTTCCGGCTCACCTGCTACTACTACCGCAAGGCCTACTACCGGTCGGTGTGGATGTCCCCGCCGGCCTGCGCGGTGGCCGAACCGCACGCGAAATACACCGGCGAGACGCGACTTCCGCTGATCATCCAGAACGCGCACCGCTACTTCTTCTACGCGGCGGTGATCATCTCGGTGATCAACACCTACGACGCGGTGATCTCCTTCCACTCCGGGAGCGGATTCGGGATCGGCCTGGGCACCCTCATCATCACCGTGAACGCGCTGCTGCTGTGGGCGTACACATTGTCGTGCCATTCCTGCCGCCACATCGCGGGTGGTCGCCTCAAGCACTTCTCGCAGCATCCGGTGCGGTACCGCTTCTGGACCGTGGTGTCGAAGCTGAACACCCGGCACATGCAGCTGGCCTGGACGACGCTCGGCACGCTGATGCTCACCGATCTCTATGTCGCCCTGGTCGCGGCCGGCAAGGTCACCGATCTCCGGATCGTCGGCTAGTCCTAATCCTCAAGTCTCCCAGGAGTATTCGGTTCAATGCCTGAAGTCGAGCGGCACAAGTACGACGTGGTCGTGATCGGCGCCGGTGGCGCGGGTCTGCGTGCGGTGATCGAGGCCCGCGAACACGGGCTGTCGGTGGCGGTGGTGTGCAAGTCCCTGTTCGGCAAGGCGCACACCGTCATGGCCGAGGGCGGCTGCGCGGCCGCCATGGGCAATGCCAACGAGAAGGACAGCTGGCAGACCCATTTCAAGGACACCATGCGCGGGGGCAAGTTCCTCAATAACTGGCGCATGGCCGAGTTGCACGCCCAGGAGGCGCCGGACCGGGTCTGGGAGCTGGAAACCTATGGCGCGCTGTTCGATCGGACCCCGGACGGGCGGATCAGCCAGCGCAACTTCGGCGGCCACACCTATCCGCGGCTGGCGCACGTCGGCGACCGCACCGGGCTCGAGATCATCCGCACCATGCAGCAGAAGATCGTCGCGCTGCAGCAGGAGGACTTCGCGCAGACCGGCGACTACGAGGCGCGGATCAAGATCTTCGCCGAGTGCACCATCACCGAACTGCTCAAGGACGGCGACAAGATCGCCGGGGCCTTCGGGTACTGGCGGGAATCGGGACGCTTCATCCTGTTCGAGACCCCGGCGGTGGTCATCGCCACCGGCGGTGTCGGCAAGTCCTACAAGGTGACCTCGAACTCCTGGGAGTACACCGGCGACGGGCACGCGCTCGCGCTGCGCGCCGGGGCCTCGCTGATCAATATGGAGTTCCTGCAGTTCCATCCGACCGGCATGGTCTGGCCGCCGTCGGTGAAGGGCATCCTGGTCACCGAGGGCGTGCGCGGTGACGGCGGCGTGCTCAAGAACTCCGACGGCAAGCGCTTCATGTTCGACTACATCCCGCCGGTGTTCAAGGGCCAGTACGCCGAGAGCATCGAGGAGGCGGACCAGTGGCTGAAGGACAACGACTCCGCCCGGCGCACACCGGATCTGCTGCCACGTGACGAGGTGGCGCGCGCCATCAACGAAGAGGTGAAGGCCGGGCGCGGCACCCCGCACGGCGGTGTGTACCTGGACATCGCCTCACGCCTGCCCGCCGACCAGATCGTCAAGCGGCTGCCGTCCATGCACCACCAGTTCAAAGAGCTGGCGGACGTGGACATCACGAAGGAGCCCATGGAGGTCGGACCGACCTGTCACTACGTGATGGGCGGCATCGAGGTCGATCCGGATACCCAGGCGGCCACGGTGCCCGGGCTGTTCGCGGCCGGTGAATGCGCGGGCGGTCTGCACGGATCGAACCGGCTCGGCGGCAACTCGCTGTCGGATCTGCTGGTATTCGGGCGACGGGCCGGACTGGGTGCGGCGTCGTATGTGGAGCAGCTGGCCGGGCGGCCCAAGATCTCCGATACGGATCTGGCCGCGGCCGCGAAAGCCGCTGTGACACCGTTCGATCCGCCCAGTGAGGGCGGGCCGGGGGAGAACCCGTACACCCTGCACATGGACCTGCAGCAGATCATGAACGATCTGGTCGGCATCATCCGCAAGGAACACGAGCTGAAGCAGGCCATCGACAAGCTGTCCGAGCTGCGCGACCGCTACGACCACGTGATGGTCGAGGGGCACCGGCAGTTCAATCCGGGCTGGCACCTGGCGCTCGACCTGCGCAATATGCTGCTGATCAGCGAATGTGTCGCGCAGGGCGCGCTTTTGCGCACCGAGAGCCGCGGCGGCCACACCCGCGACGACCATCCGGGCATGGATCCGGCCTGGCGCAACAAGCTGCTGGTCTGCACCGTCGATCCCGACGATGTCGGCTTCTCGGTGCCCTCGGTCACCGTGACGCCCCAGGATCAGGTGCCCATGCGCGAGGATCTGCTCCGGCTGTTCGACCGTGCCGAGCTCGAAAAGTATTACAGCCCCGCCGATCTCGCAGCGCTGCGGGACACGGAGTCGCCGAACGAGGCAGGAAAGGCGGAATAGCCGTGGGTTACGAAGCGAAGTTCAAGGTGTGGCGCGGCGACACCGAGGGCGGCGGCCTGCAGGACTTCACCGTGCTGGTGAACGAGGGCGAGGTGGTGCTCGACATCATCCACCGGCTGCAGGCCACCCAGGCCCCGGATCTGGCGGTGCGCTGGAACTGCAAGGCGGGCAAGTGCGGTTCGTGCTCGGCCGAGGTGAACGGGCGGCCGCGACTGCTGTGCATGACGCGCATGTCGACCTTCACCCAGGACGAGGTGGTGACGGTGACGCCGATGCGCACCTTCCCCGTCATTCGCGACCTGGTGACCGATGTGTCGTTCAACTACCAGAAGGCGCGCGAGGTTCCGTCCTTCACGCCACCGGTGGATCTCAAGCCCGGCGACTACCGGATGCAGCAGGCCGATGTGGAACGGTCGCAGGAATTCCGCAAGTGCATCGAATGCTTCCTGTGCCAGAACACCTGTCACGTGGTGCGCGATCACGAGGACAACAAGCACGCTTTCTCGGGCCCGCGATACCTGATGCGTATTGCCGAACTCGAAATGCATCCCCTCGATGTGGCGGACCGCCGTGACCTGGCACAAGAAGAAGCCGGGCTCGGATTCTGCAACATCACCAAATGTTGCACCGAAGTTTGCCCAGAACACATCAAGATCACAGATAACGCACTCATTCCGCTGAAGGAACGGGTCGTGGACAGGAAGTACGATCCGATCGTCTGGCTCGGGAACAAGCTTTTCCGCCGCTGACGAAACGTTTGCTACCTCTTGCACCGTGGCCCCGCGCAGCAGCGCGGGGCCACGGGAGTTACAGAGTTGGTTCTTGATCACGAAACGGCGACTGTTCAGCAACAGAAGCATGTTTGCGACGGCTAAGCATGGGTATCCAACTATTCGTGGACCGTGGACTGAAGAATGCTCGTCCCCGGTACCGGAAAATGGGTCCCGATGACTGGGTCGAACGGCTGATCGTAGGGATGCTCTTCGCGGTATCGGCGATGGGCGTATACGTACTCACCGGCGCATTGATGCCCGCATTGGCGATCGGCGTACTGGTCGCCGCCGTGGCAATCGGCGTGGTCGCAATCCTGTAAGACGAGAGTTCGCAAGAGGACTCGGGGGTTCACGGGAGCTCGGGGCCCGTGAACCCCCGATCAGCGTCAGCTGTCGAACACCCCGTTTTCGAGGCCGGCGGTGAACGACCGCCACTCCGCCGCACCGAACACCAGCGCCGGACCGAGCGGATTCTTGCTGTCCCGCACGCCGACTCGGCCCGCGGTCAGGAACGCCACCTCGACGCATTCCTTACCGGCCCCGCTGCGGCTGCTCTTGAACCAGCGGGCCCCGGAAAGCTCCACACTCATGCCGAATACTCCTTCGCCACCTGTCTGAGCAGGTTTCTGCTGTCCTGGACGTCCAGCGCGCAGCGTTCCAGACCGTCGCGCGCCCGGCGATAGCGCTGCACGTCGCCCTGTCTCTCGAGATACAGATCGCCGGTGAACCCCTCCACGTACACCACCGGGGGCTCCACCGGCTGCCCCTTGCCGTCGGTTCCGAACTCCAGAATCACGAACGGGCCGGTCGAAAGTCCCAGGGGGACACCGGCGGTGAAGGGCAGGATGCGCAGGCCGACATTGGGCCGGGTACTCACCTCCGCCAAGTGCCGCACCTGCGCCGCCATCACCCTTGCACCTCCCACCAGGCGGCGCAATACCGATTCGTGCAACACCATGGCGATCCGTGCCGGGCTGCGGCGGGTGATCATGGCCTGCCGCTGCAGGCGCAGCTGAACGCGCCGATCCACCTCCGCCACAGTTTCTTCCGGATAGCCGAGCCGGTTCAGGGCCCTTGCGTAGTCGGCGGTCTGCAGCAGCCCGGGCACCAATTCCGATTGGTAGCAGGACAACTGCTGCGCGGATGCCTCGAGGCCCACGTAGACGTCGAAGTTCTCCGGAATCAGATCGCCGTAGGAGTGCCACCAGCTCTTGACGGCCGCCTGCTGCGCCAAACCCTTGAGCCCCTCGGCGATTTCGGCCGGTATGCCGTAGATCCGGCACAGCTCCTGGATGTCGATGGTGCGGATGCGATCGGCATTGCCCTTCTCGAGCCGTTGTAAGGTGCTCGCGCCCCACTCCATCAGCTTCGCCGCCTCGGCGATGGTGAGTCCGGCCTGGATACGCCAGTCGCGCAGATAACGACCGAGCTGGCGGCGGGGCAGGGTGGATGACGCGGGGCCTTCGGACACAACACGCTCCATTCGCGGTCGCGGGCATGGATCGGGGGGTCGGGTGCGCGGATTCGGGGCCGCCGGCGGGCGGGCGCCTCGTCCACTATGGAGAATCGTCCTCCCCCAGGTGGATTCGCTGCTGGGAATTCGCGCAATTTTGCGTTCTCCTTGTCGAAATTCGCCCGCTTGGCGTCTGCTCGTGGTGTGCTAGATGTGTGCCCGGAGCGATGTAGCTAGGCCCCTTTCCTTTCCTGAACCTCCGGGCACTTCAGGAACCAGTGGGAACAAGGAGTGGTCTGGACATGCAACTGACGTCCCTCAATATGCACATCGCCGGTCTCTCACGCTGCCGCCGTGATCCGGGTGTGATGTCCGCCGAAGAGGCCCACGCCGCAATGCAATTGCACCTCGATTGCACGGTGCAGACGTGCAAGGTGCGCAGGCGCGCGCGGGCGACGCTGGTGGAGGAGGGACGGTGCGTGCTCGACGAGCGCGCCCTGCCATGACCGGGCAGCCAGAGATGACCGGACAAATCAAACCGACCGGTTACGACCGATTGGTGTATCGGCTGCTGTGGCTCGCGCTCGACGCTCGCGCCGCACTGCGCCGAACAGGGAAGGTTTCGCGACCGGGGGTGGACCGGGGAAGGCCCCCCGCCGCGATGAACGCTGCCGCACAGCGCTTTCGAACGCCCCGCGCCTAACCTCCGGGTTGCGGAGGCGCAGTCCCCTTCGCGTGCTGCAGCGCGGTTCGGCCCGCCCGTTCCACAGACGGCGGGCGGGTCGAACCGCACCCAATCTCGGGCGTGACGCCTACCCTGGAATCCACCGCGCTTTCTTCCGGCAGCGCGGCGCCCGGGGTGGAGGGGAACACCGTTGTTGGCCTTCGAACACTCGCCTGTTCCGGCGTGCCGGACCGCGTCCGTGGCGGACCTGGATGCGATCCGCGCCCTCGAGGTGATCGAATTCGAGCATCTCGCCTATCCGTATTTCGTTCTGCGCCAATTATTCGAATTACACGGAGCAAACTGGACGGTTGCCGAAGAGGCGGGGGAGCTCTGCGGCTACGTCCTCACCGCCCTCGACGGCGCGGGCAGCGCGTGGTTTCTCGGATTTGCTGTCGCCGCCGACCGCCAGGGCCGCGGCTACGGCCGCACCCTGCTGGAAGCCGCACTGGCACAGTGCCGCCGGGCCCGCGCCGAACAGGTCTTCGTCACCGTGAAGCCCGGCAATCGCGCCGCCTACCACCTCTACAAGGAGGTCGGATTCGTGTGGACCGACCACGAGCCGGCCTACTTCGGGGCCGATGAGCCCCGAGATGTGCTGGTACACAGGATTTATCATTGATCATGCTCGAGAAAAGCGCTCCCTCTTCACCATTCGTGGCGGATATGAGCATGCGCATCGAGCGGCATGCCGACACCTACGCCGAGAGCGTCACCGAATTCCTCGACCAGCCGCACCGCCAGCGCCGCCGCACCACCGAACAACCGCTGCTGGATCTGTTCACCCGGCACACCGAGGCGGTGGTCGCCACCTATGATCCGCCCGGAATCCGCAGGGCCGGTGACAGTCTCGTCTTCTCCCACATCTACGCCCCCGTGCTCGAGCACACCGCCACGGCGGCGTCCCGGCCCCTCTCGGTCAATCAGCTGCTGGCCGCGCTCATCGCGGCCGAGGTGGAGTTCCGCGGGCCATTGCGCCTGAGCCGCACCCAGAATCGGCTGCTGGCCGAGGCCTACGAGCGGCTGGGCCCGCCGCTGACCCAGGCCGGACTGCCCGCGCACGCCGCGCTCGCCTATCGGCGCGCGGGCAGTCTCTACCGCATCGACGAGGACACCGATGCCGAGGACCGGTGCGGTCTGGCGCTGGCCCGGGCCCGGCGCGCGGCCCAGCCGGTGGGCTGGAAGCGGATCGGCGGCTGGTTCCCGGATCTCATCTGCGGCTACGGATATCGGCCCTTCCGCATGCTGTGGTTCGTGGCGGCCCAGCTGGTGGTCTTCCTCGTGGCGGTACTGCTGCGGTCGGATCAGTCGGTGGCGGTGACCGTCTTCCAGGTGCTGATGAACTATCTGAATCCGCTGGGCATCGGCGATACCGAGCATCTGCGCGTGGGCGGGCGGGCCATTCTCGTGATCGAGAGCTATCTGGGCGCGGTCACCATGTCGGTGTTCTTCGCCCTGCTGGTGCGCCGCTGGTTCCGGTTGTGATCACCACTGGATGGTGCTGATCTTGGAGCTGCGCAGGGCCGCCAGGGTCGCCACCGCCAGACGGTCGCGCAACTGCCCCACCTGCGCGGTCCACTGCCGGGTGAAACCCGGATCGGATTCCAGCCGGGTCCACAGTTCCCGCAGCCGGGGCGGCGTGTGCGCGCCGGGCATCCACAGGTGCACCAGCTGTTCGAGCAGCGGCGACAGGCGCGCGGACGAATCCTGTTCGGGCGCTTCCCGATCGGCCTCCGCCAGGGCGGCACCCAGGATGGACAGCAACCAGTCGTGGACCGCCAGATCCTCGCAGAAGCGCTGCACCCCGGCCAGATCCCGGGCGGTCGGCACCATGATCCGCACCGATCGGGTGGTCTCGTCCTCGAGCCGGAAGGCGAACAGGGTGCGGGCGCGGGTGCTGCCGTCCACCGGCGGCGCGACTCGCGCGGCCCAGCGCAGCCGGGTGGCGCTGGAGCGCACCGGCGGATCCTGATCCAGCCGGGCATCGGTGCGCACCCGGGTGAGCAGCCGGTCGCTGATCGAGCCCAGATCCAGAGTGGTGGCGCTGGAGCCCTCGAGGAAGCCCTCGGTGAGATCGACCGCGGCCGTGGTGTCGTCGCCGATCCGGTGCAGCAGTTCGATGGTGCCGACCTGGTTCAGATAGTGCGACCAGGGCCGCCGGTTCCGATCCTCCGCCCGGACCACGGTCGAGCACGCCGAACTCTGGATCACCCGGCCGCCCACCAGCACCGCGTGCGCGGCCACCGTCCCGATGGCGCGGCTGTCCGAGCGCGACACCGTCGCCAGCCGGCAGTCCACGCCGACCGCCGAGCTCGGCGAAACCGCCAGCGCCAGTGGGCGTTCCCGCATCAGTACGCGCTGCCCGGGCAGCAGCGACAACAGCGCCGACGCCTCGCGCGCGGCCAGCCCCCCGGAGTTCGGCAGCAGTGCGGTGCGCACTTCCCCCAGCAGCACCAGCGGATCGTTCATGCCTCAGACGTCCCCGAGGAAGATGTGGTTCAAACGCCGGGTGGCCTGGCGCGGGACCTCCACCGGAATTCGCTCGCCCGCACCGCGTTCGGCCAGTTTGGCCTGCACATCGTCGTCGAGCTGCAGATGGTCGAGGATGACCCGGACCGCGTGCTCGATGCCCAGGTAGCTGTAGGGCAGCACGGACAGCGCCCGATAGGCCGCGAAGGGTTTGGCCCGCGGGTTCAGCTGCACCACCGCGGGCAACCGCGACCAGTCGCCGGGCCACGGGTCGTCCCACGGCACCGGCGCGGCCACCATGGCGCCCTCGTCGCGAATCATGCCCAGCCGCAACAACTGCCAGATGGCGGCCAGGAACGGGCAGGACCACAGGATGCTCTCCACCTCCTGCCCGGCCACCTCCTCGAGCTGGCGGCTCCACAGCTGCACATCCAGGAAGATCGAGTGATTGCGCGCGCCGAACTCCTCCGGCGGCCGGTAGCGGGCGATCCGCATGGCCTGCCCCGCATCGAATTCCGAGGAGCGGCGGCCATTGCACAGCCAGCCGGACTCCACCGTCGGCGGGCGGCGGCCGGTGCTGTCGCGCGCGGGTTCGGCGACGATGCGGGCGGCCATCATCTCGGCCAGGCGGACCGGCTCGCCGACGGGTTCACCGTCGAGGAAGCCGGGCACCTCCGCGCAGCCCGCCTCGCGGGCGAGATAGTCGATGCGCACCCCGCATTCCGCCGCCGCGGCGAGCAGTTTCTCGAGCACCTCGCGCGGATCGGACTTGCGGCGCGCGTCCCGGGACCGCGAGGACGCGGTGCGGGTCCAGAAGTAGTCGTCCACCAGGAAGCAGGTGCTCACCCGCGCGCCGGGGCCGAATTCCTTTTCGGCGGCGTCCATCTGGGCCTCGACGATGGGCGCCACCTTACGCAGCTGCGCGTGGATGCGGTCGACCCCGTTGACGAGCTCGTCCATGTAGAAGTGCCCGACCTCGATGGATAGATGCGAGAGCGGCTGTCCGGCCACGCGATTGCGTTCACCTGCCTCGCTGTAGTCGGTCGCGGAGCTCATCGGCGCACCTCCACCTGTTCCCAGACGGCGTCGTTCATGAGTTTCTCGGTGAGCGAGCGGAACGCCTCCACGGTCGCGGCATTGGCCACGTGTGCGGCCACGTCCACGTCCAGGATCACCTGTTCCCGGCACTGCAGCATCGGTTCCACCGGGATTCTGCCCAGTATCCCGCTCTCGCCCATGCCGTGGCGATTGGCCGCGCGGGTCAGGGTGTTGTGCTGTTCCTGCAACCAGGCCGCCTGGGCCGGGCGCAGCCCGCCGCTCGCGCCGAGTTCGGGCACGGCGGTGCGGATGTAGCGCAGCGAACCGAGCAGTTCGACGCGGTCGTGTCCCCAGGCCTCACCGGTCTCGAGCACGCCGTGCTGATCGTGCACCAGACCGTGCGCGGCCGCGATGTGCTGGCGGGTCCAGCGGTGGAAGATGAGCCAGCGGCACACCGCCCGGGCCAGCTGCGGCTGTTTGGTGGCGCTCAGCGCCAGGGCCAGCGCGATGGACCGGCCCGCGCTCAGATCTACGAAGGTGACGTCGTATTCCTGTTCGCAGGTGAGGAACAGCGCCGCGCAGCGGTTGATCATGCGTTCGTCGAGGGTGGTGAACTCGGATCCGCCGAGGTCGCCGGGAAACAGCACCAGGCGGCCCGAGGGGTGCCGGGACCGGCTCAGTTCCGGCCGGTCGGTCTCGGAGCGCACGCTGAGCCGGGCGGGCGTGCCGTTCTCGTCGAGCAGATAGGCGTGCAGCCCACTGCCGTCGGTGATGCCGTTGTCGATCCGGCTGATCTCGAAAGTGCCTCCGGCGGTGGGTGATCCGAAGTCGAAGTCCAGGTACGCGACCTTGAGACCCTTCATGCTCAGCCAGTAGGCCATATTGCAGCTGGTCACCGAGCGGCCGGTGCCGCCCTTGTCGGAGGCCGAGAACACCAGCACGGTCATTCGCTCCTGGTCGCGTCGGAGCGGGCATAGGCCAGCTCATCCAGTTCCAGCAGGGCCTGCGAGGCCAGGCTCACCGCGGTGCCGGGACGCTCGTCCACCAGTTCGCGGGCGCGTTCGAGCCGCTGCTCGGCCAGGATCAGGGCGGTGCGGCCGGCCGACACGTCGGTTTCGCTGAGCTCCAGCATCTCTCGATTGAGCAGGTGCTCGGCCTCGGTCAGCAGCTCCATGGCCCGGGTCACCGAGGTCGGCGAGCGCAGCGGCGGTTCCCGGTACATGCGCGCGGCGGTCACCATGCACTCCACCACCCGCTCGGTGAGATACCAGGAGGGCAGCTCGACCTCGGGGCCGCCGAAGATCCGGCTCGGGTCGTCCCAGAGGCCGGTGGCCGGGCCGCCCCGGAAGGCGCGCAGGTCCAGATGATCCATGGTGGCCTGGGCCAGCGCCATCAGCTGATCGCGGGTCTCGACCGTGCCCGAGAGCCGCGCCGCCTGCAGCGTGCGCTTCAAAAGCACTGTGGCGTAATCGGATACCGTCCACCGCAGCAGCGGACCGTCCAGGTCCTCGCTACCGTGCAGGCGCAGGCTCACGCCCGGGGTGTGCATGGTGCGGGCCGGATCGTCCTCGGTGAAGCGGCGGATGATGCGGCCGCGCCGGGCCAGTTCGTCGAAAATCGTTGCGGCGCGGTCCAGATCGTCGTCATTGGCCTCGCGGTTGAGCAGATCCTGCATGAGCACCGCGGACACGATGAGACTGAAGTAGTCCGACTCCTCGCCGTCGGAGGTGCGCCACGGAATGTCCTCGAGCGGCCAGCGCCCGGAACCGAAGCGCGCCACCGCCGCCCAGTAGCGCTGGGCCAGATCCCAGCGCAGCTGCAGCGCCTCGGCCAGGCGGCGCTGCTGGCTGTTGAGCAGGTCCAGCTCGCGGGTGCGCACCGAGGTGAGGTCGTTGATGCCGTCCAACGCCACCACGGTGAAATGCAGGTAGGGACGGGCGACCGCATGGCCGGGCTGGTCCGCGATCGGCATGTTCACGAAGTCGATGGTCGCGGCCTTGCGCACAATGCCCCAGCTCCAACCGCATTCGAAGAGCAGGCCCTCGGTATCGAGGTCCACGCCCTCGACCTGGCTCAGGGTGGCATCGTTGCGTAGTCGGATGCGCACCCGGTCCAGGCGGTTGCGGACCGCGGCGACCACCGTCTCCGGGGCGCTGCCGGTCTGATTGAGCATGGACAGCATCGCGCGCCCGGCCTCGGACTTGGGCTTGACGGTATTGACCACGAAACTGCGGATCAGGCCGACCATGGCGGCCGTGAGCCGAACATTGATGCGGGCGTCGAGAGCCTCGATGCGCGGGCCCAGCTCCACCGCGAGCCGGGTGCGCCGCGCCACCGCCTGCTCGGCGACCGGACCGCTGAAGCCGCGCAGGAACTTCAGCGCCGCCAGGCACAGGGTGAGTGACATCGAATAGGAGTCGACCACGTCGAGCTTGCGCTGGTCGGCGGTCGGCTCGGTGCCGTCGGAGGCGGCCAGGTAGCTGCCCGCGGCGAAGACCGGCAGTTCGGTATTCGTTTCCGGATCGCGCTCGGTGTAGCGCTCGACGTACTGCTCGAGCAGCCAGACCACCCGCTCGCCGATGGACAGCCCGTTGTCGCCCAGGGGCGCGAGCACCTCGCGGATATCGTCGGCGATCTCGTCCGGGCGCTCCAGCCCGAACCCGTCGATCTCGGTGGCCGGATAGAGCAGGCACAGCAGCTGCTCCGCGTCGCTGATGGAGTTGGAACCGTTGCGACCGTCCCAGACCCACTGTTCATCGCGGTAGCACGCGGTCAACATGGACCGCCAGACTCCGAGGATCTGTTCCCGTGGCTTGATTCTCATCGACGCCGTCCCCTGCCCTGTCGTGGCCAGCCTCGCCGTTGTAGCTCTGAACGCGCGCGGCTGAAACTATCATGCGCCAGGCGCGCGCACCGGGTGGAAGGCAGGCCCGAAATCGCGTCGGGCACAGGGCAATATCGGGCAGATCGGGCGTGGGAAAGCGAGTGTCGCTTATGCCGCCGGTAGCGTCGCCGATCGTGAATGGTCTCAGCATGGACCGGACGGTTCGCCACCGGATGACCGCACGACGCCGACATGCCGCGGTCGGCTACGCCCTGCTGTTGCCGAGCCTCATCGGGGTGGGGTGCTTTCTGCTGCTGCCGGTCGCGGTGGTGCTGTGGCTGAGCGTGCACAGCTGGAATCTGTTGGGGCCCATCGAGTTCACCGGGTGGGAGAACTGGCGGTCGGTGCTGACCGATCGGGAGTTCGGGCATTCGATTCTGGTGACGCTGGGGCTGACGGCCATCGTGGTGCCGGTGCAGACGGCGCTCGGGTTCGCGGTGGCGGCCATGCTGGCGCGGCGCGGGCGGGGTGGGACCGTGTTGCGGGTGGTGTACGCGCTGCCGTGGATGTGTGCGCCAGTGGCGGTGGGCGTGGTGTGGCAGTGGATTTTCGCGCCGAGCGATGGGGCGTTGAACGCGCTGCTGGGGCGGCGGGTGGAGTGGCTGAGTTCGCCGACGCTGGCGCTGCCGGCGGTGGCGTCGGTGATCGTCTGGATGAATGTCGGTTATGTGGCTTTGTTCTTCGTCGCGGGGATCCGGGCCATTCCGGGGGAGATCCTCGATGCGGGCGCTCTCGACGGGGCCACCGGGTGGCGGCGGGTGCGGTGGCTGATCCTGCCGCTGCTGCGGCCGACCATGTTCTTCGTGCTGGTCACCGGGGTGCTGACCGTGTTCCAGACCTTCGACGCGGTATATGCGCTGACCAAGGGCGGGCCGGACCATCACACGGATGTGGTTGCCATGCGGCTGTATTCGGAGGCGTTCGAGGCGGCGCATCCGGGGCGGGCGGCGGTCATGGCGGTGGTGGTGTTCGCGGTCATGTTCGTGATCACCGTGGGGCAGCACCGGTACCTCCGGGATCGGACCAGCTATGAGTACTGAGCGGGCGGTGCGGGCGGGGGCGGCCTACGCGCTGTTGATCCTCGGGGCGCTGGTGACGGTCGCGCCGCTGGTGTTGAGCGCCATGACCGCGGTCAAGACGCCGCGACAGCTCGCGAACGAATCCGCCTTGGCTGCACCGCATCCCGCGACGCTGGACAATTTCCGGACCGTGCTCGACCAGGGGGTCGGGCGGGCGGTGGCGGTGACGGCGCTGATGACGGTGTGTATCACCTGCGGACAGCTGGTCGTGTCGATCATGGCCGCGTACGCGTTCGCGCGCATGGAGTTTCCCGGACGCGATGTGCTGTTCTGGATCTATCTGGGGACCATGATGGTGCCGACCGCGGTCACGCTGGTGCCGCTGTATCTGATGTTCGCGAAGCTGGGGTGGCTCAATACCTTCTGGGCGCTGGTGCTGCCGTTCCTGTTCGGCTCGCCCTACGCGATCTTCCTGCTGCGCCAGTACTTCCGGGCGATTCCCGGCGAGATCATCGACGCGGCGCGGGTGGACGGGGCCACGGCGCTGGACATTCTGGTGAGCGTCGTGGTGCCGATGAGCCGGCCGATCCTGGCCACGCTCACGATCATCACCGTTGTCGCGCAATGGAACAACTTCATGTGGCCGCTGGTGGCGGCGTCCGGGCGCAGGTGGCAGGTGCTGACCGTGGCGACGGCGAACATGCAGACGCAGTACGACGCGCAATGGACGCTGATCATGGCGGCCACGACGCTGGCCATCGCGCCGCTGGTGGTGCTGTTCGTGGTGTTCCAGCGGCAGGTGCTGCGGTCCGTCGCGGTGACGGGGCTCAAATGAGCGGGCCGCGAATGAAGGATTCAACCCGGGCCGTGCTCGGGATTCTCGCGGTCGCTCTACTGCTGGTGGCCGCGGCGGTATGGCTCGGACGCGATACCGAGGGCGGCGGTCGCACGGTGGTGCGGCTGCGGATCTGGGATCAGAGCTTCGTGTCGGCGTACCGGGCCTCGCTGGACGAGTTCCAGCGGGTCAATCCGGATGTCGAGGTGCGAATCACGGTGGTGCCGTGGGCTTCCTACGCGCAGAAGCTGCGGCTGGATGTCGCGGGCGGGATCGCCGACGATCTGTTCTGGACGAATCTCTACGAGGATTACGCCGACAGTGGGCACCTGGTGGATATCGCGAAGGCCCTGGGGCCGGAGGCCGCGCGGATCTGGGATCCCCGGGCCGTGGCTCAGTACACGCGCGATGGGAAGCTCTGGGCGGTACCGCAGTTCGTCGACGCGGGCACCGCCGTCTACTACAACCGGGAGCTGCTGGAGAAGGCCGGGGTCGATGCCGTCGAACTGGCCGCGGCACGGTGGAGTCCGGATGCCGGGCGGGATACGTTCCGGCCGTTGCTGCGGCGGCTGGCTCCGGTGTCGGGGTGGCCGTACAACGCCGCCAACGACTTTCAATCCATCTCGCTGCCCTATCTGGGGTCGGCGGGCGGACAGTTGCAGCGGGACGGTCGCTTCGATTTCGACTCACCGCAGGGGCGCGACGCCTTCGGATACACCGCCGCGCTGGTCGCGGACGGATTGTCCCCGTCCGCCGCGGACACCAATACCAGCGGCGATTTCGCCAAGAACGCCTTTCTCCAGGGCCGCATGGCGCTGTTCCAGTCCGGGACCTTCAATCTCGCCACCATTGCGAAGAATGCCGGATTCCGCTGGGGGCTGGCCATGATTCCCGAAGGGCCTGACGGTCGGGTGAGCGCGGACAACGCGATCGGTGTCGCGGGTAATACGGCCTCCGCGCATCCGGAGGCGGTGCGGCGGGTGCTGGCGTGGCTGGGCAGCGCCGACGGGAACCGGTATCTCGGCGCCGAGGGGGCCACCATTCCCGCCGTGGTGTCCGACCAGCAGGTCTACCGCGATTACTGGGCGCGGCACGGGGTGGATGTCTCGCCGTTCTTCGATGTGCTGCAGGGCAAGACGATCGCGGCCGGCGGGGGTGCCGGATTCCCGGCGGCCTTGCGGGCCATCACGCCGATTCTCGACGAGATGTACCTGGGCCGGATTCCGGTACCCGACGCGCTGGCCCGCGCGCAGCGCGAGGCGAATGCCGCTGTAGCGCAACGGTGATCGACGCTCAGATGCGGCTGTGATCGGTGTAGGGCGTGCGCGGACCGAACTTGGGCTTGCGCGCGAAACCCGCGAGACCCAGCAGGCGCACGGCGCGATAGCGGTGCGGGCGTAGGGGTTCCAGGTATTCGACCATGGCGTCGTCGTCGATGGGCTTGCCCAACAGGGTCCAGCCGACGATGGATGCCAGGTGGAAGTCGCCCACCGACAGCGCATCCGAATCCCCGAAGGCGCGCTGGGCGATCTCCGCGGCGGTCCAGACGCCGATCCCGGGCACGGTGCGCAGCCGTTTCGCGGCGTCGGCGTGACTCAGGGTCGCCGCCTCCTCCAATTTCGGCGCGATACGGGAGGCCAGCACAATGGTTTTCGACCGCTGCGGCCCGACATTGGCGCGGTGGTAGACCCACGAGGGGATGTGCCGCCAGGTCTCGGCGTCCGGCATGATCCGCAGCCCCTGCGGCGCCGGGCCGGGCGCGGGAGTTCCATAGCGCCACACCAGTTTCCGCCACGAGTCATGGGCGGTCTTGGTGTGCACCTTCTGTTCCAGCACCGCCGGGACCAGTGCCTCCCAGACCAGGCCGGTGCGCAGCATGCGCAGGCCCGGATTGAGCCGGTGCGCCTCGGCGACCTTGGGGTGCTCGGGCGCGAAATCGCTGACGTCCTCGTCCAGACACAGCATGGCTGGGAGCCGCTCCAGGAATTCCTCCGCGCCCGGACCCCACGCCCGCGCGTCGACCGTGTGCCGGTCGGCCTGCCGGAGCCGGTAGGTGACCGCGCCGGACGGCAGGCGCGAGGCGTGCCAATGTGAGCCGTCGGGGGTTTCGCGGTGGCAGGGATCACCGAAGCCGCGGCGCAGCGGAGAGACGGTGGCGGCCAGATCGATCGGCCGCTCGGAGCGGAGGGTGCGGCTGCGCTCGCTCGCGACCGGGGCGGTCCGGGCGGGCGGCGCTGAAGTCACCGCGCCATTCTATTGGTCAGGAACTGGGCGAGATGCAGGGATGAGCGACCCGCCAGCTGCGCGGCCTGGGTGCGGCAGGAGAAGCCGTCGGCGATCAGGATCGAATCGTCCGGCGCCGCGCGCAGGGCCGGGAGCAGGCCGTTCTCCGCGACGGCGACCGAGACGTCGTAGTGCCCGCGCTGCATGCCGAAGTTGCCCGCAAGCCCGCAGCAGCCGGTGATCTCGATCACCGCCGCGCCGGTGCCGCGCAGAATCCGGCGGTCGGCGGCGAAGCCGAGCACGGCGTGCTGATGACAATGCGGCTGGACCAGGACGGTGTGGCCGGTGCGATCGGGGGGCTGCCAGCCGGGGTGGGACTCCAGGAATTCGGAGAGGGTGCGGACCGCTCCCGCCACGGCGGCGGCGCGCGGATCGCCGGGCAGCAATCGGGGGAGGTCGTCACGGAGTGCGGCGGTGCAGGAGGGCTCCAGGCCGACGACCAGACCGCTGGATACGGCATGGTCGGCGAGGGCATCGACGGTGGCGCGCAGGTGTTTTCGCGCGCCGTCGAGTTGACCGGTGCTGATCCAGGTGAGGCCGCAGCAGACGCGGGTGTCGGGAATGCGTACGCGATGACCGAGGGATTCGATCAATTCGATGGCGGCGCTGGCGATTTCGGGATCGAAGGCGTCGGTGAAGGTGTCGATCCACAGCAGCACAGTCGATTCGGCGTCCGGGTTCGCGCTCGACGGGGTCCAGGATCGACGAAAGCTCTTGTCCGCCAATGTGGGCACCGCGCGTCGCGCGTCCATACCGGCCAGGCGCAGTCCGAGGCGGCGCAGCGGCCGCACGGCGCTCAACTTGTTCACCAGCCGCGGTGAGCGCGTCGCCGCGCCGAGCCAGCGCGGCAGCCCGCCCAGCGAGTAGTGATCGATCGGGCGCGGCCGACGCCGGTAGCGGCGGTACAGCGTCTCGGACTTGTAGGTCGCCATATCGACGCCCGCCGGGCAGTCGGAGTGACAGGCCTTGCAGGACAGGCAGAGATCCAGCGATTCCGCGACGGCCTCGGAACGCCAATCCAGCGCTCCCCGAACGACTTCCTGCAGCACGCGGGCGCGACCGCGGGTGCTGTCCTTCTCATCGGCGGTGGCCAGATACGACGGGCACATGAAGCCGCCGGCGGCGCGGGTATCGGCCCGGCATTTGCCGACCCCGACACAGCGGTGCACGGCCGTGGCCAGATCGCCGTCGTCCGGGAAGGCGAAGCCGCCGACCGTGGGCAGCGGGCGCAGACCGGCCAGCCGCAGGTCGGCGTCGATCGGGCGCGGGGCCACCAGCACACCGGGATTCAGGACGGCATCGGGATCGAACAGGGCCTTGAATCCGGCGAAGGCGTCCAGGGCCTCACCGGAGTACATGAACCGCAGCAGATCCGAGCGCGCCCGGCCGTCGCCGTGCTCGCCCGACAGCGAGCCGCCGAACTTCACCACCTGGCGGGCCGCGTCCTCCAGGAAGCTCCGGAAGCGTTGCGGCGCATCGGCTATCGGCAGATCCAGGCGGACGTGGATGCAGCCGTCGCCGAAGTGGCCGTAGAGCAGGCCGTCGAGACCGTGCTCACGCATGAGCGCGTCGAATTCGCGCAGGTAGTCGCCGAGACGCTCGGGCGGCACCGCGGCGTCCTCCCAGCCGGGCCAGGCGGGGTGGCCGTCGGGCGTGCGGCCCGCCAGGCCCGCACCGTCGGCACGGATGGCCCACAGTGCCTGGGCTTCCGCCCTGTCGATGACCACCCGGGAGTCCAGGGCGTGCGCGTTCGTACGGAGCAGCTCCGCCCGGTCGCGGGCGTGTTCGGTGGTGTCGCCCTCGATTTCGATCAGCAGCCAGCCGCCACCGCGCGGTAGCTCGGGAACCGCGCCGCCGCGATGCGTGCGCACCACATCGACCAGGCGGGCGTCCATGCCCTCCACCGCGATCGGCCGCGCGGCCATGACGGCGGCGATATCGTCGGCGGCCGTGGGCATGTCCGGATAGCCGAGCACCACGAGCACCGTCGCGGCGGGTATCGGGACCAGATCGACGGTGGCCTCCAGCAACAGTCCACAGGTGCCCTCGGTGCCGACGAAGGCCTTGGCGATCGACGAACCGCGTTCCGGCAGCAGGTGTTCCAGCGCGTACCCGGACGCCTGCCGTTCGAAGCGACCCAGTTCGGTGCGGATGAGCGCCAGGTTCGACCGGGTGAACTCGGGCAGGCCCGCGATGACGGACAGGTCGTCGCGCAGGGTCCGCTCCAGGCCCAGTCCGTCGAGAATCCGCAACTCCCGCACCGTATCCGAGGTGCGGCCCCAGGCCACCGCACGCGGACCGCAGGCATTGTTGCCGATCATCCCGCCCAGCGTGCAGCGGTTCTGCGTGGAGGGATCGGGTCCGAAGCGCAACCCGTGCGCCCCCGCCTGCCGCTGCAGCGCGGCCAGGACCACACCGGGCTGCACCCGGGCGATCCGACGCTCGGGGTCGAGTTCGAGGACGGTGTTCATGTGGCGGCTGAAGTCCAGCACCAGCCCGGGTCCGATGGCATTGCCCGCCACCGAGGTTCCGGCCCCGCGCGCGGTCACGGTCAGGCCCTCGGCGCGCGCCACGTCCAGGGCGGCCTGGACATCGGCCGCATCACGCGGGAAGACCACACCGCGCGGCGACACCCGATAGTTCGAGGCATCCGAGGAGTACTCGGCACGCCGCCGGGGATCGGTGTCGACCTCACCGGTGATCGCACCGCGCAACGCTCGCTCCCACGCCTCGCTCACGACACCAACCCTATGCGCGGCCCTGCCGCGTCCGGGTATTTCGCCCAGCGCGAACGAGCGACCTGGGCGGAAGCCCTTGATCTCAACCATTGTTGAGGTCTTAATGTCGGTGCCGTGGGGTTCGATGGAACCCGGACGTGAGGAGCGGGGATGAGTATCGAATCCGTGGCGTGGAGCCAGCTGTACCGGCAGATGAACGCGCCCACCGAGCAGCGGCCGCTGCGGTTGGCGACGGCGCGCCGGATTCTGGCCTTCGCGCGCCCGCACCATCGGCGGTTGGTGGCGTTCCTGGTGTTCTCCATCGTCTCGGCGCTGCTGGCCGTGGCCACGCCGGTGCTGGCCGGGCGGGTGGTCGACGCCATCGTCGGGCACGGCGCACCGCGCACGGTGATCACGCTGGCGGTGATCATCGCGGCGGTGGCGGTGCTGGACGCCGGGCTCGGGCTGGTCATCCGCCTGCTGTCGGCGCGGATCGGGGAGGGGCTCATCTTCGATCTGCGCACCGCGGTGTTCGACCACGTCCAGAAGATGCCCATCGCCTTCTTCACGCGCACCCGGACCGGCGCATTGGTGAGCCGGTTGAACAATGACGTCATCGGGGCGCAACGGGCGTTCAGCACCACCCTGTCCGGCGTGGTCACCAATGTGGTGACGCTGGCTCTCACCCTCGCGGTGATGCTCAGCCTGTCTTGGCAGATCACCCTGCTCGCGCTGGTCCTGCTGCCGGTGTTCGTGCTGCCCGCGCGGCGCATGGGCGATCGGCTGGCCGGGATCTCGCGTGAGGCGGCCGGGCTCAACGCGGCCATGAGCACCCAGATGACCGAGCGGTTCTCCGCGCCGGGCGCGACGCTGGTGAAGCTGTT
This sequence comes from Nocardia concava NBRC 100430, assembly GCF_000308815.1. Taxonomy (GTDB): domain Bacteria; phylum Actinomycetota; class Actinomycetes; order Mycobacteriales; family Mycobacteriaceae; genus Nocardia; species Nocardia concava. The sequence continues at coordinate 35,061 of NZ_BAFX01000150.1, forward strand.
CGGGCGGCCGCGGCAGGAGTCCTCGGAGTTCGGGCTGCGGGCCGGGCGGGTGCGCGACATCGGCGTCCGCACCGCCATGCTGCAGACGGTCTTCGTCACCGCGCTCACCCTGGTGTCGGCGCTGGCGCTGGCCCTGGTCTACGGGCTCGGCGGTTACCTCGCCCTGCAGGGTTCCCTGGAACCCGGTGCGGTGGTGGCGCTTTCGCTGCTGCTGACCCGGCTGTACACCCCGCTCACCGCGCTGGCCAGCGCCCGGGTGGACGTGATGTCGGCGCTGGTGAGCTTCGAGCGGGTCTTCGAGATCCTGGATCTGAAGCCGCTCATCCAGGATTCGCCGCTGGCCGTGCCGGTGCCCGACGGGCCGGTGGCGGTGGAGTTCGACGACGTCAGCTTCGGCTACCCGGCGGCGGACAAGGTCTCGCTGGCCTCGCTCGAGGATGTCGCCACGCTGGACACCCGCGGCGGTGAGGAAGTGCTGCACGGCATTTCGCTGCGCGCCGAGCCCGGGCAGATGGTGGCGCTGGTCGGGTCCTCCGGGGCCGGTAAATCCACCATCGCGCAACTGGTTTCGCGGCTCTACGACGTGGACTCCGGTGCGGTGCTGCTGGGCGGCCGGGATGTGCGCGAACTGCGGGGCCAGTCGATTCAGGACACGGTCGGCCTGGTCACCCAGGACGGGCACCTGTTCCACGACAGCATTCGCGCGAATCTGCTGCTGGCCCGGCCCGAGGCCACCGAGGCGGAGCTCTGGGACGCGCTGGGGCGCGCCCGCTTGCGCGATCTCATCGAATCCCTGCCCGACGGCCTGGACACCGTGGTCGGCGAGCGCGGCTACCGCCTCTCCGGCGGCGAGCGCCAGCGGCTCACCATTGCCCGCCTGCTGCTCAAGCAGCCGCGCGTGGTGATCCTGGACGAGGCCACCGCCTCACTGGACTCCACCTCGGAGGCGGCAGTGCAGGAGGCGCTGGCCGAGGCGCTCGAGGGCCGCACCGCGCTGGTCATCGCGCACCGGCTGTCCACCATCCGCAATGCCGATCAGATCCTGGTGCTCGAGCACGGCCGGATCGTGGAGCGCGGCACGCACACCGAACTGCTCGCCGCCGAGGGCCGCTACACCGAGCTGTACCGCACCCAGTTCGCCGACACGAGCGCACCGGTCGCGGCGGCCTAGCGGCTTGCCGGATCGGCAAAAGGAGTGGGGCTCCCGGCGCGTGTGCGGTTAGCGTCGGGAGCATGGGCTCTCATTCACACGGACAGGCAGACACGCACGGCCATCAGCACTCCCACGGTCACGGACACGGGCACTCCCATGGACACGGCCACACCCACGACAAGATCGATTGGGCGACCATGATCCCGGATCTGCAGCGGGACGACGCCATGTCGGCCGAGGCCAGTGCCGAGATCGCGCGCCGATTGATCGGATTGATTCCGGCCCGGACCGAGCCTGTCGTGCTCGATATCGGAGCGGGGGCGGGTGGCCAGAGTGTGGCCTTCGCGCACGAACTGCTCGCGCGTGGCGGCGGTCGCCTCGTCCTCGTGGACGCGGTGCCGGAATTGCTCGAGGTGGCCCAGCAGGCCGTGAAGGTCGCGACCGCCGGTGACGATCGGGTCCGGGTGGAGACCGTGCTGGCCGATGCCGCCGCACCGGACTTCGGTGCGGAGTTGCCCGCCGCGGATCTGGTGTGGGCCTCGCGCTCGGTGCATCACCTGCCCGATCAGCAGGCGGGCACCACCCGCCTGGCCGGGCTGCTGCGCCCGGGCGGCTGGCTGGCATTGGCCGAGGGCGGCCTGCCGGTGCGTTGCCTGCCTTGGGATCTCGGTGTCGGCGCGCCCGGCCTGCAGGATCGGCTGCTGGGACTCCGCGACGCGGGCTTCGCCCAGATGCGCGCCGAGATCACCGATTCCACGCCGATGCCCTACGGCTGGAATGTGGCGCTCGGCAATGCGGGGCTCGAGGCGGTGACCTCCTTCAGCGTGCTCACCGATCACCCCGCACCGCCGGCCCCGGCCGTGCGGGACAGTGTCGTCGCGTGGCTGACCGGATTGAGCGAGCGGGTCGGCGACCGCCTCGGCGAGGAGGATCGCGCCACCCTGGCGGCACTGCTGGATGCCGACGCCGAGACGTATGTCGGTGCGCGCGAAGACATTTACATTCTGGGCGCGACCACGGTTTTCCTGGGCCACCGCTAGCCGCTTGGCATGGTTCGGCACGGCCGTGATCCGACCGTGCCCGAACCGACACCGTGTTGTGGCCCCCGAGGCCGCTCTGACGTCCCGAAATGCCCTGCCGTACGGCATAATTCGAGCTCCCATGGCATAACCCACATGATCGTTTCACATGCCGGGGGAGGAGTTTCGGTGACCCGTACCAAGGTGCAGCGGCAGACGCCCGCGACCCGTGTCGACGATATCGAGCGCATGTTCGGCGCCCGGCGATATCAGCCCGCCGCGGAAGCGCCGCCCATGGAGATACGGGTGACGGGCGGGACCCGGCGCACCGACGAGGACTGGACGGTTCCGAAAAAACTGGTGGCCGACTGTGTTTCGGGCAAGCTGGTCGTCGACTTCACCCGGGCCCGGTGCTCCCGGCGCGAGATCGACATCCAGGTCACCGCGGGCGCGGGGGCGATCGTGCTGATCGTTCCGCGCGGCTGGCGGGTCGACATGGACGGGGTGACGCCCGGTGAGGGCACCGTGGCGAATCGGGTGAAGCTGCCGCGGTTTCCGGGCGCTCCGCTCATCCGGGTCACCGGTACGGTGGACACCGGCGTGGTGAAGGCGCGCTATGCCTATCGCTCGCCGCTGCGCTGGCTGCGCCGTTCCCGGTAGCACCGGCCGTTCCGGCTGACCGTTCCCGCAGATCCCCGCATTTCTGGAGACCATGCGGTATGACGGAGGGGTGACGCGCTGGCTGCTGCACGTCGACCTCGACCAATTCCAGGCCGCGGTCGAGTTTCGGCGGCATCCTGAGCTGCGCGGACAGCCGGTCATCGTGGGCGGCAACGGCGATCCGGCCGAGCCTCGCAAGGTGGTGTCCTGCGCGTCGTATCCGGCGCGCGGCTTCGGCGTGCGGGCGGGCATGCCGCTGCGCACGGCCGCGCGGGTCTGCCCGGAGGGCGTATTCCTACCGCAGGATCTGCCGTTCTACGCCGAGGCGTCCGAGGAGATCATGGCGCTGCTGCGTACCTTTCCGGGGCGCGTGGAGGTGCTCGGCTTCGACGAGGCGTTCCTCGCGGTGGATACCGACGATCCCGAAGAGCTGGCGCGCGAGATCCGCTCGGCCATCGAGGAATTGGACCTGACCTGCGCGGTCGGTATCGGGGACAACAAGACCAGGGCCAAGCTGGCCACCGGGTTCGCCAAGGCGGTGGGCAAGTCCGCGGAAGCGCCGCCCGAGCAGGACGCCGGGACCGGAATCTTTCGGCTCACCGCCGAGAACTGGGACGAGCTGATGGCGCATCGGCCGACCAGCGCGCTGTGGGGCATCGGCGCACGGATCGCGAAGCGCCTGAGCGGCTTGGGGATCGAGACCGTCGCGGATCTGGCCGCGGCCGACCGAAAGGAACTGGCGGCCGAGTTCGGGCCGACTACCGGGCCGTATCTGTGGGTACTCGGGCACGGTGCGGGTGACACGGACATCGCGGAGCCGCGAGAACCGGTGGGACACAGCCGATCCGAGACTTTTCCACAGGACCTCACAGAGCGCGAGGAATTCGACGCCGCGGTGGTTCGGCTGGCCACCCAGGTCGCCGAGGAGACCGTGGCCGAGGGCCGGGGCATCGGGCGGGTCAGTGTCACGGTGCGGACCAAGACCTTCTTCACCCGGAGCAAACAGCGGAAACTGCCCGCGCCCACGGCCGATGTGGATGAGGTCGTGCAGACGGCCCTGGAGGTCTTGCATTCCTTCGAGCTGGACCGCCCCATCCGGTTGCTCGGGGTCCGCGTCGAATACGCCATGCTGTGATGAGGTTCCACCCGACGGAAGGCATTCTCGCGATGAGCGACTACGAGAACATCCTGTTCGAGCACGACGGCCCGATCGCCCGCATCACGCTGAACCGGCCCAACGCCGCCAATGGCATCGATCAGGCCCTCGCCGACGAGCTCGAGCGCGCGGCCTCGTACTGCTCGGAGGATCCGACCGTCAAGGTCGTGGTGCTGACCGGCGCCGGACGGTTCTTCTCCGCGGGCGGCGATGTGCGGGCCATGGCGGCCAGCGCGGACACCGGCGCGTTCATCGAGCAGCTGGCGGGCACCCTGCATCGCGCGGTCTCGGCGCTGGCCCGGATGGACGCGCTGCTCATCGTGGGCGTGAACGGCACCGCGGCGGGCGCGGGCATGAGCCTCGCGGTGGCCGGTGACCTGGTGGTCGCCGCCGAATCCGCCTCCTTCACCATGGCCTACACCAAGGTCGGCCTGAGCCCCGACGGCGGCGCGTCCTACTACCTGCCGCGCCTGATCGGCCTGCGCAAGACCCAGGAGCTCATGCTCACCAACCGCACCCTGTCGGCGGCCGAGGCCCTGGAGTGGGGCCTGCTGCACCGGGTGGTGCGGGATGTGGAACTGGCCGACGCCGTCGACTCGCTCGCGCAGGAGTTCGCGACCGGGCCCAAGGGCTCGAACGCGAATGTGAAGAAGCTGCTGCTGGTCTCGTCCCAGCACACCCTCGAGGAGCAGCTCAATACCGAGGCCGCGTTCATCACCCGCTGCGCCGAATCCGCCGACGGCCAGGAGGGCATTGCCGCCTTCACCGGCAAGCGCGCCCCGAAATTCGCCTGAGCTCGGCCGCTTTCACCGACTTGACCAGCGCCGGGAGTCCTATGCTCAGGGCATGGAGTTCCAGGCGATGGTGGCACACGAAACGAAGGACGGGATCTCCCTCATCCGCGAGGAGGTCGGCGACGACTTCCTCATGCCGGGTGAAGTGACGATCAAGGTGCAGTACTCGAGCGCCAACTACAAGGACGGACTGGCCATCACCCCGCGCGGCGGCGTGGTGCGCCAGTACCCCCTCATCCCCGGCATCGACCTCGCGGGCGAGGTATTCGCCTCCACCGATCCGGAATTCGCGCCCGGCGACCAGGTCGTCGCGCACGGCTACGACATCGGCGTGGCGCACCACGGCGGGTTCGCCGAATACGCGCGCGTCCCCGCCGGGTGGGTGGTGAAGCTGGACGGGCTGACCCCGCGCGAGGCGGCGGCCATCGGCACCGCGGGCTACACCGCCGCCATGAGCGTGCAGGCGCTGCTGGATCGGGGTCTCACCCCCGATTCCGGCCCGGTCCTGGTCACCGGCGCGACCGGCGGCGTCGGCAGCGTGGCCGTCGATATCCTGGCCGGGCTCGGCTTCGAGGTGATCGCGTCCACCGGCAAACTCGGTGCGGGCGAACTGCTCTCGACGCTGGGCGCGAGTTCGGTGATCGGCCGGCTGCCCGGCGAGGGCGAGAAGCTGCGCGCGCTCGGCAAGGCGCAGTGGGCCGCCGCGGTGGACAGCGTCGGCGGCACCTCCCTGGCCCATGTGCTGAGCTCCATCAAATACGGTGGTGCGGTGGCGGTTTCGGGTCTGACCGGCGGCTCCGATCTGCCCACCACGGTCATGCCGTTCATTCTGCGCGGGGTGTCCCTGCTCGGTATCGACTCCGCGCACTTCCCGATCGCGCAACGCCGGGATCTGTGGGCCCGGCTGGCCAAAGACTTGAAGCCCCAGCATCTCTCGCTGCTGGAGAACTACGCGCCCATTACCGAGGCCGAGGCTGTCCTGCACTCCATCCTGGATGGAACGCACTCCGGCCGAACGGTGCTCGGGGTGGCGGGCGAGTTCTAGCCGACGACGGCGCGGACGAGGTTGTGGTCGGAGGCCCCGGCCACATCCTCGACGGCCAGGTCGCGCACCGGGATTCCGCGCCCGACCACGTGGTCGATGAACTGGGATTTCGAGCCGGAGTCCCGGGGGCGGGTCGGAATGGAATCCGGCGGGAAATCGGCGACGGAGTATTCCGGCCCCAGGGCCGCGGCCAGAGTGTCCCGGTCGATATTGAAGTCGCCCAGCAGGATTGCCGGATCGGAGGCGGTGAGCAGGCGCAGGCGTTCCAGCTGATCGGCGCGGCGCTCGTCACCGGTCACATGGGTGGCGACGATCAGCAGTCCGTCGAGTTCGATGGCCAGCGCGCCCTTGCCCGGGTCGAAGAGGAAGGATTCGGCCGCGACATCCCGCGCGGTGCCATCGACAATGAGCACGAGGTGCTCGGTCCGCGTATCCAGGACATTCGGCAGGCGGCGGGGCCGCGGTACCCGCGGATAGTCGAGGACGTGGAACTCCCTGCCCGGCAATGCCTTCCGCAGACTTGCCAGCTGGTCGCCACTGACCTCCATGAGCGCGATGACCGTCTCGGTGCGGGCCGCCACCGTGGCCGTCACGGCCGCGATGCGCTTGGCTTCCTCCGGCCAGCGGGCCGCGACATCGCTGGTCCAGTTATCGGCGTGCACACGGTGCAGGACATTCCAGCTGGCGACGGTGATCACCACAGCACCCTATGAGATCCGAACGGACCGTGTCGCTTTCGTTCGTCGAATCAACGCGGGTTTCATGTGAAACATCAACGGTTACTGGCTGATTGCCGCCTCAACCCGCTCCGGCCAGTACCTCCAGCGCGGCCGACAGGTGCGGCAGCGCGGGCGCACCGTAGGAGGTGGCGATCTCGGCCAGCGCCCGGGCCAGGTGCGGCGCGATCCCGGCGGCCGGGAGCACCTCCTCGGCCAGCACGATTCCGCCGACGATGTGGTCGGCCTTGATGCGGTCGTCGCGGGTGAGCTCGTAACGCCAGGAACCGATCTGGACCCGCTCCGGCTCGGAGCGGAACATCGATTTGCGCGGCGGGGTCCGGGTAACTCCGGGGACGCCGGCGAAGACATTGAAGACCAGACCCAGCCCACCGGGCCCGTCGAGGGCCGCGTTGATGGCGCGGGTGGCGGTGTCGATATCGAAGTCGGTCACGAATTCATCCCGAGGGTGAACGTCGGCGTGATGGGATCGCCCTCGCCCATGCGGCGGATGGCGGTGCCGGAGGCGTAGAACTCCACCGTGTGATATCCCCAGGCGTAGTTGGAGATATCGACGCTCACGCCGGTGACACCGGTCGCGCCATCGCGTTCCGCCTCCGCCTGCATGCGGGACATGGCCAGCTCGCGGGCCTGGTAATTGCCCTGGGTCCACTGCGGCATTTCCATATTGCGGCCCATCTGACTGAGCATCTGGCGGAAGCCCTGGACGGCCACGTGGAAAACGCAATTGCCCATGACGAACGCGACGGGCGCGTAGCCGGTGCGCATGAGCGTCACCAGATCCTGACCGGAGAGGTGACTGGTGAAGGCCTGACCGTTCGGACGCCGGTAGCTGCCAGGGGATTTCGCGTACCGGACCGCGGTGCCGACGGCGATGAACTCCAGATGCTCCATGGATTCGCCGTGCTGCCGCCATTCCAGGCGCACGCCCACCACCCCGTCGGCCTTGAGCGCGTCGGCCTCGGCCTGCATGCGGGACATGGCATTCCAGCGCGCCCGGTAGGTGGCCTCGGTCAGGACCGGGAGCTCCTGCTGCTGGCGCATGCCGGTGAACTGGAAGCCGACGTGATAGACGGACACGCCCATCACCAGATCGATCGGGTCGAAGCCCGCGCCGTGCAGCAGTGCGAATTCGTTGACCGACAGGTCGGAAGTGAAGATGCGGTTCGCGTGCGAGAGACGCTCGCCCGCGACTTGATCGAGCTGGCCGGGCTGTGCCGGATCGTTCGGCTGCATGGGTCCGCCCTCCATCGGAAGTCACTCCGACTTTACGACCTGAATATGCCGAGAGCCGTGCGTCTTCACGGAAGACGCACGGCTCTCGATCATTCGGCCGTCAGGCGGTAGCGCTCAACTGCCGCCCGTCGTAGGCCGGTTCTGCCACCGGCTCGATGGCGTAGGCCAGGATCTCCGCCACGTCGGCGACGGGGCGGACATCCAGTGCGGCCAGCACCTCGGCCGGAACCTCGTCCAGATCCGGCTCGTTGCGGGCCGGGATGAACACGGTCTTCAGGCCGGCGCGCTGGGCGGCGAGCAGCTTCTGCTTCACGCCGCCGATGGGCAGCACGCGTCCGTTCAGCGTGACCTCACCGGTCATGCCGACATCCGCGCGGACCTGGCGACCCAGGGCCAGCGACACCAGGGCGGTGACCATGGTGACGCCCGCCGACGGTCCGTCCTTCGGCACCGCGCCCGCCGGGAAGTGGATGTGGATATTGCGATCCAGCACCTTCGGCTCGATGCCGATCTCCTCCAGGTGGGAGCGGACGTAGGTCAGGGCGATCTGCGCGGACTCCTTCATGACGTCGCCCAGCTGGCCGGTCAGGGTCAGCGAGCGATCGCCCTCGGCGGCATTGGCCTCGATGTAGAGGACGTCGCCGCCCGCCCCGGTCACGGCCAGACCCGTCGCGACACCGGGGACCGCGGTGCGTTCCACCCCGTCGGGGGTGAAGCGCGGGCGGCCCAGGTACTCCTTCAGGTCACCCAGTCCGATCACCAGTTTCCCGGTGGCCGGGGCGGATTCACCGTCGTAGCCCAGTTCCTTGTCGTAACCCAGACCCTCCGGCACGAATTCGCCCTTGACGATGACGCTTTCGCTATCGGAGATGTCCGCCGATTCGGACAGCTTGGTGGCCGCCTTGCGCAGCGCCTTGGCGATCAGGCGCTCCATCTGCCGCACACCGGCTTCCCGGGTGTAGTTGGCGGCGATCTCGCGCAGCGCCTCCTCGGTGATCGAGACCTCCTCGGCGGTCAGGGCATTGCGCTCCAGCTGCCGCGGGATCAGGAAGTCGCGGGCGATGGCGACCTTGTCGGCCTCGGTGTAGCCGTCGACGCTGATCAGTTCCATGCGGTCCAGCAGCGGGCCGGGAATCGTCTCCAGGACGTTCGCGGTCGCGATGAACAGCACGTCGGACAGGTCCAGATCGAGGTCCAGGTAGTGGTCGCGGAACGTGTGGTTCTGCGCCGGGTCCAGCACCTCCAGCAGGGCCGCCGCGGGATCGCCGCGGAAGTCGCTGCCGACCTTGTCGATCTCGTCCAGCAGGACAACGGGATTCATCGATCCCGCCTCCTTCATGGCGCGCACGATGCGGCCGGGCAGCGCGCCCACGTAGGTGCGCCGGTGACCGCGGATCTCGGCCTCGTCGCGCACGCCGCCCAGGGCGACGCGAACGAACTTGCGGCCCAGGGCCCGTGCGACCGATTCACCCAGCGAGGTCTTGCCGACACCGGGCGGGCCGACCAGCACCAGCACCGCGCCGGAGCCGCGTCCGCCGACGACCTCCAGGCCGCGGGCGGCCCGGCGGGAGCGCACGGCCAGGTACTCGACCATGCGGTCCTTGACCTCGTCCAGGCCGTGGTGGTCGGCGTCCAGCACCGCGCGGGCGGCCGAAACATCGGTGGAGTCGGTGGTTTTCACGTTCCACGGCAGTTCCAGGACGGTGTCCAGCCAGGTGCGGATCCAGCCCGTCTCCGGGCTCTGATCGCTGGACCGCTCCAGGCGACCGACCTCGCGGAGCGCGGCCTCGCGGATGTCGTCGGGCAGGTCGGCGTTCTCGACGCGGGTCCGGTAGTCCTCCGCGCCGTCGGGCTCGTCCTCGCCCAGCTCCTTGCGAATCGCGTTGAGCTGCTGGCGCAGCAGGAATTCGCGCTGCTGCTTCTCCATGCCCTCGCGGACGTCTTCGCTGATCTTCTCGCTGATCTCGGACTCGGCGATGTGCTGCTTGGTCCACTCGATCAGCTTGTGCAGGCGCGCCTGGGTATCCGGGGTGTCCAGGATTTCGCGCTTCTGCTCATTGCTGAGGTAAGACGCCCAGCCGGCCGCGTCGGCCAGCGTGGACGGATCGTTCATCTGATTGACCGCGTCGATGACCTGCCAGGCCTCGCGGCGCTGCAGGACCGACACGACCAGCTTCTTGTATTCGGCCGCAAGCTCTTTGGTGCGGCCGTCGGCGGCCGGGATCTCGACCGGTTCGGCCTCGACCCACAGCGCCGCGCCCGGTCCGGTCACGCCGTGGCCGATCTTGGCCCGGCTCTCGGCCTTCAGCACCGCCGCGGGCGCGCCGCCGCGCATCCGGCCGACCTGTTCGATGGTGGCCACGACGCCGTAGCTGGCGTAGCCCTCATCGAGGCGCGGCGCGACCAGCACCTGGTTGACCTTGCCCGCGCGGGCGGCATCGATGGCGGCCTGCGACGACTCGTCCAGCTCGATCGGCACGACCATGCCCGGGAGCACGATCGGATCGGTCAGGAACAGGACCGGCAGGTTCGTTGGTGTAGTCACGTCTTCGACCCCTTCCAAGGTTGAGCGTTACCTACTCAACCCAAGGGGTATACCGATTGTTCCGCGACCTTGTTCGCCGGGGGCGAACATGAGAAGGGCCAGGTCGAGACCGAATTCAGATTGGGTGTTGACGAGCTAGGCTAAAGCGATTAGCTTTATGGCTATCGCAGTTAGCTACTCCCAGAGAGTGTAAAGACCATGACGCAGTACGTGGACATCGACGGTGGACGGATCGCCTACGACGAGACGGGTGAGGGCCCGCTGGTCGTGCTGTCGCACGGCATGGGTATCGACCGGAACGTGAACAAGCATCTGGTGCCGCTGCTGGTGGCCGCCGGGTACCGGGTGGTCAACACCGATATGCGCGGCCACGGCGAGTCGAGCATGGAGTGGGCGTCGGAGACCGGCAAGGAGGCGATCAGCCGGACCGATGTGGCCAATGATCTGCTGGCGGTCATCGAGCAGCTGGGCGGCGGGCCCGCCATCGTGATCGGGCACTCGCTCTCCGGCGGCTCGGCGACCATCGCGGCGGCGCTGCGGCCCGATCTGGTGCGGGCCATCGTGGAGATCAACCCGTTCACGCTCACCCAGAAGGCGGACATCGCAGCGCTTTTCACCAATGCGCGCCACCGCGGCGGGATGATCCCGCTGATGGGCACCATGATCTTCAAGAGCCTCGGGCAGTGGCTGAAGTACCTGAAGGTGGCCATGCCGTCCGACCCGGCCGACCGCGACGAGTACCTGGCCGAGGTCGAGGCCAAGCTGCGCGAGCCCGGCCGGTTCGCCGAGTTCATGAAGACCGGTAAGTCGACCCCCGCGGACGCGGAAGCCCAGGTGCCCAACGTGACCCGGCCCGCGCTCATCATCATGGGCACCGCCGATCCCGACTTCCCGAGCCCCGAGGCCGAGGGCAAGCGCATCGTCGCCGCGCTGCCGGAGGGTCTGGGCAGCCTGGGCCTGGTCGAGGGCACCGGCCACTACCCGCAGTTCGAACAGCCCGAGCGGGTGGCCGAGCTGGTGCTGCCGTTCCTGAAGGAACACCATGCCTAGGGTCGGGCTGAGCAAGACCGACGTCGTCGCCGCGGGGGCCGCCCTCGCCGACGAGGTCGGTTTCGCGAATCTGTCGCTGGGCGCGCTCGCGCAGCGGGTCGGCGTGCGAACGCCCTCGCTGTACAAGCACATCGAGAGCCTGGCCGATCTGCGGCACGGTATCGCCGTGCTCGCCATGACCGAACTCGATCAGCGGGTCCGCGACGCCATGCACGGCAAGACGGGCAGCGCGGCACTGGCGGCCTTCGCCAATACCTTCCGCGAGTATGTCGTTCAGCATCCCGGCCGCTATGCCGCCACGGTCGGCGAACCGCTCGGCGGGCCGGATGATCCACTGCTGCAATCCAGTTCGCGCATGCTCGATTCCATGCAGGTGGTGCTGCGCGGCTACGGCGTCGCCGAGGACGACATGGTGCATGCCCTGCGGACACTACGGTGCACCTTCCATGGCTTCGCCACCCTGCAATCCTCCGACGGCTTCCAGTGGAGCGGCGACTCCGAGGACAGTTTCGACTGGATGATCCGCTTCCTCGACCGCGGGCTCAGCGAAATCGGCTCACGCTGAACCGGATTGCGGGACCATGAAAACAACACTGGCAACGAAGGTGTTGGAGTGTCATGGAGCAGTTCATATTCGACGGGACCCGCCTGGCCTTCGTGCGGCAAGGTGAGACCGGGCCGCCCGTGGTCATGCTGCACAGTGCGGGGTCCTCGCATCTCATCTGGACGCCGCTCATGGCGGCGCTGTCGCGCGATTACCGCTGTTACGCAGTCGATCTGCCGGGATACGGCGAATCGGATCGGCCCGCGGACGGGTACACGCTGGAGCGCTATACCGAGTTGATCTGTGCGTTTCTCATGCAGCACGGGCTCACGGATGCGGGGTTGGTCGGTAATTGCGTCGGGTCGGCGATCAGTCTCACGCTCGCTCGGCGGTATCCGGAATTGTTCCGGGCGGTGGTCGCGATCAATCCGCTGACCGAATCGACTGCCATGCAGGGGGATTGGCGGCGGGCCGCACGCTTGGTGCGGGGCGCGCCCGACGGCACCGTGCGGGCGCTGAGCGGGTGGCACACGCCGCGCTGGTTCGCCCGAAGGACCGCACGGTCCTGGTTCACCACCCGGCGCGCCTATCGGGAAAGCCCCTATGTCGCGCCGCTGGCGGCGACCGGGTTCCCGGCGCGGGCGCTCGTCCAGCTGGTGCGCGATCTTTCCGCCTTTGCGGCCCTGGATGATTGGCCCGATCGGGGCGAGCTGCCACCGCTCTGCGTGATCTGGGGTAATCAGAATCGGGTGCTGTCGGCGGCGGCCGGGCGCATCGTGAACGAGAAGCTGCGGCCCGATCGCGCCGAATACCTCGACGGGTGCGGGCACGTGCCGATGCTGGAACGATCGGCCGCGGTGACCGAGATCGTCAGCGACTTCCTCGCCGCGCACCTCCCGGCGGACCACGTCCACTGAGCGCTCGCCCGGCCTAGCATGAGGCCCATGACCGACACCATGCTGGCAGCCCGACTACACCTGGGACCGCGCTCGGAATCCCCGCGCTCACGGCGACTGGAATTGAACGAGGTGCCGATCCCGCAGCCGGGACCGGATCATGTGCTGGTCAAGGTGGAGGCCGCGGGCGTGTGCCTGTCGGATGTGCACCTGATCGACGGGACGCTCACGCCGCTGTTCCTGAAGGACGACGTGGTGACGCTCGGGCACGAGGTGGCGGGCACGGTGCATGCGCTGGGTCCCGGGGTGACCAGCGCGAAGGTGGGGGATCGAGTCGTATTGCAGGCGGGTGAGCTTCGTGATGGAGCAACCTTCACCCGGGGTGTGGACTACGACGGCGGCTGGGCCGAGTACACGCTGGCGCGGGTGGACACGCTGGTGCCGCTCCCCGATGAACTGCCGTTCGAGCAGGCCTGCTTCATTCCCGATGCGGTGTCCACGCCGTGGGCCGCCATCACCGCCACCGCCGAGGTGAAAGCCGGTGAGGCCGTGGGCGTCTGGGGTGTGGGCGGGCTGGGCGCGCACGGGGTGCAGTTGCTGCGCCTGGTCGGCGCCGCGCCGATCATCGCGGTGGATCCGCTGCCCGCGGCCCGCGAGCGGGCGCTGGAGTTCGGCGCGGACCTGGCCCTCGACCCGGCCGATCCGGACCTGCGCGCCAAGGTTTTCCAGGCGACCGGCACCGGTCTGGCGGCCGCCTTCGACTTCGCGGGCGTGGCCCCGGTCCGCGAGCAGGCCGTGGTCTGCCTCGCCCCGCAGGGCCGCCTGGTCCTGGTCGGCCTCACCGACAAGCCCATCACCATCACCGGCGGCACCGCCTTCAGCTTCTTCCAGCAGCAGGTCCGCGGCCACTACGGCTCCGCCCCCGAGGACGTCAGCAAACTGGTGAAACTCCAAGGCCTGCAACGGGTCGACTTCTCCCGCTCGGTCAGCGCCGTCGTCCCCCTCGCCGACGCCCCCAAGGCCGTCCACGCCCTGGAGGCGAAGGAAGGCAACCCGATCCGGATCGTCCTGAAGCCCTGATCAGCCCAGCCGACGCTGAAAAGCGTTGGCGCACTGACCGTTCGAGAGATCAACGGTGTAGACCCCCAGGTCCGCGGACGTGGGGGTCAGCTCCAGCACCATGAACCCCAGATCGGTGTAGTTCTCGTACAGCGCACCATTCGCCGTGTGCTTGCCACCCGGCGACGGCTCCCCGTGCACCGACTTCGCGGCCGCCCCGGAAATGATCTGCCGGGTCCCCTTCGACGCGACATTGGGTTCCAGCACCTGCAACGAATGGTCATGCCCCGACAGCAGGAACTGACACCGCCCCACCACATGCGCCTCGAAGAAGTCCTTCAAAGCGCCCATTGATCGGCTCGACGCTCAACCCCTCGTATTCCCCGGCATTCCCGAGCGTCGGTGATCAAGCCGTTGCGCGCAGGCTGGACAAGACTCGGATGGCGTCGGAGAGCGGGATCATGCGCCCGGGTTGTTCGGAGGCCAGGCCCATTTCGATGTATTGGCGGATCAGCATGCTCGCGGTGATGCAGTGCTCTGCGGCCGTCTCCCGGATGCGGTCCCGTAGTTCAGCGGGAAGCTTCAGGGAGGTAGTGACCATTCCGGTCTCGATCTCGTCGGTGGTCGGCGGCAGCGGCGGCACAGCGGCGCTGTCGTCGAACGTCAGGCCGCCCAGAAACTCGGCGGCTTCATCAGGGCTGCGCGGGTAGCCGGGTTCTGTCGGATCGCTCATTGGTTGGCCTCCCATGCGTTGTACTCGGTGAGCTGGTGCGGTCCCATCGGCACGGCCATCAGGATTTCCCAGCGTGTGGAGGGTGAAGGCAGCTGCCGCAGCATAACTACCAACGGACGGCCCTCATCGCTGCGACCCCACACCGTCAGCACTGGTAGGCCCTGGTCGGTGCGGGCCGACCGTGGCCACCGGTGAGACGAATACAGGACTTCCATCACCTCCCAGGTGCGAACCTGAAATCGCTGGAGGAACTGTTTGGCTGTCGGTGACCATACGTACTCCACCGCGCCACCATAATACCTTGGTATTACCCAATGGTGGCGTTTGCTGGTCGGCGGTTGCAGCACCGCTCTTGGACACCGGCGACACGAGAGGTTCTTCCAGGTCGGGAGCTTTTGACAGGGGTCCGGAGCGGTGAGAGTGTTGGGAGTCCGTTTTCTCACCATCAGCTCGGCAGTAGGGGGACGCTGGTATGGCGACAGTGGCTTCGGGAGTGTTCCTCGATTGGGAGGAGCTGACGGGGCAGTCGAAGCTTGTCGTTGATTTGATCAGCTTTCCGATTTTCAGTGCTATCGCGGGGTGGTTGACCAACTGGACCGGTGTGTTGATGTTGTTCTGGCCGGTCTATTTCAAGGGTTTCCGGGTGCCGGGGCTGGAGATTCTGTATCCGTATCTGCCGCGGCGGGTGCAGGTGTTGCCGACGTTTTCGGGGGACGGGCGGCGGCTGGGGTTTCAGGGGTTCATTCCGGCTCGGGCCGAGAAGATGGCCAGCATCTGTGTGGACAAGGCGCTGATGCGGATCGGGAGTCCGCGGGATTTCATTCATGAGCTCGATCTCGAGGGAATCGCGGACTATATCGCCGAGGTGGGGCGCAAGCAGGTGCCGGCCATGGTCGACGAGATCATGATGCAGGAGAACCCGGATCTGTGGGGCGCGGTGCCCAAGGCCGTGCGGAATGTGCTCTACCAGCGGATCGAGCGGGAGCTGCCGACCTTGGCGCGCACCGCGTTCGAGCGGCTCGGCGACAATGTCGACCAGCTGATCGACATCAAGGACTTCGTCATCCGGTACCTGCGGGAGAACCCGACCATCCTCAAGGACCTGACCACCACCATCGCCGCGCCGGAGCTGAAGTTCATGGTGCGCGTCGGCCTGCTCGGCGCGCCGTTCGGCCTGCTGCTGGCGCTGTATATGCAGGTGCACCACCGGATTCCGGTGCTGGGCTGGCTGCCGGGCTGGTTCGTGATCCTGTCGGCGGCCGCGGCCATCGGCGTCATCGTCAATGTCATCGCCATCAAGATGGTGTTCGAGCCGGGCGATCCGCAGCCGCGCTACAAGTACCTGTGGAAGCAGGCGCTGCTGGCCAAGCGGCAGCCCGAGGCCGCCGCCGATCTCGCCAATATCCTGGCCTACCAGGTGCTCACGCTGCCGAACCTGGCCCGCGAACTGCTGGACGGACCCAATGGCGACAAGACCCGGCAGCTGCTGGAACGGCTCATCTCCCAGGAGATCCACCGCCAGCTCGGGCCCACCCATTCGGTGGTGCGAACCGTATTCGGCAAGCGGCAGTTCGACAATCTGAAGATCGGCGCGACCACGGCCGCGGTCGGACTGGCCCCGAGCCTGGCCGACGATCCGGAATTCGCGGCCACCCAGGCCAAGAAGATCGACGAGTTCGCCGCGCGCAAACTCCAGCACCTGACGCCGGGCGAGTTCATGGAGATGTTCTACGCCTCGGTGGAGCAGGACGCGTGGCTGCTGTATCTGCACGGCGCCGCGCTGGGCCTGGTGGTCGGGGCCGTGCATTTGATCCTTTTCGGCTGGTAGCAGACCGATTCGGAAATCAAGCACGCGTGCTTGCATTTTTCTGACGGTGCTGCGATGCTCGTCCGGTGGCCGATCTCGAGGCATTGCTCGCCGACTTCACCGCCGAATGCGCCGCGCTGGACGCACTGATCGCGGATCTCGATCCGGCCGAATGGCAGCGCGATACACCTGCCGCGGGCTGGACCATCGCCCACCAGATCGCCCACCTGAACTGGACCGATCAGGTCGCCGCGGTCGCGGCCACCGATCCCGCCGAGTTCGACCGGCAAGTGCAGGAAGCCCTGCCCAAGATGCTCACCTTCGTGGACGAGGCCGCCGCGGAGGGCGCGAAAACCCCAGCGCCGCAATTGCTCGCTGCCTGGCGGCGCGACCGTGCCGCGCTCGTCGAGGCGCTGCGCACGGTTCCGGCGGGCACCAAGCTGCCGTGGTTCGGGCCGCCCATGAGCCCGGCCTCGATGGTCACCGCGCGGCTCATGGAGACGTGGGCACACGGCCAGGACGTGGCCGACACGCTGGGCATCAAGCGCGAACCAACCGCCCGCCTGCGGCATATCGCGCATATCGGTGTGCGGACCCGCAATTTCGCTTATCTGACGCACGGCAAGGACGTGCCCGCCGAGGAGTTCCGTGTCGAGCTGACCGCGCCCGACGGCAGCGAGTGGAGCTGGGGACCCGAGAACGCCGCGCAGCGAATCACCGGTCCGGCCTTGGATTTCTGCCTGCTGGTGACTCAGCGGCGGCACTTCGATGATCTCGCGCTGCAGGTCGATGGCGATGACGCCCGCGAATGGCTAGGCCTGGCACAGGCTTTCGCCGGTCCCCCCGGAAGCGGCCGAGCGGCGGGTCAGTTCAACTGACCCGCCGCCCATCCCGGCCTCCGACCAGAAATCCCCAATTCCCACAGGGGCATGTGTTCTCTCGTGGAACCACGTTCCCGGAGAGGGAGCGAACGAGCGCCAGCCTGGGTGCGCCGTGCCTGGTGCCGACCGGACGCCGTTGGCCGGAGGTCTCTTCGATGGCAGTCGAGTTGGCGCTCGCCGCTAATGAACTTTTTACCCAGGCTTACGCCGGGGAAAACATGTTGATGTCCAACCTTTCCGTTCTGTGATCCTGCTCTCAATGGAGGGTCGGTTTACCTCGGGTTACCTTCGCCCCCGTAACCTGGACGCGCGTACGACTTTCAATGGTGCGGGTCGCTGCGTCGTTCAGACGCAGGGGGACCAGGGGAGAGGGAAAGGACGCACCAGTCATGTCGCACAAACGGCGCACGGCCCAGGCGTTCCGCTTCAGCGCCATTGTCACCGCGAGCATGGCCAGCATCGGGCTGACCGTCGCGGCCGGATCGTATATCGCCAACCAGATCGCCCACGAACCCGGCAAACTCGCCACCACACCGCCGGCCGACCGACCGGCCTCGATCGCCCTCGGCGGCGGCGCGGATCAGCCGGATGTCCAGGCCGCCGCACCAATTTCCGAAAAGATCGGTCTGACTTCGTTTTTCGCCGGCGCCCCGCAGGAACCGGCCACGCGGCTGACGATTCCGGCCCGCGTCCCGGGCACCGGCGCCGCCACGGCCGCCGAGGCACCGCATCCGCTGGGCGCGCAGCTGAAGCTCGGCACCACCTATCTCGGCGCGCAAGTGGCGGCGGCCCAACATGATTCGCTGACACTCACCGTCGACACCAATGTCTTCGCCGCGATCGCCGACGTGCTGCTGCACACCCCGCTGGGGGAGCAGCTCGGCATCAACGCCGATCCGACGGCGAACACGCAGCTGCGCACCGACGTGGACGTCCACGGCGACGTGACGCTGACGCTCTCGGATCCGGGCCTGGGACGCTACGGCGTGCAGATCGTGCGCCATCCGGTCCCGGCTCCTGTGGAAGGCGCGTCCAGCGCTGTGTGAGACTTCCCGGTGTGTACGACTACTGCGTGATCGGCGGCGGCATCGTCGGGGTGGCCACCGCGCACCGCATTCTCGAACGCCATCCGGGGGCGAGCCTGCTGCTGGTGGAGAAGGCCGCGCAACTGGGCCTCCATCAGACCGGGCACAACAGCGGTGTCATCCACTCGGGCATCTATTACGAGCCGGGCAGCCTGAAGGCACGGCTGTGCGTGCGCGGCGCGGAGCTCACCAAGGAATTCGCCGCGGCACACGATATTCCGTTCCGAGTGTGCGGAAAACTGCTGGTGGCCACGGATGCCGCCGAGCACGCGCGCATGATGGCGCTCTACGAGCGGTCGGTCGCCAATGGCGTCGAGGTGGAACTGCTCGACGCCGCCGAGCTGGTGCGGCGCGAACCGCGGATCACCGGTGTGGGGGCGCTGTTCGTGGCGAGCACCGGCATCATCGACTACGGCCGGGTCACCCGGGCGCTGGCCGACGAGGTCCGGGCCGCCGGGGGTGAGATCGTGCTCGGCGCGGAGATCGCGAGCATCATCGAAACAGACTCCGCGGTCGCGATTTCGGGGCCGACCGGACGCTGGCAAGCTCGGAATCTGGTCGTATGCGCGGGCTTGCAGGCCGATCGGATGGCGCGACTGGCGGGCCTGGGGATCGACCTGCGCATCGTGCCGTTCCGCGGCGAGTACTACCGGCTGCCGCCCGAGCGCGCGAATCTGGTGAGCACCCTCATCTATCCGATCCCGGATCCCGAATTGCCGTTCCTGGGCGTGCATTTGAGCCCCACCATCGACGGCGAGCTGACCGTCGGGCCGAACGCGGTGCTGGGCCTGGCCCGCGAGGGCTACCGCAAGGGCAGTGTGAACCTGCGCGACGCCCGGGAGATCCTGGGCTACCGCGGTTTTCACAAGGTCGCCGCCGCCAATGTCCGCACCGGGGTGCGGGAAATGCGCAATTCCCTGTTCAAGGGCGGCTATCTGGCCGAGTGCCGCCGCTACTGTCCCGAGCTGACCCGCTCCGATCTGCTGCCCCGCGAGGCCGGCATCCGCGCGCAGGCCGTGCTGCGTGACGGCACCCTGGCCCACGACTTCCTGCTCGAGCGCACGCCGCGCTCGGTGCACGTGCTCAATGCCCCGTCCCCGGCGGCCACCTCCGCCCTGCCCATCGCCGAGTACATAGCGGATCGATTGGATGCCGCGTTCGATCCGGATCCGTCCAATAAATAGGATTGCTGTAGTACTTTTAAGGCAGCCGTGGGACAGGGAGCAGCCTATGGGCCATTTCAAGTACGCGAGTGATGTCGGCGCACCGGTGGAAGTCGCGTTCACATACACGGACAACCACCAGTTCGTGCCGGACTGGGCCTTCGGCGTTGCCGCCTTCGAACCGGTCGGGGATTCCGACCACGGTGCCGGAGCCGTCTTCGCCGCGACCCTGCGCGTCGGCCTGTGGCATCCCACCATCGAGTGTGAGATCTCCGACTACCGCCGCAACGCGGTCATCGAGTACACACTGCGCCGACGTCGGACGGGGAAGCCGACGTCGGCGTGCGCCAACTTCTGTGTCATCACCCTGCGTTTCGACCCGCTGGGCTACGGTCGCGCGGTGCTGACCTCGGAGACCGAGTACTGGGTGCCGCGCGGACTCACCGGCAAGTTGCTCTCCAAGCTGGCCGCCGCATTGGTGCAGGCCACGGTCCGGCGGACCGAGTCGCAATTGCGTAGGGAGATAGAGGAATTCCACGGCACCGATCTTGTCGGCCGGATCGCGTAGGGTAGGCCGCATGATCATCGTGAGCACCGACGGATCATGCCTGCGCAATCCGGGCGGCGCGATCGGCTGGGCCTGGGTCAATCACGCGGGCGGCTCGGCGAGCGGCGGTGCGCCTTCGGGTACCAACCAGATCGCCGAGTTGCGCGCGCTGCTGGAAGCGGTGCGCGCGCATCCCAGCGCCGAACCCCTGCTCATCGAGAGTGATTCGCTCTACGCGATCAAGTGCGCGTCGGAATGGATCAACGGGTGGCGCAACAACGGCTGGAAGACCTCCACCGGCGGTGCGGTCAAGAATGTCGAGCTGATCCAGCAGATCGACAGCGCCATCGCCGGCCGCCCCGGCCCGGTCCGGTTCCGCTGGGTGCGCGGACACGTGGGCAACTACTTCAACGAGCAGGCCGACACGCTGGCCGGTCAGGCGGCCCGCCAGGTGGCCGCCAGCGGCGTCGCCATCGAGCCGGAGGATCCGGCCCCGGCCGATCCGATCACCGAGCCGTTACCGGTGACCGAGCCCAAGACCGAGCCGCTGCCCATCACCCGGCCCGCCGAACACGGCGAAATGGTCACCGCCACCGCGCATTCCGCGGCGCCGACCCCGCGCCACCGGGCCGCGACCACCAAAACCGCAGCGACCACCAAGACCGCAGCGCCCGCCAAGGCCGTTGCGCCCGAGGCACTCACCCTCTTCTGAACCTATACCCCGTCATTCCGGCGTGCTTTTGGCCGGAATCCACCCTGTCTCTATGGATCCCGGCCAAAAGCACGCCGGGATGACGAAAAGGGCCTGTCCCAGGTGTAATCCGAGGACAGGCCCTTGTTCGTCTGCGCGTCAGCTACCCGGCTTGGGCGCCGCGCTGGTCGGCGCGGGCGTGGCTTGGCCGGAGGGCTGGACACCCTGCTGGTTGTCGCCGCCCGGGGTCGCACCCGGGATGGCGCCGCCCGCATCGTTGCTGTAGATCGCGCGGAAGTCGGACACCAGCCACTTGCCGTCCTTCTTCTCGAGGTCGACGAAGGCCGGGATCGGCAGCACCAGCGGCTGGTTGTGGAGATCGTTGCTGGCGGTCTGGAGGGCGTTCACCAGGACGGTCGCCTTGTCGGCGTCACCGGTCTCGTAGCCGCAGTGCAGGAAGTTCAGCGTCGCCTTCGCGTGCTGCTTGATCAGCAGCTCCTGCAGCTCGGTGGCCGCGGGTTCGAAGCTCTTCTTGAACTGACCGTCGGTGATCCGCGCCTTCACCTGTTCGGCGAAGTTGGGCATGGACTTGTCGTCGTAGGCGGTGAAGGTGCGCATGAAGTCACAGGCCGCCTGGGTGGGGGCCTCGCGCTCGTCGAGCTGGTTGGCGCGGGTGTGGGACTGCCACGCGAACCCGGCCGCCGCCGCGATGGCTCCGACCAGCAGCACGCCGAGCGCGACCAGCGCGATCAGCGGCACGCCAACGGCCGACATCAGGGCCGACTTTCCGCCGGACGCCGATTCCGCTGCCGGTTCCGGCTTTTCGTCGGATTCCTTCGCCGAATCCGCGGTCTCGGCCTCGGCGTTGGCCTTGGGCTTGGCCTCGGCTGCAGACTCCGGCTCGGCGGCCTTCGGCTCGTCCTTGGACACCGTCACCTTCGGCTCGTCGGCCGTGCTCGGTTCGGCGTCCTTGCTCGGCGCCTCGGCGGCGGTCTCGGCGCTGCCCTGGGCATCGGCCTCGGCGATGGAATCGTCTTCGGTTTTCTTGTCCTGGGCAGCGTCGTCCGTCATGTATCGATCACTTTCCCGGTGCGCTGCGGACGCACCGTCTAGGTTTCGTCAGCGAGTATGCCTGTCGCACACAAGAGCCGCGACGGCCACTCACTTGATCGGGGGCAGGGTCCGTTCGTTCGGATCCGACCCCGCGGGCGGGAGCGCGCCATTGTTCGGCACGTCCGGTCGCGGGGCATTGCCCGAGCCGCGGATCTGCTGATCCGCAGGCGGATTCTGGCAGTAGCCCGCCCACCTCGGGAAGGTGTTCTCGGTGGCCACATCGGGTCGCACCTTCTTGGTGACGTAGTCACAGAAGGGCCGCATCGCGAGAGCGTCGACGACGGTGTAGAACTCGCCGTCGTGCGCCGGGACGCCGATGGCGGAGCTGCCGACCACCAGCGACGGGAACAGTGCGCGCAGCGCGGGGGTGCGCAGCTGCGCGGCCCTGGTGATGGCCGCGAAGTTGGCGGCCAGGCTGGTCATCGGATCGGCGGTCTTGTCGAGCACCGCACCGAGTTCCTGCATCTGGCCGGGAGCCTGCTCCAGGATCTTCTGGAGTTCGGCATTCGCGTCGTTGAACTGAGTGAACAACACACCCGAATTACGGGTCAGCGTACCCAGATCCGGCTGGGCGAGCGAGGTGGTCCCGGAGATGGTCTGCAGATTCTTCAGCAGATTGGTGGTCTGCGGCAGCAGATTATCCAGGCCCGTGGTGGCCAGGCTGATGGCATTGATCATGGACCGCAGCTGATCCGGGCCGCCGGACAGCGCGGTGTCGAGCTCGGAGAGGATGACACCGAACTTGTCCGGATCCACCTGTGCGATCAGGGCACTGGAGTTGTCGAGCACCGACCACACCGGGGTCGGTGTCTTCACCTTGTTCACGTCGAACTGCACCACGGAACCGTTGTGCAGGTACGGAGCCTGATCGACATTGGGGCGGAAGTCGATGTACTGCTCGCCCGCGCCGGACAGCGCGCCGACCGCCACCAGCGTGTCGGAGGGAATGGAGTACTTCTTGTCGATCTCGGCGGTGGCCGCGATGGCCCCGCCGTTGTCGACCAGTTTGATCTCGGTGACCTTGCCGACCCGGTAGCCGCGCAGGGTCACATCGTTGCCCGCCTGCAGACCGCCGGAACGGTCGAGATTGACCGTCACCTTGTAGGTTTCGCGCAGCGGGTTCACCCGCATCACGCTGATCGCCAGGTAGGACGCGCCGAGCAGCAGGATGATCACCAGCGCGGTGTTGGAGACCAGGTTCTTGTGGCTCTTCACCCAGTTCATCGGTGTCCCCCGTTGATCCGGCCGTAGATGATCTGCAGGACCTGGATCAGGCTGCCCCCGAAGTCGTTGAGGTCCTTGAGATCGAAGAACTTGCTGTTGGCCGGGTCGGTGAGCAGGCCGACATCGAGCAGCGTCAGTGTGCCCGCGACGGCGAGCGTGTCGCCCTTGAACGAGGCGTCGGCCTTGGGCCGAATCTCGTGCAGCGCGTCCAGCGCGGGTCCCAGGGTCTGGTCGGTGCGCGCCAGCGCGTTCATCAGCTGCGCCACATTGTCGAGCAGGCTGGCCAGGGCGTCGGAGGTGGTGTTGGCGTAATCGCCCAGGGCCGCACTGGTTGTCGAGACCTTGGTGAGCAGATCGCCGAGCGCCTGGTTGTTCTCGGCGATGGCGCCGATCATGCCGGGCAGGCTGTCGGCCACCGAACCGAGCTGCTGGTGGTTGGCCTCGATGGTGTTCGCCAGCGCGCTGAAACCGGCCAACGTGCCGTCGATGCGGCTGCTGTTGTTGTTGAGACTGGTCATGACGCTGGTCATCTGGGTGAGCACATGCGCCAGCTGGTCGCCGCGGCCGCCCACGATGGAGTCCAGCTCGGAGGTGAGCTTGGACAGGTTGGCGATGCCGCCGCCGTTGAACAGCAACGAGATCGACATGAGCAGTTCCTCGACGGTCGCGCCCGCCGAGGTGTCGGTGAGCTTGCCGCCGTCCTTGATCATGGTCGCGCCGGGCGCGGTCTTGGGCTTGGACACCGCCACGAAGACGTCGCCGAGCGGGGTGGCCTGGCGCAGTTCCGCGGTACTGCCCTCGGGCAGCTCGATGTCCTTGCGGATGGACAGGTCGACATTGGCCTTGAAGTCCTTGGTGGTGATCTTGGTGACCACGCCGACGTCGGAGCCGCCGATCTTGACCTTGGCCTGATCGGGCAGGTTCAGGGCATTGTCGAAAACCGCGTGCACGGTATAGGTTTCGCCGCCCGCGCCCGGCTTGGGCAGCGGCAGGCTCTCCACCGTCACACCGCAACCGGTTCCGACCAGGGCCGTCGCGGACACCGCGAGCATGATGACGGCGCGCCGGGCGCGCTTGCCGGAGCGAAGATCTCGCAGCAGACGATTACTCATTTGGTCATCCCCAGCACCGCCGCCATGAGCCCGAAGTCGGGTCCGAAATCTTCCATCTTCCCGGTGCGGCAGCCGTCCGACTTCATCTGGATGCGCTCGCAGAACAGACTGACGATCTCACCCGACAGGGTGGTGCCGAGCAGCCCGTGCAGGCGGATGAAGTTCTTGTCCCGGTTCACCGACTTGTCGAGGTTCTGCATGAGCAGCGGCGCCACGTCGACGATCTCGGTGACGCCCGCGGCGTTGTCGCGCAGCTGCTTGGTCACCGCGGTCAGCCCGGTCAGGGTGCCGTTGAGCTGATCGGAGTACTGCGAGAACGCGCCACTGGTGTTGGCCAGGAAGGCGTTCAGCTGATCCAGCGTGGCCTGCAGGCCCGGCGCCTGGTCGGCGAGCAGCCCGGTCATCTGAGTGATCTTGTTGCTGAACCCGCGCACCGAATCGTCGTTCTCGGCGAGCATGGTGGTCAGCTCGTTGAGCTTGATGATGATGGTGGAGATGGCGTCCTTGTTGTCGACGCCGGTCTTCAGCGCGCCCGAGAGCGCATTGAGCACATCACGCATCTTGTCGCCGTTGCCGTTCAGCATCGGGTACAGCACCCGGCCCGACAGCGGGCCGATACCCTCCTGCCCCGGTTGGGGTTTCAGCGCGGCGGCGAAGCTGTCGATGGTCTTGATCATGGTGTCCAGCTCGACCGGGGTCTTGGTCTGCTGGGTGGTCAGGTGCGCGCCGTCGGGCAGCTTGTCGCCGCCGGTGTAGCGCGGGGTGAGCTCGATGTGCCGGTCGGTCACGATGGATGGCGAAACCAGCGCGGCCTGAACGTTCTTCGGGATGTCGACGCCCTTGTCCACGGTCATGTGGACCTCGACGTACTGACCCTTCGGAATGATCTTGTCGACCCGGCCCACCTCGAGCCCGAGCACGGTGATCGGGTTGCCCTCGAACATGCCCGCGATATTCAAGAAGTCCGCGGTGATGTGCTTGGTCTGCCCGGCCGCGTCCTTGACTCCGAGCGGGATGATCGAGCAGGAGCCCACCGCGAGGGCGGCCGCACCGATCATGGCCGCCTTGGTGATTCGACCGAGCAGCTGCTTCTTCTCTGTCATTGGTGGCACCCCTCGTTCACCTGCGCGAAGCACAACCAGTTGTCCGGGAACAGCCAGGGCAGCGCGACCTCACCGTAGTTGCCGTTGCCGAAGGCGTTGTTGAACTGCCGGATCGACGGCGGCATGATCGACAGCAGCCGATCCAGATTGTCCTTGTTCTTCTGCAGACCCTCGGCCATGGTGTTGAGCTGCTGCAGCGTCGGCCCGAACTTGTTGTCGTTGGCCGCGCCGATCGCCTGCAGCTGTCCGCTGAGCGTGGCGATATTGTCCAGCAGGTTCTTGAGCAGGCCCTGGCGCTCCATCACCCGGTTGGCGATGGCCTCGCCCTGGGTGATCACCAGCAGCAGGCTGTTCCGGTTGTCACCGAGGATCTTGGTGACCCGGTCCAGATCCTTGAGCAGCTGGTCGACCTGGTCCTTGCGGTTGTTCATGGTCTTGGCCAGCGCGCCGATGGAGTCGAGCGCCTGCACCGTCATCTGCGGGGTGTCGCCCATCTGCTGGTTGATCACATTCAGCGACTCCGCCAGCTTCTTGGTGTCGAGCTCCTCGAACTTGGGCGTGCCCTCCTGCACCACATCGGCCAGGTTGTAGGGAACCACGGTGTTGTTCTTGGGGATTCGGTTCCCCTTCAGGCCGGAGCCGTCGCCGGGAGTGAGGTCGATGTAGCGCGCGCCGAGCAGCGTCGCCATCTTGATCGCGGCCTTGGCGTCCGGACCGAGCTTCACATTGTCGTCGACCTTCAGCGTGATCAGCACATGGTCACCCTCGAGCTCCGCGCCCGAGACCGAGCCGACGGGCACGCCGGCGACGTCCACCTTGTCGCCGACCTTGATGCCCGCGGTCTGCACGAATTCGGCCTTGATGCTGTTCTTTCCGAGGCCGACCTGTTTGTAGGCGGTCGAGCCGAGCAGCAGCGCGGCGATCAGCGCCACGCCGAGCACACCGAGCCAGAAGTTGCGATTGGCGTTGAAGCGGGACTTGAGTTTCGTCATCATGGCCGGCACACCGCCGAGTGGGAGTTGCCGCCGATCTGCGAGAACAGACCGCGCGGGAAGAGGACACCGTACAGCGAGACGTCCAGGCTGCACATGTAGGCGTTGGCGTAGGCGCCGTTCTGGGTGAACTTGCCGACGTTGGCCAGGATGGCGGGCAGGTCGACCGCCGCCTGGTCCAGCTTGGCGCCATTGGCCAGCAGCAGCGCCAGCGCGGCCTGGGTGGAGTCCTGCGCCGTGATCAGCTTGGGCTGGATGGAACCGAACATGCCCACCAGAGCCGTTGTGGCATCGGCGATCTGGACCGTCGAGGACTGCAGCGACTGCCCCTGCGCGTACAGGCCGCCGATCAGGGAGCGGGTCTGGGTGACCAGCGTCTCCAGCTCGTCGCCGCGCTTGGCCAGGCCCTGCATCACGCCGGACAGGTTGGTGATGACATCGGAGAGGATGCCGTCACGGCGTTCGAAGTCCGAGGCCACCGAGGCGGCCTGGGTGATGAACGCGCTCAACGAGACTCCGTCACCCTGCAGCGCCTGGATGAAGGTGTTGGACAGATTGTTCACCTGCTCGGGCTGCAGCACCTGGAACAGCGGCTGGAAACCGTTGAGCAGACCCGAGATATCGAACGACGGCTCGGTGCGCTCGAGCGGGATCGAGGCATTGTTCTTCAGCGCGACGTGATCACCGGTGTGCGGCTTCTTCGGATCCGGCGGGGCCAGCGCGACATAGCGCTGCCCGATCAGGTTCTGGTAGCGCACCAGCGCCTTGGTGTCGCCGAACAGCGTCTGGTCACGCTGCACGATGAAGGTCACCTTCGCCTGGTTCTTCTTGTCCAGCTCGATCTTCTCGACCTTGCCGACGCGCACGCCGGCCATCCGGACGTCGTCGCCCTCGCGCAGGCCGAGCACGTCGCTGAAGGTCGCGGAGTAGGAGTTGGTATCGCCTTTCACGGTGCGGGCGAGCGTATTCCAGATGACCGCGGTCACCAGGACCGACACGATCGCGAAGATGGTGAAGCCGATCAGCGGTTTGCGGACACTCATCGGCCGCCCCCGCTCTGACTCAGTTGCACGGTCGCACCCTTCAGAATCGGGCTCAACAGCAGGTATTCGGCCGCGGTCGGACGCCGGCCCAGCAGGGCGGTGATGGCGTCGTCACCGGTGAAGACGATGTCCTTGCCCGTGGGCGTGCCCGGCGTGCCCGGCGTGCCCGGCTGACTGGCCGGAGCGGCCGGAGCCGCCGGGGCCAGATTCGGGAACATGCCCTGCAGCGGGGTGCCCGCCAGCGGGTCGGTGCCCGGCTTCGGGGCGTCGGCCTTCGGCGCCTCGGGCGTGCCGATGACGGTCACGCCGGGAATGAGCGGGAAGCCCGGCGGCGGTGACGACATCAGCGGCAGGTCCTTGGCGGCGTCGATGGCCTTGGGCCGCATGGATTCCGGCAGCGTGCCCGGATCCGAGGTGAGCGGCGCGGTGCCGCAGCTGGGCGCGGCGAGCTCGCCGTAGCGCGGGCAGTCGTCGCGGGTGTAGGGCTTGTACGGCGTGAAGGTGATGCCGACGTTCCACTTCATCTGCTGCTGCGGACCCCAGCCGAACGCACCGCTGAGCTTGCGCACCGAGTCGTTCAGATTGGCGATCGACAGCGGGATGGCGTCCGGGTTGTCCGACAGCGCGCCGAACAGGGCGCTGGTGCCGGTGGTGACGTCCTTGCCGACATTGGGGTTGCGGGCGAAGAGCCCGTTCACCTTGTCGATGGTGGTCGAGGTGCCCGCCAGCAGCGCGGTCAGCTCGGCCCGGCGGTCGGAGATGGTCTTGGCCGTCTCGACCGAATCCCGCAGCACGCCCATGAGTTCGGGCGCGGACTGGTTGAGCGCGTGCATGGAGGCGGTGAGGTCGTCGAGGAAGCCGCCGACGTTCGGCACCGAACCGCGCACCCCGTCGAGCCAGCGGTCGATGCGCTCGACGCTGGAGCCGGGCATGCGCCCGCTGCCGTCGAGGGCGTAGGACAGCGTGCCGAGCACCCGGCCGAACTGCACCGGATCGATCTTGGTGAAGACCTCGCGGACCTTGGTGAGGGTGTCCTGCAGGGCGATGGTGCCCGTTGAGGTGTCCTCGGCGATCTGCGAGCCCTCCTTCAGATGCGTGGCATCGGGCCCGTTGTAGACCAGTTCGACGGCGGTGACGGCGAACAGGTTGGAGGGCACCACGCGCGCGGTGACATTGGCCGGGATGCCGTCGGTGTACTCGGGTTTCATCTCGATGTGCACCTCCTGCTTCTCGCCCTTGGCCGCCACCGACACGTCCTTGACCGCGCCGACCAGCACGCCGCGGTACTTCACGTCCGCCTGGGCGGGCAGGCCGTCACCGGTGGTGGTGAGATTCGCGGTGACATTGACCTTTTCGACGAAGTAGCCGCGATAGCGCGCGAACAGGAAACCCAGCACGATGGCCAGCACGGTGAGGCCGCAGACCCCGGCGATGAGCAGCTGCCGCATCGTCGGTCCGCGTCCACTCGGATCGATAAGCATCGGTGTCGCCCCCTATCCCGAGATCCGGATGCCGGGGTTGACGCCCCAGATCGCCAAGGTCATGAACAGGTCGACGAAGACGACCGCGATGATGCAGAGCTTGATCGCGCGGCCGGCCGCCACACCCACGCCCTCCGGGCCGCCGGAGGCGAAAAACCCGTAGTAGCACTGGATGAACGTGGTCACCGCGACGAACAGGATCGCCTTCAGCAGTGAGTACAGCACATCGTGCGGAATCAGGAATTGATAGAAGTAGTGCTGGAAGGTCCCCGACGCGGTGCCGCCGATCAGGGTCACCGTCAGCGAGCAGGAGATGTAGGCCAGCGGCAGCGCCAGGCAGTACAGCGGCACGATGGCGATCATGGCCGCGATCATGCGGGTGCTGACCAGATACGGAAGCGGCCGGATGGCAACCGATTCCAGCGCGTCGATCTCCTCGGAGATGCGCATGGCGCCCAGTTGCGCGGTGAACCGGCAGCCCGCCTGCGAGGCGAAGGCGACCGTCGCGAGCAGCGGGCCGAGCTCACGGGTGGTGGCGAACGCGGAGATGGCGCCGGTGAGCGGGCTCAGGCCGAGCAGGTTCAGCGAGGTGTAGCCCTGGATGGCGACGGTCATGCCGCCGAACGCCGACAGGATCAGCACCACGCCGATGGTGCCGCCGCCGACCACGAGATTGCCGTTGCCCCAGGTGACGTCGGACAGCAGGCGCCAGACTTCCTTGGGGTAGTGCTTGAACGCCATCGGCATGGAGCCGATCGAGCGCAGGAAGAAGAACACCTGGTGGCCGATGCGGGCCAGCCAGTCGCGCGGCGCGCCGGCCGCACCCTTGATCCGGCGGAGCGGCCGCAGCAGCGGCGGTACATAAGTAGCTGACACGACTCAGACCACCTGCGGCGGGAAGAAGGAGTTGTAGAGCTGCGTGATGATCAGGTTGACGCCGAAGAGCATGACCGCCGACATGACCACCGCGGTGTTCACCGCGTTGGCGACACCGCCCGGACCGCCCTTGGCATTGAGCCCGGAGTCGCAGGCGATGACCGCGGCGAGCAGGCCGTAGATCAGCGACTTCAGCAGCGCCACAATGAGGTCGGTGGTGACCGCGAAGGAGGAGAAGGTCCCGATGTAGGAGCCGGGCGTGCCGTTCTGGGCGAAGATATTGAAGACGTAGCCGGTCAGGAAGCCGACGAAAACCACGAAGCCGCACAGCAGTACGGACACCAGCATGGCCGCGCCCAGGCGGGGGGCCACCAGGCGGCGCAGCGGGTCGACGCCCATCACCTTCATGGCGTCGATCTCCTCGCGGATGGTGCGGGAGCCGAGGTCGGCGCAGATGGCCGAACCGACCGCGCCGGAGATCATGAGCGCGGTGACGAGGGGTGCGCCCTGTTGAATGATGCCGAGGCCGTTGGCCGCGCCGATGAAGGATGTCGCGCCGACCTGCCCGGCGACCGAGCCGACCTGGATGGAGACGATCACGCCGATCGGAATGGCGACCAGCACCGTGGGGGCGGCCGCGACATTCGCCATGAAGGCGCACTGCCGGATGAACTCGGCGTAAGGGAAGCGGCGGCGAAAGATCGCGATGAAAAGCTCGGCGACGGCCGACACGCCCATGGTCATCATCCGGCCACCGGTTTCCAGCGACCGTTTCGGATGATCCTGCCAGTACCCCTTCGCCCAATCCACGGCCGCATTCATCCGTGATGCCGGCGGTGGACTCCCCTGGTCCCCCGGGCTTTTGGTCAACTGCACTGACTACCCCTCTCGACGCCGGGATACCCGCCTCCGGCGACTGTTTGCTTGACGCACCTTACTACGGAGTTAGGAAAAACACACCAGGCATGTGTGGTTCCGGTCATAGAGCCGGATCACTTTCGCCGTATTGCTGTGAACAGCCACATCAGGGTTGGTTTATGGCCTAAAGAACCTGGCAGAGATCTAGAACTTGTTCTAGTTTTTGACTATCCACCGGTGCATGTGAACACCGACCGGGTAACAATTTGTAGGATCAAATTTATCGGAATTCCATAGCGCATGCGCATTGTTCCGATAACCCCATCCAACTAGGTTTCCGCCACGAACCTCGGCAGGACACGGCTCGGCAACATGTGGCAGTACAAGAGGCCATCGGGCTCGAATACTGACAGGATGAGTAACCGCAGGTTGAGATTCGTGCGGCTTCCGACGTCTGGAGGGACATGATCAACAAACTCGCCGGGGCGGCCGGCGCGCTCGCTATCGCCCTGGGCACCACGTTCTTCGGCATCGGAGCCGCTCACGCCGATCCCGCACCCGCCGTGATCGGCGGTGGGTCGGGCATCATCATTGACGACCAGTTCGAATGCACGGTGACCACCATCGGCCACGACGGGGCCGGACGCCTGGTCGGGCTCACCGCCGGGCACTGCGGCGACGCCGGGGCCAGGGTCTGGGCCGAGAAGGACCGCGCCGCAGGTCAGATCGGGCAGTTCGTCTACTCGAACCACGATCTCGACTACGCGGTCATCCAGTTCGATCCGGCTCGTGTCATCCCGGTCAACCGGATCGGCAATGTCACCATCACCGGACTCGGCGGCCCGCCGGGATTTCCGATGATCGTCTGCAAGGAGGGCCGGACCACCGGCAATACCTGCGGCATCTCCTGGGGTGACGTCTTCGATACCAGCGTCGAGACCTGGAGCCAGATGTGCGTGGTGGAGGGCGATTCCGGCGCGCCGGTCGTCGTCGGCACCACGCTGGTCGGCATGGTGAACGCCTATCTGGCGGTGGCCTGCTTCGGGCCCGAGGTCGGCACCAACATGAGCTCGATCATGGGAGACCTGAACGGGCGCGGCGGCATCGGCTCGGGGTACTACCCGATCTGATCCACGAACGATGACCCACGAACAATATTGAAAGGGGCGGTGATCCGAGGATCACCGCCCCTTTCGATTGAGAGCTTTCCCGCCGGAGAGTTCAGAGGGTATCGACGCACACGACGACCTTGCGGTCCTCATAGACATAGCCCTGGGCGTCGCCGGGGCAGGCGTCCACGGTGGTGGCGTTCTGCAGGATCGACACCACCTTCACACCGTCGGTGGCATCGCGGGTGGTGCAGGGAATCCGGTGCGCGACATCGGTACCGACCTCGAGGCAGTCGCCCACCACCCAGTCGACGGTCAGGCACAGGGCTCCGGTCTCCACGCCGTTGAGGGTCTCGTAGTAGACCTGATCGGCGCCCTTGCCGCACTGGGCGTTCTGCGGAGCCTTGCCGGTCACCTTGTAATTGGCGTCCTTGCTGCCGCAGGTCGCCTTCTCGATGGTGGCGTCGGTGGTGGTGCCGCCCAGCTTCACGCACTCGCCGATGCTGGCGTGGAAATCGGTGTGGCCGCCGCGATCCGCGCGGGGCGTGGTGGTGGGCGCGCCCGAGCCCGGCTTGCCCGACGGCTTGGCCGGGGTGGTGACGGGCGCCTTGGAGGGGAGAAGATTGTCGCCGGGCGCGGCCTGCGGATGGCCGGATACGGTGGAACCGCAGCCCGCGAGCAGCAGGGTGGCGGCGGAGATCGCGGGCAGGGCGATCCGGGCGAAAGGCTGCTGACGCAACACGGGTGAGTCCTATATTTCGAAACAAACAGATTTGACTTCGTGCCCATGATTGCACGGCCGCACGCCGAAGATCACATGGCACGGACGGGCGAGATCGAACCGAGGTGGCGAACCATTTCGTGTACGGATTCATGAGCACCGACATCCTGGAGCTGTACGCCTCGTGGCGGCGCCGGCGGGACGGCGATCCGTTCCGGGTGCGCATTCCCGGCCTGGGATCGGTCGTGTTCACCGGGACCCCGGACGGGGCGCGCGAACTCTTCCGCGCACCCGTCGATCTGCTGGAACCGCCGCTGCCCAACCCCATCGAGCCCATGGTGGGCGCGGCCTCGCTCATTCTGGCGCGGGACGGGCGGCACCGGCAGGAGCGAGCGCTGCTCGCGCCCGCCTTCCATCGCGGCCGAATCAGCGCCTACGGCAACGCCATTCGCGCCGCGGCGCGGGCCGAGCTGGACGGGGAGCGCACCGGTAATCCGTGGCGGCCCGGCCTGCGGATCGATGCCCGGGCGGCGGCGCGGGCGCTCACGCTGCGGGTGATCCTGGCGGCGGTGTTCGGTATCGACGAGCCGGTGCGACGGGCCGAATACACCGCCGTCACAACGGAATTCCTGGAATCGTTCGGCACCACCCTGTTCCTCTTCCCGGCCCTGCGGCGCGATCTGCACGGACTCTCCGGCTGGGAGCGCTTCGGCGCGGCCCGGGATCGGCTCGACGAGCTCATCGACGACGAGGTGAAGCGGCGGCGGGCGGACGGGGGCGGCGGGGAGGATCTGCTCGCGCTCATGCTGAGCACCCGCTACGAGGACGGCACCGCGATCACCGCCACCGATCTGCGCGAACAATTGCGGACCCTACTGGTCGCGGGGCACGAGACCACGGCGACCGCACTGGTGTGGGCGCTGTACCGGCTGCACCGGGAACCGGCGGTGCTGGAGCGGCTGCTCGACGAATTGTCCTCGGCCGGAACCGATCCCGACCCGGCCGAGTTGATGAAGCTGCCGTACCTGGACGCCGTCTGCCAAGAGACGCTGCGGCTGCATCCGCCGGTGCCGATCGTATTGCGCAGGCTCACCGGTGATTTCATGTTCCGCGGGGCGCCGCTGGTGGCGGGGGACACCATGGGCATCTCGGTCCATCTGCTGCACACCGATCCGGCGGTGTGGCCCGAGCCGCGGCAGTTCCGGCCGGAGCGGTTTCTCGAACGGCGCTACAGTCCCTTCGAGTTCGCGCCGTTCGGCGGTGGTCACCGGCGCTGCGTGGGCGCGGCGCTGGCCGACTATGAACTCCGTATTGTATTGGCTACTGTACTGACTAGCGTGCGATTGCGGCTCGCGCCGCGCTTCGCGCGCGGGCCCGCCCCGCTGTCGGTGCCGCACACCATCACGGTCGGTCCGCGCACCGCGATCACCTTCGACGTTCAACCCTGAAGCGGCATCGGTGATTTCGATCACAGCGAGGTTTCGGGAAGCGATCGCTCCGAAACCGGCCGCAGCGGTGTCACTTTCGGGGAATCGCCGATGCCATCGGCGCATACACGCCAACCGAGTAACCGACTCCGAGTCGTGTGACGTGGCACACACCAGCAAGTCGGTATGCATAACTGGCAGAAGCCAATTGGCTTGCCGGACGGATCGCTGTAGTAATGGACGCGGGGTTGGGACCTACGCGGGTGAAGTGCGCCCGCAATCTGCGTGTTGAACGAAGATCTGAGAGGACCAAAGCTGTGCGCCATACCCGCTATCGGAGAACGGGACTGATCGCCCTCGCCGCCATCGCGGCGACCGGAGCAGTGGTGGCGGCGCCGGCGTCAGCGACTCCGCTATGGCCGGGCGGCCCGGATATCCCGGGCGTGCCCTCCGCCGTCATGCCGCAGCCCGAGCCGGGCTCGCTGCCCACCGATCCGAACGCCAAGGCGCCGATTCCGCCGGCCCCCTTCGCGGCCCCGAACATCAGCCCCGGCGACGGGGACGTGGTCGGCGTGGCCATGCCGGTCATCATCAACTTCAAGGACCCGGTCAGCGATCACGCCGGCGCCGAGAAGTCGATCCGCATCACCTCCACCAACAAGGTGAACGGCCACTTCTACTGGATGGGCGACAAGCAGGTGCGCTGGCGGCCGGAGGAGTTCTGGCCGGCCGGGTCCAAGGTGACCGTGCAGGCGGGCGACACCAAGGTGGCCTACGAGATCGGCGAGGAGTTCATCGCCACCGCCGACGACGCCACCCACCAGATCACCATCACCCGCAACGGCGAGGTCGTGAAGACCATGCCCACCTCGATGGGCAAGAAGGGGCACGAGACCCCGAACGGGACCTACATCGTCAGCGAGAAGAACCGCAAGATGATCATGGACTCGTCCACCTATGGTGTCCCGATCACCGACCCGCAGGGCTACAAGCTCGAGGTCGAGTACGCCACCCGCATGTCCAACAGCGGCATCTTCGTGCACGCCGCCCCGTGGAGCGTTGCACAGCAGGGCGTCTCGGATACCTCGCACGGCTGCCTGAACGTCTCCACCGAGGACGCCAAGTGGTTCCAGGAGAACGTGAAGAAGGGCGACCCGGTCGTCGTCAAGAACTCGATCGGCACCCTGTCGACCGGCGACGGCTGGGGCGATTGGAACTGACGTTCCAGCTTTGATTTCGAGGGCCTCGCTCATCCGAGCGGGGCCCTCGCTCTTTCTGTTGGCTAACCGTTCAGATGATTTTGGTCACGAAACCAACTGGGCAATCGTACGATTCGGCCCATGTCCGCGCCGCCCGAAGGTGTGACCGATGAACAGACGGTGGCGCGTGCCGACCGACAGTTAAGCGGCTCTGCATCTTTCATTAACCAGACATTTGCTCTCAGACGCAAGGCTGCGCGGGTGCGAAGTTGGCCCGAACGAGTACTCCCGCAGCCCCCCGGGCGCGGGTGGCGAAGCAGACCCTGGCAGGACTATGCGCTCTTCGTCATTCTGGTGGCGCCGAACCTGATTCTGTTGGGCGTCTTCGTCTATCGGCCGCTGGCCGACAACATTCGCCTGTCGTTCACGGACTGGAACATCTCCGCGACCAGCCTGAACTACATCGGTTTCGACAACTACACCGAGTGGTTCCAGCGCGACGACACCTGGCAGATCGTCGGCAATACCGTGGTCTTCACGGTCGCCGCCGTGCTGGGCAGCATGGTCCTGGGCCTGGCGCTGGCCATGCTGCTGGATCGCAAGCTGTTCGGGCGCAATGTGGTTCGCTCGGCGATCTTCGCGCCCTACGTCATCTCCGGCGCGGCCATCGGCGTGGGCTTCCAGTTCATCTTCGATCCCGGCTTCGGATTGATCCCGGATATCCTGCAGCGCTTGGGCATCCACTCGCCCGACTTCGCGCAGGAACCGCACTGGGCGCTGTTCATGATCACGGTGACCTACATCTGGAAGAACCTCGGCTACAGCTTCGTCATCTATCTGGCGGCGCTGCAAGGGGTTCGGACCGATCTCATGGAGGCCGCCGAGATCGACGGCGCGAGCCGCTGGACCACCTTCACCCGGGTGCTGCTGCCGCAGCTGCGGCCGACCACCTACTTCCTGTCGATCACGGTGCTGCTCAACTCGTTGCAGGTCTTCGACCTCATCAATGTGATGACCCGCGGCGGGCCCATCGGCACCGGCACCACCACCATGATCTACCAGGTCTATCGCGAGTCCTGGGTCAACCAGCGCGCCGGTTACGGAGCCGCGGTCGCCACCATCATGTTCCTGGTGCTGCTGCTGGTCACCGTCGTACAGGTGCGCATGATGGACCGAGGGGACGAGAAGTGAACCGGCTCAATCTGAATCGGGAGCTGTGGGCGAAGCTCTTCGGCTACGCGGCCATGCTGTGCGTGCTGATCATCGTCGGCGTCCCGCTGTACTACATCCTGACCCGCTCGTTCATGGAGCACGCGGAGGTCTACTCGCAGCCGGTCAGTTACTGGCCCAAGCACTGGCTGGGCTCGAACTACCACGACGCCACCACCGTGCTGCCGTTCTGGCAGTTCCTGCGGAACTCGATCATCGTGACCGCCGTGGTGTCGACGGTGAAGTTCGTGCTGGGCGTGCTCAGCGCCTACGGGCTGGTGTTCCTGCGCTTCCCGTACAAGAACGTGCTGTTCCTGACGATCATCGCGGCGCTCATGGTGCCCAACCAGATCACCATCATCTCCAACTACGCGCTGATGGCTCAGGCCGGACTGCGAAACACGTTCGCGGGCATCATTCTTCCGCTCTGCGGCGTCGCCTTCGGCACCTTCCTCATGCGCAATCACTTCCTGTCGCTGCCCAGTGAGGTCATCGAGGCCGCGCGCATGGACGGCGCGGGCTGGTGGCGGCTGCTGACCCGGGTGGTGCTGCCCATGTCCGGGCCGACCATGGTGGCGTTCGCGGTGGTCACACTGGTGAACGAGTGGAACGAATACCTGTGGCCGTTCCTGATGGCAGATGACGCGCGGGTGGCCACGCTGCCGGTCGGCCTCACCCTGCTGCAGAACACCGAGAACCCCAGTGTCACCAACTGGGGTCCGGTCATGGCCGGGGTCATCCTGACCATGCTTCCCATTCTCATCGTCTTTCTGGTGCTCCAGCGCCAGATGATCAAGGGCCTCACCTCCGGTGCGGTCAAGGGCTGAGCGTCCGAAAATGAAGTCCCAGAAGGAGATTCCCGTGTCCGATTCTCGCGCTTCTCAGAGGCACCGTTCCGCGCTGTCGCGCCGCGGGTTTCTCGGCCTCGCCGGTGCGGCCGCGGGCGCGGTCGCGCTGACGGCCTGTGCCGGTTCCGGTGGTGGCGGCACCCAGGGCGGTGATTCCAAGACGATCACCTTCTGGTCCAACCACCCCGGCACCTCCAAGGACCAGGAGACCGAGCTGATCAACCGGTTCCAGGCCAAGTACCCGGATCTGAAGGTCAATCTGGTCGACGCGGGCAAGAACTACGAAGAGGTCGCGACCAAGTTCAACGCGGCCCTGTCCGGCGGCGAGCTGCCCGACGTGGTGATCCTGTCCGACGTGTGGTGGTTCAACTACGCGCTCAACGGCACCATCGAGCCGCTGGACAGCCATTTCTCCTCGGCCGGGGTGAACGTGTCCGACTACGTGGACACCTTCGTCGGCGACTACAAGTTCAACGGCAAGACCTGGGCGCTGCCGTACTCGCGCTCGACCCAGATCTTCTACTACAACAAGGATCTGTGGTCCAAGGCCGGACTGCCCGACCGCACCCCGAACAGCTGGGACGAGTTCGACGAGTGGGGCCCCAAGATCCAGAGCGTGATGGGCGGCGGCGACAAGTGGGCGCACGGCTGGGGTGACGCCAAGAACTACCTGGCCTGGACCTTCCAGGGTCCGTGCTGGACCTTCGGCGGCGCCTACTCCGACGAGTGGAAGCTGAAGTTCACCGACCCGGCCACCATCAAGGCCGGAAACTACCTGCGCGACTCCATCAACAACAAGAAGTACGCGGCCATCCGGCCCACCTACGCGGTCGACTTCGGCAACGGCATCATCGCCTCCGCCATCGGCTCCACCGGTGACCTCAAGAGCATCAAGACCAATGCCGCGGGCAAGGTCGAATTCGGCACCGGGTTCCTGCCGCACCCGAACGGCGCGGGCGCCACCACCGGCGGTGCGGGCCTGGCGATTCCGTCGCGGATCAGCGACGCGCGCAAGGAGAACGCGCTCAAGTTCATCGACTTCATCACCAATGCGGCCAATACCGCGTACTTCTCGCAGGCCACCGGGTACATGCCGGTGCGCAAGTCGGCGGTGAACGACCCCAGCGAGCAGGACTTCCTGACCAAGAACCCGAACTCGAAGACCGCGATCGACCAGCTCGCGCTGACCAAGCCGCAGAACTACGCGCGCGTGTTCGTGCCCGGCGGCGACCAGATCATCGGCACCGGCCTGGAGAAGATCGGCCTGCAGAACGCGGATACGGCAGCCACTTTCGCCGATATCTCGAGCCAGCTGCAGACCATCATCGACCGGCAGATCACGCCCAAACTGCCCAAATAAGAGCGGGCTGCCCAAGTAAGAGCGGATAGAGGAGACACGCCAGCATGGCGACTGTGCAGTTCGAGGGAGTTTCCCTCACCTACCCGGGTGCGCCCGGTCCGGCGGTCGAAGACCTGAACCTGGACATCGCCGACGGCGAATTCCTGGTGCTGGTCGGGCCTTCCGGCTGCGGCAAGTCCACCAGTCTGCGCATGCTGGCGGGTCTCGAGGCGGTGACGGCCGGGCACATCCGCATCGGCGGACTCGATGTGACCGGCCTGCCGCCGCGCTCGCGCGATGTGGCCATGGTGTTCCAGAGCTACGCCCTCTACCCGAACATGACCGTGGCCGAGAACATGGGCTTCGCGCTGCGCAATGCCGGAATGAACAAGGCCGACACCATGGTTCGCGTCAAGGAGGCGGCGGCCATGCTGGAGCTCGAGGACCTGCTCGACCGCAAGCCGGCACGCCTGTCCGGCGGTCAGCGCCAGCGCGTGGCCATGGGCCGGGCCATCGTGCGCCGCCCGCAGGTGTTCTGCATGGACGAGCCGCTGTCGAATCTCGATGCGAAACTGCGGGTTTCGACCCGCTCGCAGATCGCGGCGCTGCAGAAGCGGCTGGGCACCACCACGGTCTACGTCACCCACGACCAGGTCGAGGCCATGACCATGGGCCACCGGGTGGCGGTCATGAAGGACGGCAAGCTGCAGCAGATCGCCGCTCCCCGTGACCTTTACGCCGATCCGGTCAATACCTTCGTGGCCGGATTCATCGGCTCCCCGGGCATGAACCTGCTGACCGCTCCGGTGCGCGAGGGCGAGGCCGTGCTCAACGACCTGCGAATCCCGGTGCCGCACACAATCGATGGCAAGAACGTCGTCGTCGGCATCCGCCCGGAATCCTGGGAGGTCACCACCGATCCGGCCAATGCCCTCCCCGTCGAGGTGGAGCTCCTCGAGGAACTCGGCGCGGAATCATTCCTCTACTCTCACGGCATCGCCGACGAATGGTCCAGCCGCTCCGGCCGGGTCGTGGCCCGCGTCGACCGCCGCTTCCGAGTAGCGCTCGGCGACCGCCTGTACTTGACTCCCAAACAGGATGAATTGTTCTTCTTCGATGCCGAAACCGAAGAGCGCCTTCGCTAGTCGGGCGCTGGGCGCGATCGCGGCCGCGGCCGCGGTGGCGCTCCTGCCCGCCGTCACCCTCGCCGCGCCGCCGGGCGGAGCCGCGCCCCTGTTGTTCGCGCACCCGGGCGTGCTGGTCTCGCGGGCCCAGCTCGACTTCGCCAAGCAGCAGGTGGCGGCCGGTGCACAGCCGTGGAAGGGCGCATTCGATCAGTTGATCGGAAGTCCTTATGCCGCTTTGGATCACGCGCCCGTGCCGCGGGCCGTGGTCGATTGCGGGTCGTATTCGAAGCCCGACAACGGTTGCACCGACGAACGCAAGGACGCGGTCTCGGCCTACACCGACGCGCTGGCCTGGTACCTGACCGGTGACAATCGCTACGCGGACAAGGCGATCGAGATCATGGACGCCTGGTCCGGCACCGTTACCGACCACACCAATTCCAATGCGCCGATCCAGAGCGGCTGGGCGGCGTCCATCTGGACCCGGGCGGCGGAGATCATTCGATACAGCCACGACTGGCCCGGTGCCGGTCGCTTCGGCGACATGCTG
Source organism: Nocardia concava NBRC 100430 (assembly GCF_000308815.1). Lineage (GTDB taxonomy): Bacteria > Actinomycetota > Actinomycetes > Mycobacteriales > Mycobacteriaceae > Nocardia > Nocardia concava. Next base: position 75,193 of record NZ_BAFX01000150.1, read on the forward strand.
CGAAACGTCTACCTGCCCAAGGTGATCAACGGTTCGCAGTCCAACGGCAACTGGGAGCTCGTCGAGCTCGAAGCGACCCTCGGCATCGCCGTCTACACCGAGGACCGGCCCACCTGGGACAAGGCCATCGGCATGTACCTGGACCGGGTACCCGCCTATATCTACCTGTCCTCGGACGGGTCGATGCCGAAGGTGTCGGCGCGCAGCGATCTGCGCACGCCCGAGGCCGTCATCAAGTACTGGCAGAACCAGTCCACCTTCGTGGACGGTCTGGCGCAGGAGACCTGCCGCGACTTCGAGCACACCGGATATGGCCTCTCGAGCATCGCCCATATCGCCGAAACCAGTCGTATCCAGAATCAGGACCTGTACCCGCAGGTCGGCGATCGGCTCCGGGCCGCGTTCGAGTTCCACTCCAGATACCAACTGGGCGAACCGCTTCCGGCCGACATCTGCGGCGGGAAGTTCGACAAGAAGCTCGGCCCCATCACCGAGGTCGCACTGAACGCGCTGCACGACCGGATGGGTCAGGATCTACCCGAAACCCAGCGACTGACCGATCAGCTGCGCCCGGAGGGCGTGCTCATGTTCAGCCTGTGGGAGACCCTGACCCACGCGCGCAATCCCGCCTGACCGCTACCAGATCTTCACGCGCTCGGTGGGGTCCAGGTAGAGGTCGTCGCCGGGCTTCACGTCGAACGCATCGTGGAAGCTGTCCAGATTGCGAACCACCCCATTGCAACGGAACTCCGGCGGGGAGTGGGGGTCGACGGCGAGGCGGCGGATGGCCTCCTCGGTGCGGGCCTTGGTGCGCCATACCTGGGCCCAGCCGAAGAAGACGCGCTGCAGGCCGGTGAGGTCGTCGAGGACGGGGGATTCCTTGCCCTCCATGGCGATCTTGTAGGCCTCCAGGGCGATCGAAAGGCCGCCCAGGTCGCCGATGTTCTCGCCGATGGTGAATTCGCCGTTGACGGTGTGGTCGTCGGACAGGTCCTTGGGGGAGAACCGGTTGTACTGGGCGATCAGCGCCTTGGTGCGCTTGCCGAATTCGGTGCGGTCCGACTCGGTCCACCAGTCGACCATATTGCCGTCGCCGTCGTACTTGGAGCCCTGATCGTCGAAGCCGTGGCCGATCTCGTGGCCGATGACCGCGCCGATACCGCCGTAGTTGGCGGCGTCGTCGGCGTTCATGTCGAAGAACGGGGGCTGCAGAATGGCCGCGGGGAAGACGATCTCGTTCATGCCCGGGTTGTAGTAGGCGTTCACGGTCTGCGGGGTCATGAACCATTCGCCGCGATCGACCGGGCCGCCCAGCTTGTTCAGGTCGCGGTCGTGCTCGGCGGCATAACCGCGGCGGTAGTTGCCCACCACATCGGCCGGGTCGATGGTGACGGCGGAGTAGTCGCGCCACTCGTCCGGGTAACCGATCTTGGGGGTGAACTTCTCCAGCTTGGCCAGTGCGGCCTGCCGGGTGTCCGGGCCCATCCACTCCAGCCGGGAGATATTGCGGCGGTAGGCCTCCTGCAGGTTCTCCACCAGCTCGACCATGCGGGCCTTGGCCTCCGGCGGGAAGTGCCGCGCCACATACAGCTTGCCGACGGCCTCGCCCAGCAGATCCTGCACCAGGGAGACGCCGCGCTTCCAGCGCTCGCGATTCTCCTGCGCACCGGTCAGGGTGCGGCCGTAGAAGTCGAAGTTGGCCTCGACCAGATCGGCGGTCAGGAACGGCGCGCGGGCCTTCACCACCCGCCAGGCGGTCCACGCCTTCCAGTCGTCCAGGGATTCCGCCGCCCACGTCTGTGCGAAGGTGCGCACGTAATCCGGCTGGCGCACCACCAGTTCCGCGAACAGCTCGGCGCCCGAGCGGTCCAGGCCCGCGGCCAGCGCGGAAGTCCAGGCGGTCCAGTCGAATTCCGGGTGCTCGGTGACCAGAGCGTCGAAAGTGGTGAGGTTGTAGCTCAATTCGGCGTCGCGGCGGCGCACCACATCCCAGTGGCCCGCGGCCAGCTTGGCCTCCAGGTCGAAGACCCGCTGCGCGTCGTAATCCAGCCCGGCCAGCTCGAACATGCGGCGGATGTGGGCGACGTACTTCTCGCGGATCTCCGCGTATTCGTCCTTGTGGTAGTACGACTCGTCGGGCAGGCCGATGCCGGACTGGGTGGCGTGCACCAGGTAGCGGGTGGAGTTCTTGTCGTCGGTGTCGACGTAGAAGGCCAGCGCGCCGCCCACGCCGGTGCGCTGCAGGCTGCCGATGAGCGCGGCGAGGCCCGCCCGGTCGGCCACGGCGGCCACCGCGGCCAGCTCCTCGGCGATCGGGGTCAGGCCCGCGGCCTCGATGGCGTCGGCGGCCATGAAGCTGTTGTAGAGGTCGCCGATCTTGCGCTCATCGCTGCCCGGGGCGGCGCCGGAGGCCGAGGCGTCCTGGATGATCTTCTGCACGTCCAGTTCCGCCTGGTCGTAGAGCGTGCGGAAGGCACCGTCGACCGCGCGGTCGGCCGGTATCTCGTAACTGTCCAGCCATTTCCCGTTGACGTGCGCGAACAGGTCGTCCTGCACCCGCACGTCCGCGTCACGGAAGGACAGGTCGATACCGGAGGGAGTCAGCTGCGAAGTCACGATGCCCAGTATGCCCACTCCGGAGGCACACGGCCGGGCTGTGTGAACTTCGCACCAGGTGCGTTCACGATCAGTGAACGCAATGGCTCAGGGCTCAGGCGTCGACGGGGACTCGGTCGAATTCTCCGTCCCGGACCCCGGCGACGAAGGCGCGCCATTCGCCCGGGGTGTAGATCAGGGTGATCGCTCCGTGCCGGAGGGAGGTGTGGCCGTCCGCACCGGTCTCCGCGATGAGCGCAGTGCGGTGGTTATGGCGGCCCTGCACAGCGGCCAGGAATGTCATCCATTCGGCCACGGTGACGGTGATGATGGGCTCGTCGTCAAGGCGATGTTCCGGATTGCGCCGGTACTTGCTGTCGCGGATGAGCACCGCATCACCGTCGAATCGAACCTCCACGCACTGATTTCCGTTATTGGTACGAGACGACGTGAACCAGCCGGTGGATTCCGGCTGATACTTCGCGGTGGTTTGCATGGGCAGCATTTTACCGTTACGCATGCGTTTCCTGCCCTTGCGAATAGCGTTTGATCATCTCCAAAGATTCTGCGCGACCGAGAGATTGGTCGAGTGCGCGCACAAATGCGAACCGCAGATCGCGAATCTGCTCCGGATCTTCCACCGCCCCACCGAAAACCGCGCTCTCCACCCAGGTGAAGGTGGGCAAATTCTCGGAAGAGAAATCCAGCAGATGAAAACTCGAGCCGCCCAGCAGTGCGCCCCGGGTCGCGGTGAACGGAATCACCCGTACCGAAATGGAATCCAGTTCGTCCAGCAGCATTGCCAGGTGTTCGAGTTGCCCGCGCAATACTTTCGGGCCGCCGATCTGTTGCAGGAGGGTGGCCTCGCCGATCACCGCGGTGAGCTCCACCCGATCATCACCGCGCAACCGCTCCTGCCTCCGCAACCGCACGGCCACAAGCTGTTCCACCTGTACCGGGCGGATCATGACGTCGGCGCTGATGAGCGCCCGCGCGTATTCCTCGGTCTGCAACAGCCCGGGCACCACCAGGCTGTCGTAGCTGCGAATGCTCTCCGCGCCCAGCTCCATGCCGTAATACCGTTGCAGCTCAGGCCCGATCAGCGCCGAGGACTTGGCCCACCAGCCGCGCTCCTTGCTCAGCACCAGCAGTTCGAGCAGCTCCTCGCGCTCCTCGCCCTCCACCTCGAGCAGCTCCAGCACCGGGCCGATGGTGGTGGCGGTGAGCACGCGCCGGCCCTTCTCCACATGCGACCAGTTGGCCGGGGTGAAGCCGACGCGCTTGGCGAAGGTCGCCGAGTCGAAGCCGCGCTGCTCGCGCAATTCGCGCAGCCGCAAGACCAGCTCCCACCGGGCGACGGTAGGGGAGACGGGTGCCATGAGGACGGATGCTACGCCCCGCAACTCGCGGGCGTGTGACTATTGTCATAGCGATTACTCGGGCTTAGGGTCGGTAGCAGGAGGTTCGCCATGAGCGCGCTGGACCCGTCCTCATATACCGACACCCAGGAAGCGCTGGCCCGGTGCCGACGCTACCGCAAGGAACACGGCCTGTACGGCGTGGTGGACTCGACCATGGGCCGAATCATGTTGGAGGTCGGGGCCGTCGGGGCCGTCACCATGCCCACCGACCTGGGACGGCGCGTCCGCGACCACCTCGTGGCACAGGGCCGCTGCGGGCCCGTCATCGCCCATCCGCGCTCGGGGCGATGGACGTTCCTGACCGGTCCGACCGACGACTCGTACCTCGACTCCGCCTTGTTCTCAGACCTTTTCAGGGATTGTGCCGCGGTGGCACTGCCCGGTAGCCACATCGTGCTGCCGTCGCCGTCGGACGAGCACAGCGGCTACCGCGCGTGGATTCACCCGCCGGAAGGGGACTTTCGCCCCGAACTGGCCGAAGTGGTCGCGGCTACCCGCGAGTGCCGACCCGTTACCGGGTAGGCCGAGGCGTCAAAGTGACGCTGAACTTGTCCTCCACGCGCCTGTTGAACTCGTCCTGGCACTGCTGGACCTTGGACTGGTCGTTGCCCGCCTTCTCGAGGCAGTCGATCAGATCGGTGCCGCCGGTGTCCTTGAAGAAGATCCACAGGAAAGCGCCGACAATGCAGCTGCCGATGATCGCGATGAGACCGGTGATCACACCCGTCAACGCCATCCCGAACCCGCCGGTGCTGCCCCGGCGAGCCTTCACCATGGCGATCGCACCCAGGACGAGCGCGACGAGACCACACACGACGCCGACGAACACCGTCCAGAAGGTGAGCACGGCCAGGATGCCGAAGATCATGGCGGTGATCGCCATGCCCTTGCGCTGCGGCGATTCCTGCCAGTACTGCTGCCCGCCGGGCGGCGGATAGCTGCCCGGCGGCGGTTGCTGACCGTAAGGACCAGGTTGGCCGTACTGCCCCGGTGGCGGGTACTGGTTCATGTGTCGATGCTATTGGCCGCCGAGCCGGGCGTGCATCTCCCACACCAGAATCTCCGACGGCAGGTTGGCGGTGACGCGCTGACCGCCGCTGCGGGCCAGCCGGACCGCGTCACCCTCGTACAGGGTGCCCGCGCCCTCCATCTCCACCTCGCCGCGCGCGATGAAGACGTGCAGGTAGGGAGCCTCCGGCAAACGCACCTCGGCGCCCTCGCCGGGCAGCCGGGCCACATGCATGGCCGAGTGGCTGCTGGCGATCTCGATGGCCGTGCGGTCGCGGTAGCGGGGCAGCCCCGAGGCGACCGTGACCAGGCCGCCGCCGGCCAGTTCGTCGTCGACCTCCAGCTGCTGATAGCCCGGCGTCAGCCCGGAATCGTCCGGCACCACCCACATCTGAACGAAATGCACCGGCTCCTGATGTTCCGGCGCGGCGCTGATACGCCAGGAATCGTTCTTCTCCGAATGCAGAATGCCGGTGCCCGCGCTCATTCGCTGGGCTAGGCCCGGATAGATGACGCCGTTGTGCCCCAGCGAATCCTGGTGCACCAGGCTGCCGCTCAGCACCCAGGTGACGATTTCCATATCCCGATGCGGATGGGTCTCGAAACCCTCACCGGGCAGGACGATGTCCTCATTGTTCACCAGCAGCAGGCCGTGATGGGTGTTGTCGGGATCGTAGTGTTCTCCGAACGAGAACGAATGCTTCGAATCCAGCCACGCCACACGGGTTTTCATGCGGTCGCCGCCACGATGGATATCGATGTGTGGTGTCGTGAGGGTGGACACCGCCGTACTCCTCTCACCGGCGAGCACCGATCGGGTTCCAGGGTAGGGGCACAATCCATGCCTCGCGCTGAACTCCAGGTAAATAGTCTAGCGTGGGAGCACCGTCGCTCCGTCGGCTGCCGACCAGGCCATTCGCCCCGGACGGCGGGCGCGGGCAAACGGACGGCGACAATAATGACCCGGCGCCCGGCGCACGCGGCGCCCGGTGGGCCCAGGTCGGCGACCGTATCATGATGTGCCGCAAGCGAAACGGGAGGGAGAGCAGGGGGATGCGACCCGAGGTACTCGCGGGCATCGAACGCGAGCTGCGGCTGCAGGCCCAGAGCGAGGGAATCGTCCACTTCGTCGTGGGCGTGGCCGTGTTCCGGGCCGGAAAGCTGCTGGTCGTGCGGCGTGTCGAGGGATCGCACCAGGGCATGTGGGAACTGCCCGGCGGCGGCGTGGAACCGGGGGAGTCCTTCGCCGAGTGCGTGGTTCGGGAGCTGTTCGAGGAGACCGCGCTGCGGGTCGTGCGCATTACCGACGTGCTCGGCGGCTTCGACTACGCCACCCGCACCAAGTCCCGGGTCCGCAAATACAGCTTCGTGGTCGAGGCCGAGGACGGCGAGATCCGGCTGGATCCGAGCGAACACGACCGCTACCAGTGGATCGACGCCGACACCGTCGACAACCTACCCATGGCCGACGATATGCGCGCGGCCGTCTTCGCGCTGGTGACCACGCACCCGGCCCGGTGACCACCCCCGCACCGACCGGCCTACGCGAGCGGCTCGCGGCGGCCCGCACCGGATTGCGCGAGAACCCCGGCACCCTGCGGCTGACCGCGGTCCGACTGGCCGGGCAGTTCGGCGACGGCATGTTCCAGGCCGCGCTGTCGGGCGCCATCCTGTTCAATCCCGAACGCCAGACCGACCCGCTGGCCATCGCGGGCGGTTTCGCGGCGCTGCTGCTGCCGTACTCGATCATCGGGCCGTATGCGGGCGCGCTGCTCGACCGCTGGGACCGCCGCCGGGTGCTGCTGGTCGCCAACGGACTCCGGGCGGTGTTCATCCTGCTGACGGCCGCCGGCCTGGCCGCCGGGATCCGGGCTACCCCGCTGCTGCTGGGCGCGCTGGCCGTGGTGGGGGTGAGCCGGTTCGTGGGCGCGGGCGTGTCCGCGTCGCTGCCCCGGGTGCTGTCCCAGCGCTGGCTGGTGCCGATGAACTCGGTGCTGGCCACCGTGGCCTCCGGGTGCGCGATTCTGGGCGCGGGCCTGGCCTTCTCGATCATCGGACTGATCGGCGCGGGCGATGCCGCCTCGGCGGTGGCCGCGGCCGTCAGCGCCATCGGATCGGTGGTGGGCGGGCTGGCGGTGGCCGGATTCCGGCCGGGTGTCCTGGGACCCGAACGCATCGGGGACGATGGCGGGCCGGCCGAGCGCACCACCGTGCGGGCCATCGCCGCGGGCCTGCGCGAGGGCGCGACCGCGGCCTGGCACTCGCGCGAGGTGACCACGACCTTCGCGGGAATCGGCGCGCACCGCATCGTCTTCGGCGCGGACACGCTGCTCATGGTGCTGGTGCTGCGGCGCGGCGACGAGGCGGCGGTCGGGACGCACCTGGCGAAGTTCAGCGCGGCCATCACCGCGACCGGGGCGGGCATGCTGACCGCGGCCGTGGTCGCCCCGCTGCTGATCCCGCGGCTGGGTCGCCCGCGCACGGTGGTGAGCTGCCTGGTGACCGCCATCGCGGTGCAGCTGGTGCTGGTCACGCCCATCACCATCGCCACCGGAGACGCCGAGCGCTGGGCCGAGATACTGCTGCTGGCGGCGGCCTTCCTGCTCGGACTGGCGGGGCAGGTGATCAAGCTGACCGGTGACGCGGCCATGCAGATCGATATCGACGATGCCCACCGCGGACAGGTATTCGCCCTGCAGGACACCGTTTTCAACATCACCTTCGTGCTGGCGCTGGCGGGCACGGCGCTGCTGATTCCCACCGACGGGCGTTCACCGGCGGTGGTGATGGCGGCGGCTGCGGTCTACGCGGCCGGAATCGTGGCCATTGCGGCGAACTCCCGGCGTCGAGCGGGGCAATAGCCGACCCGATACAGTGCCCAAGTGGGATTCATCGGGCACCGCAGGGGATTTCGCCGTCGACCCTTCGTTCGTCCCTCCGAAATCCCAGCGCTGCTGATCCTTTCGGGTGTGGTGACCCTGGGCGCGGTCACGGTGCCGAGCGCACCCGCCTCGGCCGCTCCCACCCATCCGTGGGCGCCTGCGCCGGTGAACAGCTGTGGCGAAACGGGATTCGATCCGCTGGCCCGGCAGTCGAATCCGGCTTCGCCGCAGCCGCAGGCGGATACGACCATCAAGATCCCGATCCCGGTGCCGCAGCTCGTGACGGTTCCGGTGCCCGGCCCGAAACCCGATGCCACCCGGGTCGATTCGGTCGCGCTGCCGTCGGACCCGTGCGCCAGCCCGTGCCCGGATGTCCGCGACACCGCCGCGCCGACGCCCGCGAACCAGCCCGGCGGCGGGAGTGTGTCGCTGCCTCGAATCGAGATCGCGCCCGAGCCCGAACCCATTCCGATTCCGATCCCGGGCGGGGAACCGCCGGAACCGCAGGCGGCGCCGACCCCGGATCCCCAGCCCGCCGCGCCCGCACCCGTCGCCGCACCGGTGGCTCCGCGCCAGGTGGACGCTGTCGAGCTCGTCAATCAGGTGACCGGGCACGGGTCGGTGAACCGGACCGATACCCGTTGGTCGGTCGACGGCACCGATCTCGGACTGCTGTGGGAGACCAAGCCCGGACAGGTCGCGGTGGTGTTCGGCGATACCTTCGGCAAGGGCTGGCAGGCCGGGGGAGCCGGTACGGATCAACAGGATTGGCGCAGCAACACCATCGCCTACAGCAGCAATCGGGATCTGTCGCAGGGCCTGGTCCTCGACGACTTCGTGCAGAACAGCCGCTGCCACGCCGCGGAGATCCTGGACTCCCGCAAGGTCAAGAACTTCGAGACCACCACCATCCCGACCTCCGGATTCGCGATCGGTGACCGCCAGTATCTGACCTATATGTCGGTCAATCACTGGAGCCGCATTCCGGGCATGTGGTGGACGAATCTCGGCGGCATCGCATGGTCCGACGACAACGGCCGCACCTGGACAAAATCGCAGTGGGCGCGCTGGGACAACCTGTTCGGCGTCGGGCGGTTCCAGGTCGCGACCATGGTTCCGCACGGCGACTACGTGTACATGTTCGGCACGCCCAACGGGCGGCTCGGCGTCATCGGGCTGGCCCGGGTGCCCGCCGCGCAGGTACTGAACAAGTCGGCCTACCAGTACTGGATCGACGGCAACTGGGTCCCGGCCGAGGGGGCCAACGAATTGCTCGCCACGCCACTGGTGTCCGGCACGGCGAGTGAACTGTCGGTGCGCTACGACGAGTCCAGTGGGCAGTGGCAGATGGTCTACCTGGACGTGACGCGCGGGCAGATCGTGCTGCGCACCGCCGCCGAACCGCAGGGGTCCTGGACCGAACCGGTGCCGCTGCTCGGCACCGACGACTATCCCACCGCGTACGGCGGGTTCATCCACCCCTGGTCCACCGGGAAGGACCTGTACTTCACCATCTCGGCCTGGAACAGCTACAACGTCTATCTCATGCACGCGACCCTGAAATAGCGGGTGCCGACGTATCGGCTCGGTCACACCCCGCCGCCGACACGCCAAGATCGCTACCGGGATGCTGCCGCGCCGGTTACGGTGGCAGGGATGCGTACGGCACGCTCCAGACCGACTGCCGCCCTGGCACTCTCGGGCGCGGCCGTCTTGGCGCTCATGCTGCTGCCCGGCGCACCCGCCACCGCCGGGCCCCTGGCTCCGTGGCAGCCGCCGCAGATGAACGACTGCGGCGAAACGAAATTCGATCCGCTGGCCCGCGAGCCGGATCCGAACGCGCCGCCGCCACCTCCGCCACCCGCGCCGGACAATACGATTCACATCCAGATCCCGGTCCCGCAGTTCACGCCGGTCGAGATCCCGGGGCCGCGGCAGGACAACACCCGGATCGAGCCCGCGCCGCTGCCCGAGGATCCGTGCGCCAATCCGTGCCCGGACATTCGCAATGACCAGAGCCCCAAGCCGGAAATCGTTGCACCCTCGGATGATCCGGTCGATCCGCCCGCCGATCCAGCGGACTCGTCCGGCGATCCGGGTGCCGACGAGCCGCCCTCTCCGCAGCCATCCCCCGCGCCGCAGCCGTCGTCTCTGCCGCAACTGCCGCAGCTGCCGAAGGTGCAGTTCGATCAGATCCCCGAGACCGTCCCGATTCCGACGCCCGGCGGCGAGCCGGAGGAACCGCAAGCCCAGCCCGCTCCGGCCATGCAGCCTCCGGCCCCCGCTCCGGTCGCCGCGCCCGTGGCCCCCGGCGAGCTCGACTCGCTGACCCTGGTGAACCAGGTGACCGGGCACGGGTCGACCAATCGCACGGATATGCGCTGGTCGGTGGACGGCACCGACCTCGGAATCCTGTGGGAGACCAAGCCCGGACAGATCGCGGTCGCATTCGGCGACACCTTCGGCAAGGGGTGGGAGCCGCCCGCCGCGGGCACCGGGGACCAGGACTGGCGCAGCAACACCATCGCCTTCAGCAGCAATCGCGATCTGTCCGAGGGGCTGAAGCTGGACACCTTCGCCCAGGACAGCCGCTGCCACGCGGCCGAGATCCTGGGCAGCCGCAAGGTCGACAACTTCGAGATCACCACCATCCCCACCTCGGGTTTCGCGCTCGACGGGCGGCAGTACCTCACCTATATGTCGGTGGCCCGCTGGAGCCGCCACAAGCCCGGCATGTGGTGGACCAATCTGGGCGGTCTGGCCTGGTCCGACGACGGCGGCAGCACTTGGACCAAATCCGAATGGGCGCGCTGGGACAACTTCTTCGGGCTCGGGCGGTTCCAGGTCATGGGCATGGCGCCGCACGACGGGTACGTCTACATGTTCGGCACACCCAATGGGCGTTTCGGGACCATCGGGCTGGCGCGGGTGGCGTCGGATCAGGTGCTCAACAAGTCGGCCTACCAGTACTGGATCAACAACACGTGGGTGCCCGCGATCGGACCCGACGAATTACTGGCCACGCCACTGGTTTCCGGGACGGCCGGGGAGCTCTCGGTGCGCTACGACGAGTCCAGCGGGCAGTGGCAGATGCTCGATCTGGACCTGGACCGGCACGCCATCGTGCTGCGCACCGCCGCGGAACCGCAAGGGACGTGGACCGATCCGGTCACACTGGTCGACACCGACGACTATCCGTCGACCTACGGCGGATACATCCATCCGTGGTCGACCGGGAAGGATCTGTACTTCACCATGTCGGCCTGGAACAGCTACAACGTGTATCTGATGCACGCGAAGCTGAAGTGACGCAGCATTATTCGATCCTCCGGAACCGCAGCGCCTGACCCGGCCGGGCCTGCGCGACGGTGTCCACGTCCGCGTCCACCACCACGGCGATCACCGGATAGCCGCCGGTGATGGGGTGATCGGCGAGAAATACCACCGGCTGCCCGCTCGGCGGCACCTGGACCGAGCCCAATGCCATACCCTCCGTGGGCAATTCGCCGGGAACGCTGCGCCGCAGGTCCGGCCCGCTGCGGCGGTCCAGGCGCGCGCCGATCCGATCGGTATCCGAGGACACCGACCACTCACCGGCGAAAAGCGCCGCGGCATCGGCGAACCAGTCGGCGCGCGGGCCGGGCACGGCACGCACCGTGAGCAGGTCGTTGCCGAGCGCGGGCACCGGCGCGACATCCACGATCGGCCAGCTGCGCGGCGGCTTCCCCACCGGCAGCAGGTCCCCGGATCGCAGGGGATCGGGGCCGATGCCCGAGAGGGTGTCGCGACTGCGGGAACCCAGCACCGGCGCGACCTCGATACCGCCGCGCACCGCCACATAGGTGCGCAGCCCGGTGGCCGCGTATCCCATCCGAAGCCGTTGGCCCTCTTCCATTTCCAGCACACTGGCCGGACCCATCGGGCGGTCGTCGACGGTGACGGGGGCCGACGCACCCGTCACCGCGACCGTCACATGCCGCTGCGCCACCAACTCCAGGCCGCCCAGCAGCACCTCGATGCCGGCCGCGCCCTCCGGATTCCCGACCAGCCGATTGGCCAGCCGCAGCGAGGCGCGATCCGCGGCACCCGCGGTGCCGACCCCGGAGTCGAACCAGCCCGGGCGGCCCAGATCCTGAATGGTGGCCAGCGGTCCCACCCGCTCCACCCGTAAACCGGGCTCGGGCATTTCCGGCGTGTTCATGAGCGCGCCCCCACATTCACGAATCGCACCCCGGTGCCCGCACGCACCAGGGCGGGCGGATCCCGATCCACCTGCCACATCGGGAGTTCGGTGGTGCCGATCAGCTGCCAGCCGCCAGGACTGCTGCGCGGGTAGACCGCCGAATAGCCACCCGCGAGCGCCACCGCACCCGCGGGGATGGCGGTCCGCGACTGGGTGCGCCGCGGCACGCTCAGCCGGCCGTCCGGAGATTCCAGATAGCCGAAGCCCGGCGCGAATCCCACGAAGGCACAACGCCATACGGTGCCGGTGTGCTGGGCGATCACCTCGGCGGTGGTCAGGCCCAGCAGGCGGGCCACCTCGGCGAGATCAGCACCGTCATAGCGGACCGGGACTTCCAGGGGTTCGCTCGGAGCATCGTCTACGTCCATGAAGCGGCGGACGCGATCCGGCCGCCCGGGCAGTTCGCGACCGCCCGCGCTGACCCGTGCCGCCGCGTCGAGGTGAGCGAGCAAGGCCAGCAGTTGTTTTCGTACTTTCTCCGCGACGGCGGGCGAGGTCAGCGTGACGAGCACGGTTTCGGCGGCGGGCAGTACATCCACCACTCCGGCCGGACGGGTGCGCAAGGCCGACACCAGATCCGCGACCATGGCGCGCACCGGCGGAATCACCAGCAGCGCACGGTCACCCGCCGCCCGCACCTCACCGGCGATATCGGAGAACTCGGGATCGGTCATGACCGCTCACCCCACTCAGGCGAAAGCCCGGACGGGCGTGCCGGATTCGTCGAGCGCGGCGCGAATCCGGCGTGCCATCTCGACCGCCGCCGGTGTGTCGCCGTGCACGCAGATGCTCGCCGCGGACACCGCCACCGTGCCGCCCTCCACGCTGGTGGCCTTGCCGTCGCGGGCGATCGACAGCGCCTGCGCCACCGCCGCGTCCGCGTCGAGCACCGAACCCGGCAGGCCACGCGGGGCGAGCAGGCCCTCCGGCGTGTACGCGCGGTCCGCGAAACCCTCACCGATGAAAGGGATTCCGGCCGCGTCGGCGGCGTGCTCGAGTTCGGTCGAGGCCGGTCCGAGCAGCGTCAGCGCGGTGCCGAAATCGCGCATGGCGGCGACAATGGCATCGGCGAGCGCGCGGTCGGCGGCGGCCTGGTGATACAGCGCGCCATGGGGTTTCACGTAGCACACCCGGTCACCGGCGGCTCGGGCGAAGCCCTCGAGCGCGCCGATCTGATACAGCGTCTCGTCACGCAGATCGGCCGGGGTGACGGCGATGGCGCGGCGGCCGAAACCGGCCAGATCGCGATGGCCGACGTGCGCGCCGATGCGGACGCCCTTCTCCACGGCCAGCGCGCAGGTGCGGCGCATGATGGCCGGATCCCCGGCGTGGAAGCCGCAGGCGATGTTCGCGCTGGTGACCACGTCCAGCATGGCGGCGTCATCGGCCATCACATAGTCGCCGAAGCCCTCGCCGAGGTCGCTGTTCAGATCCAGCGTCATATGCGTCCTCCAGCTGTCGTCGTGATCCGATTGTGGGCGCACCCGCATCCGGCGACAAGAATCTCACGCCCAAAACTGTGTCATGGATCACACAGGTGTGGTGTCACTTTCCAGGGGCACCCCCTGTCCCATGGACATGAATGACACGAAGAACGTTCTCCTGGCCGGCGCGAGCGGAGTCCTCGGCGGGCACATCACCACCGCACTGCGGAACCACGGCTACACCGTGCTGTCCCTCGGACGCGGCATGGGCAACGATGTAGCCGCCGATCTCATGAACCGCGACCAGTTGCTGCGCGCGGTCGAGGGCCTGCGGGTCGACACCGTGGTGCACGCGGCCACCGCGCTGCGCAAGGCGCCCATGCGGCACAAGGACATGTTCGCCACCGATGACCTGCGGGTCACCGGCACCGCCAATCTCATGGAGGCCGCCAAGCTGGTCGGGGCGCGGCGCGTCATCGCCGAATCCATGGTCTTCGGCTACGGCTACAAGAACTTCGGCGACCACGTGCTCACCGAGAACGACGAATTCGGCCAGGGCGGAGCGGGACCCATCGCGCGGCACCTCGAGGGCATGCGGGTCAAAGAGGACCTCATGCTGAATACGCCCGGCATCGAAGGGATTTCGCTGCGGTACGGCTGCTTCTACGGCAAGGGCGGCACCGAATCGATCGTCGAGATGCTGCGAAACCGGCGGCTGCCCGCCGTCAACGACCACGGGCGGGTACTGCCGTGGATCAACCTCGCCGACGCGAGCGCGGCCGTGGCCGACGCCGTCGAGGGCGGGGTGCCCGGCTCGGCCTACAACATCGTCGACGACGGACCGCTCGGCTTCGGGGCGCACGTGCGGCTGGTGGCCGAAACCTTCGGCACGCCCAAGCCGCCCACGGTGCCCGGCCTGCTGCTGCGGCCGCTGTCGTACCTGTACGAGATGGCGCACGCGAGCATGCTGGTCTCCAATGCCAAGGCCAAGGACGAACTCGGCTGGAAGCCGCAGTATCCGGCCTGCGCGGACGGGCTGCGCGCACTGGCCGCCGCCTGAATCCAGGACTACCCGATCAATAGGGGTAGACGTCCACCTCGGTCGCCTTCACCGCGAAATACACATCCATTCCGGGCGCCACGCCCAACTGCGCCACGGCGGCGGGAGTCAGATCCGCCGCCAGGCCCGCGGCCGCGCCCGGGCCGTCGAATGCCCGCACCCGCACCAGGCCGCCGCGATCCTCCAGCTCGGCCACCCGCACCCGAAACACATTGCGCGGACTGCCCTCCGGATGCTCCAGATGCACCGCCACGGCCACCGGCGAGAACACCGCCGCCGCCCGGCCCCCGATCGGCCAGTCGCCCTCGGACCTGCCGAAAACCTCGGTCGTGCCCTCCGTGACCGCGCCCAGACCCGTGCTGCCTCCGCTCGCCGCCGTGCCCAGGATCAGGTTGACCCCCGCGATGCGGGCGGCGAAGCGACTGCGGGGTCGAGCCAATACCGTTGCCACCGGACCGGATTCGATGACCCGTCCACCCTCGATCACCGCGACCCGGTCAGCCAGCGTCACCGCGTCGATGATGTCGTGCGTCACCAGAATCGTCGCTTTGGGCCGGTCCGTGCGCCCGCCCGATTCGCGCAGAACTCGGCGCAGTAGCGCCCGCATGGCCGGGGCGGCGGTCACGTCGAGCGCGGCCATGGGCTCGTCGAGCAACAGGATCTCCGGATGCACCGCCAGCGCCCGAGCCAGCGCCACCCGCTGTGCCTGACCGCCGGACAAAGAAGCAGGCGACCGGTTCGCGAATTCATCCGCATCCACGGCCCGAAGCCAGTCCCGGGCGAGAGCCGTCGCCGCACGACCACGCATACCCCGGCTGCGCGGGCCGAAGGCCACATTCGCGACCACCGCGAGATGCGGGAACAGCAACGCGTCCTGCGCCAGCAGTGAGACCCCGCGCCGATGCGGCGGCACCGCGACGCCCGTCGCGATATCGGTCAGCACCCGGTCACCAAGGCGCACCGCACCGCTGTCCGGAACCGTCAGGCCCGCAACGATATCCAGCAGGCTGGACTTGCCCGCGCCATTCGGGCCCAGCACTGCGAGCACCTGACCGTCCGGGACTTCGAGCTCCACGTCGAAATCTCGATCCGACAGTGTGGCCGCCACCAGCAATCCGCTCGTGGGGGACGGCTCGGAACCACGCACGAGGGCGCTTCGCGGGCCGTGGCCGAAACCGGTGGCGCCGCCGCCGATCCGGGCAGTCGTCTCGTCACCCATCATCGACACCGAGCAGGGTGCGCAGGTGGCGCGGGGCGGGGGAGCCGTGGGCGAGCATGGCGTCGTGCCAGTCGCGCGGAGAGGTGACCGAGGGGCGGTCGGCGGCCAGGGCGGCGACCTCGGTGTAGCCGACGAAATAGGTGGAGAGCTGGGTGGAGCTGAGCAGGGTGCGCCGCCATTTGCCCGCGGCCTCGCCCTCCTCCTGGAAACCGCGGTCCAGCATGAGGCGCATGGCCTCGGCCCGCGTCATCCCCTCGCAGTGCACCGACTGGTCGAGGATGGCGTTGATGGTCATGCGCAGATGCGACTTCAGCTGTTGCAGGCGCAACGGGAGGCCGCCGAATCCGGTGTCCGCCATGAGTTTTTCGGCGTACACGGCCCAGCCCTCGATGAAGGTGCCGCTCCAGCACAGGGCGCGGATCGGGGTGGTGCCGCGGAATCGGCGGGCCTGGGCGAGCTGGAGATAGTGACCGGGCATGGCCTCGTGCACGGTCAGATTGCGCATCATGTGGTTGTTGTATTCGCGGTAGAACGAGGTCACGCGGTCGGACGACCAGTCCGCCGGGGTGGGCGCGATGGCGAAGAAGGTTGGCAGCGCGGCCGTTTCGAGCGGGCCGACCGGATCGCAGTAGGCCACCGCGACACCGCGCGCGAACTCCGGCATCTCCTGGATCACCAGCGGATCGTCGACCAGGCTCGCCAGACCGTGGTCGCGGACGAAGGCGGTGGCCTCGGCCAGCGCGTCCGCCGCGACCGCCACCACGGTGTCGTCGGCGGGATGCTCACCCGACAGGTGGTCGATCGCCTTGCGCACGGTCTCGTCGTCCGGATTGACGACACCCAGCAGTTCCCCTGCGGCGGCGCGGATTTCGCCGGTCAGCAGGTCGAGGTGCTGGTGGGCGCGCTCCAGGATCTCCCGCGAACTCAGATTGGTGTCGAGGGTGTGCCAGAGCTTGGCCTCCCACATCCGCCGCCCCAGGCGCGGATCGCGGTCGGAGCCGTCCAGCCGTTCGGTGAGCCAGCCGGTGAATTCGCCCAGCGCCGAGATCGCCTCGGCCGCAGCCGGTTCGATCTCGAAGCCCGGCGCCTCGCCCGCCAGCTCCGGCACCTGCTCGCGAATCAGCGCGGCCACCCCGCCGAACTGCGCGATCGCGGTCTCAACGTGCACGCGGGGTGAATCGGTGAGCACCGAACGCGCCGTGGCCAGTGCGTCGGGCAGCGCCGTGAGCCGGGCGCGCAGCGCCTCCAGCCGCACCTCGGCGGGCGCGAACGGACGCGCCAGCAGGTGATAGAGCAGCGGTCCGGGATTGTGCAGCAGGGGATTCCACTCGTGCTCGCGGGTATCGGAGAGCTCGAAGAGCATGCCGTCCACCCGCTGCTGCAGCAGCGCCAGATCGACCCGGTCCTCGGGGCCCAGGTCCTCGTCGTCGATCTCGGCGAGCGCGTGCGAGGCCTCCCGGAGCATGGCGACCCGGCCGCGCACCGCGGCCCGCGAGAAGTCGGGGAGCCGATCGTCGGACCGGTGATCACCGACCGAGGCGGCCAGGTGCGGATCGGCGGTCAGCAGCGCATCGACAATGCGCTGCGCACGGGGCACGAAAATCGACGACATGCCAGCCACGCTAGCTCGCACCGGCGGGCACCCGGTCCGCGGCGAGACCCGGGCGGCGGTAGGCAACCAGCACGATCACGGCCGCCACCAGCACCAGGAGCAGCGAGAGCGCCACGGCGGCATCGGGATCGGATTCGCGCTGCAGGTAGATCTCCAGTGGCAGGGTGCGCGTCTTTCCCTGCAGGCTGCCCGCGAAGGTGAGCGTCGCGCCGAATTCGCCGAGCGCCCGCGCGAAGGCCAGGATCGTGCCCGAGACCAACGCGGGGCGCAGTAGCGGCAGTGTCACCCGCCACCACACGATGGACGGGCGCGCGCCGAGCGTCGCGGCGATTCGCTCGTAGCGGTCGCCCGCGGTCCGCATCGCACCCTCGAGGGTGATCACCAGGAAGGGCAGGGCCACGAAGGTCTGCGCCAGCACCACGGCCGTCGTGCTGAACGCGATGCGAATACCCATCGACTCCAGCTCCCGGCCCAGCAGACCGTGCCTGCCGAACAGGTACAGCAGCGCCAGACCACCGACCACCGGCGGTAAAACCAAGGGCAGCAACACCAGTGCGCGCAGCACCGGCATCGACCGCCACCGGAAGCGGGCCAGTACCGCCGCCATGGGCACGCCCAGCAGGACGCACAGCACGGCGGCGGCGAGCGAGGTGCGCAGGCTCAACTCCAGTGCCACCCGCGAGGATTCGGAGGTGATCAGGGCGAAGAAGTGCGACCGGTCCACCGCACCGGTCAGGGCCACCAGCGGACCGGCCACCAGCACGAAGCCGAGGGCCGCCGGAAGCAGTAGCCAGACCGGAGGTTTGATCACGGCTTGCCGAAACCCGCCTGCTGCAACGCCTTCTGGCCGTCCGGACCGGTGACCAGCGTGACGAAGTCCTCGGCCGCTGCGGCGTTCTTCGAATCCGCCACGGTGGCAATCGGATAGGTGTTGACGGCCTTGGCCGACTCCGGGAAGTTCACGGTCTGCACCTTGCTGCCCGCGCCGGTGGCATCGGTGACGTAGACCAGTCCGGCGTCGGCCTGACCGGAGGTCACCTTGGCCAGCACGTCGGTCACCGAGGATTCCTCGCTGACCGGTGAAATCGCCACGCCCGCATCGGTGGTGACCTTCTTGGTGGCCGAACCGCACGGCACCTGCGGCGCGCACACCACCAGCCGCAGCCCGGACTGCGACAGGTCTGCCAGCGAGTTGATGTGCGCCGGATTGCCGGGCGGCGTCACGATGGTCAGCGTATTGGTGGCGAAGGTCTGCGGCTTGTCGGTGATCCGGCCGCCCTTCACCGCCTTGTCCATATTGTTCTGGTCGGCGGAGGCGAAGACGTCGGCGGGCGCGCCATTGTTCAACTGCGCCACCAGATCCGAGGAACCGGCGAAGGAGAAGGTCACCTTGGTGCCGGGGTGCGCGGTCTCGTACTGGGTGCCGAGCTGGGTGAAGACCTGCTTGAGCGAGGCGGCGGCGAAGACCGTGATGGTCTTCGTGTCACTGCTCGTCGAGGAGTCGGAGCCACAGCCCGACAGCAGGCCCGCGCCCAGCACCGCGGTCGCGGCCAGCGCCGCACCGGACTTGGAAACTAGGCCGTGCCGCCGCTTTCCCTTGAATCGGACACCGTGGCGGCCGTCTCGACTACTACCGTGGTGGCCTTGACGCTCGCCCACGCCACGCTCCCCGGCTGCAAGCCCAGGTCGCGCACCGACTCGCTGCTCATCAACGAAACGACTGTGAACGGTCCGCATTGCATCTCCACCTGTGCCATCACGGTATCGGCCACCACCCTGGTGACCAGTCCCGGAAACCGATTGCGTGCCGAACTGGCACTACCCATCCGGGTCTGCGGAGTGCGGGCCTGCTCGACGGCCAATTCCGCGAGCTGCTTGCCATCCACCACCAGGCGACCGGACTCGTCCTTGCGGGCAGACAACGTTCCGCTGTCGATCCAGCGGCGCACGGTGTCGTCGCTGACGCCCAGCAGCTGGGCGGCGTCGCGAATCCGAATTTCGGGCATATAGGGAAGGATATGTCCGCAGATGCGGAACTACTAATCGTATATATCCGTAGATACGGATCACACGACAGGAATTGGTGTTCCTGTTCACGTTTCCGACACCCACACCCCCTGAACGCGCCGGTACGCTCGAAGCAATCATGGCCACGTATTTCGATCCGAAGGCCTGGTCACCTCTGCGCGCGGTGGACCTGGGCATGGACCTCGGAAGACGCTTGTTCGACCAGAGCTGGCTGGATCAGTGGACGAGTTTCACCACGGCCTGGCTCGAACCAGCCGCTGACTTCGGCGCCGGGACGGTCACCGCGCTGATGCCCGATGTGCTCATGACGCTGCTCTCGGAGGGGATCCTCAGCCAGTTCGGCGGGCAGGAGGTCAGCGCCACCCTGCTCGGCCACGATCTGCGGGCCACGCTGCACACGCTCAAGGTGCGTCGGCGCGGGGCGCATTTCCAGACCAAGACCGTGCTCACCGGGCTGCACTGGAACCGGCATCCCATCGAGGAACTGACCGTCATCGCGCACGGCGTGCGGCTGGTGCCCGGTGTGCCCACCAAGGTGCGGACCTCACAGCTCGACCTCAATGGCGTGATATCGCTTGCGGCGCTGCTGGACTGGATCAACGGGTGGCAGCCCGACTGGGAGCTGACACCCGCTCCCGACGGGCTGATCCTGGCCAGGCACCGCCGCCGCAGGATCAAAGCGCTCGCCGAGGCCGAGGTCACCGACAATGTCCTGTCGATCACCGTGCATCAGGCGCACTGGCGAAAAGTGCGGGCGCCCAAGCGATTCACCACACTCAATCCGATCCCCTTGACCGGCTTGCCCAGTGAGGCGCGGATCAGCCGGGCACAGCGCGTCGGCGATCACGTCATCTTCGCCGCCGACCTGCCCGCGATCACCGGATCGTTCGATCTGGCGCAGATCCGCTCGGCCATCGTCGCGGGCACGACGCTCATCGTCTTCTGAGATCCACCCCGTCATCCCGGCACGTTTTTGGCCGGGATCCATCCTGCTGCAGTGGATTCCGGCCAAAAGCGCGCCGGAATGACGAGGGGCCTAGGACTTCTGGGTCGGCCACCACTCGAGCAGCGCGGCCTCGGCCTCGTCGCGGGACATCGGTCCCCGGTCCAGGCGCAGCTCCTTGAGGAAGCGCCACGCCTTGCCGACATCCGGACCCGGCTGCAGGTCGAGCAGTTCCATGATGGCGTTGCCGTCCAGATCCGGGCGCACCCGCGCCAGATCCTCCTGCTCGGCCAGCCGCGCGATCCGGACCTCCAGATCGTCGTAGGTCGAACGCAGCAGCGCGGCGCGGCGCTTGTTGCGGGTGGTGCAGTCGGCGCGGACCAGCTTGTGCAGGCGGGGGAGCAGGTCCCCGGCGTCGGTCACGTAGCGGCGCACCGCCGAATCGGTCCACTGGCCCTTGCCGTAGCCGTGGAAGCGCAGGTGCAGGTACACCAGCCGCGCCACGTCCTCGGTGAACTGCTTGGGATACTTCAAGGCGCGCAGGCGCTTTCGCACCATCTTCGCGCCCACCACCTCGTGGTGGTGGAAGCTCACGCCGCCGCCGGGCTCATTGCGCTTGGTGGGCGGCTTGCCGATGTCGTGCAGCAGCGCGGCCCAGCGCAGCACCAGATCCGGATCGCCCTGCTCCTGATCGATGGCCTGGCGCAGCACGGTCAGCGAATGCTGGTAGACGTCCTTGTGCTGGTGATGCTCGTCGATCTCCAACTGCATCGCCGGCACCTCGGGCAGCACCCGCTCGGCCAGGCCGGTCTCGACCATGATGTCGATGCCGTCGGTCGGGTATTCGCCGCCGATCAGCTTGTCCAGCTCGGTGTGCACCCGCTCCGCGGTGATGCGGTCGATCTCCGGGGCCATCTCGACAATGGCCGCCCGCACCCGCGGGGCCAGCTCGAAACCCAGCTGCGAGACGAAGCGCGCGGCGCGCAGCATGCGCAGCGGATCGTCCTGGAACGAATCATGCGGCAGCGCAGGCGTATCCAGCACCCCGGCCAGCAGGTCCTCGATCCCGCCCAGCGGATCCACGAATTCCAGCTCGCCCAGTTCGCCGATGCGCACGGCCATGGCGTTCACCCGGAAGTCGCGGCGCACCAGATCACCCTCGAGGGTGTCGCCGAAGGTCACCTCCGGATTGCGCGAGACCCGGTCGTAGGAGTCGCTGCGGAAGGTGGTGATCTCCAGCTGCTGACCGTCCTTGGACGCGCTGACCGTGCCGAAGGCCAGGCCGCCGGTGTCCCAGAGATTGTCGGCCCAGCCGCGCATCATCTCCTGCACGACCTCGGGGCGGGCATCGGTGGTGAAGTCCAGATCGGTGCCGAGCCGGCCCAGCACCGCGTCGCGCACGCTGCCGCCGACCAGATACAGCTGGTGATTGTGCTGGGCGAACAATTCGCCCAACGGGGTCAGCACATCCGAGAGCCGTCCCAGAGTTATCGCCGCCGCCGCCAGCAGGCGAGTACGACGATCCTCCACGGCTGCTTCCTCGGACTTCGGCGAAACCACGAGGACGGAGCTTAGTCGCTCGGGTGTCCGATCCCCGAAAAGCATCCGGCCACCCGCGGTAAGTACCCGGCGTGCCGCCCCGTGACCGGCGTCTACCTGCTGCGAGAGCTCTGTATATATGGGAGGCACCGCGGTGGGGCGGGCGTAGCGGTCATCACCTATAGACTGGCGCAGTGTCCCCGGCCGATCGCGCGAACAGTCGACGCCGCCAGCCTCGGCGGCGCGGTTCGGGCGGCAATGCGGCCAAATCCACCGGCGCGGCGAAACCGCGCATGCGCACCGTCCGCGAGACCTCCGCGGGCGGCCTCGTGGTGGACGGGCTCGACGGCCCCAGCGAAAAGCGCTGCGCCGCCCTCATCGGCCGGACCGATCGGCGCGGACGACTGCTCTGGTCGCTGCCCAAGGGGCATATCGAAGAGGGGGAGACGGCCGAGCAGACCGCGATTCGCGAGGTGCAGGAGGAGACCGGCATCCACGGCACCGTGGTCGCCGAACTCGGCAGCATCGACTACTGGTTCGTCACCGAGGGCCGGCGGGTACACAAGACCGTGCACCACTATCTGATGCGCTCGCTCGGCGGTGAACTCTCCGACGCGGACGTCGAGGTCACCAAGGTGGCCTGGGTTCCCTTGAGCGAACTGGATTCCCGGCTGGCCTACGCTGACGAACGCAGGCTGGCCGAGGTAGCCAACCGGCTGATCGACCGGATGGAGAACGGCAGACAATGACGCGTGCGGGATCGCAGCGCACGCTGCTTTCACTCGTCGCGGTAATGCTGGCGGTGCTCACGACACTGGGGCTCGGACCCGGAATCGGCACGCCCATTGCCGCCGCCGAACCCACCGGCAGCGGGAACGGACAGTCCAGCGGGCCCAAATTCCTGAAACTGTCGCTGGATTCGGTCACGCCCACCGCCGTCACCGCCACCAGCGACCCCTACTTCGTGGTGTCGGGGACCGTCACCAATATCGGCGACCGGCCGGTGGACGACGTCAGCGTGCGCATCCAGCGCGGCGCGGCGGTCACCAGCCCCAGCGGGCTGCGCTCGGCGCTGCGGCTGGACCAGATCAACTACGACGTCAACGGCGAATTCCAGGATGTCGCAGAGCGATTGACGCCCGGGCAGCGCAAGCAGTTCAGCCTCACCGTCGCCCTGCGCTCGGGAACCGAACTGCCCAGCGGAATCTCGTCGGTCGACATCACCGCGCCGGGCGTGTACCCGCTGCTGCTCAATGTGAACGGGCAGCCCGCCTACGGCGGCCAGGCCCGCCTCGACGACGCCCGCTTCCTGCTGCCGGTGCTCGGCGTGCCCGGCGGCGCCGACGCCAAACCCGCCGCCGCCCAGTCCGGTACACCCGTCGCCGACGCACCGCCGGTGGCCACCACCATGTTGTGGCCGCTGGCCGATCGGCCCCGCCTGGTGGCCGGACGGCCCGGCTCACCGGACGGACCGGCACTGCTCACCGACGACGATCTGGCCGCGTCACTGGCCCAGGGCGGGCGGCTCGACCAGTTGCTGTCGGCGCTGGAGAGCATCGTCAAACCCGACAGCGGCCGCGACCGCACCCTGGTCAACGCCATCTGCCTGGCCGTGGACCCGGACCTGCTCAACACGGTGTCGGATATGACCAGGGACTATCTGGTGCTGGCCAGCCCGTCGGATCCGGACGGGCCCACCCGCACCGGCACCGGCACCCACGCCGCCAAGGCCTGGCTGGAACGGTTGAAGGCGCTCGCGCACGGAATGTGCGTGGTGGCACTGCCGTTCGCGCAGGTCGACCCGAACGCGCTGGCCGCGGTGGGGGATGTCACCCTCGCCGACCGGGCGCTCAACGCGCCCGCGGATCGCGTCGACGAGCTGCTCTCGGTGAAATCGCTGCGCGGCGTGGCCGTTCCGGACGCGGGCACCGTGGACACCGAGGGCGCGACACTCTTCGCGCACCACGGATTCACCAGCGCGGTGCTCGCCGACAGCGCGGTCACCACCGGCGACGGACGCTCCAACCTCACCTCCACCAAGACCCCCGCCGCCCCGGGCGCGACCGCCACCGCCACCGAAGCGGGCACGCCCGACGTGGTGAACCTGGCCGACGTGACCCTGCCGCCCGCCGCCGGCGCGACACCGCCGCCCGTGCCCACCGACCTGCACGGGGTCACCTTCGACATCTGGGCCGCGACCGCGCTGGCCGCCATCGGATCCAACCCGCCGACACCGCCCTTCACCCCGGACAAGGTCCGCTACGACGTCACCGTCGACTCGCGCGCGGCCCGGTTGCAGGACGCGCTGGGCGCCATCGCCTGGACCGCGCTGAATCCGCAACCCGGGCGGCCGCGTTCGGCGCTGCTGGTGCCGCCGCAGCAGTGGGGCGCCAACCGCGACGAGGCCTCCGCCGTGCTCGGACAGCTGGACCTGCTGTTGAAGAACAATCTCGCGACCCCGCGGCCCCTCACCGAACTGCTTGCGCAGCAGCCGGATCCGCAGCCCTACGGGCTCGACTACCTGAGCACCGCCGCCGACGAGGCGGTGCCCGCGCACTTCACCGAACCCGTGCACCAGCAGGCCCAGCGCATCACCGAGCTGATGAGCGCCCTGGTGGACGTGCCGCAGCAGGAACTCAGCCCGCACGACTTCCTCACGCCGCTGCGCGACGACCTGATCCGGGTGCTGACCCTGTCCGACCGCCGGGCCGGACCCGCCGCCGCGGACACCACCGCCCAGCGGCGCCTGGACCAGACCACCAAGACCGTGGACAACCTGTTCGGATCGGTGACCGTGCTGCCGCCGGGCGGCGTCTACACCCTCGCCTCGGAGCAGAGCCCGCTGCTGCTGGTGGCCCGCAACGACCTGCCGGTGGCCATCCGGGTGCGCTTCAAGATCGACGCCCCGGCCGAGACGAACATCACCGATATCGGCGAACAGCAGCTGCCTGCCAAGGGAAATCGATCCTTCCAGATCCCGACCGAGGTTTCCGACAGCCGAAACCTGGTCATTCCCATCGGACTTACCACACCCGACGGCGTGCCGCTCGGCAATGCGGTGTCGGTATCGGTGCGATCCAACGCCTACGGTCAGGTGTTGGCAATAATTACTGCGTGCGCCTGCGCACTGCTGCTCCTGCTGGTCGGCCGCCGACTCTGGCACCGCTTCCGCGGCCAGTCCGACCCGGCCGACGAGGGGTTCGACCCGAGCACACGGCAGAGCAGGCGCGCGCGTAAGCGGGAGTTGAAACGACAGGAGGCACGGTGAGCGAGTACGGCGGGCCGCGCTCATCCGGCCGACCCGAGGGACCGGACGGGCCGCCACCACGGCGCGCGCCCTCGGCCCCGTGGGAACGCGGTGTACCCGGCGAACGCGGTGTGCCGCGCCGACCGCAGGGACCCGCCTCGGGGCAGCAGCCCCGCGTACCCGGCCAGCAGTACCCGCCCTCCGGACAGCAGCCCCGGGTACCGGGTCAGCAGTATCCGCCCTCCGGCCAGCAACGCGCGGTTCCCGGTAATCCGCAAGGGAATCCGGGACGTCCCTATCCGGGTCAACCGTCCGGTCCGCAACGGCAGGTGCCGCCCGGACCCGAATCCGGACCCATCATGCACCGACCCCGGCAGCAGCCACCGCAGCAGCCGGGACGACGACCCGATCCCGCGGCGGGACGCATCCCGCCCGAGGAGCGCTACCACTGGGGACACCAGGGCGGCGAGGGCAATCGCCCGCCCGGCCCCGGCCCCCAGCGCTACCCGACGCCGCCGATGTCGAACCCGCGACCGGGACCGCCGAGTGGAGCCCAGCGACAGGTCATGCCGCGCCAGTCCGCGGCGACCGCGGAAGTCGTTGAGAAGCCGGACAACTCGAACGCCAAGCTCGTCCGCGACTCCGGGTCGATGGCCATCGCCACCCTGCTCAGTCGCGTCACCGGTTTCGGCAAGCAGCTGCTGCTGCTGACCGTGCTCGGCCCGGCCATCGCTTCGGCCTTCACGGTCGCCAGCACCCTGCCCGCCATGATCTCCGAGCTGCTGCTCGGTGCGGTCCTCACCGCGATCGTCGTGCCTACTCTGGTGCGTGCCGAAAAGGAGGATGCGGACGGCGGTGCGGCCTTCGTCCGGCGGCTGTGCACGGCCGCGTTCACGGTCCTCGGCATCGGCACCGTCATCGCGCTCGTCTCCGCGCCCCTGCTGACCAGCCTGCTGGTACCCGACGAGGGCAAGGTGAACTCGCCGCTCACCACGGCACTCACCTATCTGCTGCTGCCCGCCATCCTGCTCTACGGCATGTCGGCACTGCTCATGGCGATCCTCAATACCCATCAGGTGTTCAAACCCGGTGCGTGGGGACCGGTTCTGAACAATCTCGTGGTGCTGGCGGTGCTCATCGTCTACTGGCTGCTGCCCGGTGAGATCACCCTCGACCCGGTCCGGATGGGGGAGCCGAAACTGCTCCTGCTCGGCATCGGCGTCACCTTCGGCGTCGTCGTCCAGGTCGCCAACCTGCTCCCGGCAATTCGGCACGAGGGCATCGATCTGCGGCCGCTGTGGGGAGTCGACGCGCGGCTCAAGCAGTTCGGCACCATGGGCGCGGCCATCATCCTCTATGTGCTGATCAGTCAGATCGGCTGGATGGTCAGCACCCGCGTGCTGTCCGGCGTGGACACCGCCGGTCCGGCCATCTACCAATTCGCCTGGCTGCTGCTGCAATTGCCGTGGGGCGTGCTCGGCGTAACGCTGCTGACCGCGATCATGCCGCGACTCTCGCGCAATGCCGCCGCCGACGACACGCCCGCGGTGGTTGACGATCTCGGCACCGCTACCCGGCTCACCATGATCGCGCTGATCCCCATCGTCACCTTCATGACTTTGGCCGGACCGCAGATCGGCACCGCGCTGCTGTCGTACGGCCGCTTCGGCGCGCATGACGCGCACCGGCTCGGCGAGGCCGTTTCTTGGTCGGCGTTCACTTTGATTCCCTACGCGCTGGTGCTGATTCACCTGCGCGTGTTCTACGCGCGTGAACAGGCCTGGACACCAACCTGGATCATCCTCGGCATCACCGGCGTGAAAATCGTGCTGTCGCTGTTGGCTCCGGTGTTCTTCTCCGATGACATGGTGGTCGTCGCGCTCGGCGCGGCCAATGGCCTCGGCTTCGCGGCCGGCGCCCTCATCGGCGGCTGGTTGCTGCACCGCAGCCTCGGCGATCTGCGCATGACCAATGTTGAGCGCACCATCAGCCGGGTGGTGCTGTCCTCGGCGGCCGGCGGCGCGGTGATGCTCATCGTGGACAAGGTCATCGGGCTGAACCGGCTTTCGGAGTCCTTCGGCGGCATCGGCTCGATCATTCGGGTCACACTCACCGCCATCGTCATGTTCGGCGTGGCCTTCGGCCTGATGCGGCTGCTCGGTATTCCCGAGATCGTGGCCATCACCGTCGCCGTCTCGCGCCGGCTCGGCTTCACGCCGCCCGCACCGGATCTCGATCTCGACGGCACGCCGCTCGAGGACATCCATGAGACCACCCTGCTGCCCAAGCCGGATCTGCGCGCCGCGCCGTACTACTACCGCTTCGACCCGTACCTCGACGCGCAGACCATGGTGCTGCCCGTCATCCGGCCCGATGCGGTTGACATCACCGGGACGGGCGAGTTCCCGTACCCTGTTCCGCAGGCAAACGCAACTGCCCGATCCGGCATGCCCGCGGACGGTTCCCGCGGCAAACAGGAGAGTGGTTTCCGCATGACATCGGATGCCGACGCGGCGGTTCCGGCTCCGACACATCGGTCTTCGACACACCACGGCGAAGGAGGAACCAGGGTGAGCGACGACGCGGCGGGCAGTGTCCCGGCCGCCGAATCCGCATCGGCCGCGGGCGGCGGGCTCTCCACGGACACCCCTCCGCCCGGCGAGTCCGGCGGAAAATCCGGTGGCCGTGCGGAATCCGCAGCCCGCTCCGGCGGCAGCGGCGATCGGGCGGAACCCGAGAACCTACCGGAGGAAGAGGATCATCTGGGTCCCGAAACCGGTGTGTACGAGGCCGTCTCGCCGATGATGCCGCCCATGCGGGTGGAATCGCCGAGCAAGCGCATCCAGCGCGGCCCCAAGCTGCTGCCCGGTGCGTCCGTGGCGGGCGGCCGGTACCGGCTGCTGGCCAGCCACGGCGGCGCGCGCGGACTCAAGTTCTGGCAGGCCCTCGACGTGAAGCTGGACCGCGAGGTCGCCCTCACCTTCGTCGACGCCGATCAGCAGGCCACCGACAACTCCGGACACGATGGGCCGCAGGCCATTCTGTCCCGCACCCTGAGACTGGGCCGGATCAACTCGCCAGGCCTGGCGCGGGTGCTAGACGTGGTGCGCGGCTCCTCCGGCGGCATCGTGGTGGCCGAATGGACGCCCGGCCGCTCGCTCAAGGAGATGGCCGACACCGTGCCCTCGCCCATCGGCGCGGCGCGCGCGGTGCGGGCGCTGGCGGCGGCGGCCGAAATGGCCCACCGCGGCGGCGGTTCGCTGTCCATCGACCATCCGGACCGGGTGCGGATCAGCGCCTCCGGCGATGCCGTGCTGGCCTTCCCCGGCACGCTGTCGGACTCGGACGCCCAGTCCGATGTGCGCGGTCTCGGCGCCATGCTCTACGCGCTCATCACCGCCCACTGGCCGATTCGGCCCGGTGGCATCTCCGGCAGCGCGGTCACCGTCGGCGGGCTGCCGCTGGCCGACTTCGGGCCGGACGGAACCCCGGTGGAGCCCAGGACGATTCGGCCCGAGGTGCCCTTCGAGATCTCCGCGGTCGCGGTGCGGTCGCTGGAGTCCAACAAGGGCGTGCGCACCGCCGCCACCGTCCAGCACGTGCTGGAGCAGGCGTCGGTGGTCGATCAGAAGACCGATTTCATCCCGGTGCTGCGGCTGGGTCAGAAGCCGCCGAGCGCGCCCGACGAGACCCTCGCCGATCCGGAACTGCTCGCCGCCGAGAAGGAACGCTCGCAGCGGATGATGTGGATCCTGGTCGGACTGGGCGTGCTGGCAGCGCTGGTGGTCGGCGTCATCATCTGGTGGCTGCTGAGCGTGTTC
This sequence comes from Nocardia concava NBRC 100430, assembly GCF_000308815.1. GTDB lineage: Bacteria > Actinomycetota > Actinomycetes > Mycobacteriales > Mycobacteriaceae > Nocardia > Nocardia concava. The sequence goes on from NZ_BAFX01000150.1 coordinate 104,235, forward strand.
GCGCCCGGCTCCTCCAACGCGCCGCTCAACGAACAGCGCAATATCGGCCTCACCACGTCCGCGACCCCGCCGCCCGGCCCGGGCTCGTCCCAGACCCCGGCCGGCGCCCCGGCCACGGGCGGCGTGCCGGTGCCGGTCACCGGCGCCACGGTGTTCTCCCCGGAGGGCACCCCGGACAATGTCGGCAGCGTCGGGGCGGTGCTGGACAACAATCCGGCCACCACCTGGCGCACCGACGCCTACTTCCAGCAGTTCCCGGCCCTGAAGAAGGGCGTGGGCGTGCTGAGCACCCTGGGCAGCCCCAGCAAGCTGACCAAGGTGCTCATCGAATCGCCCGCGCCCGGAACGCAGGTCGAGATCCGCACCTCGCCGACCGCCTCGCCGACCCTGGACCAGACCCAGCTGATCGGGTCGGCGATGCTCGGCGACGGCACCACCGAGATCCCGGTGCGGGCCGACCAGCCCGCCCGGTACGTGCTCATCTGGATCACCCAGCTCGCCAACAACGGGGGACAGTTCCAGTCCTCGATCGCCGAAGTCCGCTTCGAATCGGCGCCGTAATTCCACGCTCGGCTCGACCCGCTCCACCGGGGGACACCCAGTTCGACACCGGTCGGTGACCACACCCGGCCCGCACATTCCGACGGTTCTCATCCGTCCGATTCGCCCGAACAGCCCGCCTACCAGGGCTTTTTTCGCGCGATCCATTGCTACCGAATCGTTATCGTCGATATGATCTTGCGTACTCTCCACCTGTCCGAGGGGATGCATTGTCGTCAGCGAACGAACTGTCTTCAGCGAACGACTTCGTGAATGCACGGCAGGTCAGCGATCGCGACCTGCTGGCCGCCCACGTCGACGGCGCACCGTACGCCTTCGCCGAACTGATCCGCCGCCACCACGACCACCTCTGGCAGACCGCGCTACGCGCCTCCTACGGTCACGAGGACGCCGCCGACTCGCTCCAGGACGCCCTGCTCTCCGCGCACCGGGCCGCCGCCGCCTTCCGCGGTGACGCCGAGGTGCGCAGCTGGCTGCACCGGATCGTCACCAACGCCTGCCTGGACCGCATCCGCCGCAACAAGCTGCGCCGCACCGAACCGCTGCCCGAGGACAAAGCGGACGAACCGCGCTGCCCCCGCGACGATTTCGCGGCGCTCGAGGCCAGCCTGCTGGTAGACGCGGCCCTGTTCCAACTGCCCGCCGAGCAGCGCACCGCCCTGGTCGCGGTGGAGCTCGAGGGCTACTCGATCGCCGATGCCGCTGCGCTGCTGGGCATTCCGGAGGGCACGGTCAAGAGCCGGTGCGCGCGGGGACGGCGGCGACTCGAAGCGCACCTCCGCTCGATGAACACCTGAATTCCGGTAGAACACCGCAATATTGGTGGAACCTTGTACGGTTCCGCTGCGTCAGATACAAAGACAGGTCTGCGATTCCACACGAAAGCCCTGGAGGGGCAATGGAGGAAACAGGAGGAGCACTCGCGGGTACCACCGTGCCCACGCCGCCCTTCTCCACCGAGCTGCTCGCCGATCTGCACGGCGGTGTGCTCCCGCCCGACGAATCCGAACGGCTCTGGCCCGCGGTCCGGCAGGACCCGGAGGCCATGCGCTATCTCGACGCGCTCGACCGCGTCGACGACCGCCTGCGCGACCTCGGCCGCGACGAGCACATCGCCCATCCCATGCCGCCCGAGGTGGCCGACCGGCTCGAGGCCATGATCGCCGATCTCGCCGTCGGCAAGGACGCTCCGGACCGCGGTGACGGCCCCGCCGAACGACTCGCCACCGTCACGCGGCTGCCGGTCGCCCCGCCACCGGTCGTCCGCTCCACCCATCCGGCCCCGGCGGCCACCGCGCCCATGCCGATTCTCAACGGCTCCGCCATTTTCGATACCGGGCGGCTCGACCCGCGCGAGCTCGACGAGCACGAACCCGAGCCCGAGGAGTTCGCCGAAGCGGGCGAGCCGGCGCCGCTGGAGCGCCCGTCCCGCCGCCTGCGCTGGCTCACCGTCGCCGCTGCCGTCGCGGCGGTCGTCGCGGGCGCTGTGGTCGCCGTGGACGCCCTGGGCACCCACCCGGCGACGTCCGGCACCAAACTCGCCGCCGACGCCACACTGGACGCGAGCATGCCGCCCACGGTCCTGCTGACCGCCATGGGCCGCCATGACATCACCGGGCCGCTGGCCGCAGGGGACGCCCTCACCACGTGCCTGCAGGCGGCCGGGCTCGACCACCAGGTACTCGGCGCGAAAACCGTTGTGTTCTCCGGCACACCCGCGGTGCTGGTGCTGCTCCCGGGGCCCAAACCGCCGCAGATCACCGCGGCCGTGCTCGGAACCGCCTGCGGCCCAGGCCATCCGCAGGTGCTCCAACGCGCCGATATCGGCTGACATCCGAGGTCGAACAGGCGCGGGAACAACAGCGTTTAGGCTGTTGTTGACCGACACGCTCACGCTCGACTAATTCGAGCCAATCTGCACAACTGCTTCGGAGGGCCACCTTGAGCACGCCTGTTCGCGACCTGATCATCGTCGGTTCCGGTCCGGCCGGGTACACCGCCGCGGTGTACGCCGCCCGAGCGGAACTCGAACCCCTGCTCTTCGAGGGCACCCAGTTCGGCGGCGCGCTCATGACCACCACCGAGGTCGAGAACTTCCCCGGCTTCCGCGAGGGCATCATGGGCCCCGACCTCATGGAGGAGATGCGGGAGCAGGCCAAGCGCTTCGGCGCCGACATCCGCACCGAGGACGTGGACGAGCTCGACCTGAGCGGTCGGATCAAGAAGGTGACCGTCGGCGGCGAGGTCTTCGAGGCCTACGCCGTGATCCTCGCCATGGGTTCCGCGGCCCGCTACCTCGGCGTCCCCGGCGAGCAGGAACTGCTCGGCCGCGGTGTCAGCGCGTGTGCCACCTGCGACGGCTTCTTCTTCAAGGGTCAGGACATCGTGGTGGTCGGCGGCGGCGACTCGGCCATGGAGGAGGCGACCTTCCTCACCAAGTTCGCCAGCTCGGTGACCATCATCCACCGCCGCGAGGAGTTCCGCGCCTCCCGCATCATGCTCGAGCGCGCCAAGAACAACGACAAGATCCGTTTCCTGCTGAACTCGGAAGTCGTTGCGGTGCATGGTGATAACAGCGTCACCAGCCTGACCGTGCGGGACACCCGCACCGGCGAGAACTCGTCGCTGGCGGCCACCGGCCTGTTCGTCGCCATCGGCCACGACCCGCGCAGCGAACTGGTGCGCGGCCAGGTCGATCTGGACGGCGAGGGCTATGTCGAGGTCAAGGGCCAGAGCACCTACACCTCGCTGCCGGGCGTCTTCGCCGCCGGCGACCTCGTCGACCACACCTACCGGCAGGCCATCACCGCCGCCGGCACCGGCTGCCGCGCGGCCATCGACGCCGAGCGCTGGCTCGCCGACCAGGGTGACATCACCACCAACACCCTCGATCACGCCGGTGCGCCGGTGGAAGTGAACAACTAAGGAGCAAGGCAATGTCCGACGCCAAGACCTCGGCCACCAAGACGGTGACCGACGCCACCTTCGCCGATGAGGTGCTGCTCAGCGAAAAGCCTGTGCTCGTTGACTTCTGGGCGGCCTGGTGCGGCCCGTGCAAGATGGTCGCCCCGGTGCTCGAGGAGATCGCGGCCGGCAATGCCGACAAGATCACCATCGCCAAGCTGGACGCCGACAACAACCCGGAGACCGCCAGCCACTACGGCATCCTGTCGCTGCCGACCATGGTCCTGTTCCAGGGCGGCAAGGAGACCAAGCGGATCGTGGGCGCAAAGGGCAAAGCGGCCCTCTTGCGTGAACTGCAAGAAGTTCTTTAACGACGCTGGATAGAATTTCGGCGCTGGCGGGGCTCCCGTGTTTCGCGTGAGCTTCCGCCTTCGGCCCCTGACCCCGGCACCGGGGTTAGGATGCCTGCACTCGACAGTTGCCGAAATTCGGTCCGGGTCTGAAACAATCATTCGACGCTCCGGTCGTGCGAAGGTGTGAACCGCCGCATGAGTGGGTACCCGGGTTGGCGGAAGGAAAGGGCTCTCACGCATGCACCGACTTCGTCACGGCGATACAGGACCAGCCGTAGCAGAGGTTCGGAGCACCCTGGCAAGCCTCGGGTTCCTGCATTCCCACCCCAATACCGACCCGTCGGGTCCGATCGGGGAGTACTGGAAGGACGCCGACGCGACCTTCGACCATGATCTGGACTCCGCGGTGCGCGCCTTCCAGCAGCACCGCGGCCTGCTGGTCGACGGCGTGGTCGGCCCGGCCACCTACCGCGCGCTCAAGGAAGCCTCCTACCGGCTCGGCGCGCGCACCCTCATCTACCAGCTCTCCGCCCCGCTGTACGGCGACGATGTCGCCACCCTGCAGCGGCGACTGCAGGACCTGGGCTTCTACGTGCACCGGGTGGACGGCTACTTCGGGCCGCACACCCACGACGCGCTCACCTCGTTCCAGCGTGAGATCGGCCTGTCCTCCGACGGCATCTGCGGTCCGGACACGCTGCGCTCGCTGGACCTGCTGGGCGCGCGCGTCACCGGCGGCAACCCGCACCGCATCGCCGAGGAAGAAGTTGTGCACCGGGCCGGGCCGCAGCTCACCGGCAAGCGCATTGTCATTGATCCGGGCCTGGGCGGGCCGGACAAGGGCTCCGCGGTGCCGACCGAATTCGGTGACGTCTACGAATCCGAGATCCTCTGGGATCTGGCCAGCCGCCTCGAAGGACGCATGGCCGCAACGGGTATGGAGACCTTCCTCTCGCGGCCGTGGGGCGCCAACCCCTCCGACGCCGAGCGGGCGGAGACCTCCAACACCTTCGACGCCGACCTGATGATCTCGCTGCGCTGCGCCAGCAATGACAGCGGTTCCGCCAGCGGCGTGGCCAGCTTCCACTTCGGTAACTCGCACGGCTCGACCTCCATGATCGGGCAGGTGCTGGCCGGGTTCATCCAGCGCGAGATCGTGGCACGCACCTCGCTGCAGGACTGCCGGACCCACCCGCGCACCTGGGATCTGTTGCGGCTCACCAAGATGCCGACGGTTCAGGTCGACATCGGTTACCTCACCAACGATTACGACGCGTCGGTGCTGACCAACCCGCGCATGCGCGATGTGATCGCCGAGGCCATCCTGATCTCGGTCAAGCGGCTGTACCTGCTCGGCCAGGACGACCAGCCCACGGGGACTTACACATTCGCCGAACTGCTCGCAGAGGAATTGGCGGCCGCAGACCGGCTCTGATGTTTCACATGAAACAAACCCCTCCAACCCATTCGGGCCGGAGGGGTTTTTCGTAGGGGAGCCGTTCCGATCTAGCGGGTGGCGATGCGGGTCGGCATGGTGAGCTCCGCCGCCGCGAGGAGCTGATCGAGCGCGCGCTCGACGTCTTCCTTCCAGAGGTGCTCGTGATCCAATTCCAGTCGCAGCCGCGGGAATCGGTGATGCGAGGCCACCACCTTGAAACCGACGTCCTCGAGGAAGTCGGCCTCGATCATGCACTGCTCGGGCGAGCACCCGGACGGCGCCGGGCTGGGGGAGCGGCGGGGCGAGCCGATCCGCTCGCGCAGCGTCATGGATCCGATGGCCGGCATCGAATTCGTCGGCGGATCCTTGCGAATGCCGAACGCCTCGATGGCCCGGACACCGCGGCGCACCAGATCGGCCACCACGGCCTGGATCAGCTGATGGGCTATGTCGGTGTCCTGGAACGGCATTTCGGCGCTCAGCGTGGTCAGCAGCACCGCGTCCGGGCTCACGGGGGAGGTGGGGAACAGACCGGCCCGCGGCACCGCGCTGGGCGGCGCGTACAGCGCGCAGCCGGCCGACTTGTCCTCCACCATGGCGACCTGCCCGCAGGAACCCCACTGCAGCATCACGGTGGAGAGCCAGGCCTCCTTCTCGAAGGTCGGGTCGCTGAAGTCATGGGAATCCGCCGCCACCGCCGGATCGATCTCCCAGAACACGCACCGTCGCGCATGTACCGGAAGTTTGTCGAGTCCGCCGAGGGTAAGTGCGGTCACGCTGGTCGACACCGCTCTGCTCAGCCTCCAGCTGTCCGATTCATCCACACTCACGCCAGTTCAAAAGGTGCTCGCCAAAAAGAATAAGCGATCAACGCTTTACGCCTCTCCAGGGCCGTTGACCCCGAACGTCACAGTGACGTTTCCGCCAGGACCCTCGGGATGGACCTTTTCTAGGGCTTCGACTGCTCCATGAGACTGACGATTCGCTCCAGATCATCGATGGAGCCGAACTCGACAGTGATCTTGCCCTTGCGCTTGCCGAGCTGAACCGTGACGCGGGTATCGAACGACTCCGACAACCGCTCGGCCACATCCTGTAGACCCGGCATCTGAATCGGCTTGCGCTTGGGCGCCGGGGGAGCGAGCTCCGGATCCGGGTTCCGGTTGGCCAGGGTGACGGCCTCCTCGGTGGCGCGCACCGACATGCCCTCCGCGACAATCCGCGCCGCGAGCGCCTCCTGCGCGTCGGCGCCCGCCTCCAGCGCCAGCACCGCGCGCGCGTGGCCGGCCGACAGCACGCCCGCCGCCACCCGGCGCTGCACCGGAATCGGAAGCTTCAGCAGCCGAATCATATTGGTAACGACCGGACGCGAGCGCCCGATCTTCGCGGCCAGTTCCTCGTGGGTGACACCGAACTCCTCGAGCAGCTGCTGATACGCGGCCGCCTCTTCGAGCGGGTTGAGCTGCACGCGATGGATGTTCTCCAGCAACGCGTCCCGCAGCATGGAGTCGTCCGCGGTCTCGCGCACGATGGCCGGAATGGCCTCGAGCCCCGCCTCCTGGCTGGCCCGCCACCGCCGCTCGCCCATGATGAGCTGATAGCGCGGCTCCGGCAGGGTCGCCATCTGACGCACCACGATGGGCTGCATCAGACCGAATTCCTTGATGGAGTGCACCAGCTCGGCCAGCGCCTCCTCTTCGAAGACGGACCGCGGCTGCTTCGGGTTCGGCTCGATCTGCAGCGGCGGGATCTCCCGGTACACCGCGCCCGCATCGGGCGCGTCGACCGAATCCACCGGATCCGGAACGCGATGCAGATACGCCGAGGCGGGCTGCGGCCCGACCGGATCGATGCCGATGACGACATTGGCGGCGGCACTGCCGAGCCCGCCGGGCGTGGTCGCCGGGCCGGTCGGAATCAGTGCCGCGAGCCCGCGCCCCAGTCCACCCTTCTTAGCCTGACTCATCGGCGTACCGACCCCTTCCGTTGTTCACCGCCACCGAGAAAATCACTTACACACCGGATTGTGCGTCGGAAACCGGCGCAACCGCGTTCTGGCGCGCCGTCCGCGACGCGATCTCTCGTCCGGCATCGAGGTAGCTCATCGCACCCCGCGAGCCCGGATCGTAATCGAGCACCGTCATGCCGTAGCCGGGAGCCTCCGAGACCTTGACGCTGCGGGGGATGACCGAGCGCAGCACCGCGTCACCGAAGTGCGAGCGCACCTCCTCGGCCACCTGGTCGGCCAGCTTGGTGCGGCCGTCGTACATGGTGAGAACGACGGTGGAGACGTGCAATTCGGGATTCAGGTGCGCCTGCACCAGACCGATATTGCGGAGCAGCTGACCCACGCCCTCGAGTGCGTAGTACTCGCACTGGATGGGGATCAGCACCTCCTTGGCGGCGACGAGCGCGTTGACGGTGAGCAGACCCAGCGACGGCGGGCAGTCGATCATCACGTAGTCGATGTCGTACCCGGCGAGGTTGGCCTCCTGGATGGCGGCCTTGAGCCGGCCCTCGCGGGCGACCATGGAGACGAGTTCGATCTCGGCGCCGGCGAGGTCGATGGTCGCCGGAATGCACAGCAGCCGTTCATTGTGCGGGCTCTGCTGAATGGCGTCGCTGACCGAACACTCGCCGATGAGGAGTTCGTAGCTGGAGGGGATGCCCGAGTGATGCTCGATGCCGAGCGCGGTGCTCGCATTGCCCTGGGGGTCGAGATCGATGACGAGCACCCGCATGCCCTGAATGGCGAGCGCGGCGGCCAGGTTCACGGCGGTGGTGGTCTTGCCCACGCCGCCCTTCTGATTGGCAATGGTGAGGATGCGCTGTTCCTTGGGACGCGGGATGTGCGCGTTGGTGCCCGACAGCACCTGGCTCGCCCGCTGCGCTTCGGCGGCAATCGGAGTCTCGGTGGGGGAGATGTTCCCGAACGGAGTGCGGCTGAACTCATCCGTGTCGAAGGGACCGCTATCGAGCATGCCGGGCACCCGGGACGTTGTTTCCCGTGAAACATTCGCCGGACGATTGGACATACAGGCTCCTAACCCCGAGAACTCAAAGACACGTGGCCGAGCAAGATTTCGCGCACCTGGCAGCAACGGCCGCGACGCTGCGTTGTTACCGAGGGCTGGCTCGAATCGGCTGGAAGTCGTTCACGCTCGACGTTCACTAGCTTGCCAGTAGAGGACACAATACGGAAGTTGAACGGGCACCTTCGCGCCGCGACACACTCAAAAACGGCAAAACTGTTCATGTTTCACGGGAAACATCACGCGGCGAGCTTCGTCAGTGACGCTTCGGGCGGCTGGTCCCGGACCGTCCGCTCTTACGCTCCGCCCGGCGTTCGGCGCGCGCCAGCCGCTCGGCGCTGATGACGAAGGTGGGCGTCTCCAGCACTCCCACACCGCATTCCAGAACCTCCGCGTGCCCCGCGCCCGCTTTGGTGAGATCGTCGCGATCACGCTCGAGCTCCTCGGCGGCACTGATTCCCTTGAGCGCCAGCATCCGTCCGTGCTCGTGCACCAGCGGCATGGACCATCCGGCCAGCTTCGCCAGGGGAGCGACCGCGCGGGAGGTGACGACATCAGCGCCGCCCGCCTCCTTCTTCACGCCCGCCTGCTCGGCCCGGCCGCGCACGATCAGGACATTGTCGAGTCCGGCCTCGGCCACGAACTCGGCCAGGAAGACGGTCCGGCGAAGCAGCGGCTCCACCAAGGTGATTCGGAGATCGGGCCGGGCGATGGCGAGCGGGATGCCGGGCAGGCCCGCGCCGCTGCCGATATCGACCACGCGCACGCCCTGGGGGATGAGGTCACCGATCACCGCGCAGTTGAGGATGTGGCGATCCCAGAGCCGGGGAACCTCACGCGGACCGATCAGGCCGCGCTCCACACCCGCGGTGGCGAGCGCGGTGTAGTAGAGCCGAGCCTTGTCCAAGCGCTCACCGAAGACCACCGCCGCCGCGGCCGGGGGTTCGACCGGACCTGGAGCGGTCGTCTCGGTCTCTGGTTCCACGTGAAACATCCTTCCGAATAACCGAACTCGCGGGACTGGCGAATAAGCCGCGTGACTGCGAATAAGCGTAGGGCCCCCGAGTCCGTTCGACTCGAGGGCCCTACGTCATGTCGCCGTGTCAGGCGGGGAGCACCACCACGCGGCGGTTGGGCTCCACGCCCTCGCTCTCGCTCACCACACCATCGAGGGCAGCCACGGCATCGTGGACGATCTTGCGCTCGAACGGGGTCATGGGGGAGAGGGCCTCGCGCTCACCGGTTTCCAGCACGCGCTTGGCGGCCTCGGTGCCGAGCTGACTCAGCTCCGAGCGACGGTTGGCGCGCCAGCCCGCGACATCGAGCATCAGCCGGCTGCGCACACCCGTCGCCTGCTGCACGGCCAGCCGGGTGAGCTCCTGGAGCGCGTCCAGAACTTCGCCGCGACGGCCGACCAGCTTCGCCAGATCCTTACCGCCGTCGATGCTCACGACCGCGCGGTCACCCTCGACGTCGAGGTCGATATCGCCGTCGAAGTCGAGCACATCGAGCAGCTGCTCGAGGTAGTCGCCCGCGATCTCGCCCTCTTCGATGAGCGCTTCCTCGGCGTCGGTCGCGTCGGTCGCCTCCGGTGCCGCCGTCGCAGCCGTCACAGTGGGATCCCCTCCGTCGGTTTCAACAGTCATGGTTGCTTCCTTCATCTGGAGTTGTAAGTCTCAGCGACGCCGCTTCTGGTTTGCGCGACCACGATTACCGGACCGCTTCTTGCCCTGTCCGGGCTTGGCGCCGGGGGAGGGCTTGGAACCGTTCTGGGACGCCTGCGGCGCATCGGTCTTCTCGAGATCGACCGCGTCCTGGACGCCGTCGGTCTTGGCGGTCGGCTGCTTCTTACGAACGTCGACCGGCTTCGCGCCCGGCTTCGGAGCGTTCTGCGCGCGGCGCTCGAGGGCCGCCTCCTTCTTCGCCTTCTCCTCGGCTTCGATCTTGCCGAAAACCAGGTGCTGCTGACCGTAGGTCCAGATGTTGTTGGACACCCAGTAGAGCAGGATGGCGACGGGCAGGAACGGACCACCGACGAGCACGCCGAGCGGGAACACGTACAGCGCCAGCTTGTTCATCATGGCGGCCTGCGGGTTGGCCGCGGCCTCCGCCGACTGCCGTTCCACCGAGGCTCGCGCGTTCATGTGGGTGGCGACACCGGCGATGATCATGAGCGGAATCGACACCGCCGCGATGGCCACCTTGCTCGGCAGACCGACGTCACCGTGGACGAAGGCTTGCATCTGGGACACGGGCTGCGTGATGTACGACGAGAGCGGAGCGCCGAAAAGCCGGGCGGCCAGGAAGGACTGGACGTCGCCCGCGCTGAAGATGTAGTTCGCGGTGTTGGCGTTCTGCTCGACGGTCATGCCGCCGCTGTGACCGAAGCCGCCGAACCCGGCGGAGCCGACCCGGTTGAACGAACGCAGCACATGGAACAGGCCGATGAACACCGGCACCTGCAGCAGCACGGGCAGGCAGCCCATGAGCGGGTTGAAGCCGTGTTCCTTCTGCAGCTTCTGCATCTCGACCGTCATCTGCTGACGGTCGTTCTTGTACTTCTTCTGCAGTTCCTTGATCTGCGGCTGCAGTTCCTGCATCTGCCGGGTGGTGCGGACCTGCTTCACGAACGGCTTGTAGAGCACGAGCCGCAATGTGAACACGAGGAACACCACGGCCAGTGCCCAGGCGAATCCACTGTCTTTGCCCAGCACATACCCGAATGCCTGGTGCCAGAACCACAGAATGGCCGACACCGGGTAATAGATGAAGTCGAGCACGGCTCTATGCACTCCCGTCGTTCGTATCGCCGGTCACCGCAGGCGATGACCCTTCACAAGCTGATGCCGCGTGCCGGTGCTTGCGCTCCGGTACGGGGTCCCACCCACCAGGGTGCCAGGGCGCACATTTCGCCAATCGGACGGCCGTCAGTCCGAGACCGACGAACAGTCCGCGGGTGCGCAACGCCGTCACCGCGTACTCGCTACAGGTAGGAGTGAAGCGGCACACCGGCATACGGGTGGGGGAGATATAGGTCCGATACAGCTCGATGAGGAATATCAGAGCTTTGGCCGGTAAGCGCGCAGCGGCGCGCAGTCCGTTCACGACCGGCTCGCCGGGGCGTTCATGCGTCGCTGCCGACGGGAAGGGTGCCCAGCTTGCGCAGCCCGCTCCGCAACTGCCGCAGCAGTTCGTCGGAGGGCGCGTCGGCGGCACCCGGCAGGGCGCGAATGACAATGTCTGCGCCCGCGGGCAATTCGGCCGTCAAGGTCGCGCAGATATGACGCAGGCGGCGGGCCACCCGGTGGCGTGTAACCGCCGGACCCACCGCCTTGCTGACGATCAAGCCGAAGCGCGGACCGCCCACCCGGATATCCGGGGTCGATCCGCTGGCTTGTTCGTCGTGTAGCAGTACGTGCACAACGAGGTCCCGTCTCCCGATTCTCCGGCCCTGACGCACCGTCCGGGAAAAGTCGATGCGACGGTGCAGCCGGTAGGGCTCAGGCAGCACCTGAGCATCCAGCGGAATGCGGGCGAATGGGGGACCGGAGACCGGACGGCGAGTCGCTCATACGACGCCGCATCCGGGATTACCGAATCAGGCGGTCAGCTTGGCGCGGCCCTTGCCACGGCGCGCCGACACGATGGCGCGGCCCGCACGGGTGCGCATCCGGAGACGGAAGCCGTGGACACGCGCCCGACGACGGTTGTTCGGCTGGAACGTCCGCTTGCCCTTGGCCACGGTCAACACTCCTCTAGGTGGTGGACGTCCGGTGACGCCCGAAGCTGTTCGGTGAAACGGTGCTCTCGACGGACGGGAGTCCATCGGCGCAATACCCTTGTCGGCACGGGCAGCAGACAGCCGCCACCGCACCATAGGGTGACTGTAGAAGGGTACTTACCCCCTGGACGAGGGTCAAACTCGGGGGTAGGAGCCCGGTTTTCGCTGGATACCGCACCGGCACCGCTGACGCACGGCGCGATTGGATCGATCGTTCCGCGCGCCGCTTGCTGGGGGTTCGTGTGTCGGGCCGGGGTTCGTGTACGGTCCTTTCCAGGCCTTCGACGGTACCTCCGTTGCGACCGCGGTTGACTTTGCCAGCTGATAGCTGTGAACCCGCAGGTACGCGCCAGATTCGAGGAATCAGACACGCGGTCGCGTGTATCCCCAGGTTTTCCACATCTGTGGATAATTGTGTGGAAAGACCCCTGGAGTGGCATATTCGTAGGGCCGACGGTGCCTCGCCTACGCCCGGTTACTGGGGGAGCCGAGCAGTGCGAACCGTCTGCTCCAATCGACCTATATCCGGGGAGGACTGCGTTCGTGGACGACGAGCAGAATGTGCTGACGGCTGTCTGGCCGGAGGTGATCGCCGAATTGGCGAGTGGCTCCGCGGATGGGGAGATCCAGCCGGTCAGCAAGGCTCACAAGGCGTGGCTCAACACTATCGAACCGATCACCTTCGCGCAGGGATTCGCCCTGCTCTCGGTGCCGGGCACGATGGCGCAGGTCACGGTCGAACGTGATCTGCGGGAGCTCATTCTGCGGTCCCTGGCCCGCCGCGGTCTCCAGGTCGAGGGCCTGGGCGTGCGCATCCGCGCGCAGCAGAACCCGCCGGCCGGTCGCTCCGGGAACACTCCGCGCCACGCGCGTATGACCTCGCGGCCCGAACGACCCCGCGAACCCGAGCCCGCGCCGCCCGCGTATCAGCCGGAACCGCCCCTGGTCGAGCGTCCACAGCAGCTGTACCAGGCGCCCCAGGAGTACGCGGCCCCGCGCTACCTTCCTCCCCAGGACTACCCGGCCGAGTACGACGATCGGGATGCTTATCCACCGGTGGAATTCGGCCAGTCACAGATGGCCGAAGAGTTGCCGATGCCGGTCGGCGAGCCGCCCGCACCCCCGCGCCGCCGGGAGAACCACCGCAGCGCGCCCAAACCGCCGGGACAGGAGTCGCTGTTCTCGCCGGAGCCCGACGACGAACCGGTCCGGCCCGCGCCGCAGCGCTACGCGGACGAACCCGCCGCCCAGCGGTACGCCGACGAACCCGCACCGCAGCGCTACTCCGATGAGCCGGCACCGCAGCGTTATGCGGATGAACCAGCGCCGCAGCGGTATTCGGACGAGCCCGCGCCGCGCTATTCCGACGAACCGGCGGCCCGCCGCCCGGTCGACGAGCCGCACGACGACGAGCCGGTGGTCAATGTCCGCAATTCCTGGCCGACCTATTTCAACCGGACGCCGGAGCGCGAACGAGAGCCCGCACCCGCGAACGGCTCGGCCAGCCTGAACGCCAAGTACACCTTCGACACCTTCGTCATCGGCGCCTCCAACCGGTTCGCGCACGCGGCCGCGGTGGCCATCGCGGAGGCCCCGGCGCGCGCCTACAATCCGCTGTTCGTCTGGGGCGCTTCGGGTTTGGGCAAGACGCACCTGCTGCACGCGGCCGGGCACTACGCCCAGCGGCTGTTCCCGGGCATGCGGGTGAAGTACGTCTCGACCGAGGAATTCACCAACGACTTCATCAACTCGCTGCGTGACGACCGGAAGGTGGCGTTCAAGCGCCGCTACCGCGAGACCGACATCCTGCTGGTCGACGACATCCAGTTCATCGAGGGCAAGGAAGGCATCCAGGAGGAGTTCTTCCACACCTTCAACACCCTGCACAACGCCAACAAGCAGATCGTGGTCTCCTCCGACCGCCCGCCAAAGCAGCTGGCGACGCTGGAGGAGCGGCTGCGCACCCGCTTCGAGTGGGGCCTGATCACCGATGTGCAGCCGCCGGAGCTCGAGACCCGCATCGCGATCCTGCGCAAGAAGGCGCGCATGGACCGCCTGGACGTGCCGCACGACGTGCTCGAGCTCATCGCCAGCCGGGTGGAGCGCAATATCCGTGAGCTGGAGGGCGCGCTGATCCGCGTCACGGCCTTCGCGTCCTTGAACGGGCAGCCGCTGGATCTCTCTCTGGCAGAAGTGGTGCTGCGCGATCTCATGCCCGATACCGCGACGCTGGAGATCACGGCGGCCACGATCATGGCCGTGACCGCGGAGTACTTCAACACCACGCTGGAAGAGCTGACCGGTCCCGGTAAGGCCCGCCCGCTCGCCCAGGCCCGGCAGATCGCCATGTACCTGTGCCGTGAACTGACCGACCTATCCCTACCCAAGATCGGTCAGGCCTTCGGCCGCGACCACACGACGGTCATGTACGCCGAGAAGAAGGTGCGCAAGGAGATGACCGAGCGCCGCCGGGTGTACGACCAGGTTCAAGAACTCACAGCCCGAATCAAACAGCGTTCGCGCTGATCCACAGTCCACAGGACCCCACGTCGTCTGACGTGGGGTTCTTTGTTTTCCGGGGTTGTGGATTCCTCGAGGAGTCCTCGAGGAAGGGTTGTGGACTCCTCGAGGATTCCCACTGTTGTCCACGGGGTTGCGCACAGGTCGCCACTCACACCCGTGCACAGGTGGTAGTCCACAGAACTAACAGGCGGATTCATCCTCGAGGGCTGAGCAGGGAGGATGGCCGATATGCCCTGGGGATTCCTCGAGGAGTCCTTGTCAGGTCCTCGAGGAATCCTCGAGGTAGTCCCCGGTTTCATCCTGATGTTGGCTACCGGGCCTCGAATGGGGGAGCAACTCGAGGATGACTCGAGGATCAATGTGGAACAGCGGATCGACTCCACAGCCACTCGCCGTTCATCCTCGAGCCACCCAGACGACATCCACACGACGCCGCACGCCCCCACCAGCGAAAACGGCCGAAGTCCACAGAACTAACAGGACCTACTACTACTTCAGTTATTCATCTAGAGAAGGCTTTTCTAAAACAGGGTGTGTGGAAACTCGGGTTGGGAGAGCACGGTCGGGTAGGCAGCCCCTCCACACCCGATCGGGCAGCAAGGAGAAGGAGGGATCCGGATCCAGACTCATCGGATAGCTCGGAGGGTCGGCGTTGGCCGTTACGCCCCTCGCGGGTACGGTTCACTGTCAGTCCCCTGTGCCACACTGCGTAGGCGGCTGATTCAGATCAGCAGAGTTCACGAATCCACTGGGAGAGGACAGACCGGGCGATGGAGCTTGCAAGCATGAAGTTTCGGGTCGCCCGCGAGGACTTCGCCGAATCCGTAGCCTGGGTCGCCCGTAGCCTGCCCTCGCGGCCTCCGGTCCCTGTGCTCGGTGGCGTACTTCTCGTGGCTGACGAGGATGGCCTGACGGTCTCCGGCTTCGACTACGAGGTCTCCGCGCAGATGCGCGTGGCCGCCGAGGTCGCCGGTCCGGGTCAGGTGCTGGTGTCGGGCCGCCTGCTGGCCGATATCACCAAGGCGCTGTCCAACAAGCCGGTCGATGTGTCGGTGGACGGCACCCGCGTGCTGATCGCCTGTGGCAGCGCCAAGTTCTCCCTGCCCACCATGCCGGTCGAGGACTATCCCCAGCTTCCCGAACTTCCTCCCCAGACCGGTGAACTCGCGGTGGATCTGTTCTCCGAGGCGGTCTCCCAGGTGGCCGTGGCCGCCGGTCGCGATGACACACTGCCCATGCTCACCGGTATCCGCGTCGAGATCGAGGGCCCCAAGGTGGTCCTGGCCGCGACCGACCGCTTCCGCCTCGCCGTGCGCGAGCTGGAATGGCAGCCCGGTCGCGCCGATGTGGAGACCGCGGTGCTGGTCCCGGCCCGCACCCTGTCCGAGGCCGCGAAAACGCTCGGTGCGTCCGATCAGCCGGTGCAGCTGGCCTTCGGCACCGGCACCGACGGCCTGCTGGGCATCGTGAACGGCGGCCGCCGCACCACCACGCGTCTGCTCGATGCCGAATTCCCCAAGTTCCGCCAGTTGCTCCCCAAGGAGCACACCTCCCTCGCGACCATCACGGTGAGCGCGCTGACCGAGGCCATCAAGCGTGTGGCCCTGGTGGCCGAGCGCGGCGCCCAGGTGCGGCTGGAGTTCTCCGAGGAGGGCCTGCTGCTCTCCGCCGGTGGCGACGACGCCGGTCGCGCCGAGGAGTGGCTGGAGGCCGAGTTCCGCGGTGAGCCGCTGACCATCGCCTTCAACCCCGGCTACCTGCTCGACGGTCTGTCCGCCTCGCATTCGGACCGGGTGACCTTCGGCTTCACCACCCCCAGCCGGCCCGCGGTGTTCCTCCCAGCCCCCGAGGAAGAGCCCACCCAGCTGGAGTCGGGCGCGTTCTCGGCACTGTCCGGCAGCTACATCTACCTGCTGATGCCGGTGCGGTTGCCGGGCTGATCGGGCGACTCACCTGTGCACAGTGTTGACAAACCTGTGAAAAACATGGACTGACCGGATGCACGTGCGTGCGCTGTCACTGCGCGATTTCCGCTCCTGGGAGGCCGCCGAGCTGGAATTCTCGCCCGGCAGAACGGTTTTCCTGGGCTCCAATGGCAATGGCAAGACCAACCTGATCGAGGCCATCGGCTATCTGTCCACCCTCGGCTCACACCGGGTGGCAGCCGATGCCCCGCTCATCCGGATCGGCGCGCAGAAGGCGCGGATCGGCGCGACGGTGGTCAATACCGGCCGCGAGCTCCGCGTCGATATGGAGCTGAATCAGGGCCAAGCCAATCGGGCCCAGATCAATCGCTCGCCGGTGCGGCGGCCGCGGGAGATCCTGGGCATCCTGCAGACCGTCCTGTTCGCCCCGGAGGACCTCTCGCTGGTGCGCGGGGACCCGGGGGAGCGGCGGCGCTTCCTGGACGAGCTGGCGACCGCCCGGCTGCCCCGGCTGGCCGGGGTGCGCGCGGATTACGACAAGGTGCTGCGGCAGCGCTCGGCGCTGTTGAAAACCGCTGGGCGCAATGCCCGTTCGGGGTCCCGCGGCGCGGAGCTGAGCACACTCGACGTGTGGGACGGGCATCTGGCGGGGCACGGCGCGGTGTTGCTGGCGCAGCGGCTGCGGCTGGTGCACGAGCTCTATCCACATCTTGCACAGGCTTATTCAGGTATCGCTCCCGAATCCCGGCCCGCCACAATCGCTTACCGAAGTGCGAGTTTGCCGCCGGAGCTGCTCGATCCCGCGCGTTCTCCACAGCCTGAGGACGAATCGGAGCTGGAAGCCATCCTGTTGCGGGAGTTGGCCGCCGCCCGTCCCAAGGAGCTGGAACGCGGCGTCTGCCTGGTCGGCCCGCATCGCGACGATCTGGAGTTGATGCTGGGTTCGGCCCCCGCCAAGGGTTTCGCGAGCCACGGCGAATCCTGGTCCTTCGCCCTGGCGTTGCGGCTCGGCGCGTTCGAACTGCTGCGGTCCGCCGGAACCGATCCGGTGCTGATCCTCGACGACGTGTTCGCGGAACTGGATCGGCGGCGTCGCACCGCACTGGCCGCGGTGGCCGCCGGGGCCGAGCAGGTGTTGATCACCGCCGCGGTGCCCGAGGACGTGCCCGCCGAATTGGAGGCCGCACCGCTGCGCGTGGAGACCACGGGAGAGGCCGATCGCCGCGCGTCTCGGATAGTCGAGTCGGCGTCCATGTGACATCGGCGCCGGCATCGGTGAGTCCGTCGGTCCTATGCGGCAGAATCACGTGACGAACCGAAGGTGATCAACCGGGATTCCCCAGTGTGGAAGGAGTTGTGGATGGCTCAGCAGCCGGAAGCCGACGACCGCGGGACTCCTCAGCCGAATAACGATGCCGCAGGCCCGGAGCCTGAGTTGCGCGGTGTCGACTTGGCCCGGCGCGCCCTCGAGGAAGCCCGCGCTGCTGCGCGCGCTGCCGGGAAATCGGTGGGCCAAGGCCGTGCTTCGCCGCGTCAGGGCGGTATCCGGTCGCTGCGTCGTCGCCGCACCGGCTGGTCGGGCGCGCATCCGGACGAGCGTGATCCACAGACCCTTTCGTCTCTCGCCATGCAGCTGGCCAAGGGCCGCGGCTGGTCCGGCAAGGTCGCCGAGGGCACCGTCTTCGGCCGCTGGTCCAGCGTGGTGGGGGAGGACATCGCCGCGCACGCCACGCCGATCTCGCTGGAGAACGGCATTCTGAGCATTCAGGCCGAGTCCACCGCCTGGGCCACCCAGCTGCGCATGTTCCAGTCGCAGATCCTGGCCAAGATCGCGGCCGCGGTCGGCAACGGCGTGGTCAAACAGCTCAAGATCAACGGTCCGACCGCCCCGAGCTGGCGGCACGGCGACCGGCACGTCAAAGGCCGAGGTCCGCGCGACACGTACGGATAGATCTTGTTTCACGTGGAACGTTTCGATCTCGCCGCGGCCCGCGGGGAGATCGATTCGAACCCTCGCGCAAACGCTCTCCGGGTGACACGCGCATCGCCCGCTGAGGCTTCCGGAACCCCCTTCACCCATAACCGGTCATATCGCTGGTCGATTTCATGACCCTACGGCCCACTCAGGGGTGTCATAGGTGCGTTCTCTGTCGGTCGTACCAGTAGGATGGGGGAGTAACTAGCGGCGATACCTCCCGGCGCGTTCCGTAGCGCCCGCGCGTGAGCCCCCGTAATTCTCGAGCAGACACTGACCGGTGCTCGAGCAGACAGTGTCTGACGGCTCAACGCGTGCCACCGCACTGCGCCGGGAGGATCAGCAAGTAAGGAGAGCTACCCACCAGTGGCTGCCATGGACTCCAACGCAGAAGGCTCGACCCCGCCGAAGAACGGCAAGCCGTCGAACTACGGTGCCGAATCCATCACCGTCCTCGAGGGCCTCGAGGCGGTCCGCAAACGCCCCGGTATGTACATCGGTTCCACCGGTGAGCGGGGCCTGCACCACCTGATCTGGGAGGTCGTCGACAACTCCGTCGATGAGGCGATGGCCGGGTACGCCTCGCGCGTCGATGTCACGCTGCTGGCCGACGGCGGTGTCGAGGTCGTCGACGACGGCCGCGGTATCCCGGTCGCCATGCACGCGCAGGGGGTGCCGACCATCGAGGTCGTCATGACCCAGCTGCACGCCGGCGGCAAGTTCGACGGCGAATCGTATGCGGTGTCCGGCGGTCTGCACGGTGTCGGCATCTCGGTGGTGAACGCGCTGTCCACCCGCCTCGAGGCCGATGTGGACACCGACGGCTACCACTGGACCCAGGAGTACAAGGACTCCAAGCCCGGCAAGCTGGTGCAGGGCGGCGCGACCAAGCGCACCGGCACCACCATCCGGTTCTGGCCGGATCCGGAGATCTTCGAGACCACCACCTTCAGCTTCGAGACGGTGGCGCGCCGCCTGCAGGAGATGGCGTTCCTGAACAAGGGCCTCACCATCACGCTGACCGATCAGCGGGTGGCCGAGGGCGATGTGATCGACGAGGTGGTGAGCGAAACCGCCGAGGCCCCCAAGCATCTCGACGAGAACGCCCCCGCGGAGACTCCGAAGATCAAGACCCGGACCTACCACTACCCGGGCGGTCTCGAGGACTACGTCAAGCACATCAACCGGACCAAGACGCCGATCCACAACTCGATCGTGGCGTTCACCGGCAAGGGCACCGGCCACGAGGTCGAGGTCGCGATGCAGTGGAACTCCGGCTACTCCGAGTCGGTCCACACCTTCGCCAACACCATCAACACCCACGAGGGCGGCACCCACGAGGAGGGCTTCCGCGCGGCGCTCACCACGGTGGTGAACAAGTACGCGAAGGACAAGAAGCTCCTCAAGGAGAAGGAAGGCAACCTCACCGGTGACGACATCCGTGAGGGTCTCGCCGCCATCGTGAGCGTCAAGATCGCCGATCCGCAGTTCGAGGGCCAGACCAAGACCAAGCTCGGCAATACCGAGGTGAAGTCCTTCGTCCAGCGCACCTGCAACGAGCACATCTCGCACTGGTTCGAGGCCAACCCGGCCGATGCGAAGACCATTGTGCAGAAGGCGGTTTCGTCCGCCCAGGCGCGCGTCGCGGCCCGCAAGGCGCGAGAGCTGGTGCGGCGCAAGTCCGCCACCGATCTGGGTGGCCTGCCGGGCAAGCTGGCCGACTGCCGTTCCAAGGATCCGGCCAAGTCCGAGATCTACATCGTGGAGGGCGACTCCGCCGGTGGCTCGGCCAAGTCCGGCCGCGACTCCATGTACCAGGCGATCCTGCCGCTGCGCGGCAAGATCATCAACGTGGAGAAGGCGCGCATCGACCGCGTGCTGAAGAACACCGAGGTCCAGTCCATCATCACCGCCTTCGGTACAGGTATTCACGACGAGTTCGACATCGCCAAGCTGCGCTATCACAAGATCGTGCTGATGGCCGACGCCGACGTGGACGGCCAGCACATCTCGACGCTGCTGCTGACCCTGCTGTTCCGCTTCATGCGCCCGCTGGTCGAGCACGGTCACGTGTACCTGGCCATGCCGCCGCTGTACAAGCTGAAGTGGCAGCGGTCCGAGCCGGAGTTCGCCTACTCCGACCGCGAGCGCGACGGGCTGCTCGAGCGCGGCCTGGCGGCCGGCAAGAAGATCAACAAGGACGACGGCATCCAGCGCTACAAGGGTCTCGGTGAGATGAACCCGAAGGAGCTGTGGGAGACGACGATGGACCCGACGGTCCGCGTCCTGCGTCTGGTCACCCTGGACGACGCGGCTGCCGCCGACGAGCTGTTCTCGATCCTGATGGGCGAGGACGTCGAGGCTCGGCGCAGCTTCATCACTCGGAATGCCAAGGACGTGCGATTCCTGGACGTGTAGTCGCCTGCCTGCACTCGGATTCGCCCCAAAAGACTTCCTACGGAGACTAATTCATGACTGACACCACGCTGCCGCCCTCGGGTGGCGACCGCATCGAGCCGGTCGACATTCAGCAGGAGATGCAGAACTCCTACATCGATTACGCGATGAGCGTGATCGTGGGCCGCGCGCTGCCCGAGGTGCGCGACGGCCTCAAGCCGGTGCACCGGCGCATCCTGTACGCGATGTACGACAACGGGTATCGGCCCGACCGCGGCTATGTGAAGTCCGCGCGCCCGGTCGCCGACACCATGGGTAACTACCACCCGCACGGTGACACCGCGATCTACGACACCCTGGTGCGCATGGCGCAGCCGTGGTCGCTGCGCTACCCGCTGGTCGACGGCCAGGGCAACTTCGGTTCCCGCGGCAATGACGGCGCGGCCGCCATGCGTTATACGGAGTGCCGTCTGACTCCGCTGGCCATGGAGATGCTGCGCGAGATCGACCACGAGACGGTCGATTTCACGCCGAACTACGACGGTAAGACCCAGGAACCGGTCGTGCTGCCGAGCCGGGTCCCGGCTCTGCTCATGAACGGCTCCAACGGTATTGCCGTCGGTATGGCGACGAACATCCCGCCGCACAACCTGACCGAGCTGGCCGAGGCCATCTACTGGGCGCTGGACAACCACCAGGCGGACGAGGAGACCACGCTCGCCGCGTGCATGGAGCGGGTGAAGGGTCCGGACTTCCCGACCGCCGGCCTGATCGTCGGCACCCAGGGCATCCACGACGCATACACCACCGGCCGCGGTTCGGTCCGCATGCGCGGTGTGGTGGAGATCGAGGAGGACAGCCGGGGCCGCACCACGATCGTCATTACCGAGCTGCCGTTCCAGGTCAATACCGACAACTTCGTGAACGCGATCGCCGAGCAGGTGAAGGACGGCAAGATCGCGGGTGTCTCCGACATCCACGACGAGTCCTCCGACCGCGTCGGCCTGCGCATCGTGGTGACGGTCAAGCGTGACGCCATCGCCAAGGTGGTGCTGAACAACCTCTACAAGCACACCCAGCTGCAGACCTCCTTCGGCTGCAACATGCTCTCGATCGTCGACGGGGTGCCGCGCACGCTGCGCCTCGATCAGATGATCCGGCTGTATGTGAACCACCAGTTGGAAGTCATCGTCCGGCGCACCAAGTACCTGCTGCGCAAGGCCGAGGAGCGGGCTCACATCCTGCGCGGTTTGGTGAAGGCGCTGGATCAGCTGGACGCCGTGATCGCCCTGATCCGCCGTTCGGCCGATACCGACACCGCCCGCACCGGCCTGATGCAGTTGCTGGATATCGACGAGATCCAGGCGACCGCCATCCTCGACATGCAGCTGCGCCGCCTGTCGGCCCTGGAGCGGCAGAAGATCCTCGACGAGTTGGCCAAGATCGAGGCCGAGATCGCGGACCTGAAGGACATTCTGGCCAAGCCGGAGCGGCAGCGCGCCATCGTCCGTGACGAATTGGCCGAGATCGTCGACAAGTACGGCGACGACCGCCGCACCAAGATCATCGCGGCCGACGGCGACGTGCAGGACGAGGACCTGATCGCCCGCGAGGACGTGGTCGTCACCATCACCGAGACCGGCTACGCCAAGCGCACCAAGACCGACCTCTACCGTTCGCAGAAGCGCGGCGGCAAGGGCGTGCAGGGCGCGGGTCTCAAGCAGGACGACATCGTCAAGCACTTCTTCATCACCTCGACCCACGACTGGCTGCTCTTCTTCACCAACAAGGGCCGGGTGTACCGGGCCAAGGCGTACGAGCTGCCCGAGGCCAACCGCACCGCGCGCGGCCAGCACGTGGCCAATCTGCTGGCCTTCCAGCCGGACGAGAAGATCGCCCAGGTCATCCAGATCAAGTCCTACGAGGATGCGCCCTACCTGGTGCTGGCCACCCGCAAGGGCCTGGTGAAGAAGTCGAAGCTGACCGACTTCGACTCCAACCGCACCGGCGGCATCGTGGCGGTCAATCTGCGCGATGAGGACGAATTGGTCGGCGCGGCACTGTGTTCCGCCGAGGACGACCTGCTGCTCGTCTCCGCGCACGGTCAGTCCATCCGCTTCTCCGCCAATGACGAGGTGCTGCGCCCGATGGGCCGCGCCACCTCCGGCGTGCAGGGCATGCGCTTCAATGCCGATGATGAACTGTTGTCGCTCAACGTGGTTCGCGACGAAGAGGGCATCTATCTGCTTGTCGCGACCGCGGGTGGGTACTCCAAGCGCACGGCCATCGACGAGTACACGGCGCAGGGTCGTGGCGGCAAGGGCGTGCTGACGATCCAGTACGACGAGAAGCGTGGCAGTCTTGTCGGTGCGCTCATCGTCAATGACGAGGATGAGCTCTACGCGATCACCTCCGGCGGCGGTGTCATTCGTACGCTGGCGCACCAGGTTCGCAAGGCCGGGCGTCAAACCAAGGGCGTGCGGTTGATGAACCTGGGCGAGGGCGATACTTTGCTCGCGATCGCTCGGAACGCGGATGAGCCCGACCAGGTTGCCGAAGATGACACCAGCGGTTCGGCGAAGCAGTAGTTTCACCACAGCAGCGGCGGCACACACGGATCGAAGGATTCACCATTGACCACGAATCAGCCGAATGACCAGCGCGGTCATGCCAATGGCGTGACCGAGAGAATCGCCCCGTCCCCGATTCCGCCGCGGCCCATTCCGCGGCCCGGCGGGAACGAGGGCGGTGCGCCGCAATCACCCGAATTGTCGGACCACTCCGGCGATTTCGGGCCGGAAGGTAACAATTCGGCAGAGGCCGCCACCGCGGATTCCCCGGA
>NZ_BAFX01000149.1 GCF_000308815.1 Nocardia concava NBRC 100430
ACGGGAGTGTTCGTGCGCGTACAGGATTCGCGCGGATCGGCCGTCGACCTGCTCGAGGCCAACTCCGACACGCTGCGCCTGGATCAGATCGCCAAGCTCTATCAGCTCATCGACGAGATCAAGCGGGAAGTCCCGCCGCCCGCCCGCGCCACCGCCGAGCTGGCCAAGATCCTGGCGTCGCCGCAGCCCACCCCGGTGTGGCGGCTGCTGGTCGGCAATGTGGTGCTGACCGTCGGCCTGGGCCTGATGCTCAATCCCACCTCCGACGCACTGCTCGGCTATATCGTGCTCGGCCTGGTGGTGCAGCTGCTGATCATGGCCGCCGACCGGTTCCGGCTGCTGTCGACCGCACTGCCCGTGGTCGCCGGGGCGGTGGTCACCCTGCTGTCCTTCGGTTTTCCGAACACGCTCGGCGGTGGCAATCCGTCGCAGCTGCTGATCCCGTCGGTGTCGAGCATGCTGCCGGGTTCGGCGCTGACCAACGGGTCCATCGAGCTGGCCACCGGGAACATGGTGGCGGGTGCGAGCCGCACCATCTTCGGCTTCAACAAACTGCTGCTGCTGGCCTTCGGCATTCTGATCGGCCTGCAGCTGCTGGGGACGCTGCCGCCGGTCGCACCGGCGCATTCGAGCGGATTGGGCTGGTGGACACCGGTTCTCGGGGTGCTGCTGATCGGGCTGGGGCACAGCTGGCGGGCCAGCGCCCCGAAGCGCTCGCTGGGCTGGCTGCTCATCGTGCTGTACGCGGCGTTCTGCGGGCAGCAGCTGGGCCAGCAGCTGCACGGTGGCGGACTGCTGGGTTCGTTCCTGGGCGGCATGATCGCGGTGCCGGTGGCATTCCTGGTGCAGCGCAGCAAGGATGCCCCGCCGACGCAGGTGGTGTTCCTGCCCGCCTTCTGGATGCTGGTGCCCGGCGGCATGGGATTGACCGGGGTGTCGGAGCTGGTCACCAAGAACGATCCGAACGGCCTGCACGTGATCGTGAACGCGGTGCTGACCGTGCTCGCCATCGCCATGGGCGTGCTGGTCGGGTCGGGTCTGGTGGCCTCGACCCGGCGGCCGCGGCTGGAGAACATCGTCGAGGACTGGCTGGGCCCGGACACCGGCCGCCATGCCGCCGACCGCTCACCGGAGGCCGCCGCCGCGGCCGCGGTGATCGACGAAACTCACCGCACGACAGGTAATTCCGAGCCGGGATCGGCCAGCCAGAGCAGCCAGTGAGGGGCGAGCAGGGCGGCGAATTCGTCATAGCCCGCCGCGCCCGGGTGGTAGCCGTCGCCCGCGGCGACGTCCTGCATCCAGATCTGGTTCTCGCGTAGCGGCTGATGGGTCCGCAGGTAGGGCACCTTGGCGTCCTCGCAGAGGTCGGCGTAGGCGGTGTCCAGGGCCACGATGCGGGCATTGTGGTCGTCGTCGACATTGGGCGGCGGTGCGACCACCATTGTCTGCCAGCCCCTTTCCCGCGCCTCGCGCAGGATCCCGCCGAGATTGCGCACCGAGTCCTCCGGGTCGACCCGGACCCGGCCGTCCTCGAGCTGGGTGTCGTTGACGCCGGTGGAGATCACCACCCGGCAGTCCGCGTCCAGGGGCAGCCGCGGCGCGCATTCGGCCGCCCAGCGCCCGCGCAGCTCGGTGCTGTTCTCCCGCCGGATCCCCAGGTTGTAATAGGTCAGCGGCTGTCCCGCCGCAATGGCTCTGGCGGCCAAGCGCCCCGCCCAGCCCAGGCATTTCTGGTCACCGACCCCCGCGACGAATGACTCCCCGATAAAACAGACACGAAGATCGAGCACCACACAGCGATCCTCGCACGGCCGTTCGGCCAACACCTAAGCCTCGTAATAAGCAGGAAAAACCGGTATTCGGGCCCGGCGTGCCGACGGGCGGAACACTTCTTCCGCCGCGCACGGGTTACGGTTACCGGCGTGTTGGACGGCGGGTGACCCTTTCGCCTGCCGCATACTCAACCGAGCCGACCATGGGACCGCAGCCGTTCCCACGATCCGAAAGCGCGTATAGGACATGCGAGTCGACGGGCGGGAGATTCCCGTCTCCGGCAGCCTGCTGCAGCCGCGGATCCGCCGGACCAGTGACATTCTGCGCGTTGTGCTGTCCGCGTTGTCGGTGGGCATCGTCGTCGCCGGATCGCTGATCACCCGCCCGCAGTGGGAGAACCTGGAAAAGTCGGTCTCCACCATCGTCGGGTTCCTGACGCCGGAACAGTCCAACCTGGTCTACATCGTCTACGGCATCGCGATCCTGGCGCTGCCCTTCGCCATTCTGGTGCGGCTGATCCTGCGCCGGCAATGGAAGCTGCTGGGCGGCTTCGTGTCCGCGGGCCTGATCGCGCTGGGCCTGTTCTCCATCACCGGCACCGGCTTCTCCGCGCCACGCTGGCATCTCTCGGAACCGCAGCAGATCAACACCTTCCTGTCGCAGTTCCTCGACGATCCGCGCTGGATCGCCATGCTGGCCGCGGTGCTCACCGTGGCCAGCCCGTGGCTGCCCGCGCGCTGGCGGCGGTGGTGGTGGACGCTGCTGCTGGCCTTCGTCCCCATACACCTGTTCGTCTCGCTGGTGGTGCCCGCGCGCGCCGCGCTGGGCCTGGTCGTGGGCTGGCTCGTGGGCTCGGTGATCGTGCTGGTGGTCGGCACACCCGCGCTGGAGGTACCGCTGGAGGCGGCGGTGCGGGTGCTGGCGCAGCGCGGCTTCCGGGTGACCGCTTTCAAGGTGCTGCGCCCGGCCGCCCGTGGGCCGCTGGTGCTGTCGGTGACAACCACGCCGCAGCCCGAGCTCGCGACCTCACCGAACACGCCCACGTCGGCGGGGTCCGAACACGGCGAAACCCATTCGCCGGACAATGAATTGATCATCGAGATGTACGGGGCGAACCAGCGCAGCCGCGGCATGCTCCAGCAGTTGAAGCGCCGCCTCACCCTGCGCAGCGGCGAGTACCCGGACTCCTTCGCCTCCCTGCGGCGTGCGGTGGAGCATCGGGCGCTGATGGGTTTCGCCATCGCGGATCTCGGGCTGGCCAGCAACAAGCCGCTCACCGTCGCGGCGCTGGACCGCGGTTGGATGATGTACGCGCACACCGTGCCCCAGGGCCGGCCGCTGACCGCCGCCGCGGGGGAGAAGACGCTCACCAGGGTCTGGCAGGCGCTGCACAGCATGCACACGGCACAGATCTCGCACGGTGATCTGCGCGCCGAGGAGATCCGCATTCTCGACGACGCCGTGCTGTTCGGCGGGTTCGTGCAATCCGAATTCGGCGCGTACAAGGTGCGTTTCGACTCCGACGTCGCGCAGCTGCTGCTGTCCTCGGCCGCCCTGTTCGGTCCCGAACCGACGGTCCGCACCGCGCTCGAGGTGCTGGACAAGCAGGCGGTGCTGGACGCCTCGGCCCGGCTCACCCGGACCGCGATACCTCCGCACGTGCGCAAGGCGATTCCCGACGCCGGCGAGCACATGAAGGACATACGCGCCGAGGTCGCCGAGCAGACCGGGCAGGACAAGATCGAGGCCGCGCAGATCACCCGGTTCTCGCGCAACCAGGCCATACAGCTGGCACTGCTGATCGGCCTGGTGTACGTGGCCTATCCGTACATCAGCCAGGTGCCGACCTTCTTCACCGAACTGCACAACCTGCATTGGGGCTGGGCGCTGCTGGGGCTGACGGTCTCGGCGCTGACCTACGTCGGCGCGGCAATGGCATTGTGGGCGTGCGCCTCCGAGGCGGTGAAGTTCCGCAATCTGCTGCTCATGCAGATCGCCAATACGTTCGCCGCCACCACGACGCCCGCCGGCGTGGGCGGTCTGGCGCTGAGCGTGCGATTCCTGCAGAAGGGCGGCCTGGGCGCGGTACGCGCCACCGCGGCCGTCGCCCTGCAGCAGACCGTGCAGGTGGTGACCCACGTGCTGCTGCTGCTGATCTTCGGTGCGCTGGCCGGAACCTCCACCAACCTCTCGCATTTCGTGCCCAGCGCGACCGTGCTCTACCTGGTGGCCGGTGCGCTGCTCGGGCTGCTCGGCGTGACCATGTTCGTGCCGAAGGTCCGCAAATGGCTGCTGAACGAGGTGCGCCCGCAGCTGGCGGATGTGATGGGACAGTTGAAGGATCTGGGCCGCAAACCGTGGCGGCTGGCCATGATCGTCGGCGGCTGCGCCACCACCACCCTCGGTATGGCGCTGGCACTGTGGGCCAGCATCGAAGCCTTCGGCGGCAACACCACTTTCGTGACGGTCACCATCGTCACCATGATCGGCGGCACGCTCGCCTCGGCGGCCCCGACACCCGGCGGCGTGGGCGCCGTGGAAGCCGCCCTCATCGGTGGTCTGGCGGCGTTCGGAGTGTCGGCGGAGATCGCCGTCCCCGCCGTCCTCCTCTACCGCGTGCTGACTTGCTGGCTGCCCGTCTTCTGCGGCTGGCCGATCATGCGCTGGCTCACCGCGAAAGACATGATCTAGGCCGAATACTGCTTGCGCAGTTCGACCTTCACGACCTTGCCGCTGGCATTGCGCGGCAGTTCGGGCACCACCACCAGATATTTGGGGTGCTTGTAGCGGGCCAGCGACTCGTTCAGGAACGGTTCCAGCTCTTCGAGAGTCAGGTCGTCGACCCCCTCGACCAGCGCCACCACCGCGACCGGCACCTCGCCCCACTTCTCGTGCGGCCGGGCCACCACCGCGGCCTCGTGGATCTTCGGATGCGCGAAGAGCACGTTCTCCACCTCGGCGCAGTAGATGTTCTCGCCGCCGGAGATGATCATGTCCTTCTTGCGGTCCACCACGTAGACGAAGCCCTCCTCGTCGCGGCGCACCAGGTCACCGGAGTGGAACCAGCCGCCGTGGAAGGCCTCCGCGGTGGCCTCGGGCTTGTTCCAGTAGCCCTGCATGAGAGTCGGTCCGCGATAGACGATCTCGCCCACCTCGCCCGGCGCGACATCGTTCATCTCGTCGTCGACCACGCGCGCCTGGATGGTCGGGATGGGCAGGCCGACCGAGCCGAGCTTGCGCAGCGCGTCCTTGCCCTCGAGCACACAGGTGATGGGCGACATCTCGGTCTGCCCGAACACGGCCACATTGAAGGCGTTCGGGAAGCAGTCGGCCATGGCCCGCAGCACCGTGTCCGAGGCCGGGGCCGCGCCCCAGCACAGCGCCTGCAGCGCCAGCTTGCGCTGCTTGACCGTCGGCTCCTCGCAGATCAGCTGCCACTGCACCGGCACGCAGAAGGCGGCGGTGGCCTGTTCCTTCTCGACCTCGTCGAGGAATTCGGTGGCGTTGAACGCGCCCAGCGGATGCAGCACGGTCTTGCCGCCGAGCATGAAATACGGGGTGAGCGAACCCAATCCGGCGATGTGGAACAGCGGTGAGGTGCAGAAGCCGATGGAGTCGGGGGTGATCTCCATGGCCCGGATACAGGTCAGCGCCTGTGCGTTCATGTTCGCGTGGGTCAGCACGGCGCCCTTGGGGCTGCCGGTGGTGCCCGAGGTGTACATGATCAGGCAGGGGGTTTCCTCCGGAATGTCCAGCGGCGCATGGGGTTCGCCGGGCTCGTTCAGGAAGTCCTCGTAGCCGATCACGCCGTCGCCGGTCTGCCCGTTGATCACGACCACGCTGTCGAGACCTTGGGCCTGCCCGGCCACGCCCACCGCCAGCGGCCGCAGGACCGAGTCGGTGACGATGGCCTTCGCGCCGGAGTCGGCCACGATGTAGGCCACCTCGGGCGGCGTGAGCCGGAAGTTCACCGGCACCGCAATGGCGCCCAGGGCGTTGATGCCCATGACCGCCTCGATGTACTCGGTGTAGTTCAGCGCCAGGATGAGCACGCGATCGCCGAACCCGACCCCTCGACGGGACAGCGCGTCGGCGAACTTCTCCGACCGCTCGTACAGCTGCTTCCACGTGGTGTCCACGCCCCGGAACTTGAAGGCGACGTGATCGGGCCGCATCAGCGCGTGCGCCGCGATCTGGTTCACCCAGTGATTGCGACGCGAGCGGATCGGCTCGTCGAGCGGCTGGAAGGTCATGCAGTGTCCTTTCACGCTGATCGCTCGTGAGAATAGCGCTTAACTTTCTAACGTGACAAGGGTTACAGACCAGGGAATCTTGGCGTAATGACTGCAAACTCCCACTCACATCGGGGTTGTCGGCCCATATGCAACTATGCGAGTATCAGGGCAGTCGTGAGAGGCAGGAGAGGACAGCGCGCATGGCACTGAAGACCAGGTTCACCGAGACTTTCGGGGTCGAGCACCCCATCGTGCAGGGCGGCATGATGTGGGTCGGCCGCGCGGAACTGGCCGCCGCCGTCTCCGAGGCGGGCGGGCTCGGCATCATCACCGCGCTCACCCAGCCC
>NZ_BAFX01000148.1 GCF_000308815.1 Nocardia concava NBRC 100430
CCCGGCGTCCGCAGGGCGGCACCCCGTCGGGTCCGCCGCCGCGGCGGCCCGGGGGCAACGGCTCCGGCGGTGGCGGCGGCAAGGGCGCGCCGAAGAAGAAGAGTTCGGTGTGGCGGATAGTCCGTCGCGTCATCTACCTCGGCATGGCGCTGTTGTTCGGCGGCATGAGCACCGTCTTCCTGTACGCGTATTCGACGGTGAACGTGCCGCAGCCCGGCGACCTGAAGAACAATCAGGTGGCCACCATTTTCATGGCCGACGGCACCTCGGTGCTGGCGAAAGTCATTCCGCCGGAGGGCAACCGGACCGATGTAACGATCGATCAGATTCCGCCGCACGTGCGCAACGCCGTGATCGCCGCGGAGGACCGCTCGTTCTACACCAATCCCGGCTTCTCGATCCAGGGCTTCGGGCGCGCCTTCGTCGGTCAGCTGACCGGCAATTCCAGCGCCGGTGGTGGTTCGACGATCACCCAGCAGTACGTGAAGAACGCGATGGTCGGCAACGAGCACTCGCTCACCCGCAAGCTGCGTGAGCTGGTGATCTCGGCCAAGATGGCCAAGCAGTGGTCCAAGGACCAGATCCTGGCCGCGTATCTGAACACCATCTACTTCGGCCGCGGCGCGTACGGCATCGACGCGGCGTCCAAGGCGTACTTCAACAAGCCGGTGCAGGAGCTGACGGTGGCCGAGGGCGCGGTGCTGGCCGCGACCATTCAGCAGCCGTCGAATCTGGATCCGGAGAAGAATCCCGAGGGCGCCCAGACCCGTTGGAAATACGTGCTGGACGGCATGGTCGACGGCGGCAATCTGTCTGCGGCCGATCGGCAGAGCATGCAGTACCCCGCCGTGATCCCGGCCGCGCAGGCGCAGAAGGACAAGACGCTGGACGCCGGTCCGGAGGGCCTGATCAAGACCCAGGTGCTCAAGGAGCTCGAGGCCGCGGGCATCAGCGAGCACGAGATGAACACCGAGGGTCTGCAGATCACCACGACCATCGATCAGAAGGCGCAGCAGGCCGCGGTGGACGCGGTCAACAAGGTGATGGACGGCGAGCCCGAGAAGCTGCGCACGGCCGTGGTGTCGGTGGATCCGAAGACCGGTGCGGTGCGCGCCTACTACGGCGGCTCCGACGGCCAGGGCCTCGACTACGCGAATTCGGGCCTGCCGCCGGGTTCCTCGTTCAAGGTGTTCGGCCTGGCCGAGAACCTGGAGCTGGGCAAGCCGCTCTCGACGCTCTACGACTCCTCGCCGGTCGAGGTGCACGGCATCAAGATCACCAACGTCGAGGGTGAGCAGTGCGGCATGTGCACCATCGCCGAGGCCCTCAAGCGCTCGCTGAACACCAGCTTCTACCGCATGGAGCTGGACATGCCGGGCAACGGCCCGCAGAAGATCGCCGATATGGCGCACAAGCTGGGCATCCCGCAGAACATTCCGGGCGTGGGCAAGTCGCTCACCGAGCCGGACGGCAGCGGCCCCAACAACGGCATCGTGCTGGGCCAGTACCAGGTGCGCCCGCTGGACATGGCCTCCGCGTACGCCACGCTGGCCGCCTCGGGCATGTACCGCGCGCCGCATTTCGTACAGAAGGTCACCACCTCCGACGGCACCGTGCTGCTCGACCGCGGCGAGACCGCGGGCGAACAGCGGGTCTCGCCCGCGGTGGCGGACAACGTGACCGACGCGATGAAGCCCATCGCGGCCTGGTCGCGCAAGCACGACCTGGCCGGCGGCCGGCTCTCGGCCACCAAGACCGGTACCAACCAGCTCGGCGACACCGGCGAGAACCGCGACTCCTGGATGGTCGGCTACACACCGTCGCTGTCCACCGCGGTCTGGGTGGGCACCGACAACGGTGAGAAGCTGCGAAACGCCAACGGCGGCATGATCTACGGTTCCGGACTGCCCGCCGACATCTGGAAGGCCACCATGGACGGCGCCCTCAAGGGCACGCCCAACGAGAACTTCCCGAAGCCGGGCACCATCGGCGGCCAGGCCGGTGTGCCGTCCTGGAGCGCGCCGTACACGCCCGCGCCGACCACCGAGCAGCAGGTGCTGCCGCCGGTGATCACCCAGAGCCAGGTCGAGATCCTGCCGGGCATCACCATCCCGGTGCCGGGTCTGGCGCCGAATCCGAACAATCAGCGGCAGTCGAATCCGCAGACGCAGCAGCAGGATCCGGGGACCGGGCCGATGTCCGGGCAGCCGGTGGCGCCGGCCGACGGATCCTCACCCACGACGTCGCCCAATGGCGGAGGCGGTAATGGGAACGGCAATGGCAATGGGAACGGCACACGGCCGACTCGGTAGCCTGCTGCCGTGATCGAGCAGGACTTGGTGCACCGGCCGGCCGCCCCAGGCGTGCCGGCCGGTGACACGCTGAAGCCGGGGGAGGCAGCGGTGAAAGACGCTCGCGCACTGCAGGATGCGCACGCGGGACGCGAGGTGGTCTATGTTTCGCCGGAACCGCTGGCGGCGGATCTGCGCTCGGCCGACGATCGGGACAAGCCCAGTCGCACCGATGCGCTGACCGCGCAGCTGGCCGATCTGATCGGCGGGCCGGTCGGCGATCACGCGGTGATCGGCCGCGCCCGCTTCTGGACGCCCATGCGCGTGATGATGGCGTTCGCGGTGCTGTTCCTGGCCCTCAGCTGGTTCGGCAAGGCGGGCTGCATCCAGCAGCGGCCGATCGACGGCGTGATGGGGCTGGACTGGAACAACGGCCGCCAGTACACCGCCATGTGCTACTCGGACACGGTGCCGCTCTACGGCGCCGAGCACCTCAACGAGGGCGCGTTCCCGTACAAGAAGCGGTGGGTGGAGTACAGCGACGGCCAGCCGCAGGTCCGGTACATGGAGTATCCGGTGCTGTCGGGCCTGTACCAGTACGCCGCCATGGGAATCGCCAAGGCGTGGAAGCTGTCCCCGCTGCCCGGGCACACCGCCCTCGAGGTGGTCATCTACTTCGACGTGGTGGCCCTGGGACTGTCGATGGCCTGGCTGGTCACCATCTGGGCGACCGCGCTGTCGGCGGGCCGGCGGGTCTGGGATGCCGCGCTGATGGCGTTGTCGCCCTTGGTACTCGTGCACGCGTTCACCAATTTCGACGCGCTGGCAACGGCTTTCGCGGCCGGCGGGCTGCTGGCCTGGGCGCGCCGGCGGCCGGTGCTGGCGGGCGTGCTGCTGGGACTGGGCGGTGCCGCGAAGCTGTATCCGCTACTGCTGCTGGGGCCGATCCTGATCCTGTGCCTGCGCGCCGAGCGGCTCGACGTGGACGAGTCGATGTGGGGCGGCATCCGGCCGCTGCGGGCGGCGGGCGGCGCGATCGCGGCGGCGGCGATCACCTGGCTGGCGGTGAACGCGCCCATCGCGGCGCTGTACCCGAAGGGCTGGTGGGAGTTCGTCCGGCTCAACAAGGATCGGCACGCGGACCCGGATTCGATCTACAACGTGATCACCTCGTTCACCGGCTGGACCGGATTCGACGGGGTGCTGAGCCCGCAGCGGACGCCGTGGCTGCTCAATCAGATTTCGCTGCTGCTGTTCGTCCTGGCCTGCGTGGGCATCGCCTGGATGGGGCTGACCGCGGCGCGGCGGCCCCGGCTGGCGCAGCTGGTGTTCCTGGTGGTGGCGGCGTTCCTGCTCACCAACAAGGTGTGGAGCCCGCAGTATTCGCTGTGGCTGGTGCCGCTGGCGGTGCTGGCCCTGCCGCATCGCCGAATCCTGTTGGCGTGGATGACAATCGACGCGCTGGTGTGGGTGCCACGCATGTTCTACTACCTGGGCCCCGACCACAAGGGCCTGCCCGAGCAGTGGTTCACCGGCGCGGTCGTGCTGCGCGATCTCGCGGTGATCGGCCTGTGCGTGCTGGTGATCCGCCAGATCTACCGGCCCGGCGCGGATCCGGTGCGCCGGGACGGGATCGACGATCCGGGAGGCGGCATTCTCAACCGCGCCCCGGATCCCCAGAACCCTTGGCTGCCACCCATTCTGCGGCCGCGGCAGCCCGTCCCCGCCGCTTAGAGGAACCGCCCCAGCTGCGGCACCGCTTCGCCGGGATGCTTGGCCTGGATGCCCTCGCCGAGGGCTTCCATCTTCCAATCCGCGCCCGGCGCGGTGCGATACAGCTTCGCCATGACGATGCCCGTGAAGGGCATGCCGCCCGCGAGGGTGTAGCGCGCCATCTCCTTGTTGGTCGCGCTGTCGACCAGGCGGCAGTAGGCGTTGGCGACCTGTTCGAAGGTGTGGCCCTTGTAGGAGGTCACGATGAAGACCAGCGCGTTGACCCGCTCGTTGATGCGGGTGAGGTCGACCAGGATCTGCTCGTCGTCACCGTCCCCCTCACCGGTCAGGTTGTCGCCCTGGTGCCGGATGGACCCGTCCTTGGAGGTGAGGCCACCGTAGTAGACGACATCTACCGGATTGCCGCCCGAGAACATGACGACCGAGGCGTCCAGATCCACGTCCACGGTCTTGTTGCCGAACATGCCGCCGCGCTTGACCGGATCCCAGCCCAGGCCCATCTGCACGTACCCGAGCGCGGCCCCGCCCTGCTTGCGCAGGTTGACGCGCTGACCCTTGACCAGGCTGACCGGATGGTTGGCCGGCAGGTCCGCGACCTCCTGGACCGGCGGCGGCGCGGGGGCGGGCTGCTGGTAGCCCGGCGGCGGCGGATACGACTGTCCCTGGGACTGATACCCCACGCCCGTGGGCGGCGGCGGGTAGCCCGTGTTGGGCGGCGGCGGGGGCGGGGGATAGCCGGTGCCCGCGGCGAACTGGTCGACCGGCGGCGGGTAGCCACCGGTCGGGGCGTAGTTGCCGTCGGGCGCGGGGGCCGGGTAGCCGGTGGGCGCGGCCGGAACCGGTTGCGGCGCGGCCGGAACCGGCTGGGGCGCGGCTTGCGCGGCATCGTCGTCGACCTTCACGCCGTGGTCGGTGACCAGCGCGGCGAACCCGCCCGCGTAGCCCTGGCCGACGGCGCGGACCTTCCAGTCGCCCTGACGGCGGTACAACTCCAGTGCGATGACGATAGATTCGGTGCTGAGCCCCTCGATCCGATACTCGTACAACGCGTTTCCGGCCCCGTCGCTGACGACGGCGACCGGCGGGGACAACCGTCCGAAGCTGCCGGTGGCGTCATCGAGGGTGATCACGGCCCGAAGCTGTTCGATATCAGCGGGAATCGCGCTCAACGACACCCCGAGCACGGCGGGCTGCCCGGGCGCACCGGGCCGCAACTGCACACCGGGACCCGAGGGCTGGTTGAAGAAGATGAAATCGGCGTCGGTGCGTACCTTGCCGGCGGCGGTGACCAGCAGCGCGGACAGGTCCGCGGGCGCGGCCACCTGCACGCTGATCACCAGATCATGGACGTTCAGAGGACCGTTCTGGCCCTTCACCAAAACTGCGGACAAGATCGACCCTTCGCTTGTCGGTGCTGTCGCTGCCACTCTACGAGAACTCGGCGACACGAGCCCCGGCGGCGATTAACGGCCAGCGCGCGCGGGCGTGGCAGTATCGGCGGAGTGAGCGACGGTGAAGTCGATCCCGTGGAAGCGCACGAACAGTATCTGCGCGCCTTCCGGCATCCGGCCGTGTCCCGGGATCAGCTGCGTGACCTGCTCGATGCCGTGAACGCGTTCCTGGACACCATCACACCCAAGGACGGCGAGTTCGTCCCGCGCGGCGGCTGGGCGCCGGCCTCGACGGCCATGGCCTTCCAGATCGGCCGGGCGGTCGAGCAGGTGCTGTCCGAGCGTGAGGACGCCGATCGGGAGCTGGTGCGCCGCCGCGATATTCGCGACCGCCTGGTGGCCGCCCTGGACGCGGTGCTGGACTGCCTGCGCACCCTGCCCGAACTGGCCGAGACCGAGGTGAAGCTGGGCACGGTCTGCGTGAACGAGGGCTTCCAGGTCTACGAGGACGGTTCGGTGCGCACCACGCCCGCGCAGGAGATCGGCGCGGAACCGGGTCTGCTGGAACGCCGCCGGGCCGAGCTGGACGAGCAGATGACCGCGGCGGTCGCGGCCCGCACCGGGCTGGTGGAGGACACCACCGATCTGATCCGGGAGCGGCTGGGCGTGGCGGAGGTGGGGATTCCGTGGGTGATCCTGGCCGCGACCCGGGGCGGCCTGGATGTCTCCGAGCCGTTCGAGTTCGCCGCCGAACACCTACCCGACTGTGAATTACGGGATTTGATGGTGCAATTGGTGACCGACATCGAATTGGCCCGCACCCTGGAGGAACCTGCGGAATAACTCGAGAGAGGCGATTCGGTGAAGAAGCTCATCAACGATCCGGCCGAGGTGGTGGATGCCGCGCTGGCGGGTATGGCGGCGGCGCATCCGGAGCTGCGGGTGGATGTCAAACAGCGGATCGTGGTGCGCGGGGACGCGCCGGTGCCCGGGAAGGTGGGGCTGGTGTCCGGCGGCGGGTCCGGGCACGAGCCGCTGCACGGGGGCTTCGTCGGGCTGGGCATGCTGGACGCCGCGTGCCCGGGCGAGATCTTCACCTCGCCGGTGCCCGATCAGATCCAGGCCGCCACCGCGGCGGTGGACGCCGGGGCGGGCGTGCTGCACATCGTGAAGAACTACACCGGCGATGTCATGAACTTCGACATGGCCGCCGAGCTGGCCGCCGCCGAGACCGGCATCGAGGTGCGCTCGGTGGTGGTGAACGACGATGTGGCGGTGCAGGACAGCCTCTACACGGCCGGGCGGCGCGGGGTGGGCGCGACAGTGATCCTGGAGAAGATGGCGGGCGCGGCCGCCGAACAGGGCCGGCCGCTGGCGGAGGTGGCGCGCATCGCCGAGGCGGTGAACGCGAATTCGCGCAGCATGGGCATGGCGCTGACCTCGTGCACGGTCCCGGCGGTCGGGCATCCGACCTTCGAACTGGGCGAGAACGAGATGGAGATCGGCGTCGGCATCCACGGCGAGCCGGGCCGGCTGCGACTGCCGCTGGCCCCGGCGCGGGATGTGGCGCAGCTGCTGCTGGAGCCGATCCTCGCGGATCTGCCCTTCGCACAGGGCGATCGGGTGCTGTGCTTCCTCAATGGCATGGGCGGTACACCGCTGATCGAGCTGTATCTGATGTTCGACGAGGTGTCGCGGCTGCTGGGCGGGCACGGGATCCGCATCGAGCGATCCCTGGTCGGCCCGTACATCACCTCGCTCGAGATGGCGGGCTGCTCGATCACGCTGACCAGGCTCGACGAGGAGCTGACCGGGCTGTGGGACGCGCCCGTGCGGACTCCGGCACTGCGGTGGGGCATCTGATGGCCGCCGTGGACGCGGCCGCGTGGGTGCGCGGATTCGCGGCGCTGGTGGACGGGCACGCGACGGAGCTGACGGCGCTGGACGCGGCCATCGGTGATGCCGACCACGGCACGAACATGCAGCGCGGCATGGCGGCGGCCGTTGCGGCGCTGGATGATTCGGCCCCGGCGACGCCCGCCGAGGTGTGCAAGCAGACGGCCATGGTGTTGATCCGCACGGTCGGCGGAGCCAGCGGGCCGCTGTTCGGGACCTTCTTCCTGCGCTTCGCCGGTGCCGTCGAGGGCGGGGAGATCGCCGATTTCGCGCGCGCCTTCCGGGCCGGGCTGGAGGGTGTGATCGCCCGCGGCAAGGCCGAACCCGGGGACAAGACCATGGTGGACGCCTTGGGTCCGGCGGCGGACGCGCTGGACAAGCAGGTCGCCGGGGGCGCGTCGGCGCACGATGCGCTGACGGCCGCGGTGGCGGCCGCCGACGCCGGACGGGACGCGACCACGCCGCTGGTGGCCCGCAAGGGCCGTGCCTCGTACCTCGGCGAACGCAGTGCGGGACACCAGGATCCGGGTGCGACGAGCGCCGCGCTGCTGGTGCGGGCAGCGCTGGAGGCGCTGCGTTGATCGGCCTGGTGGTGGTGTCGCACAGCCGGGCGCTGGCCGAGGCGGCGGTGGCGCTGGCCGCCGGGCTGCTGCCCGAGCAGGGCGTGGCGGTCCGGATCGCGGCCGGACTGCACGACAATGAGCTGGGGACCGATGCCGTCGCGGTGGCCGATGCCATCACCGCCGCCGATTCCGGGGACGGCGTGCTGGTGCTGATGGATCTGGGCAGCGCGGTGCTGTCCGCCGAGACCGCATTGGATCTGCTCGAATCGCCTGTCGAGGTGAAACTTTCGGCCGCGCCGCTGGTGGAGGGCCTGCTGTCGGCGTTGGCCGCGGCGGGCGGCGGGGCGGATCTGGCGACGGTCGCGCGGGAGGCGGAGGGCGCGCTCGCGGCCAAACGGGCCCAGCTCGGCGAATCCGCCGATGCCGCAGTCGGAAACGATCCACAGTTGTCCACAGGTGTGAAGCCTGTGGATGATTCGGTCACCGAAACTTTCGAGGTCACCAACGAGCACGGCCTGCACGCCCGCCCGGCCGCCGAATTGGTCGCGGAACTCCGGAAATTCGATGCCACCGTGCGCTTGCGCAATGCCACCACCGGCGCGGGCCCGGTGCCCGGTGACAGCCTGACCAGGGTGCTCACCCTCGGCGTCCTGCCCGGCCAGCTGCTCGAGGTGAGCGCGACCGGACCCGACGCGGCCGAGGTGGTCGCCAAAGTCCGCGCCCTGAACCAGAATCGAGATCATGACCAACCTCGGTGAGAAAGCAACCACCTTCCTCGAACTGCACCAGCCCGGCAATCCGGTGATCGTGCCGACGGTCTGGGACGCCTGGTCCGCGAAGCTGGTGCAGGAGGCCGGTTTCCGGGCCCTGACCATCGGCAGCCACCCGCTCGCCGATTCCATGGGCAAGCGGGACCAGGAGGGCATGACCCTGGCCGACGTGCTGGCGCGGGTCGCGGAAATCACGGCGGCCGTGGACATTCCGGTCTCGGTCGATCTGGAGTCGGGTTACGCCCAGAAGCCCGCCACCATCATCGAAGGCCTGCTCGAGGCCGGGGCCGTCGGCTTCAATATCGAGGACACAGTGCACAGCGAGGGCGGGCGGCTGCGCGCCCCGCAGGAACACGCCGACCTGGTCTCCGAGCTGCGCGCGGCCGCGGACGCCACCGGCGTGCACGTGGTGGTGAACGCGCGCACCGACGTCTTCATGCGTCCCGACACCGGCACTCCGGAGGAGCGGCTCGAGAGCGCGCTCACCCGCATGCGGCTGGCCGCCGAGGCGGGCGCGGACGTGCTGTATCCGGTGGGCCGCCACGAACCGGACGTGCAGCGCACCCTGACCGCCGAGCTGCCGCGCCCGATCAATGCCATCGGCATCCCGGATCAGGGCTCCCCCGCCTATTTCGCCGAACTCGGTGTGGCCCGGGTCAGTTTCGGGCCGTTCCTGCAGCGCGCGCTGACCGCGGCGGCCAATAGGCTGCTGGCCGGCTGGCGCTGATCAGGCCCCGGGCGTCCGGGTCGTTCAGGCCCGGACGCCGAGGAAGTAATCGAGGATCTCCTCGGAGGCGTGGATGCCCGACGCCGCGGTGACCACCACTCCGGGGTGGTTCCAGTTGCTCTGCTCGAGTTCACCGTGGCGGGGCCGGATGGCGGCGTCGGCGGTGCGCAGCATCTCGGCGTCCAGCGCACCGTCGCCGGCGGCCAGCAGCCGCGAATCCGGGTGCAGCTCACCGGCGTCCAGCATGCGACGCCGGACCTCGTGCACCGCATGGCTTTTGCACACCGGCAACGGCATGGTGTAGATCTTGCG
Source organism: Nocardia concava NBRC 100430 (assembly GCF_000308815.1). GTDB lineage: Bacteria > Actinomycetota > Actinomycetes > Mycobacteriales > Mycobacteriaceae > Nocardia > Nocardia concava. The sequence goes on from NZ_BAFX01000148.1 coordinate 9,685, forward strand.
CCCCTGCCGGGACGCGGACCAGCCGCGCGGGCGGCACCAGGCGTCCCATTCGGCGAGGAAGCCGTCGGGCAGTCGCTCGAGGTCGACGACCAGGTAGACGAACAGGTCGTCCGCCTCGCGCAGCTTCAGCGCGAACGACTCGTCCACGCGCGCCCGCAGTTCCGCGCGCACCTCGACCAGGCTGGCGCATTCGGCGCGCACCCGGGTGTCCAGCGCGGAGCGCCAGCGCCGGTCCGGCAGGCCGTTGCGCAGGATGGTGCCGCCATTGCTGGTGACGGCGTAGGGCCAGGGCGCGCCCGGCAGCCGCACCCGCTGGAACTGCTCGATGGTGCGGGTGGTGACCGGCACCAGCGCCGCCGCCGAGGCCAGCGCGCCGAGCTGTTTGGTCGCCGCCACGGTCATGTACGAGATTTCCCGGCCGTCGAGGTGTTCCACACACACCGTCTCCGGCTCCGCCGGCCCGAAGGCCGCCCGTGAGTAGATCACGGTCCGATCCAGATCGGTCGCCACCATCACCCCGCGCACCAGTTACCCCTTCACGTCCTTGATCAACCCCATACAGGAATACGCCAAATCGGGCACGACCTCGACCGGCACGCCGCGCGAGCGCGCCAGCAGCCGAATGTGGGCGTGCTCGGGCGCGTCCGCCTCGCGCACCAGCACCCGCCACGGCACCCGCCGCAACAGCACCCGGGTCGTCTCGCCCACACCGGGCTTGACGAAGTTCACGCTGGCGATCCCGTACGCGGCACGCACCCGCTCCACCGAGTCCCAGCCCGCCCAGGTCGGCGTGCGATCGGCGGCCAGCAGCTCGCGAACCCGGTCGGCCACCAGCGGCCGCACCCGGTCGAAGCAGCCGCTCACCGCGTCCAGGAGGCGACCCGACACATCCTGATCGGCCAGTTCCCGATAGAACTTGGCCCCGTGGAACTGCCCCGGCCCGATCAGGTCCCGGTTCAGCACCGTCCTCGAAACCAGTCCCGACACAGTGGAATTCAGGCACGCGGACGCGATGAGGAAATCGTCGCGGGTACCGAAGGTGCGCACGCAGCCGCCCGGATCGGCGAGCACCGCCAGCTCGGGATCGAATCGCGCCCCGCCCGCCGCGTGATACGCCGCCAGCGCCTCGGCGAGCTCGTGCGTGATCGCGCCCTTGCCGGTCCACCCGTCCACGAAGACGACCTTCGCCGGGTCATGATGGCGCGCAAGATAATCCAACGCCACGGAATCGATCCCGCGATCGCGCACGATCGACACTGCATAGTGCGGCACCTCGATGCCCCGCTCCCCCAGCCAGCGCCGCATCAACACCCCGATCGGCGTCCCCGCCCGCGCCAACGACACCAGCACGATATCGGTCCCGCGTTCGGCGACAACGAGTTCCGTCACCGTCGCCACCGCCAGCGCCAACCGCTCGGCACTCTCCGCCAGCACCGTCTCGAACAACTCCCGATAGGCGGCATCCGGCTGATACTCCACCGGCAGCGACTCCGCGTAATGCGCCACCCCCGCCTGAATCCGCTGCTCCCGCTCCGCCACATCGGCTTCCAGCGCCACCCCCGACAGATCCGTCAGCAGCCACGCCACCTCATCCCGCCCATACGACCCGAATTCGGGGCCGTACAGCGGCTCCGGTAGCGCGTTTGCCTCCGGAGTCACCGGCGGCGGGTCCGATTGCGCCAGGCGCGCGGCGGCGAGAGCGCGTGGATCCGCGGCCGCCAGCACCGCGAGCACCACGTCGGCGCCCGAAGCGGTCAGGACGTCGATGAGTCCGCCTGCGGCCGTGAGCCGTTCGGTATCGGCGGGCTGATCGGCCACCACCAGCAGGACCGGCTCGGCAGCGGCGTGCACGGGTTCCGGCCATTGCGCGTTGTACAGGAAGCGCGGCGCCTCCTCGCCGAGTTCCGGTGCGGTGAACCGGAATCCGCGTCGCAACGGGTAGCCGGGCTCGTCCAGCACGTACGCGGGGGAGCGCGTCGTGGTCTGGTAGCGGGTCGGGATACCGCCCTCGGCCAGCGCCGCCGCGATACGCAGCGGCAGGTACATGAGTTCCTCGTGGGCGATGACGATGACCGGGCGCGGGCGATCCGTAGCGGTTGGTGCCGTTGAGCGCATCGGCTCCGGCAGAGCCGCGAGCTCACCCGTCAGCGCGGTTACCGCGCGGGAGAGCGCCGCCTCGAAGAGCCCGGAGTCGGAGTTCAGGAAGCCGTGGCGGCCGCCCTCGGGAACCGCTTCCGGCCAGGACAATTCGACACGTGTGCAGCTGCCGCGCCGGTCGGCGACCGGGTTGAGGACCGGATCCGGCAGCTCGGAGACCGTCTCGATCAGATCCGTGGGCAGTACGGTGCTGCCGCTGGCGAGGCAGACGGTGTCGACGCGCGCGCCGAGGTCGGTGGCCGCGGCCTCGAAGGCACGGCGATCGGCTTCGGTGCGCATGTCCACCAGGGACGCGAGGATGTAGTGCGCGCGCGGTGTGTGGGCGTGCAGGGCGCGGATCGCGTCGATCGCCGTTGCGCCGGTGGAGATCTCGTCGTCCACCAGGACCATGGGCAGGTTGTTGCGGAAGATCGCGGCGGGCATGGGTTGCAGCAGGTGCGAGGTGGCGTGGGAATGGCCCTCCTCGAAGCCCGCGAGTGTCACCGCGCCGGGCGTGTCCCGGCGGGTGGAGTGCAGGTAGCAGTGTGCGCCGAGGCGCGCGGCGACGATATGCCCGAGCCCGGTGGCGGTTTCGGCGAAACCGAGCACCACGGCGGCCGGATCCTGCTCCGGCACAGCATCTTCCACGGCGAGCCCGGCGACAAGCACCTCGCGCACCAGATCACCGAGCCGGTTTCCGGCGTCGAGGACGCGGTGCGGGTCGGTGGGGAGGTGTTTGCCCAGGACCGTGGACACCAGTAGGTGGGCGCGGCGGGGGTTGCGGCGCAGGCCGGGTTCGATCAGGGCTTCGATGCGCCAATCGGGCTCGAGGAGAACGGAATCGGTGTGGCGGAGGGTGAGGCCGAGTTCGCGGGTGGCCCAGGGCTCGCGAACGGCCCACGGCTCGCGGCTCTGCTCCGGCAGGGTGGCGTCGGTGGTCACGATTCGACCAGGGCCTTGAGCAGGTCCACGAAGGAGACTCCTTTGTTCGCTACGCCGAAAACCTTGGCGCGCAGCATGATGTGATGCGCCCAGCTGCGGTGCGGGCGCATCTCGTTCATCTTGTTGCGGTACTCGGAGGCGGCCACGCCACCGGCACCGGTGCTCAGGATGTCGAGGGCGTCCGCGTATTCCTCGTGGGTGACGATCGACAGCGCGTGCACGACCGCCACATGCGAGGGATGAATGACGGTCTTGCCCTGGATGCCGTTGGCGCGGTCCAGGGTGATCTCCCGCAGCAGCCCGTCCAGATCGCGGCTGACCAGCGACTGCCGGAAGCGCACGGCATCACTGTCGGCGAACGGCGAGGTGCGCAGCAGCGGCCGGAACATGCGGGCGTGGTCGGCGAAGTACTCCCACACCGGCCCGGTGATGGTGAACCCGGTGCCGTCGGCGCGGCCCAGGTAGTTGACGATGTCGGCGATGACGTCGGCGACCACGCGCACGTCGTAGATGGTGAGCTCGCGGTCACGGCGAATGCCGAAGGTGGAGCACATATCCGTGGCCCCGATGCGCACGGCCAGCACCCGGTCGCGGTGTTCGGCCAGCAGCTCACCGATCGCGCGCAGTTCGGTGTCCCGGGTCTCGCGGTGCACCAGCGCGGGCGACTCCAGCACCGGCATCCCGAAGATGGTGCGCCCCAGCCGATCCGAGGCCGCGGCGACGGCGCGCAGGTAGGGCTCGGCGCGGGCGCTGTCGAATTTGGGCAGCACGAATCCGGTCAGCGCCGCCGCGCCGGGCCCGATCCGCTCGGCGATCTCGGCGATGCTCTCCGGGTCGCGGACGCGCACGAACAGCAGCGGATGCGATTCGCCGCTGTCGGCCAATTCGTCGAGAGTCCTTGCGGCCTGCCATTTTCCGTCCTCGACGGCGTGGTCGGCGACGGCGTCCTCGAGGTCGATGACCATCGAGCACACCCCACGTTGGGCGCGGCGCGCGATGGTGGCGGTGAGATCGGGGCGGGTGGCGGGGACGTAGAGGGTGGCGCCCAGCGCCATGGCCAGCAGCTCGCGATCGCGGGAGCCGCCGAATGCCTCGGGCTCGCGGTGGAACAGTCGCCGCAGTTCCGGGCCCGGTACCTGCCGGAAGTGCCGCAGCGGCACATGTTTCCGCAGGGAGACGGGGGCGACACCCGGATCGCTGGTGATCGTCGCGGTCATCGGTGTGGCCGTCCTCCTGCTGACTTGCTGGCTATCTGTCGGTATTTCTCATGCGCTCGACCACTCCGGCGACGAACGCGGAGATGGCGTCGAGTTCGGACACGTAGGCCCAGTAGTCGGGATGGCGTCCGGTCAGGCCCGCACCGGCCCGGTCCAGGCGTTCGGCCTGGGCGTCGAGCACCGAACCCCATTGCGGGACCACGCCCTTGTTGACGGCCAGCATCTGGGCGTCGCGCAGTTTGAAGCGGACGGCCTTGGCGCGTTCGGCGGGTTGCTCGCGGACCTGCCGCAGCAGGGCGAGCCGATCGGTGACGGCCTCGGCGCGCTCCTCGGCGGTGGCGAGGTGGGCGCGGGCGGTGGTGGTCAGGTCGAGCGCTTCCTCCGGGTCGTGGCTGGCAAGGGCGGCCCGGGCGCGGGTCAGATCCGCGTCGGCGGCCGCGACGGCCTCCCGGGCTTGACGCTCATTGTTGGCCAAATCGTTCGAGGACGCAGCCGCAAACTCGCGGAGCAGCGCCGACATGGCCGGGGCGACCCGCTCGAGCCGATTGCGCGCGGCATCGAGCCGGGTGGCCGCGGAGCTGATGGCGGTGGTGGCCGAATGCTGTTTTCCGGGAGCGGCTTCCAGCGCACCGGCCAATTCCTTGGTGAGGGTCTCGAGCCTGGTCGCGGCGTCGCGGGTGGCGCCCCCGGCCCCGGCGGCCACCGCCGCCTCGAGTGTGACGAGTCCCTCATCCACGGCGGCCGCGTATCGCCGGATCGACGGGTAGCCGGCATAGGGCGAGGCGTCGGCGGCCTGCCGCTGCTGGGCCGCCTGCGCGCGCACCTGCGCGACCAGTTGCGGCACCGAGCCGTAGACCGCGACCGCGTTCTCGAGGTGGGCCTGATTGCCGCGATAGAACTCGTCGACCCCGCGGGCGGCGTCGGCCAGGCCCCGGATCACGGTGTCGATCTCGGGCTGGGCGATCGTGCCGCCGTCGCGTTCGGCCTGGTCCAGACGGTCGTTGAGGGCCAGGTAGGCGCCCGACGCGCCATAGCAGCGGGCGCGCACGGGTTCCCAGCGCGCGGCCATGCCGCGATCGGGGAACAGAGCCGCGGACGCGGCGACGGCGGCCTCGGCGATGCTCTGCCGGCGATCCATGTCCAGGAAGGCGGTCGTCAGCACCTGCCGGGCCTGCTGCACCCATTCGTTGTTCCGGGGATTCGTCCGGAACCATCCGCGTCGACGGCCTGCCACGCCCCCGATGGTAAGAGAACGTTGACGAACGCCGCGACTGCGACGATGGAGTGTGTGAGTCTGTCCTATGACAGGCTGGTGACACCGTGTTCCCTTGGGCTTTACCTACCCAAGTCTTGGGGAAACCATTACTGTCGATGCGGCGGAACCGACATGCCGGACACGCCGTTGAGCAAAGTAACGCTGCAAACGCTTTACAACGGAAGGATTCCCACGATGGGTGTCAGTTTGTCCAAGGGCGGAAACGTTTCACTCACGAAGCAGGCTCCGAACCTGACCCAGGTGGCCGTCGGCCTCGGCTGGGACATCCGGACCACCACCGGCACCGACTTCGACCTCGACGCCAGCGCCATCGCCACCGGCGCCGACAAGAAGGCGCTGTCCGACAAGCACTTCGTGTTCTTCAACAACCTGCAGTCGCCGGAGGGCTCCATCGTCCACACGGGCGACAACCTCACCGGTGAGGGCGAGGGCGACGACGAGGTCATCAACATCGACCTGGCCAACACCCCGCCGGCCATCGAATCCATCTTCTTCCCGGTCTCGATCTACGACGCGGACTCGCGCGGCCAGAGCTTCGGCCAGGTGCGCAACGCCTACATCCGGGTCGTCGACCGCGCCAACGGGGCGGAGCTGGCCCGCTACGATCTGTCCGAGGACGCCTCCACCGAAACCGCCATGGTGTTCGGCGAGCTCTACCGCAACAATGGTGAGTGGAAGTTCCGCGCCATCGGCCAGGGCTACGCCTCCGGCCTCTCCGGCATCGCCCGGGACTTCGGCGTCAACGTCTGAATTCCATACCTAGCGACACGTTGAGGGCTCGGTCGCACGGGCCCTCTTCGTGTGTCCATCCACCCAGCTACCGACCCGCCACAACGAAAGGCCCCAAGCGGTGCGTATTTTCGGCCTCTCCATAGTCGTCACCGTATTGGCGCTGATCGCGGCGCTGGTCTACGGCGGCCCCACCGCGCTGTTACTGTGCGCGATCCTGGGCATCCTCGAGGTGTCGCTCTCCTTCGACAATGCCGTCATCAACGCCAGCATCCTGCAGCGGATGAGCGACTTCTGGCAGCGCATCTTCCTGACCGTCGGCGTGGTGATCGCCGTTTTCGGTATGCGCCTGGTGTTTCCGCTGGCCATCGTGTGGATCACGGCCGGGCTCAACCCGGTTCGCGCCTTCGACCTGGCCATGAACCCGCCGGCCGACGGCGCGCTCACCTTCCCCGACGGCAGCGCCTCCTACGAGAAGCTGCTCACCGACGCGCATCCGCAGATCGCCGCCTTCGGTGGCGCGTTCCTGCTGCTGCTGTTCTTCAACTTCATCCTCGAGGAGCACGAGGTCACCTGGCTGGGCTGGATCGAGCGGCCGCTGGCCAAGCTCGGCAAGCTCGACATGCTCGCGGTGGTGCTCACCCTGGGCGGCATCGTCATCGCGGCGGAATTCATTGCCGCCGAGGATGATCGCGCGACCGTACTGCTGGCCGGCATCCTGGGCGTGATGACCTACATCCTGGTCGACGGACTCGGATCGATGTTCCATGCCGAGGAACACGCCGAAGGCGCGACCTCCGGGCCCTCGGGCGTGGTGAAGGCGACCGGCAAGGCGGCGTTCTTCCTGTTCCTGTACCTGGAGGTGCTCGACGCCTCGTTCTCCTTCGACGGTGTCATCGGCGCGTTCGCCATCACCTCCGACCCGATCCTGATCGCGTTGGGCCTGGGCCTGATCGGCGCCATGTTCGTCCGGTCCATCACGGTGTACCTGGTGCGCAAGGGCACGCTCTCGGAGTACGTGTACCTCGAGCACGGCGCGTTCTGGGCCATCGGCGCCCTGGCGGTCATCCTGCTCATCACCATCGGCGTGCACGTGAACGAGGTGATCAGCGGTCTGGTCGGCGTGGCGTTCATCGGCGCGGCGTTCCTCACCAGCGTGATCCGCAACCGGCGCGAAGAGGCGAACGGCGAGGGCGACGACGAGGAGTTGTCTCTGGAGAAGTCCTCTAGCGTCGGCTGATTCAGAGCATGCGGCGGGGGATGGCCAGGTGCCGAGCTCGCCGCACCGACACCCGCGTCCAGAGGGTCTGCTGGAACGCCAGGGTGGCCCAGCCCGCCAACGCCATGCCGACGAGGTTGACCAGCAGCTGTGCGGTGCTCCCCCAGACCGTCGCGCCGTCGGCGACGGCCACGCCGAGTGCGATATTGCCCGCGGCGGGCACCGTGGTCACCGAGATGAAAACACCTGCCAGGCCGACCGATTTGGCCGAGGTGATGGACAGTACCCCCGCCGCGCCCGCCACCACGGCGACAATGAACGACCACTTGTCGGGCGTGTAGATGAAGTGGGTGGCCGGGCGGGGTCCGGTCACCTGCGCCAGGGTGATCCAGCCCAGCGCCCGCCCGATCAGCGCCAGCACGATGGTGAGGCCGATGGCCGCCACGAAGCCGATCACCAAGGTGCGCAGGGCCAGTCGCAACAGCATGAAGCGCCGGCGTACCAGCGCCACCCCCAGCGCGGCGACCGGACCGAACTCCGGGCCGAGCACCATGGCGCCGACGGTCAGGATCTGCGAATCGGTGACGATGGCGATGCTCGCGATGACCGTGGCCAGGCTCAGGAAGCTCAGGTAGGTCCAGTTCAGCTCGGTGTCCTCGTAGGCCCGCTGCGCGACCTCCGCCCACACCACCGCATCGGAACTGCTGCCCGGCGTGCGCAGCTCGGCCTCGAAGCCGCTGCGCGACAACCAGGTTCCCACCTGTTCCAGCTCGATGCTGCCCTCCTGGTGCACCCGCATCTCGCGCAGCTTGCACACCAGGTCATTGGCGCCCTCGCGGGCGATCTGCGCGGTGACCAGATCGCCGGGCGGGCGCAGCGCCGCACCGCGAATGGCGACCAGTCCGGTCACGGCGTCATCGGCCTCGAGAACCTCGAGGATCTCGTCGGTCATCGCGGCGGGGGAGAGAATCCGCAGGTGCAGCATGCGCACAGTCTGCCGCGCGGATGCGGCGAACAGGGTGCCCGGAACGCGAAACGGCCGGGGTGTCATGGAATTCGTACCCACGACACCCCGGCGGTCGGTCGGCTCAGACGCGCAGAGCGTAGCGCCGTACCGCAAGGTCGATCGGTTCGATGAGCGGCGCGGCCTCTGCACGCGGTGCGGGCGCCGGGGTGGGTGCGGCCGCCGGGATGGTCTCCGATTCCGCTGCCGAGGCGGCACGCCGCGAGGCCAGGACCATGCCGATCAGTCCGACTCCCAGGCCCGCGATCGTCAAGGGGCGCAACGGCTGATCGATAACCAGCCAGGCCATGATCGCGGTGACCGCCGGGATCGCGAAGAAGAAGCGGCTCACCCGGCTGGTTTCCCAGCGCAGCATCATCGTGTTCAGCAGCAGGAACGCGCCGATGGAGTTGATCAGCACCATCCAGACCAGGGCGCCGCCGAAGCGGGCCGCATCCGTGACATGGAAGCTGCCGGTCAGCGCGGCCAGCACGCCCGCGAACGGTGCGGCGATCAGCAGGTGCAGGGCGGTGCCCGCACGCGGATCGACGGCCGGGGTGAAACGCTTCTGGTAGACCGTGCCCAGGCTGAGACCGAGCAGACCGACCACGCACAGCAGCAGACCCGCCAGCGAGAAGTGCGACTGGTCGACCACCGCGAGACCGACACCGAGCCCGCCCACACCGAAGCCCAGCCACTGGCGCGGACTCACGGATTCGCCCATGCCGCCGGCGAACAGCGCGATCACGATCGGGCTCAGGCCCTGCACCAGCGAGATGACCGCGGCCGTGACGTGCTCGTGCATGGCCGAGTAGAAGCCACCGAACTGCACCATCTGCATGAGGAAGCCGGCCACCAGGGTGTGGGCCAGGACCCGGCCGCGAGGCCAGACCGCCCGCGCCACAAGGGCATACGCGACGAGCAGCAGGGCGGCGATGCCGAAGCGGGCGAACAGCACCAGCATCGGCGGGGCCGCGCCGACGCCGATGATGCCGGCGATGAAGGCGCTGCTCCACATGAAGATGAGCGCCGGTGGGCCCGCCACCTCGAGAAGCCGGTTGTCCATGATCCCTCCAGATCGCTAACCGCTTTAGGTGGTTACTACCGTCGCACTCCATTGCGTAACCTGTCAAGGTGGTTACTATGGGTTCATGACAGTGTTCGCCGATCCCCACCTGTTCGTCAGCGGCAACCTGGCGCTGAACTTCATCGGCACCCGGCAGGAACGGCGCACCACCGGCATCGAACTACTCACCGGCGATGCGGAATTGGGGGAATGGGTGGTCGCCGCGGGCATCCTGGACACCGCGCCCGATTGCACCGGCACGCTCGCCCCCGCCCTGCGCCTGCGCGAGGCCGCGTGGCGAGTCATGCTGGCCACCCTCGCTGGTGAACCGGCCGCGGACGCCGACCGCAGGCTGCTCAACCGGCACGCCCACGACGCGCCGCCCGAACTCACCCTGCGCGCAGACGGCGGTGTTCAGCGGAGCGGGAGCATCGAGGCCGCGCTGGCGGCCGTGGCGCGCTCGGCCATCGAACTACTCGGCGGCCCGGATCGGGAACGGCTCAAGGAGTGCGGGCGCGACGCCTGCACCCGCCTCTACCTCGACACCTCACGCGGCGGTTCGCGCCGGTGGTGCGATATGGCGGTCTGCGGAAATCGGGCCAAGAGCAAGGCCTTCCGTGTCCGCAATACCGAAGCGGCCCACTGACCGCAAGCGCGCGCCGACGAACAGGAAGAAGAACATCGCCAGCAGCGCGGCCCGGCCCCACACGCCGATCTGCACGATGTTCTGCTCGAACTCGGCATTGTGACCCTGACCCAGGGCATAGAAGTAGCGGAAGACGCCGACGCCGATGCAAGCGTCGGCCATCAGGTAGGCGACGACCAGGCCCCACGGCACCTCGAGCAGCACCAGGAACGGGATCAGCCACAGCGTGTACTGCGGCGAATGCACCTTGTGGAACAACAGGAATCCACACAGCATGGCGCCGCTGACGCCGATCCACGGATAGATGCCGGCCAGCTGATACCGCCGCCAGCCCAGGCAGCAGGCCACCACGAAGGCGACCAGGATCAGCAGCGGCGAGGCCACCGTCACCATGTCCTGGAACGAGTTCTCCCCGGCGCGGGTGTTCGCGAACAGCGGGCGCAATCCCCAGTACCAGATGGAATTCGTGGTGATATCGGCCTGCCGCAATTGCTGGAAGGTGATCGAGGCGCGCCAGCCGTCGTATCCGGCGAGCGCGAACGGCAGATTGATCGCCACCACCGTGCCGATCGCGGTGGCCGCGACCATGAGCGCGCCGCGCACGTCGAATCGCTTCTCGCGCAAGGGGTGTTCACCGACCAGCACGTAAATCAGCAACGGCAGCACGAAGATTCCGGGATACAGCTTGAAACAGAAGCCGATCGCCAGGAATACCGCCGCGGCGATCGCCCGATCCCGCAGTGAGTATTTGGTCAGCACCGTCATCACATAGAACGCGGCGACGGCCGTGGCGACCACCGGCAGTTCCCAATTGTGGAAGGCGTAGAGCACCAGCGGCGGCCCGGCCGCCCACAGCAGCGCCGCCGGACCGGCCATGCGGGCCAGCAGGTAGGCGGTGAGCAGTGCGAACGGGGCCAGCAGCAGCGCCGAGTGCAGCAGGAAGTCCGCGTCGGTGTGGCTGCCGATGCCGCCGATCCACATGAACAGCCCGCTCAGCACCGGATACTCGACCGCGCCGCCGGTGAGCTGGCCGTCGGGCGTGATGTCGCCGGTTATATAGGGAAAGAGGTGTTTGTCGATGCCCCGGCCCAGCCACAGGTACTGAATATCGGAGTAGCAGACATTCGAGTCCTTGATGACATCGAAGATCGCGCTGCGCCCCGATTCGTCGACCGCCCCGCCCGCGCACCGCGCCTTGTTCCAATAAGCGATCAGCAATGTGACGGCGCACACCAGTGTCGAGATGATCGCGATCATGCTCGGCCGATAAGGGGAGCGACCCGAATCGCGACGGCGAGAAACCAATTCGCTCACGACGGGTCGGTTCGACATGCGCCCCACCCTAGGCGGCTCTTCGGCGTGTCCGCTTGCTCAAACTCGGAACCGGCCCGATTTCGCTGCTCAAACCCGGTCATGTAGCCTTGTCGGGTTGCTGACGCAACGAACCCTCCTGCCCACGGACAGTCCGTGGGCCGTTCACAGTCCACAGGAGGTGATGAGGTCCGTGCGTCATTATGAAGTGATGGTCATTCTCGATCCGAGCCAGGACGAGCGCACCGTCGGCCCGAATCTGAACACCATGCTCGGTGTCATCGGTGCCGAGGGCGGCAAGGTCGACAACGTCGACATCTGGGGTCGCCGTCGTCTCGCCTACGAGATCGCCAAGCAGGCCGAGGGCATCTACGCGGTCGTCACCCTGACCGCCAAGCCCGAGACCGTGAGCGAGCTCGATCGCCAGCTGGGCCTGAACGAGTCGGTGCTGCGCACCAAGGTGCTGCGCCTCGACAAGAAGTAAGTCCAGTCCTCCCGCAACGTCGCTCGTAAATCGTCGGTCCCTATCTCTAGGCTGACTGGCAAACCGTGCCCTTGACGGCGCGGGCGAGCGCAATGCGGACTGCACCGGAAAGCAGGAGGAACCATGGCCCAAGGCGACACGGTCATCACCGTCATCGGCAATTTGACGGCTGACCCCGAGCTTCGATTCACCCCCGCGGGAGCGGCCGTCGCGAACTTCACGGTCGCGTCGACTCCCCGTGTGTTCGACCGGAATTCCAATGAATGGAAGGACGGCGAGGCGCTTTTCCTGCGCTGCAACATCTGGCGTGAAGCTGCGGAGAATGTCGCCGAGAGCCTGACCCGTGGCTCGCGAGTGATCGTGAGTGGACGACTCAAGCAGCGCTCCTACGAAACCCGCGAGGGTGAGAAGCGCACGGTCGTCGAACTCGAGGTCGACGAGGTGGGTCCCTCCCTGCGGTACGCGACCGCGAAGGTCAACAAGACCACCCGTGGCGGTGGTGGCGGCGGCTTCGGCGGTGGCGGACAGGGCGGCGGCCAGCAAGGCGGCGGCTTCTCCGGTGGCGGTAACAGTGGCAGTGGTGGGGGTCGTGGCGGCCAGAGCGCCGGCGACGACCCGTGGGGCAGTGCCCCCGCGGCCGGCTCCTTCGGGGGCGGGCCGATGGACGACGAACCGCCGTTCTAGACAACGGCTTTCCCCGGAATCGCCCCGACGGTGATTCCCATAATTACGGAGTTGAAAGACCATGGCCAAAGCACCGGCACGCGAAAAGGTGCTGAAGAAGAAGGCTTGCACCTTCTGCAAGGAAGACAAGGCCGGCAAGAAGAACAACACGGCCGGCGCGAAGATCGACTACAAGGACACCGCGCTGCTGCGCAAGTACGTGTCCGACCGTGGCAAGATCCGCGCGCGCCGGGTGACCGGCAACTGTGTCCAGCACCAGCGCGATATCGCTGTCGCCGTCAAGAACTCGCGTGAGGTGGCCCTGCTGCCTTACGTGTCCACCGCTCGCTGAGAAGGGAAGGCACAGAGATGAAGCTCATCCTCACCGCTGATGTCGACAACCTCGGTGCGCCCGGCGACACCGTGGAGGTCAAGGACGGCTACGGCCGCAACTTCCTGCTCCCGCGCGGCCTGGCCATCGTGGCCACTCGGGGCGCGCAGAAGCAGGTCGAGGGCATTCGCCGGGCGCAGGACGCCCGTCGCGTGCGCGACCTGGACCACGCCAACGAGCTGAAGCAGGCCCTCGAGGGTCTGTCCGGCGTGTCCCTCGCGGTCAAGACCGCGGGCACCGGCAAGCTCTTCGGCTCGGTCACCGCCGCCGATGTCGCCTCGGCCATCAAGGCCGCCGGTGGCCCGGTTGTGGACAAGCGCAGCATCGAGCTGCCGAAGGCCCACATCAAGAGCACCGGCAAGCACGGTGTCGTGGTGCATCTGCACCCGGATGTGGTCGCCAAGGTCGACCTGCAGGTCAACGCCGCCGAGTAATTCGGTTTGTCGGAGGTCACCTCCCCGGTGGGGGTGGCCTCCGATTTTCTTTTGTTTGCCAAGTAGTGGCTGGACTTCCGGTGCGCGGATACCGGCGGGGTGCGCGAAGGCGCCTTCACGAGGCGTCGGCATGCATGACCCGCGGTGTTCGCCCGGGTTGTGGATTGCTCAGCAAACCAACCATTCTCGTTGTGTGCTGGATCACGCGCGCGTGACCGTCCGTTTACCCAACACGCCCGGACGTTACCGTCCAGCGACACGCCGCACCGAATTGATCCACAGTTGCGCACAATGAGAATTCGGCCACTACCAGCGCATTGATGTGTTCCGCCGACTGTTGTCCCCAAGTTCTCCACAGGGGGTGCACAACAGTTGGTGAACAATACCCACGTTATCCACAGGTGTGTGCACAGCTCGGTTTGGCGGGTGCGCGTCCGGTCGCCTAGGTTCGCATTCGAATGTCGTGACCACAGTCCGGGGACGGCACGATTCCGTATATCCAGCGCCCACCACCACGGGTTTGCCACCGCGCCTTCAGGACTGGCGTGTCGGCTCCGCGTGGCGGTCAGAACATGTCGGTGCGCAGGCGTAAAACGGGTCATGCACGTCGTTCCGGGCGCGAGGAGAGAGGACGGTCGAGCCTGATGGCAGTCATCGACGATCGCGGCCACGACGATCACGGACCCTCCGACTATCCGCCCGATGCCCCCGGCGAGGATTTCGGCCGCCAGCCACCCCACGACATGGCCGCCGAACAGTCCGTCCTGGGCGGCATGCTGCTGTCCAAGGACGCCATCGCGGACGTCATCGAGGTGATCCGCCCCGGTGACTTCTACCGCCCCGCACACCAGGCCGTCTACGACGCCATCCTCGACCTCTACGGCCGCGGCGAACCCGCCGACCCGGTGACCGTCGCCGCCACCCTGGACCGCAAGGGCGAACTCAAACGCATCGGTGGCGCACCGTATCTCGTCACCCTCACCCAAACGGTCCCCACGGCAGCCAACGCCGGCTACTACGCCGAAATCGTCGCGGAGAAGTCCGTCCTGCGCCGCCTCGTAGAAGCAGGCACCCGAATCGTCCAATACGGCTACGCCGGCGCCGACGGCCAAGACGTAGCCGAAGTAGTAGACCGCGCTCAGGCCGAGCTCTACGACGTAACCGAACGCCGCTCCTCGGAGGACTTCGCCCCCCTCACCGACATCCTCCAGCCGACGATGGACGAACTCGACTCCATCGCCTCCCGAGGCGGCATCTCCCTAGGCGTACCAACCGGTTTCACCGAACTCGACGAAATCACCAACGGCCTCCACCCAGGCCAGATGATCATCGTCGCGGCGCGCCCAGGTGTCGGCAAGGCCCTCGCCCTCGACACCCTGCTGCCCACACCGACCGGCTGGACCACCATGAGTGAGGTCCAGGTCGGCGACGAGTTGCTGGACGCGCACGGTCAGCCGACCCGGGTCGTCGCGGCCACCGAGGTGATGACGGGCCGCCCCTGCTACGAGGTCGAATTCTCCGACGGCACAGTCATAGTCGCGGACGAGCAGCATCAGTGGCTCACCGAGACCCGCGCATCACGCCGGTCCGCGCAGCAGGCCGCAATCGGCTACAACGGATACCGAAACCAGCAGACCTTCGCGCAGGTCCGCACTACCGCCGAAATCGCGGCAACGGTGCGTTGCGCGACCGCGGACCGTCGCCTCAACCACTCCGTGGTGAATACCGCCGCATTGCAATTGCCCGAGCGCGAATTGCTTGTTCCGCCCTACACATTGGGCGCATGGTTGGGTGACGGAAGTTCGGCATGCGCCCAGCTGACTACCGCCGACCCCGAAATCGTGCATCGCATCGAGAACGAGGGAATCGTTGCGATGCCTTCGGGTTCGACAGCGCTGCGCTACAGCCTGCGGCTGCCGGATGGGGAACCAATCGAGCCTCGGGACTGCGTCGTGTGCGGCGCCGAGTTCATTCCCTTCACAAGCGAAGTTCGCACCTGCGGCCGATCCTGCGGTGGCAAGGCACGTTTCGTCTCAGGCCCGGTTCCGGCACCGACTTGCCCGGAATGCGGCGGCCCCTCTATCGGCCTGCGCCTGTGCCAGTCCTGCCGTAATGCCATCGGCACTCTGCAGGCCCGCCTGCGCACCCTCGGCGTGCTCGGCAACAAGCACATTCCAGGTGAGTACCTGCGTGCCTCGGAAGCGCAGCGACGGGCTCTGCTGGCAGGTCTCCTTGATACCGACGGCACCGTCACCAAGGGTGGCTCCGTCCAGTTCGCGGTCACCAACCAACGTCTGGCCCGCGATACCGAGGAACTGATCGTCAGTCTCGGCTATCGCTGCCAAATGTCGACCAAACGCGTCCGCGGCCGCTCCGAGGAGACCTCGACGGCCTATACCCTCACCTTCGCCACCGAGGACGAGGTATTCGGCCTGAGCCGAAAAGAATTGCTGCACAAGCAGCGCCGAGGTGCGTCCAACACGTCCCGCTCCGGCTCCCGCTTCATCGTCGACGTCCGCCCGATCCCGTCGGTCCCGGTGCGCTGCGTGGAAGTCGACAACCCCGACCACCTGTACCTGGCGAGCGACGCCATGATCCCGACCCACAACTCCACCCTGGGTATGGACTTCATGCGCAGTTGCTCTATCAAGCACGGCATGGCCAGCGTCATCTTCTCCCTCGAAATGAGCCGCACCGAAATCGTCATGCGTCTCCTATCCGCCGAGGCGAAGATCAAACTGGGCGACATGCGTTCGGGCCGCATGAGCGACGACGACTGGACCAAGCTCGCCCGCCGCATGAGCGAGATCTCGGAAGCCCCACTGTTCGTGGATGATTCGCCGAACCTCACCATGATGGAAATCCGAGCCAAGGCCCGCCGCCTCAAGCAGCGCCACGACCTCCGCCTCATCGTCGTCGACTACCTCCAGCTGATGAGCTCCGGCAAAAAGGTCGAATCCCGCCAGCAGGAAGTCTCGGAATTCTCCCGAAGCCTGAAACTGATGGCGAAGGAACTCGAGGTTCCGGTAATCGCAATCTCCCAGCTGAACCGTGGTCCCGAACAGCGAACCGATAAGCGCCCGATGGTGTCCGACCTCCGTGAGTCGGGCTGTCTTCCGGCGTCGACGCGAATTCTTCGGGCCGACACGGGCAGTGAAGTCACGCTCGGCGAATTGCTGGAAAGCGGCGAGCAGCCGCTGGTGTGGTCGCTCGACGAGCGAATGCGCATGGTGGCCCGACCGATGGTGAAGGTCTTCCCGAGCGGCCGCAAGGAGGTCTTCCGACTCCGTCTGGCTTCGGGGCGCGAGGTCGAAGCGACCGGCAATCACCCGCTCCTGACCGTGGACGGGTGGATTCCCTTGGAGAAGCTGGCTGTTGGCGACCAGCTCGCGGTGCCGCGCGTCGTCCGTGAGCCTTCGGGCGTCGAAAGCATGCCACACAACGAGGTAACCCGGCTGGCGCGTGCGGCGGCTGACGAGGAAGCCATTTCCGATCGTGTCTTCTGCCTGCCGAACACTCAGGTCGCAGACTTCGTGAAGCAGCTGTGGGCGAGCAATGGCTCGATTCGCTGGGACGCGGCGCACAACCACGGCCGCATCGAGTACTCATCGGCCAGTCGACGTCTGATCGACGACATCGCCCAGTTGCTGTTGCGCCTGGGTGTGCACAGCATCATCAAGCCCGCGAACAAGTCCGATCGTCCGGGCGCATGGCTTATCCAAGTCGCCAGCGCAGACCATCAGACAACCTTCCTGAACGCCATTGGCGGGCAAGGATTCGGGCAGGAAGCCGTGGCTGCACCGCAAGCAGCCGCACCCACCGCGCAGACCGGCACGATTCCCGACCGAGTCACGAGCAAGGTCCAGACGCTGCTTGCCACCGAGGAGATCTCGCCCCGCGATATCCGCTCGGCTATGGACTCCCGTTTCTGCGGTTCCACCGCAGCCAAGCACTCACCGGCCCGATCACGCCTCGCCCGAGTCGCCGCCGTACTCGACGACGCCGGAATCGACATGTACGCGACCAACGACGTCCGTTGGGACCATATCGTCGAAATCACCAGCCTCGGTGAGCAAGACGTTTACGATGGCACCGTTCCTGGTACGAATAACTTTGTGGCACAAGGGATCTCTGTACACAACAGCCTCGAGCAGGACGCCGATATGGTCATCCTCCTGCACCGCCCGGACGCCTTCGAACGCGATGACCCCCGCGGCGGCGAAGCCGACCTGATCCTCGGCAAACACCGAAACGGCCCCACCGCGACGATCACCGTCGCCCACCAGCTCCACCTGAGCCGCTTCGTCGACATGGCACGCGGTTAATCCTGGGTTCAGCCCTGTTCGAGGACGGCCATGGCGGCATTGTGGCCGCCGATGCCGCTGACTCCGCCGCCGCGGACCGTGCCTGCGCCGCAGAGCAGGATATTGGCGTGGTCGGTGGCGACACCCCAGCGTGCGGTTGGGCTGTCGTCGGAGTCCTCGCGGTAGGGAAATGCCAAGTCGCCGTGGAAGATGTGGCCGCCGGGCATGCTGAGCTCGCGTTCGAGTTCGAGCGGGGTGCGAGCCTCGAGGCAGGGGTTGCCCTCGCCGTCGAGGGCCAGGCAGTCGCGGATGGGCTCCGCGAGGACCGAATCCAGTTGGGCCAGTGTGGCATCCACGAGGCGATCCTTGGTGCCGCGCGGGTCATCGGCGAAAAGGCTTGCGGGAGTGTGCAGGCCGAACAGAGTGAGGGTATGGAAGCCGCGCTCGATCAGCTCCGGCGCCAGGATCGACGGGTCGGTGAGGGTGTGGCAGTAGATCTCCGAGGGCGGGGCCGAGGGGGTCGAGCCTGCCGCGGCCTCGCGGTAGGCGTGTTCGAGTTGGCTTGCGGATTCGGCGATGTGGAAGGTACCGGCGAACGCGGTGCGCGGATCAACCTGCGGGTCACGGAGTTTCGGCAACCTGCGCAGCAGC
>NZ_BAFX01000147.1 GCF_000308815.1 Nocardia concava NBRC 100430
ATATCGGGGCCCACCTTCCTGACCTTCTATGTGATCGCGGCGTTGCTGGCGTTCGGGTTCACGCTCGCGCGCCGGATCGCCATCCTGGGCCACACCGAGCCGTCGAGCGAATCGGTTTCGAGCCTGCGACCCAGCGAGATCGCCATGCTGATCGATGACAAGCGGCCGGTGCTGGCGGGTCTGGCGCAATTGCGCGGCTATCAGCTCATCGACTCGACCGGGCGGACGGTGCGCCAGCCCACCGACGCCGACCAGCGCTGGCTCGATGCCGTCTCGAACGCGCTGTTCGGGCATCTACTGGTCTCGGAGCGGCGCAGCATGACGGATCTGCGTGCGGCGGGGATCCTTTCGGTGGCGCGCATGCGTGCCGACCTCATCGAGCGCGGGTATCTGTTCGGCCCGCGGCAGCGAAAGGCGTTGTACCTGGCGGCCCTTCCGCTCGACGCGCTGCTGATCCTCGGCATCGTGCGGCTGGTCGCCGGAATGTCCGGGCACCACAAGGTCGGGTTCCTGGTGCTGGCGCTGATCGTCCTGCTGGTCGCCACCGGCTTCATGATCCGGTCGCCGCGCCTGACCCAGCGCGGGCGCGATGCCCTCGACGCCGCGCGGGCCCAGCATCTGCACCTGCGCCCGAACAACTCCCCCTCCTACGGTTCCTACGGACCCAACAGCGCGGCCTTCGCGGCCGCGCTCTTCGGCGCCGGGGTGCTGTGGAGTCTCGATCCGGCCCTGGCGCAGGCCACCGCCGTCGTCGGCGGGGGCGGCGGTTACGGGGGCGGGGGTGGCGACAGCTGCAGCACCGGCTCGAGTTGCAGCACGAGTTCCGGCGACAGCGGCGGCGGAAGCAGTTGCGGCAGTAGCTGTGGCAGCAGCTGCGGTGGCGGCGGGTGCGGCGGATGACCGGGTCACCACTCCCCGCCGGGGCGGTCGGCATCGGCTGGCGGCGCGAGATCTGCGGGATTCTCGCGGATCTGGACGGTATCGGATTCTGTGAGGTGATCGCGGAATCCTTGGCGGCCAAGGGTTCCGGACGACGCGGGATCGCAGTTTGGCGCGGTCGCGGCGGCGCGCGACCGAAGATCGCCGTGCCCGAGGAACTCGATGAACTGGTGAGCCGGGGCATTCCGGCTGTACCGCACGGGATTTCACTGTCGCTCGGCAGCGCGGAGGGATTCGACGACACCCGGGCCGCACATCTCGCCGACTGTGCACGGGCACTCGGCTCGCCACTGGTCAGCGAGCATATCGCGTTCGTGCGCGCGGCCGGAATCGAGGCCGGGCATCTCTTACCGCTCCCCCGCACCCGCGAAGCTCTGGATGTGCTGGAACGCAATATCCTCCGGACGATGCGGCATCTCGACGTGCCGCTCGCGGTGGAGAACATCGCCGCGCTCTTCGAATGGCCGGACGCCGAGTACACCGAGGCCGAGTTCCTGCAGGAACTCGTCGAGCGCACCGGCGTCTACCTGCTGCTCGATATCGCGAACGTCTACGCCAACGCCCGCAACACCTCCCGCGACCCGCTCACCGAACTGCTGCGCCTGCCGACCGAACGCCTGGCCTACTGCCATATCGCGGGCGGTCACGAATCCGGCGGCCGCTATATCGACACCCACGTGCATCCGATCCCCGCCGAGGTGCTGGCCCTGGTGGCCGAGTTCGCGCCGGGCCGACCCACGCCCCTCATGCTCGAACGCGACGGAAACTACCCGCCCGCAACCGAACTCATCGCCGAACTGAACGCCATCGCGACGGCCTCGGGGCGCGGAGCGATCACGTTGCGATCCGCCCCGGACAGTGTGAGCAGCACATCGGTCCCGGCATGAGCGGCGAAAACCCCGAGGCGGCAGGGACACTCGCGCAGCGGCAGGAGGCGCTGGTGCGAGCGCTGGTGGCCGGTGCGACCGCGCCCGAGGGTTTCGACCTCGAGGATCTGACCGCGACCGCGCACGGATTGCTGCACAAGCGCGCCGACGAGGTGCGCCGGCGCTTCCCCGGCCTCGCGCACGCCGTCGGCCCGGATTTCACGGCCCGCTATCTCGACTGGGCGCGGACCCGGCCGAAGACGACCACCGTGGAGGACGCCGCCGCCTTCGCCCGCGAGGTGGGTCTGCCCGACCCATTGCCGAAACGCGGTGTGCGTTCGCGACTGCCGTGGCGAACCCTCGGCAAGTGACCTCGGACACTCAGGCATGCTGATCACATGATCGAGGTCGTGACCGTCAGCACCGAACAGGAACTAGCCGACGCCTATGCCGTGCGCATGAAGGTGTTCGTCGATGAGCAGGGCGTGCCCGCGGAGATCGAGATCGATGAACTAGATGAGGTTGCCGATCATTTCCTGGCCCGGCTGGACGGCAAGCCCGTCGGGGCCGGACGCCTGATCGTGCGCGACGGGGTCGGCGTGCTCGGCCGGCTGGCGGTGCTGGAGGAGACGCGCGGCACCGGGCTCGGGGTGGCCTTGGTGCGCGCCATCGAGGATCGGGTGCGCGAGCGCGGATTGGGTTCGGTCGAACTGCATTCGCAGACGCATGCCCGCGGCTTCTACGAGAAGCTCGGCTACGAGGCGTACGGCGAGATCGGCATGGACGCGGGCATCCCGCACATCTGGATGCGCCGGTCCGTGGCGAACTGAATTACGGCGGTCGGGAACCGAATTACGCGGGCTCGCAGGCGTCGCGCAGCGAGCAGGAGCCGCAGGCGCTGCCGCATCCGCCGACCTTCTCCTCGGGGAACGCGGTGGCGAGCGCCTTTTCGGCGGCCGCGGCGCCCGCGCCGAGGGTGAACACCGCGATGACCACCGACACCACCGCGACGATCAGCGCGGGGAACCCGCCCGCCACGATCGCGACCGCACCACTGGCGGCGAGCAGCAGCCCGGCCACGATGGAGGTCGGCGCGGCCACCTTGTTGGCCAGCTTGAAGGCCTCCTCGGTTTTCACCGCCGCCTCCGAATGCACGCCGAAGTACCGGTTACCGGGAAGGGTGCCGGTCAGCCCGAGCACACCCGTGACCACGGCCACAGCCGCGAGGACAAAGAGGATCAGCGCCACGACGAACACCCGGTAAACGGTACCCCTACCCTTTTTGGGCCTGGGGATGGCCACGTTTTACGCTGGTGGGCGACCTTATCGGGGATTGGCTGGACAAAGAAGGCAGGACCGTGCAGGACTCCCGTACATCCGAGACACCCACCGCGACCGCGGGTGGGGGCGGCGACGTTCCCGCACACCGCTACAACGCCGACCTCGCCGGGCGTATCGAACGCAAGTGGCAGGGCAATTGGCAGGAGCGCGGCAGCTTCTACGCGCCGAATCCGGTCGGCCCGCTGCAGGGCGACACCCCGGCCGACAAGCTGTTCATCCAGGACATGTTCCCGTACCCGTCGGGCGCGGGCCTGCACGTCGGGCACCCGCTGGGCTATATCGCCACCGACGTGTTCGCCCGCTATCACCGCATGCACGGCCGGAATGTGCTGCACGCCCTGGGTTATGACGCCTTCGGCCTGCCCGCCGAGCAGTACGCGGTGCAGACCGGCGCGCACCCGCGCGACACCACGGTCTCGAATATGGCGAACATGCAGCGGCAGCTGGACCGGCTGGGCCTGGGCCACGATCGCCGGCGCACCTTCGCCACCACCGATCCCGAGTACTACAAGTGGACGCAGTGGATCTTCCTGCGCATCTACAACGCCTGGTTCGACGCGGGCCAGGGCAAGGCCCGCCCGATCGCCGAGCTGATCACCGAATTCGAGGACGGCAAGCGCCAGGCCGTGCCCGGCCGCGCCTGGAACGAGCTGTCCCCGTCCGAGCGCAATGCCGCCATCGACTCGTATCGTCTGGTCTACCAGACGGATTCGATGGTCAACTGGTGCCCGGGTCTGGGCACCGTGCTGTCCAACGAGGAGGTCACCGCGGAGGGCCGCTCCGAGCGCGGCAACTTCCCGGTGTTCCGCAAGCGCCTGTGGCAGTGGATGATGCGCATCACCGCCTACTCCGACCGCCTGGTCGACGACCTGGACGAGCTGGACTGGCCGGAGAACGTGAAGGCCATGCAGCGCAACTGGATCGGCCGCTCGCGGGGCGCGCAGGTCAAGTTCGAGGCGGGCTCGGATCTGATCGAGGTGTTCACCACCCGGCCCGACACCCTGTTCGGCGCGACCTATGTGGTGCTGGCCCCCGAGCACGAGCTGGTCGACACACTGACCGGCGCGACCTGGCCGTCGGGCACCGACGCGCGCTGGACCTTCGGCGGCGCCGACACTCCGGCGGAAGCCGTTGCGGCGTACCGCAAGTCGATCGCGGCCAAGTCGGATCTGGAGCGGCAGGAGAACAAGGAGAAGACCGGCGTCTTCCTGGGCACCTACGCCTCCAACCCGGTCAACGGCGCGCGCGTGCCGATCTTCATCGCCGACTACGTGCTGAGCGGCTACGGCACCGGCGCGATCATGGCCGTCCCCGGCCACGACGCCCGCGACTGGGAGTTCGCCACCGCCTTCGGCCTGCCCATCGTGGAGGTGGTTTCGGGCGGCGACGTGACCGAGGCGGTGTACACCGGCGAGGGCACCATGGTGAACTCCGGCTACCTGGACGGCCTGGACATCGAATCCGCCAAGGCCAAGGTGATCGCCGAGCTGGAGGCCAACGGCCACGGCAAGGGCACCGTCCAGTACAAGCTGCGCGACTGGCTGTTCGCCCGCCAGCGCTACTGGGGCGAGCCGTTCCCGATCGTCTACGACGAGGACGGCGCGCCGCACGCGCTGCCGGAATCCATGCTGCCGGTGCGTCTTCCGGAGATCGACGACTTCGCGCCGGTCACCTTCGATCCGGACGACGCCGACTCCGAGCCGTCCCCGCCGCTGGCCAAGGCCACCGACTGGGTGAACGTCGAACTGGATCTGGGCGACGGGCCCAAGAAGTACCGCCGCGACACCAATGTCATGCCCAACTGGGCGGGCAGCTCCTGGTACCAGCTGCGCTACGCGGACCCGACCAACGACGAAACCTTCTGCGCCCCCGAGAACGAGAAGTACTGGTTGGGCCCGCGTCCGGCCGAGCACGGCCCGAAGGATCCGGGCGGCGTGGACCTGTACGTCGGCGGTGTGGAGCACGCCGTGCTGCACCTGCTGTACGCGCGCTTCTGGCAGAAGGTCCTGTTCGATCTGGGTGACGTCTCCGGCTACGAGCCGTACCGCCGCCTGTTCAACCAGGGCTACATCCAGGCCTTCGCCTACACCGACTCGCGCGGGGCGTACGTGCCCGCCGCCGAGATCGTGGAGCGGGACGGAAAGTTCTTCTGGACCAATGCCTCCGGTGTGGAGGAGGAGGTCTTCCAGGAGTACGGCAAGATCGGCAAGTCGCTGAAGAACGCCATCTCCCCCGACGAGATGTGCGATCTCTACGGCGCGGACACCTTCCGCTTCTACGAGATGTCGATGGGTCCGCTGGACACTTCCCGGCCGTGGGCCACAAAGGACGTCGTCGGCGCGCACCGCTTCCTGCAGCGCGTATGGCGACTGGTGGTGGACGAGGAGACCGGCGCGCTGAAGGTCACCGACGCCGAGCCGTCGGCCGAGGCCCTGCGCGTACTGCACAAGACCATCGCCGGTGTCGACGACGACTACGCCAACCTGCGCGACAACACCGCGGGCGCCAAGCTGATCGAGCTGACCAACTATCTGACCAAGAACTACGGCGACGGCGCGCCGCGGTCCCTGGTCGAACCGCTGGTCCTGATGCTGGCCCCGATGTCCCCGCACGTGGCCGAGGAACTCTGGGAACGCCTGGGCCACACCACCGCCCTGGCCCACGGCCCGTTCCCGGTCGCGGATCCCGCTCTCCTGGTAGCGGATTCGGTCGAATACCCCATCCAGGTCAACGGCAAGGTCCGCGCCCGCATCAGCGTCCCCGCCGACGCCGACCAGCCCGCGGTCGAAGCCGCCGCCCTGGCCGACGAAAAGATCGCAGAACTGCTGGGCGGCAAGGCCCCTCGCAAGATCATCGTGGTCCCGGGCCGCCTGGTGAACATCGTCGCCTGACGGAAGACCCGGTGCGCATCGGCGCACCGGGCCGGTCTTCTCATCCCAGGAGCGGGATTACGGCGTGGGCGTTTCAGTGCGGGTGATGGCGCGCGGAATTTCGAGGGCGGCCAGTTTGTCGGGGTTGCGGATGCCGTAGCCGCCGACGATCCGGTCGTCGGCGATGTCGAACACGAGGACGGCTTCCAGTTTGTCGCCGATATAGGCGGCGAGAGCCGGTTGACCGTTGCAGTTCACCGTCTCGATGCGTACTTCCGGTCGCCGCCGCGCATATTTGAAGACCGCCATGAGGATCGCGCCCACCCGATCGGCGCCGACCATGACCAGCTCCGGCAGTGCGGTCACCTTGCCGCCGCTGTCGGTGGTCCAGGTGATGTCCGGCGCGAGCAGCGACAGCAGGCCGTCCATGTCGCCGGTGGTCGCGGCCGTGATAAAGCGTTCGGTGACCGCGGCGGCGCGGGCGGTGTCGACGGGGCCGTAGCGCTTGCGCCGGGCCTGCACATGGTTGCGGGCGCGGCGGGCGGTCTGGTGCACAGCGTCGACGGATTTTCCTGTTGCGGCGGCGATTTCGTCGTAGCCGAAGCCGAAGACCTCGCGCAGCACGAAGACCGCCCGCTCGGTGGGGGTGAGCGTTTCCAGCACGACCAGCATCCCCATCGAGACCGATTCGGTGAGTATCACATCGCTCGAGGCGTCACCGTCGGCGAGCAGCAGCGGCTCGGGCAGCCACGGTCCGATGTACTCCTCGCGGCGACTGGCGCCGGCCCGCAACGTATTCAGTGCCTGCCGCGTGACGAGCTGGGCCAGATACGATTTCGTGTCCCGGACCGTGGCCAGGTCCACTCGCCGCCACCGCAGATAGCTGTCCTGCAGCACGTCGTCGGCTTCGGTTGCCGAGCCCAGGATCTCGTAGACGATGGTGAACAGCAGCGGTCGCAGATGGACGAAACGCTCGGTGTGCTCGTCGGTGGCGGTCATGGCTACGAAACTCCTTGCGGCACGGCCGTGCTCAGCTCCTTGCGCCTGCCCAAGCCCAGGAAGGTCGGGATCGCGCCGGGCTTGCGGGCTTCCTTGCGGATGGTCCCGATCGGGCCCGCGAGACCCACCCGTTCCTTGATCCACCCGGCCGCTCGCCCGCCGAGGTACATCGACACGGGGGTGTCATCGCGGCGGCTGAATTGCATCGCACCCGCGCGACTGCCCAAACCCACGGTGCAGGCGGTGAAGGCCACGTCCAGTACGGCGGGTTCGTCCCCGGCGATGCGGGCCAGCACATTGTCGGCGGCCTGCGCACCCAGCGGTTGGGCGGCATAGCAACTCATCCGCAGTGGGCGGCCCGACGGCGCGACCGAGTCCCCGGCGGCGACGATGCGTTCGTCATCGATACTGGTCAGCGTCTCGTCGGTCAGCAGCCGGCCCAGCTCGTCGGTGCGCAGCCCACTGCGTGCCGCCAATTCGGGCACCCCGAATCCGGCGGTCCAGATGGTGATCGCACCGGGCAGCACCTCGCCGTCGGTCAGGACGACCCCGTCGCGCCGCACCTCACGCACCCGCGCTTGCTCACGCACCTCTACTCCGTTCTCGGACAACCACTTCGCCACCGACCGCCGCGCCGGATTCGAGAAGTTCGCCGCCAATTTACCGCCACCCACCAGGGTTACGGTACGGCCCTGCTCCACCAGTTCGGCGGCGGTCTCGATGCCGGTGAGCCCGCCACCGACGACGACGATCGGCGCCTGGACCGGCACCTCCGCCAGCGCCGCCCGCAGCCGCTGCGCGTGTTCGAATTCGGCTATCGGGTAGGCGAATTCGGCGGCACCGGGCACCGATACCGGCAGCGCGGCGGTGCTGCCGACCGCGTAGACCACGTAGTCGTAGTCGAGCGCGCGCCCGGAACCCAGTTCCACCCGGCGGGCGGCGGTATCGATGCGGAGGGCACGATCGACGATCATCCGCACCCCGGCGCCGAGCAGGGTGTCGTAGTCGATTTCAGCCTCGTGGGTACCGGCCACGAACTGGTGCAACCGCATCCGCTCGACGAACCGGGGACGCGGATTGACCAGGGTGATCTCGACATCGCGGCGCAGCCGCAGCCGATTGGCCGCCACGGTACCGGCGTAGCCGCCGCCGATCACAACCACTTTGGTGATGGCATTGAAATCAGTCATGCCCTTCAGACACGTCTCACCGTCCATATCCGACACGAGGTGACAGCCGTCACATTCGCGGCCGCCCGGGCACGCTGCGGTACACGGGCGGTCCGAACTCATTCGTGCCTCAGCACTTCTCCCAGTAGCTGGGGCTGGTCTCCTTGATCGTGCTGGTGGCGTAGGTATTCCACAGGCCCAGGTTCTGGTTCGAGCCGTTGGCGTAGGCGGTGCCCATCGACTGGTGGGCGCGGCCCGCCTGGACGTGGGCGTAGTTGTTCGCGGTCACACAGGTCGGGGCGGGCGTGGTCGTCGTGGTGGTGGGCGGGACGGTCGTGGTCGGGGGCACGGTCGTCGTCGTGGTGGGCGGGACGGTCGTGGTGGTCGTCGGTGGAGTCGTTCCGCCGCTGAGCTTGTGGACCATGGCCATGATGGCGTCCATTTGTTTGCCGCCGTGCCAGGCGTAGGCGGTGTCGCCGCCGTAGCCCCACCAGTTCCAGCAGCCGTTGGGGTTGGTGATGGTGGCGGTGCTGGACGGAATCGCCTGCGGGTAAAGGACGATCATGTTGTTGGTGTCGGCGTACTCGTTGAGGTAGGCGTCCTTCATGAAGGTGTCGCCGAAGCCCTGGTAGTCGTAGCCCTGTTTGCAGCCGTGCAGGGCGACCATCAGGCGGCAGCTCGTGCCTCCGGCGCAGGATTGCGGGATGTAGGCGAATCCCTTGTCGTCCATGCTGATCGCGCTCGCGCTGCCGCCGGGGACATACGCGTTCTGGTCGAACTGGATCAGCTTGCCGTTCAGGGTGGAGGCGGGAGCGCTGACGGTGCCGAAGAACTTGGCGAGCATCTCCTGCTCCGGATCGTTGCCGCAGTTGTTGATGAACGGCGAGGTGGTGTCCGCGCAGCTCACCGGTCCCAGCGGGCTGACCCACGAATGCCCGGCCGCGCTGGACTTGTTGTAGGTGACGTCCGCGCCGAAATCCGTGTAGTACGTGGCGAGATCGTCGTTGACGGCCTGCAGCACGGTCTTGTCGTTGGTGCCGTGGTACAGATACACCGGGGAACCGGACAGGTTCGAGACGGCGTCGACCTTGCCCTGATTCGCCAGATCCCTTGTCGCCGACTCCAACTGCGCGGGCGTCTGGCGGCCCGCGCCGTTCTGCATGCAGGAGTTCTGCGCCCGGACCGCGTAGTCGTAATCCCCGGCGCACCGGTAGGGACCGGCGGTGAAGATGCCCGCTCCGGCGAAGACGCCGGAGTAGGCGACGTGCAGCTGGTTGGCCATATAGCCGCCGGAGGAGACGCCGGAGACATAGGTGTCGCTGATGTTGTAGCCGCGCAGGGTATCCGGGGTGGGGCTGGGGACGGCGGCCGTCACCACGCTCGCGGTGATCGCCGCCAGACCGGCCGTTATGGCCAAGGCGGACAGGGCATTAGCAAGTTTCATCGGGTTTCCTCAGGGGTGGGGCTCAGTTGCCCAGGGCACAGCTGTTGGCCGGGTCGTCGGCGGAAGTTCGGGGCACGGTCGCGTCCGGCGGCGGGAGTTGACCGGCGGCGGTCCAGGATTCGAGTGCGGTGAAGGCGCTGCGGAAACAGGGCAGCATCGGGCGCAGCAGGGTCGGATGGGTGTCGTAGAGGCCGTCGACGTGATTGCCGCCCTGGATGCGGTAGTACCGGTGCAGATCGGCGCGGCCCTGGTCGCGGATCATGGCGGCGTAGACATCGGAGTCGTGTCCGATGGGCAGCAGGGTGTCCAGGGTGCCGTGAATCGTGAGGAGCGGCTTGCCGATTCGACCCGTGAGCGCGATCCTGGCCACCGCGTCGTGGACCGCGCGCGGCCTGGACGCGAAGTCGTAGTCGGCGTCGGAACCCGTATAGGACGGATCGAATTCCTGACGGTAGATGCGCTGGGTCAGCTCCCAGTAGGTCTTGTCGTGGTACTCCCACAGCGGCTGTGAATCGGCCGCGAACCCCGCCGCCACAATGGCATCCCGGGCGGCCGGATCCGACTGCGAGGCCGGATAATTCGCGATGGCGGGCGGCAGGAAGGTGAGCAGGTTATCCACATCCGTCCACAGGGTGCCCTCCCAGTCGACCCCGCCGTCGTAAAGCCAGGGCGCGTTCTCCAACTGCCAGCGCACCAGATACGCGCCATTCGACAGCCCGGCCATGTAGGTGTGCGCGGCGGGCCGTCCGTAGCGCTGCAGCACCGTGGCCTGCGCCGCGACCGTCAATTGCGTGACGCGGCTGTTCCATTCGGCCATGGCGTCGCCGGGCGCGGCATCGTCGCGGAAGAAGTCCGCACCAGTATTGCCCTTGTCGGTGGCCGCGAAGGCGTACCCCTGCGCGAGCACCCAGTCGGAGATGACGAAGTCGTTGGCGTACTGCCGCCGGTTGCCCGGCGAACCGCTCACCACCAGTCCCCCGTTCCAGTGCTCGGGTAGCCGAATCACGAACTGGCTGTCGTGATTCCAGCCGTGGTTGGCGTTGGTGGTGGAGTTGTCGGGGAAGTACCCGTCGATCTGCATGCCCGGCACGCCGCTGGGATTGCGCGCCCCAGCCGGGTGCAGCCCGGCCCAGTCGGCGGGCACGGTGTGGCCGGAGGCGACCGTGCCCGCGGTGGTCAGATCCGCTAGGCAGGCCGAGATCTGGGTCTGCGCGCCGATCACCGGGGGCGCGGCGCAGCCGGTCGGTTCGGCGGATGCGGTGCTGTCGAAATGACCCGCGGCGGCGATGGTCCCCGCGACCACGAGGGCGACCGTCACGGTGGCGGCTCGTACTTGATGCGGCATCGGGCTCCTTCTCGAGCGGAAATGCCGGAAAGTCTGTTCAGCGGCCACCGCAACGGCCAGGTGGGTGCGCCCCACATTTCCGGGCGCGAATGTGGTGGCGGTCACCTCATGTGGGACAGGCGGATACGGAGGACCGTCACTATGTGGGAACCCCACATCGCATTCCCGCCCGCCCGGTCGCATAGTGGGCCAGAATGTCTCGCCATGACCTGCGAGATCTTCCTGGAATTGCTCGAGCGGGAAGCTCCGGCCGTCGAATTCGAAGCTCCCCTGCTCGAGGCTCGTGCCGCCGGTGCGCCCGCGGCGAAGCTGGCCGCGATGGAGGCGGCGAAGCTGTCGGCGCTGCGGGTGCGGGCGCTGTTGGAGCGGCGGACCCGCCGCGAGACCGAACTGGCCGCCCTGTTCGACACCGCCAGCGATCTCGCGGGACTGCGCGACGTGGATGCGGTGCTGCGTGCCATCGTGCATCGCGCACGCCGCCTGCTGCGCTCCGATATCGCGTACATGACCCTGCCCGATCCCGAACGCGGCGACACCTATATGCGGGTCACCGACGGCTCCGGCTCACCGGCCTTCCGGGCCTGCCGATTGCCCATGGGCGCGGGGCTGGGCGGTCTGGTGCAGCAGACCGGCATGCCCTACTGCACCCCGGACTACTTCGCCGACCAGCGTTTCCACCACACCTCAGGGATCGACGACGCGGTCCGCGACGAGGGCATCGTGGCCATTCTCGGGGTGCCGATGAAGCTGGGCGAGCGGGTGATCGGCGTGCTGTTCGCCTCGCATCGCGATGCCCGGCCGTACGCGCCGGAGGAGATCGCGCTGCTGTCCTCGCTGGCCGCGCACGCCACCATCGCCCTGGACTCGGCCCGGCTGCTCACCGAAACCCGTACGGCCCTGGCCGAATTGAGTGCGGCGAACGAGGCCATGCACGCCCACTACAACACGGTGGACCGGGCTGCGCGGGCGCACGACCGGATGACCGATGTGGTGGTGCGCGGCGGCGGCGTGGACGATGTCGCCGCGGTCGCCGCCGATATTCTCGGCGGCGCGTTGCTGGTGCTCGATGCCGACGGCCGCCGGATCGGCCTGGCCGAGGCGCCCGACGGCGGCCCGCACGAGGAGCTCGACGAGGACCGGCTGCTGGCCGAGATCACCACCGCGGCAGCGCAACTCGGCCGCACCGCGCAGCTGAAGGAGCTCTGGGCCGCGCCCGGCGGCGCGGGCGCCGAACCGCTGTGCACGCTGGTCCTGCACCATCCGGACCCGCTGTCCTCCTCCGATCAGCGCATTCTCGAACGCGCGGCCCTGGTCACCGCGCTGCTGTCGCTGTTCCGCCGCAGCATCGCCGAGGCCGAGGGCCGGGTGCGCGGCGAACTGCTCGACGACCTGCTGGCCGGGCGGGTCGCCGATCGCGCGACCCTGGAGAACCGCGCCGCACTGCTCGGCATCGATCTCGGGCGACCCCACGTCCTGGTCGTGGTGGACCACGGCGAGCATCGCCGGATGGCCACCTGGACAACGGGTTACGGCATGTCCCATCACGGCCTGGCGGCGACCCGGGGCGAGCACACCGTGCTCCTGCTGCCCGGCGCGGACGCCGCCGCCACCGCCGATCACGTCGGGCGGGAACTGGCGGCCGCGCTCGGCGCCCGCGCGACGGTCGCGGGCGCGGGACCGGTAGACCTGCCCACCGCCGCCGAGACCGCCTACCGCGAGGCCGTCCGCTGCGTCCGGGTCCTGCACGCCCTCGGCCGCACCGGATCCTCCTCCAGCGCGGCCGATCTGGGCTTCGTCGGCCTGTTGATCAGCGACGACGCCGACGCGCCCGGCTTCCTCGACCGGACCCTCGGCCCCGTCGTCGAATACGACCGCCGCCGCCGCACCGAGCTCGTCCACACCCTGGAAACCTATTTCGCCAGCGGTTGCAGTCTCAGCGCCAGCGCCAAACAACTGCACGTGCACGTGAATACGGTGACCCAGCGCCTGGACCGGATCGCCGGACTGCTCGGCGCGGGCTGGCAGCATCCCGATCACGCGCTGGAGATCCAGCTGGCCCTGCGCCTGCACCGGCTCCGCGAATCCGCCGTGTTCACCGGCTGATTCGCGGCGGCCCGGGGCTAGCCCGGCGGGAGCAGCACGTCGTTGAGGGTGACCAGTTGCAGGTTGCGCTCGCGGATGATGTCCAGCAGCTGGTCGTAGATGTGGGTGACGGTCGGGCGGTTGGCGTGGCCGATGACGATCGACTGGGCTCGGAACCACTGGCGCGCGGCATTCAGCAGCAGGTCTTCGCTGATCACCGGGCTGGTGTCGCTCAGACTGCCGTACCACATGGTCGGCACGGTGTACCCGCAATCGGCGGCCACCGCGTCCACGCCACCGTTGTGGCGGCCGTAGGGCGGGCGGAAGTACGGGGTGCCGTCGGTGCCGTACTGGTTCCAGAGGAAGTCCTTGCACCGGTTCAGCTGATCGGCGATGGCGCCGCCGGAGAGCCGGGTCAGGTCCGGATGGTCCCAGGTGTGATTGCCCAGCTGGATCTGACCGGAATCGACCAGTGGCCGCAGCACATCCCGGTGCTCCAGCCAGCCGGGGTAGTACGCGGTCACGAAGAAGGTGAGCCGCGCACCCGAGTTCCGGGCGAAATCGATGAAGCCCCGGATGGTTTCGGAGCTGGCCCCGTCATCGATGGTGAGCGCCATGTGGTTTCCGTCGCCGGGCAGCGCGTTGATGGTGCCCGGCCCGATCGGTGTCTTGGGGCCGAAGTTGGGTGGAATCACCTGCGGCAATCCCGGGATCTGCGGAATGCCGGGGAGTTGGGGAAAACCGCCGGAGGATCCGGTGTCGAAGGGGAAGTCGGCGCGGGATTCTCCGGTGCCCAGCAGCGTGGCGGCCGTTCCCGCCGCCAGCATTGTCAGCAGCGCTCGCCTGTCCATGTCGAACCTCATTCCCTCATCTCCGGCACCGCTGCCGGAACGTCCACTCCCCGAACCGGTCCCGGCTATGCGGGCGATACCAGCACGTCGTTGAGCGTCACCAGTGACAGCTTGCGCTCGCGGATGATGTCGACCAGCTGGCCGTAGCAGTGCGTGACCGGGGGATGATTGGCGTGCCCGATGACGATGGCCTGCGCGTTGAAATACTTTCGCGCGCACTCGATCAGATAGTCCTCGGTAATCACACCGGAGTCGGACAGCGAGCCGTACCACATGGTGGGGACCGTGTATCCGAGCTCCGCCGCCACCTTGTCGACCGTAGCATCGTGACGGCCGAACGGGGGCCGGAAATACGGAGTCCCGTCCACGCCGAAGTTATTGCGCAGGAACGTCTTTGCCTTGGTGAGCTGCGCCGACACCTCGCCCGCGGACAGCTTGAGCAGATCCGGGTGGTCCCAGGTGTGATTGCCCAGCTGGATCTGCCCGGATTCCACCAGCGGCCGCAACTCGGCGCGATGGGCGGTCCAGGAGTCGTAATAGGCGGTGACGAAGAATGTGAACCGCGCCCCGGTGTCCTTCGCGAATTTGATGTACGCGCCAACCACTTCCGGGCTGGCGCCGTCATCGACGGTGAGCGCCAAATTGCTGCCGGTCCCCGGCAACGCGGTAATAGTCCCGGCCGGAATCGCGTGCTTGGGCGCACCCGCCGGTGTAGGCAGGGCCTGAGCCTGGACCGATGCCGCCGAGGTCGAGGGCGACGGCACCGGCCCGCTGATCCGCGGGGTGACCTTGTGCGGGGAGGGGTCGGAGGAGCAGCCCGTGAGGGCTGTCGCAGTACCCGCGGCGAGCAATGCGAGCAACTGTCGTCTATCCATACGTGTCAATCACTCCGAGATATATATTTTCGCCTTGCCTCCCTCGCATGGCACGTCAGTTATATCGAGACGTCGTGAACTGAGCACGAAATCTGTGCGAAATGATTTGAATTCAGCGGAGAAATTAAGGCTGCTCTCAGCGTGCTATCGGACGCAGCACGATCTCGGTAGGATGCGCGTCCCGCGGGGTCTCGACCGCGTTGCGCACGGCCAGCGCCACCGTCTCGGCGGTGAGGAATTCGCGCGGGTCGTACTCACGCCCCTCCCCCGCGATGATCTCGCGCTGCATGTCGGTGTCGATGCGGCCCGGATGTACGGAGGTGACACGGAGTTCGGGCTCCTCGAGCCGCAGCGCGTCCCCGAACGCCCGCAGCCCGAACTTGCTCGCCGCGTACACACCCCACCCCGCGTTGGCGCGCAATCCCGCACCCGAATTGATCAGCACCACATGACCTTTGGCGGCGCGCAGCGCGGGCAGCAACAATCTGGTCAACTCCGCGACCGCGATCAGGTTGCCTTCCAACGTATTCCGCCACTGTGCCACCGACGAATCGGCTATCGTTCCCAGGTCGGCGATTCCGGCATTGTGAACCAGCACATCCAGTCGTTCGATGTCTTCCACCGCGCCCGCCACCGCGGCGTAGTCGGTGAGGTCGACCGGCCATCCGGCACTGTCCGGCAGCGCACGCAGGATCGGCCCGAGAGCCTCCGGCGTGCGCGCGCCCAGCAGCAGCCGATGCGTGGGGGCCAGTTCCCGCGCGATGGCCGCGCCGAGCCCCCGGCTCGCCCCGGTGATCAACGCGGTGGGCCGGTTCATGCTGGTCTTCGCGGAATTCGCCATGGATTCACCGTAACCGCGTGCCCCGCGCCTGCGATGCTCCGGTCGGGCACAACCACCGCTAGCTGATTCACGAGAAGGCGAACGAAGTGCAATCTGGCGACCAGGAGTCATCCTCCAGCCAACCAGCGCGGGCCATAACCTACGCCGTGCCGTCCAGCAACCCCGGCGGGCCACCGCCCCATCGCGCATACCTGCGGGTTCCGGCGCAGAATAGGGCGATGTCCCACCCCGGTTTCACGCCCACCCAGCTCGCGGCCCGCGCGGCCTATCTGCTGCGCGGCAACGACCTGGGCACCATGACCAGTGCCGCGCCCAGGCTGTATCCGCACATGTGGAGCTGGGACGCGGCCTTCGTGGCGGTCGGCCTGGCGCCGCTGAGCGTGGAGCGCGCGGCCCTCGAGCTCGACACTCTGCTCTCGGCGCAGTGGCGCAACGGGATGATCCCGCACATCGTCTTCGCCAATGGCGTGGACGGCTACTTCCCCGGGCCCGCCCGCTGGGAGTGCCGCCGCCTGGCCGCCGACGCACCGGACGGTCCCGACACCTCCGGCATCACCCAGCCGCCCGTGCATGCCATTGCGGTGCAACGGATCCTGGACCACTCGCGCCGCCACGGCCGCAGCACCCGCGCGGTGGCCGAGGACTTCCTGAACCGGCGCTGGCCCGATCTCATGCGCTGGCACCGCTGGCTGGCCTACGCCCGCGACCCCAAGCAGCACGGCCGCATCACGCTGTACCACGGCTGGGAATCGGGCATGGACAACTCGCCGCGCTGGGATCGCGCCTACGAGAACGTGATTCCGGGCCCCGACCTGCCGCCCTACGAGCGCGCCGACACGCAGGTGGTGGGCGATCCCACGCAGCGGCCCTCGGATCGCGAGTACGACCGCTACCTGTGGCTGGTCGAGCAGATGCGCCGGGCCGGCTACGACGACTACCAGCTGGCCTCGACCATGAGCTTCGCCGTCGAGGACGTGTTCGTGACCGCCATCTTCGCCCTGGCCTGCGATGTGCTGGCCAATATCGGCGAGGACTACAAGCAGCCGCACGCGGACGTGCGCGAGCTCTACGAGTGGGCCGACTACTTCCGCTCGGGCGTGGTCGCGACGACGGACGCGCGCTCGGGCGTGGCCCGCGATTACGATGTGCGCGCGGAGAAGTGGATCGAGACCGAGACCCTCGCCTCCTTCGCACCGCTGCTGTGCGGCGGCCTGCCGCGCGATGCCGAACGGCGGCTGCTGCGGCTGTTCGAGGGGCCGCGCTGGTGCGGGCATCCGGATCTGCGCTACGCGCTGCCGCCCTCGACCTCCCCGGTGTCGCGGGACTTCCGTTCGCGGGAGTACTGGCGCGGGCCGGTATGGCCGGTGATCAGCTGGCTGTTCTCCTGGGTGTTCGCGCGGCGCGGCTGGGCCGAGCGCTCGTTCATGCTGCGCGCCGAGGGGCTGCGGCAGGCCAGCGACGGCAGCTTCGCCGAGTACTACGAACCCTTCACCGGCGAGCCGCTGGGCAGCATGCAGCAGTCCTGGACCGCGGCGTCGGTGCTGGACTGGCTGGGTTGAGCGGGGCCGGAACCGGATTCGAGCTAACGATTGGCGAACATCACAGTCCCGCTTGCGCGGCTATAGCGACTGGTCGGAATAGTCTTTTCCGGCATGACCGGACGAAGCCTGATGAAAGTGGTAGTTACCGCGACCGCTGGCATTCTCTTGGCAACCCCTGCCGGGGTGGCGAGCGCCGATATCCAGGGCCCGGATGTGGCCTCGTATCAGCACCCCGGCGGCAGCGGCATCAACTGGTTCGGCGTCCGCGCGGCCGGATACCAGTTCGCCATGCTCAAGGCCACCGAGGCCCTCAACTACGTGAACCCCTACTTCGTGCAGGACAGTCTGGCCATGCGAGTGGCCGGAGTCGCCCGGGGCACATACCATTTCGCGCGCCCGAACCTGCCGCCGGAACTGCAGGCCGCCTTCTATTCGGCCATGGTGCTGGGCCAGAACGGCCTGCTGGACCTGCCGCCGGTGCTGGATCTGGAGGATTCCGGCGGGCTGCCACCGGACGCCCTCATCGACTGGACCCACCGGTATCTGAATACCGTGCAGGCCCTGACCGGTCGCCGGCCGATCATCTACACCTATCCGCGCTTCTGGCAGACGGCCATGGCCGATACCAACCAGTTCACCTCGTACCCGCTGTGGATCGCCGACTATCGCGGCAATGACCAGCCCGAGGTGCCCGGCGGGTGGCCCGCCTGGACCTTCTGGCAGACCACCGATTCCGGGTCGATCAACGGCATCGCCGCCGGTGTGGACCTCAACGTCTACAACGGCGCCCAGGGCGATTTCGCCGGCTACGCCAATATGCCGTTCAGCGGCAGCGGGCGCGGCAGCAGCTGACCGTTCCGTCCCTTGGGGTTTCAGGGGGTACCCCTGAGAGTCCGAGAGTTGTCTAAAGCACCTGGGAGAGGAACTGCCGCAGGCGCGGGGTTTCGGCGCTGTCGAAAAGCTGCTCCGGCGTACCGGTTTCGACAACCTGGCCGTGATCCATGAACACCACCTGGTCGGAAACCGAACGGGCGAAGCTCATTTCGTGGGTCACCACGATCATCGACATGCCGCCCTCGGCGAGCTCGGCCATGAGGGCGAGCACGCCCTTCACCAGTTCGGGGTCCAATGCCGAGGTGGCCTCGTCGAAGAACATGATGTCCGGCTTCATGGCCAGCGCCCGCGCGATGGCCACACGCTGCTGCTGGCCACCCGACAGATTGGCCGGGCGCGCATCGGCCTTCCCGGCCAGCCCCACCGCCTCCAGCTGCTGCACCGCCAGCGTGCGCGCCTGCTCCTTGGACAGCCCGTGCAGCTTGCGCGGACCCAGCGCGACATTGTCCGCGACCGTCATGTGCGGGAACAGGTTGAAGTGCTGGAACACCATGCCGATGCGCTGGCGCAGCCGGTCCGGATTCTCGGCCAGCACCGATTTGCCGTCCAGCAGGATGTCGCCGGCATCGGGTTCGTGCAGCCGGTTGAGCACCCGCAGCAGCGTGGACTTGCCCGAACCGGACGGGCCGATCACCGTGGTGGTCTTGCCCGCGTCCACGTGCACGTCCACACCGCGCAGAATCTCGTTGCGGCCCAGCGTCAATCGCAGGCCGGTGCCGGTGAGGGAGGCACTCATGCTCCACGCCCTTCCGTGATGACGGCCTGTTCGACCGGGTCCTCGGGCGCCGGCGGGCGACCGTCGCGCATGCGCTTGTCGATGTAGTTGACCAGGTGCGTGAGCGGCACCGTCAGCAGCAGGTACACCAGGCCCGCCGCCACCAGCGGCGACAGATTCCCGGTCTGCGCGTTGAGATCCCGGCCCACCGCGAACAGTTCGCGCTGGCTGGCCAGCAGGCCCAGGAAGTAGATCAGCGAGGAATCCTTGATGAGCGCGATGAACTGGTTCATCAGCGCGGGCAGCACCCGGCGCACGCCCTGCGGGATGACCACCAGCGCCATGGCCCGGTGGTAGCCGAATCCGATGGCGCGCGCGGCCTCCAGCTGCCCGGGCTCCACCGACTGGATGCCGGAGCGGAAGATCTCACCGATATAGGCCGACGCCAGCAGCGCCAGCGCCACCGCGCCCAGCCAGTACGGGTTGTTGCCGGTGAGGTTCTTGACCACCGGCCCCACGCCCAGGCCGATGATCAGGATGATCACCACGGCGGGCAGGCCGCGGAAGATATCGGTGTAAACCCGTGCGGGCCAGCGCAACCAGCGCGTCCGGGAGATGCCCGCCACCGCGAGCAGCATGCCGATCACGGTGCCGAGGATGCCCGAAACCAGCGCCAGGATCAGGGTATTGGGCAGACCGGTCTTGAACAGGTCCGGGAAGGCCTTGCGGTACAACGACCAGTCGAAGAACGTGTCTTTCAACTGCCGCAGCGTGGATTTCGGCGCGACCGCGCTGTTGTCGGTCTTGTTGCCCGCGTTCTCGGCCGCGATCTTGTCGAAGTCCGGCAGCTGCGGCATCGGGGCGGCCTTGGAACCGGGCTTCCAGCCCGGCGGCAGCTCACGCGGCACCCAGTTCTCGTAGAGCTTGGCGTAGGTGCCGTCGGCGATCACCGCGTCCAGCCCGGCATTGAGGGCGTCGGTCAGCGGCTGATTGCCCTTGCGCACCGCCCAGGCGGTGAAGTTGTTGACGCTGAAGGTGTTCTGCACGATCGAGGTCGGATCGCCCGGCTTGATCGCGCCGATGGCCTGCTGCGAGGGCGCCACCCAGGCGTCGATCTGGCCGGACTTCAGGTTGGCGTAGGCGGTGTTGTAGTCGGGGAACTTCACCGGGTCCAGGTGCAGTTCGTTGACGACGTACTCGTCCTGCACGGTGCCCTGCACGACGCCGACCCGATTGCCGCGGTGCAGATCCGAGAAGCCCTTGATGGCACTGCCGTTCGGCACCACCAGCGAGAAGTAACCGAAGTCGTAGCCGTTGGTGAAGTCCACCAGCTGCCGCCGCGCGTCGGTGGTGGTGATGCTCGAGGAGCCCAGATCGAAGCGGTTGTTGGCGACCTGGGCCAGCAGGCCCGCGAACTCGGTGCCGGTGAACTCCACCTGCAGGCCGAGTTTCGCGCCGATAGCCTTCAGCAACTCGTTGTCGAAGCCGGTGAACACGCCCTTGGAGTTGACGCAGATGCTCGGCGGCGCGTCCGAGAGCGTGCCCACGCTCAGCTTGCCGGGCGTGAGCAGGCCCAGCTTGCTGATGTCGATCTTGTCCAGCGGAACGGTGGTGGCGGTGGTGAAGCGATCCGCCCCCGCGTTCTGCTGTCCGGACGCCAGATTGGTCGGCGCGGCGCTCGCGGCGGCCAGCCCCGGCGGCGAACACAGATCGCGATCATCGGCCGACGCGCCGCCCGCACCGAGGGTGACGGTGCCGAGCAGACCGATCAGCAAAACTCCCGCGAGTGCCAGCCATTGACGCCGAGGCGCGACCGGGCGCAAGGAAACCATGACAAACCACCCTAGTAGGGGCGGTTTGCGAATCCAGAGTTACCCTCACCCGGATTCGGCGCGCGTCACACCTCAGCCTTGATTGTGTCGGTCACGCCAGGCCACGGCCTCCAGGACGCGGGTCAGGTCGTAGTCCGGTCCGCCGGTGCCGACGGTGAACAGGGTCACGCCCGCGGCCGCGTAGCCGTCCACCTGATCCAGGCCCGGCCACGCCACCGACTTCTCGATGGCGGCGGGATCGGTGCCGACCTCGGCGCAGTGCTCGCCCAGAATGCCGATCTTGCGCCGCAGCACCTCGATATCGGAGAAGCTGTGCCAGATGTCGGCGTACTGGGCGACCAGCCGCAGCGTCTTCTTCTCACCGCCGCCGCCGATCAGGATGGGGAGGTCGCGCACCGGCGGTGGATTCAGCTTGGCCAGGCGGTCGGTGATGCGGGCCATGGCGTCCTTCAGCCCCGCGAGACGGCTTCCGGCCGTGCCGAATTCGTAGCCGTACTGGTCGTAGTCCTTCTCGAACCAGCCCGCGCCGATACCGAGAATCAGCCGCCCGCCGCTGATGTGGTCCACGGTGCGCGCCATATCCGCCAGCAGATCCGGATTCCGGTAGCCGCCGCCGGTGACCAGCGCCCCGATCTCCACCCGCTCGGTCTGCTCGGCGATCGCGCCCAGCATGGTCCAGCACTCGAAATGCGCGCCCTCGGGGTCACCGTAGAGCGGATAGAAGTGGTCCCAGTTGAAGACGATGTCCACCCCGGCGTCCTCGCACCGCATCACCGCGTCCCTGATCAATCCGTAGTCGGGCGCGTGCTGGGGCTGTAGCTGGACTCCGATACGAACGGTCATTTGGTGCTCCCTGGTCTCGGTGATCACTGCGGCCCATTCTGCCCCTCGGCTAAGCTCCGGGCCGACCCTCTACAACGGATCGTCCGGCACGTTCCTGCCGGTGAAGGGAAGTGTTAAACCGTGGCAACGGTGACTTTCGACCAGGCCACCCGCCTGTACCCGGGCGCGACCACCCCCGCCGTCGACGCGTTGAACCTGGAGATCGCCGACGGCGAATTCCTGGTTCTCGTCGGCCCGTCGGGCTGTGGCAAATCCACCTCGCTGCGCATGCTCGCCGGATTGGAGGAGGTGAGTGACGGCCGAATCCTGATCGGGGACAAGGACGTCACGAACGCCGAACCCAAGGAACGCGATATCGCCATGGTGTTCCAGAACTACGCGCTCTACCCCCACATGAGCGTCGCGGAGAACATGGGCTTCGCGCTCAAGATGGCCAAGGTGTCCAAGGAGGAGCGCCAGCAGCGCGTCCTGGAGGCGGCCAAGCTGCTCGATCTCGAGCCGTACCTCGACCGCAAGCCCAAGGCGCTGTCCGGCGGTCAGCGTCAGCGCGTGGCCATGGGCCGCGCCATCGTGCGCCAGCCGCAGGTCTTCCTCATGGACGAGCCGCTGTCCAACCTGGACGCCAAGCTGCGCGTGCAGACCCGCACCCAGATCGCCCAGCTGCAGCGTCGGCTCGGCACCACCACCGTCTATGTCACCCACGACCAGGTCGAGGCCATGACCATGGGCGACCGGGTGGCGGTGCTCAAGGACGGGCTGCTGCAGCAGTGCGCCTCACCGCGCGACCTGTACCGGAACCCGGCCAACCTGTTCGTCGCGGGCTTCATGGGCTCCCCCGCCATGAATCTGTTTACCCTGCCGGTGTCCAACGGCGCGGTCATTCTCGGCGGCTGCCCGCTGCCGCTGCCGCGTTCGGTGGACGCTGCCACCGGCAGCACCGTCGTGGTCGGCATCCGGCCCGAGCACCTGGAGGCGGTCGGCGACGGCGCGGGCATCGGCATGGAGGTGGATGTGGTCGAGGAGCTGGGCTCCGACGCCTACATCTACGGCCGCACCCTCGGTGACGGGGAAACCATTGTGGCGCGCGCGGATTGGCGCAACCCGCCCGCCAAGGGCACCCGCCTGGCCCTGGTCGCCGACGCGGATCACACGTACTTCTTCCATCCGGAGGATGGGCGTCGCCTGAACTGACGGGCGAATCTCACGAATGGCGGCGGTGCTTCCGCCGCCATTCGTCATTTACGCGGACCCGCAGATTCTCCAGTGGCACTTGGTTTCCCGACGCGCTGCGGAGTTCCACCCGCACCGGGTCACCGGTCGAGTCTTCGAGCCGCTCCAGGGGCGCGGTGCCGTCCTGCAGGTACTTGTCGCCCCACTGCCACAGCGCGACCACGGCGGGCAGCAGATCCAAACCCATTGGGGTGAGCACGTATTCGTGCCGGGTGCGCTTGCCCTCTTCCTGATACGGCCGCTTCTCCAGCAGCCCGGCCTCGACGAGTTTCCGCAGTGCCGTCGAGGCGGCGGCGTCGGTGATTCCCACCCGCGCGGCGAATCCGTCGAACCGTGTCGTCCCGTAGTACGCCTCGCGCAGCATGAGCACCGCCGAGCGGGTGCCCACGATGTCCATCGCCTTGGCGATCGAGCAGTCCTCGGGTTTCCACGCGCTCAGGTCGCTGAGCTTTCCTTCCATCACGGCCGACATGGCGTACATCATACAGATGCTGACTTGCCCCCACTATGGCCAGCTCCTACGCTGGCTATAGAGCAACGAAGCCAGCTGCTGGAAGGAACGTCATGAGAGACGCAGTCATCGTCGAAGCGGTCCGCACACCGATCGGCAAGGGGAAGGCGACCGGTGCGCTGCACGGCGTCCATCCCGCCGACCTGCTCGCCCACAGCCTGCGGGAGGTGGTGCGCCGCACCGAGATCGATCCGGCACTGATCGACGATGTGATCGGGGGCGTGGTCACCCAGGTCGGCGAGCAGGGCTCGAACCTGACCCGGCGCGCGGCCCTGGCTGCCGGGTATCCGGAATCTGTGCCGGCCACCACCGTGGACCGGCAGTGCGGCAGCAGCCAGCAGGCCATCCACTTCGCCGCCCAGGGCGTCATCGCGGGGGCCTACGACATCGTGGTGGCGGCGGGCGTGGAGTCCATGAGCCGGGTTCCCATGGGGGCCAACCTGATCGGGGCCGAGGATATCGCCGGGGTCGGCTTCGCCGAACGCTATCCCGAGGGGCTGGTGCCGCAGGGCATCAGCGCCGAACTCATCGCCGCCAAGTGGGGGCTGAGCCGCACCCAGCTCGACGAGTTCGCCCTCGCCAGCCACGAAAAGGCCGCCCGCGCAACCAAGGACGGCGCTTTCGAGGCCCAGATCGCCCCCTACGGCGGACTCTCCTACGACGAGGGCATCCGGGTCGGCAGCACCCTGGAGACGCTGGCCGGGTTGCGTCCCGCCTACTACGACGAGGCGATGGCGGCCCGGTTCCCGCAGATCGGCTGGAACATCACCGCCGCCAATGCCAGCCAGATCAACGACGGCAGCGCCGCCACCTTGATCATGACCAGTGAACGCGCCGCCCAGCTCGGTCTGCGCCCGCTTGCCCGGCTGCACAGCTTCGCCGTCGCGGGTGACGACCCGCTGCTCATGCTGACCGCCGTCATCCCGGCGACTCGAAAGGTGTTGCGCCGAGCCGGACTCGATCTCGACGACATCGACCTGTTCGAGGTCAACGAGGCCTTCTCCTCGGTGGTCCTGGCCTGGGCGCAGGAAACCGGGGCCGACCTTTCGAAGGTGAACGTCAACGGCGGCGCCATCGCCCTGGGCCACCCGCTCGGCGCGTCCGGTGCCCGCCTGTCCACCACCCTCGTCCACGCCATGCACGACCGCGGCGCCCGCTACGGCCTGCAAACCATGTGCGAGGCGGGCGGATTGGCCAACGCCACCATCTACGAACGCCTCTGATCAACGCTCGACCGCGCTAGGACATCACCACCATCGCGGTCAGCAGACCGAGTACCCACGCCTCCGCCAGCAGCGGGAAGGCCACCAATGCGGTGGACCACGCGCGCTGGCGGAGGTACACGGCGTGGAGCGTCCACAGCGGAACCACCATGAGCGTCAGGGCGATTCCCGCCCAAGCCACGGCGTAAGCCGGGGCGAGCCTGCGGGTATCGGCCGCGGCCGGGAACATACGCGCGTACTCCGGCACGAAGCCCGCCACCGCCCAGGCCGCAGCGCACGCTCCGACGTAGATCAACACGGTGGCAACGAAATCCGCGACCGTGATCGGCAGCCGCCTCCATCCGGCCACCCTTCCAGCATGCCAATCCCCGGGTGCGCGATCAATTGATCGCGGTCGCCACCAGAATGTGCCCCGCGCCGCCCGCGATCGCGATGAGCGGCAACGCGATAGCGGTCCAGATCCAGGCCCGCCGCCCCGTCATGGCCGCCACCGACGCCAGCACCATCGCACCCACCAGCGCCAGGAACATCCCGCCGCCACCGATCAGCAACCCCCACAACGCCGAAGCGGGCGGCCTGATCACCACGCACTGCACCGAGAAGTCCTTCTTGGCCGTACACCGGTTGTGCACCAGATCGAACAACTTCGCGAACAGGTCATAGGCCCACGCGAACGCCACCGCCACCCCCACCAGATACAGCCCCGCCGCCACCGCGACATCCTTGCGCCGCACCGGCTTCCGCTCCCCCACATCCTTCGGCAACGCCGCAGCAGCCGCCTCCGCGGGAGGAAGCTTCGACGGCATCGTCAGCTGGTCGTCCCCGCCAACTGGCATCGGCGCGTTGTCCACGCCCGGGTTCCCCTGCTGCCAACCACCTTGCGGCTGCGGGCGTGACGGACCGCCGGAGGGATACGGATCCGCGCCACCTCCGATCGGCCGCGGCGCACCGGGCCAACCGCTGGGTGGCGCGGGCGGCACGGGCGGAGGTGGAGCCTGGCGGCCTCCCTTCGGCATGGTCGGACCCGCCGTATCTACCGGGCCGCGCCGGGGGGCACCGGGCGGACCGCTCGGGGGTTGGGGTGGCGTTGGGGGCGGCGGACTCTGGCGGCCTCCCTTCGGCATAGTCGGACCCGCCGTATCCACCCCGCCGGGCGACGGAGCCCGGGGCGGCGCAGGCGGCGGTGGATTCTGACGGCCACCACCCGGCAGGGTCGGCCCTGCCATGCCCGCGAGATCGTCGGCCGGTGCGGGTGCCGGGGCCTGCGGCCACTGCGGAGCGCCGGGACGCGCCTGGTCGCGGGGAGCCGGGCCGG
The DNA here is from genome assembly GCF_000308815.1 of Nocardia concava NBRC 100430. Lineage (GTDB taxonomy): Bacteria > Actinomycetota > Actinomycetes > Mycobacteriales > Mycobacteriaceae > Nocardia > Nocardia concava. The sequence continues at coordinate 25,727 of NZ_BAFX01000147.1, forward strand.
GGCGGCGGGGCTCGTTGGGCGGGTTCATGATTGCGGTCTCCCCCAAGGCGCGTGTGCAGGAAACCGGGATCGGCTTCCTTCGGATTGTGACGGCGCGTGGGCCGCGCCGCCACCCGTTAGGGAATCGGGCGGTGGGTAGGGTTCGTGAACGTGAGCGACAGCGGTGACGGGGTGGACTTCGGGTCGGCGGTGGTCTACGCGATTCCGATGCGGACGCGGTTCCGGGGGATCACCGTGCGCGAGGGGATGTTGATTCCGGGGCCGCGGGGGTGGGGTGAGTTCTGCGCGTTCCCGGAGTACGACGACCGGGAGGCGGCGGCGTGGCTGGCCACGGCCGTGGAGCAGGCGAACGTGGGATGGCCGGAGCCCGTTCGGGATCGGGTGCCGGTCAACTGCATCGTGCCCGCGGTGGGACCCGAGCGGGCGCGCGAAATCGTGGCCGCGTCCGGATGCCGGACCGCCAAGGTGAAGGTGGCCGATCATCCGGATTCGCTGGCCGAGGATCTGGAGCGGGTGGCCGCGGTGCGCGACGCGCTCGGTCCGGACGGGGCGGTGCGGGTCGACGCCAACGCGGTGTGGGATGTGGTCACCGCGGTGGAGCGGATCCGGCTGATCGACCGGGCCGCAGGCGGTTTGGAGTATGTCGAGCAGCCTTGCCGGACCGTCGAGGAACTGGCCGAGGTGCGCAAGCGGGTCGAGGTGCGCATCGCCGCGGACGAGTCCATTCGCCGCGCGGAGGATCCGCTGCGGGTGGCGGTGGCGGGCGCGGCCGATGTCGCGGTGCTGAAATGCACTCCGCTGGGCGGGGTTCGGCGCGCGCTGGAGGTCGCCGAGGCGGCCGGGCTGCCGTGCCTGGTGTCGTCGGCCCTGGAGACCAGCGTCGGCCTGGCCGCGCAGGTCGCCCTCGCGGGTGCTCTCCCCCACCTCGATTTCGCCTGTGGCCTGGACACTTTGTCGCTGCTTACCGGCGATGTGGTGACCGATCCGCTGCGCCCGGTCGACGGCTATCTCACGGTCCCCCGCGGCGCCCCCACACCGGATCCCGAACTGCTGGACCGCTACCGCCACCCGGACCGGGAGCGGGTCGACTGGTGGCGGCAGCGGCTGGCCCGCGTGCGCAAGTTACTGCCCTGATCAGGCGATACGCACGCCGCACGAATACATCGTGGTCCGCAGCAGCAGAGCCGCTTCCGGCCCGATGACGCCGTCCACCAATTCGAGGTAGCGGGCACAGAATTCGGGCCCGTGCGGCGCGACCGCACCCGACTCCGGTTCCAGGTGATGGGCGAGCTCGTGCAGGATCACCAATTCCCGCAGTGCCCAGGCGGTTCCGCCCACGTGCAGCGGCACGGCCAGCACGGCTTCCTCGGTCTCGTAGTGGGCCGCCTTCGCCCCGCTCCGCGCCCGCACGGTGACCGCGACCCCGGCCCGATCCCACTGCGCGCGAACCCAATTCAGCGCCAACACCCGATCCGCATACGCCTGCACCGATTCCACCGACGCGAACCGCCGCTCGATCGGCAGCGTCAGGTGCGAGCCGTGCAATTCCACGGTCCGCACCCCGAATTCGTCGGCGCGATCGAACATGCCGCGCACCAGCCCCTCGGCGTCGTACACGCGGGAGCGCTGCGCATCCCGTACCGCCATGCGCGCGTTCGCTATTCGCCCGCGCCGCGGGGCAGCTGCCCCCGCAGGCCACCCAGCGCCGTCGAATCCCCCAGCCGCGCCGCCTTGCCCGCCCGGTCACCGGCCCGCCGCGCGGCCGCCGAGTACCCGGCCGAGGCCTGCGGCCCCTTCCACGTCCCCCGAGCCTCCGAGGTGCGGGAGTAGAAGTCGGTGAGCTCGAGTTCCTTGTTGCGCAACGCGAGTGCCGTTCCGGTGGGCACGGATTCATCGGCGTCGGCCTTGACGGCCTCGTTCTCCACATCCGCCTTGACCTCGGCGAGCCGGCGGCCGATGCGGGAGGCGAAGGCCATCTGGAAGTTCAGCCGCGCCGTCACCGCCGCGACCGGAACCTGTACGGGCCGCTGGACCTTTCGCCCGTACCGCCGTTCCACCACGACCTTCTCGGTGGTGGCGGTCTTGTACGCACCCGACTTGATGTACTGGTCGGAGGCCCGCACCATCTGGATCAGCAGGCTCGTGTACAGCGCCTCGCAGGTGTCGATATCGGTGTCGAATCCGTAGGCGTACACCGTCGTCGAGCTGCGCGCCACATCACAGCGCACGTCGTTGGCGGCCGCGATCGCCACGAACAGCTGCACATACGTTCGCAGCCCGCGTTTTCCGGCCTCGCCGATCGGAATCACCCGCTGCGTCGGCGTGGGCCGCCGCTCGCGATTGGCGATATGTGCCCGCGCCACCGCCAGATCCACCGACGATCCGGTCGCGAGCCGCTGCGCGGCGGCCAGAAAGGCCTCGGCCTCATGCTCGTTGTCGGTCGATTCGGCCTGCCGCAGCAGTCCGCCGATCCTGGTGAGCATCTTGTCCTGAGAAGGCATCGCACGACAGCCTAGCTGCACCGACGATCCCGTGGTCACGCGCGAGTGACCAGGTAGTCCCCGCGCGCGGAACGTCCACCATGTATCTTCCCTTGTGCAACCGGCTGGGTGTGCCGCCGCTCACGTCTCGACCCTGGAGTATCCGCGATGGCTTTGAAGATGGTGTCGTCCCTACGATCGACGCTGGTTCCGCGTGCCGCATTGGCCGTGACATCGGCGGCCCTGCTGACGGCGACTCTCGCCACCGGCTGCTCGAGCAGCGGCAGCAAATCCAACTCGACGTCGGAGAACCTCACCGGCCGTGGCCCGATCACCTACGTGGAGGGCAAGGACACCACCGAGACCGGCGCGGTCAAGCAGCTCATCGAGCGCTGGAACGCCCTGCACCCGGACGAGAAGGTGACGTTCAAGGAGCAGTCCAACGACGCCTCCCAGCAGTACGACGACCTCAAGCAGCACATGCAGGCCAAGGCCTCGGACTACGACGTGGTCGCCCTGGACGTGCCGTGGACCGCGGAGTTCGCGGCCAAGGGCTGGATCCAGCCGTTGAAGGACACCTTCAACATCGACACCTCCACCCTGCTCTCGCCGCCGGTCGCCTCGGCCACCTACAACGGCACCCTCTACGCCGCCCCGCGCAACACCAACGGCGGTCTGCTGTTCTACCGCAAGGACCTGGTGACCGAGCCGCCCAAGACCTGGGCCGAGCTGCTGAACGACTGCCCGAAGGCCAAGGAGGCCGGAATCGGCTGCTACGCCGGGCAATTCGCGCCCTACGAGGGTCTGACCGTGAACACCGCCGAGGTCATCAACGCCTTCGGCGGCAGCTTCGTCGGCCCCGACGGCAAGACCCCGACCGTGAACAGCCCGCAGGCCAAGGCCGGTCTGCAGACGCTGGTCGACGCCTACAAGAACGGCGACATCCCGAAGGAGGCCATCTCCTTCAAGGAGCCGGAGTCGCAGAACGCCTTCGTCACCGGCAAGCTCCTGTTCATGCGTGGCTGGCCGTCGTCCTTCGGTGACGCCGGTTCCGACGCCTCCGCGGTGAAGGACAAGTTCGGGGTCGCCCCGCTGCCCGGCAAGGACGGCATCGGCGCCTCGACCCTGGGTGGCTACAACGCCGCCATCAGCGCCTTCTCCAAGAACAAGGCCACCGCGCTGGAGTTCCTGCGCTTCCTGATCGGCGAGGACGCCCAGCACATCGTGGCCTCGGGCGCGCTGCCGTCGGTCCGCGCCTCGGTGTACGACGATCCGGCCCTGATCGCCAAGATGCCGTACCTGCCCGCGCTCAAGGATTCCATCGCCTCCGCGGTGCCGCGTCCGGTCACCCCGTTCTACCCGGCGGTGTCGAAGGCCATCCAGGACAACGCCTATGCTGCGTTGACCGGAAACAAGTCGGTCGACGACGCCATCACTGGCATGCAGAAGGGCATCGAGACCGCCGGATCGTAGGGCGTGCTCGACGACGAGTTGGTCCCGTAGGAGAAGAGATAAGGTGTCACGTCCTTCGGGAGCGACCGATGTCGCGTCGCCCGACCGCACGGAGTCGATCGTGAAATCCCAAGCACCACAGAACCGTAAGCCGAAACGCGCGCGTAAACCGCTGGGCGTTTCGGCTCGGGCCTGGCTGTTCGTCACGCCGGTGCTGCTCGCGCTGGCCGTGGTGGTCGGCTACCCGGTGGTCCGGGCCGTGATCATGTCCTTTCAGCAGGACTCCGGCCTGGACAAGTCCACCGGCATGTTCGTCGAGGGCGGCGGCGCCGGATTCAGCAATTACACGCACTGGCTGCTGCAGCAGTGCACCAATGGACTCGGCGAGACCGTCGACTGCCCCACCGGCAATCTGGGCTCCCAGTTCTGGACCGCCATCGGCGTCACCTTGCTGTTCACGGTGGTGACGGTGGCGCTCGAGGCCACCATCGGTCTGGGCATGGCCGTCATCATGGGCAAGACCTTCAAGGGTCGCGCCCTGCTGCGCGCGGCCGTACTGATCCCGTGGGCCATCCCCACCGCCGTCACGGCGCGGTTGTGGGAGTTCATGTTCCAGTACGACGGCGTGGTCAACCGGGTCCTGGGCACCCACATCCTGTGGACCGCCGACCCGTGGCCCGCCCGCTTCGCGGTCATCGCCGCCGACGTGTGGAAAACCACCCCGTTCATGGCGCTGCTGATTCTCGCTGGGCTGCAGGTGATTCCGGACGACGTGTACGAGGCCGCACGCGTGGACGGCGCGTCCGCGTGGCAGCGCTTCTGGCACATCACCATGCCGCTGCTGAAACCCGCTCTGCTGGTGGCGGTTCTGTTCCGCACCATGGACGCGCTGCGCATGTACGACCTGCCCGCGATCATGACCCAGTCCAACCCGGCCACCCGGACCATCTCCATGCTGGTGGTGGATCAGGTGCGCCAGGGCCCCAACAGCGCCTCGGCCCTGTCGGTGATCACCTTCCTGCTCATCTTCATGGTGGCCTTCTTCCTGGTGAAGGTCCTGGGCGCCAACGCCGTTCGCACCCAGGAAGCACAGCGGGAGGCGCACTGATGAGCAGCACTGTCGTCGAGACCACGAAAAAGCCCGCCCGCCAATCGGTTCCGCTGGGTAGGCGGCTGACCTCCGGCCGCGTCTACCTGGGCGCACTGATCGTGCTGGTGTGGGGCCTGGGCCCGTTCTACTGGATGGTCGTGACCGCGCTGCGCGACCCGGCGTACACCTTCGACAACACCCCGTGGCCCACCCACATGACGTTGGAGAACTTCCGCAACGCCTTCGACACCAGCCGCGGCAACGACTTCGGCCGCGCCCTGGGCAATAGCGTGATCATCGGCGCGGCCACCACGGTGGTGGCGCTGCTGATCGGCATCATGGCCGCCTACGCGCTGGCGCGGCTCACCTTCAAGGGCAAGTACGTGGTGTCCGGACTCATCCTGTCCGCCTCCATGTTCCCCGTGGTGGTGCTGGTGACCCCGCTGTTCCAGCTGTTCACCGACCTGGGCTGGATCGGCCACTACCAGGCCATGATCATTCCGAACATCTCGTTCGTGCTGCCGATGACCGTCTACATCCTGGCCTCGTTCTTCACCGAGCTCCCGTGGGAGCTCGAGGAGGCCGCGCGCATCGACGGCGCGTCGCGATTCCAGGCCTTCCGGCTGGTCATGCTGCCGCTGGCGGCCCCGGCGGTGTTCACCACCGCCATCCTGGCCTTCATCGCGGCGGTCAACGAATACCTGTTGGCGCGACTGCTTTCCAGCGATAAGACCGAGCCGGTGACGGTCGCGGTCGCCCGCTTCTCGGGCAACAACCCGCTGGTGCAGCCCTACACCGCCATCATGGCCGCCGGAACCATCGTCACCATTCCGCTGGTGATCATGGTGCTGCTGTTCCAGCGCCGCATCATCTCCGGCCTCACCGCCGGCGGCGTGAAGAGCTAGGGACGCTCCCCTACGTCGATTAGCATGGGTCGCGCCGTGGAAGGGTCTACGGCGTCACCTGTCACAAGCTTTGTCGACGCTCCGGAAGGAGATGCTCGTGAGCTCGTCCCGCAAGCGACGTCGTGGGGAACCGGCGTACGGCGCCGCGACAGGCTGGAACGAGCTGGCGAACGCCGCCGCGCGGCGACAGGGACACGCCTCACACAGCCGACCACGGCGGCGGCCCAAACCGCCCAAGGCCCCGAAACAGCCCGAGGCCTCGCCGCGTCCGCGCCGCGGCCGCGCCCAGCGCATCCGCCGATTATTGCTGGCGCTGTTCCTGGTCCTGGTGGTCATGCCGACCACGCTCATGGGCATCGCGTACTGGAGCGCCGAGATCCCGGACCCGAACGCGGTGCAGACCAACCAGATCGCCACCATCCTGACCTCCGACGGCAATACCGTCATCGCGAAGGTCGTTCCGCCCGAAGGCAATCGGGTGCCGGTGCCGCTCAGCGACGTGCCCGAGCCGGTGCGGCTGGCGGTGCTCTCGGCCGAGGACCGCAACTTCTACACCAATCCCGGCTACTCCACCTCGGCGTTCCTGCGCGCGGCCCGCGACAATCTGCTCGGCCGCGACGACGCGGGCGGCGGCTCGACGATCACACAGCAGTACGTGAAGAACGCCTTCCTGAGTTCGGAACGCACGCTGAGCCGCAAGATGCGCGAGCTCATCATCTCCGCCAAGATGGCCCGCGAATGGAGCAAGGACGACATCCTCGCCGCCTACCTCAACACCATCTACTACGGTCGCGGCGCGTACGGCATCTCGGCGGCGGCCAAGGCCTATTTCGCCAAGTCCGCGCCGGAACTGACGCTGGCCGAGGGCGCGGTGCTGGCCTCGGTGATCCGCACGCCCTCGCTGCTGGATCCGGAGAACCACCTCGACCAGCTGAAGGCCCGCTGGGCCTACGTGCTCGACGGCATGGTGCAGATGGGCGTGCTGAACCACAACGAGCGCGCCGCCACCACCTTCCCCGACATCGTCCCGGTCACCGAGGTGGACGACAGCACCCCGCGCGGCCCCGAGGGCCTGATCCGCGCCCAGGTGCTGCGCGAACTGCGCGCCTCCGGGATCAGCGAGCACGAGCTGAATACCGGTGCGCTGCAGATCATCACGACCATCGACGCCAAGGCGCAGCAGGCCGCGCTGAACGCGGTCGGCAATGTGCTGGGCGGGCAGCCGGGCGAGCTGCGCACCGCGGTGGTGTCGGTCGACCCGCGCTCGGGTGCGGTGCGCGCCTACTACGGCGGACCCGACGGCATCGGCTTCGACTTCGCGCAGGCCCCGCTGCAAACCGGTTCGGCCTTCAAGACTTTCGCAGTATTGGCCGCACTCGAGCAGGGAATTCCACTGTCCTACAAGCTCGACAGCGCACCGCTGACCGTGAACGGCGAGAAGATCCAGAACGTGGGCGGCGAGTCCTGCGGCACCTGCTCGCTGGGCGAGGCCTTCAAGCGCTCGCTCAACACCAGCTTCTACCGCCTGACCCAGACCCTGTTCGAGGGCCCGAAAGCCATTGCCAACGCGGCACATCAGGCCGGCATCCCCGACCAGATCCCGGGCGTGCCGGGCAAGACCCTCACCGAGGACGGCGCGGCGCCGCTGCCCGCCATCGTGCTGGGCGCGTACTCGGTGCGCCCCATCGACATGGCCTCGGCGTATGCCACCCTGGCCGCCTCCGGCACCTACCGCGCGCCCTACTTCGTCCAGAAGGTGATGACCGGCGACGGCCGGGTGCTGCTCGACCGCGCCAAGGACCCGCGCAAGTCCGAGCAGCGCATCCAATCCGCCGTCGCCGACACGGTGACCCAGGCCATGCTCCCGATCGCCGCCTACTCCAACAACCACAACCTCGCCGGCGGCCGCCCGTCGGCGGCCAAGACCGGCACCACCCAGCTCGGCGACTCCGGCCAGAACAAGGACGCCTGGATGGTCGGCTTCACCCCGTCCCTGGCCACCGCCGTCTGGGTGGGAACCGAACAGTCCCAACCCATCCGGACCTCGCGCGGCGCGGCGATCTACGGCTCCGGCCTGCCCGCCGACCTGTGGAAACAAACCATGGACGGCGCCCTCGACGGCACCCCCGTGGACCAATTCCCCAATCCCGAGCAAATCGCCGGAATGCCTCCCGCCAACGGCAATTACGACATCCTCAACCCCGGCCCCCAGCCACCCCAACAAGAACCGGTCCTGGTGATCCCCCCGGCCCCGACGCCGAAGGAAGTAGAAATCTTCCCCGGCCTCAGCATTCCTGTGCCCGGATAGGGGGCGTATGCCAAGGCGACAACTGATTTGTGACGACCGGGGTAACTCGCCGGGTACGTCCAAAATTGGTTCGGCTCCCAACCGCCGGCACGGATGCACGACGCCGACGGCTCTCGGCCGCCCGCTAAAGGCTCGGGGAGGCGGGACAGTTGATCATGTTTCGTGGCTACTGTGCCCATCAGGTGGGTGCCACGGATATGGTGGAGCCTGCCACCGGCTTCTATGACTCCGGGAATCGGTGGCAGGATGCGGGTTGGGAGCAGGGTGGGGTCGGAGACAGCACGAGACATAGGGGCGACGCCGGTGGATTTCAATGTCGTTGAACGCCACGAAACGCTGGTAGCCGGAACGGTGCTACGCAGCCCGGCACTCGCGGTCGAAGGGCCGCGCCGCGCGAAGGTCGAGGAGGCCTGGAAACGAAATCTGGCACGCGATCTGCCCGGTCCGCCCGCGACCGCGTATGTCGATCACGCACCCGAGATCGGTTCGTATCTGACGCATATCGTCGGATACGAATGTAAGAAGCTGGATGACCTATTGCCGGGCGATGTACTCGCCCGTATCCCCGCCGGCAAATTCGCCCGCTTCATTCGCAGTGGCGACAATCTCGGCGACATCATCGTGTCGATCTGGCGCACGGTCTGGGACCTCGAGGCGGCCGGCACCCTGGTGCGCGCGTACACCGGGGATTTCGAACACTATCCGGACAACCGGACGGTGGAGGTTTTCGTCGCGCTCGATCCGAGCACGGAGGGGTAGGGGAGAGCTGTGGACTTCGAAATCGTCACCCTGGAGGACTTCCTGGTCGGCGGTCTGACCATCCCCCTGGCCGGCCGCGAGGTCACCGCCCGCGACCTGGATCTGGTCAATTTCACCTGGGACCGCTACCTGGCCCGCGAGAAGAAGGCCGAACGCGTCGCGGCCTACATCGGCCAGAACGATCACGCGGTAGCCGTTCTGGGATACGAACTTTCGGGCCTGAGCACCCTCGACACCGGTGACGTGGTGACCCGCATCCCCGCGGGCCGATACGCGAAATTCGTTGTCTCCGACAAGCCTTACGACCTGCTCCGCACCGCGTGGGCCAAGGTCGCCAAGGCGGAGAACGCGGGCACGATCACCCGCTCGCACACCGCCGAGATCGAGCGCTACACCGGCCCCACCTCCGTCGAGGTGTACGTCTCCCTCGACTGACGTCGAAAAAGCAGGGGCGGCATCGCGATGGATCGCGATGCCGCCCTTGTTGTTTCGGGGGTGTGGGGGCAGCGCCCCCACGATCTCATCGGGGGTTCGGGGGCGAAGCCCCCTGAGAGCCAATGAGAGTTATTCAGCCCCGATGATGAACGCTTCCAGCTGCGCGCGGGCGACGTCGTCCGCGAGCTGCTTCGGCGGGGACTTCATCAGGTACGCCGAGGCCGGGATGACCGGTCCGCCGATACCGCGGTCCTTGGCGATCTTGGCCGCGCGCACCGCGTCGATGATGATGCCCGCCGAGTTCGGCGAGTCCCACACCTCGAGTTTGTACTCCAGGTTCAGCGGCACGTCGCCGAAGGCGCGACCCTCGAGCCGGACGTAGGCCCACTTGCGGTCGTCGAGCCACTCGACGTAGTCCGACGGGCCGATGTGCACATTGCGGTCGTGCACCTTGCCGGCCAGCGGGCCCTCGAGGTTGGAGGTCACGGCCTGGGTCTTGGAGACCTTCTTGGACTCCAGCCGCTCGCGCTCGAGCATGTTCTTGAAGTCCATGTTGCCGCCGACATTGAGCTGGTAGGTGCGGTCCAGCACGACGCCGCGGTCCTCGAACAGCTTGGCCATCACGCGGTGGGTGATGGTCGCGCCGACCTGGGACTTGATGTCGTCGCCGACGATGGGCAGGCCCGCGTCGACGAACTTCTGGGCCCAGACCGGGTCGGAGGCGATGAACACCGGCAGCGCGTTGACGAAGGCCACGCCCGCGTCGATGGCGCACTGCGCGTAGAACTTGTCGGCCTCTTCAGAACCGACCGGAAGGTAGGAGACGAGGACGTCGACCTTCGCGTCCTTCAGCGCCTTGACCACGTCGACCGGCTCGGCGTCAGACAGCTCGATGGTCTGGGCGTAGTACTTGCCGATGCCGTCGAGGGTCGGACCGCGCTGCACGGAGATTCCGCTCGGCGGCACATCCGAGATCTTGATGGTGTTGTTCTCGCTGGCGAAGATCGCATCGGAGAGATCGAAGCCGACCTTCTTGGCGTCCACGTCGAACGCGGCGACGAACTTCACATCGCGCACGTGGTACGGGCCGAACTTGACGTGCATGAGACCCGGAACGGTGGAATCCGCGGGTGCGTCCTTGTAGAAGTGCACGCCCTGAACCAGGGAGGATGCGCAGTTGCCCACACCCACGATGGCCACGCGAACTTCGGTGGCTCCGCCAGCCTGATTGATGTCACTCATGGCCGATATTTCCCTCTTTCTGTGGTGCCGCCTTCGTCGATTGCTCCGCAGCAATCAACTCGTTGAGCCAGCGCACTTCGCGCTCGCTTGATTCGAGACCGAGTTGATGGAGCTGGCGGGTATAGCGGTCCAGTTGCCCACTGGCGCGTTTTATCGCTTCCCGCAGTCCTTCTCGGCGCTCCTCGACCTGCCTCCGCCGCCCCTCCAGGATTCGCATCCGCGCTTCCGCGGGGGTGCGGCTGAAGAAGGCCAGATGAACGCCGAAGCCGTCGTCGGTGTAGTTCTGTGGCCCGGTGTCGGCGAGCAATTCGGCGAACCGCTCGCGGCCGGGGTCAGTCAGTTGGTAGACCCGCCGCGCACGGCGGGTGGCCAATCCCTGCGGACTCTCCTCCGCGATGAGGCCGTCGGACTGCATGCGCCGCAGGGTCGGATACAGCGACCCGTAGGAGAAGGCCCGGAAGGGGCCGAGCAGTCCGGTGAGCCGCTTGCGCAACTCGTAGCCGTGCATCGGTGATTCGAGGAGCAGCCCGAGGATCGCCAGTTCCAGCACCGGGCTTCACCTCCTGACTGTGTAGTTCAGACCTAACCGATGGATGCAGTTCCAAACTATATCGCGCCGATATAGTTGCCGCGCACTTTGCGAGGCCCGCGCCTCGGACCACAGGCACAACAGGGGGTCCGGGGCCCGGCCCCCGGACCCCCAATCCCTTGTGGAGATTCCGTGAGAGTCGCCTTGGGGCGTGCGGGCGGTCGGGGGCCGCAAGTACTCTGGGTCGCGTGCGAATACAGAGGCAGGTAGTGGACTATGCGCTTCGGCGTAAGTCGCTGCTGGCCGACGTCTATGCGGGGCGGGTCGCCGTCGCGGAGGTCTGCGACGCGAATCCGTACCTGTTGCGTGCGGCGAAGTTCCACGGGCGGGGGAGCGAGGTCACATGCCCTATCTGCAGGAAAGAGCAGCTGACTCTCGTATCGTGGGTCTACGGCGACGGGCTCGGGCCCGCCTCGGGCTCCGCCCGCACGCCGGAGGAGTTGGTCCGGATGGCCGAGGCCCGCGAGGAGTTCTCGGTGCATGTGGTCGAGGTGTGCCGGACCTGCAGTTGGAATCATCTGGTGCAGTCCTATGTGCTGGGCCTAGCGCCCGCACCGACTGGTCGCCGCCGCACCGGCGCCCGTCGCACGGCCGCCGAGTGAGAGGCCACGTCGACTGCTGAACAGCGGGCACGACCATGCCCGTCGCGGTGCAACGCGTGACCGCATCGAGCCAAACCGGACGTACCGAGAGTTATTGGAGAGCCAGGCTGTGACATCGCCCTATGACGACGGACCGCACGGCGGCCGCCCCCGTGGCGGTTCGCAACCCGGCCCCGGCGGCTACCCCCCGCCTCGACCGGCAGGCCCGCCGCCCGGGGCACGCCAGCCCGTGGGCGGTCGTCCCGTCCCGGGACCCGGTGGTCCGCAGCGCGGCCCGGTCTCCGGTGGCAGCCTGCCGCCGCGCGGTCCGCAGGGTCAGCCGCCGCGCGGCCCACAGGGCGGTCAGCCCCCTAGACGTCAGGGGCCGCCGCCCCAGCGCCCCGAAAATCCGGACGCGACTCGCAAGCTACCCAATCCCGCCAATGCCGACGCGAAGGTGAATACCGGCGCGCGCCAGGCGG
>NZ_BAFX01000146.1 GCF_000308815.1 Nocardia concava NBRC 100430
CAATTCGGCCAACTAGGTCAGGGCCCTTGACCGAAGGGTTACCGAGTCATACTTTTTAGAGCACAGTTCTGCAACAAAGTGGTCTGGATCACAGCCTAGATCCGTCATGGGACAGCATGCCGGCCCCCGCTGCCCCACTCTCCCAAGGGGATTCACGTGCTCTTTAGAAGAAGTCTGTCCATGCTCGGGGCCATCGGCATCGCACCGGTTATCGTCGCGATCCTGCCCGCGACCCAGGCCCAGGCTCATGGCTACGTCTCAGCACCGTTGAGCAGACAGGCGCAATGCGCCCAGGGACTCCTATCCTGCGGCGATATCCAATACGAGCCGCAGAGCGTGGAAGCGCCCAAGGGCTCGAACAAATGCAGCGGCGGCAATGCCCGCTTCCCGGAACTCGACGACGACTCCAAGCCCTGGCAGGTCCAATCCGTAGGCAGCTCGGTGACTTTCACCTGGACCTTCTCCGCGTTGCACCGCACTCAGAACTGGGAGTACTACATCGGCGGCACCAAGGTCGCGACCTTCGACGGCGGCAATAGTCCCGCCCCAGCCGAAGGCGTAAGCCACACAGTCGATCTCAGCCGCTTCACCGGCAGACAGAAACTGCTGGCCGTCTGGAACATCGGCGACACCGTCAACGCCTTCTACTCCTGCATCGACCTGCAAATCGGCGGTGGCGGAACCCCCACCACCACAACGCCGCCCACCACCACGACCGCCCCGCCGACCACGACAACGCCACCGACCACCACGCCACCGGTCACGACGACACCGCCCACCACGACCACGCCGCCGCCCACCACCGGCCACCAGCACCCGACCACCACGCCCGGCCAGCCGGCCGCCAATGCGTGGAAAGTGGGCGCGCACTACAACATCGGTGACATCGTCACCTATGACGGCATGCGCTACCGCTGCCTGCAGGCGCACACGGTCTACGACCCCGGCTGGACACCCGTTGCCGCCCCGGCGCTCTGGCAGATGACCGACTGACCGTCCGCCACCGAGACCCGTTGGGTGCGGGCAGCGGAGCCGAAACCGCCGAATCGGACCGCACCGCCCGTACCTGACGGAGAGGGGCGTGTTCCCCCGGGAACACGCCCCTCGCACCGTCTTTCGCGCTCTCTTACCGGCTTCGCGTCAGGGTCGCGAGTGCCGACCACCGCGCGGCGGCTCCGGCCACTCCTCATCCGGCGGCTCCGGCCAGCTCTGGCTCGACGTCTCGGGCCACCCCAAATTCCGCTGCTCCGGCTCACTCCACGGCTCATCGCGGTTGAACCAGGAGGATGTCGTATGCCCCGGCTCCGGATTCGGCTGCACCACACTGGTTCTCGGCACGGTCGGTTCACCACTGCCACCGAACGGCACCGCGGGCTGATCGCCAGTCCACGACTCCCGGGACTGCGGTACCGCGGGATCTTCACCGGTGCGCGGCGCGATCGGGTATTCGCCGGTGCGAGGGCTGCCCTCGCCACCCCGCCGCACCACCGCTCGAGATCCGCTGCGGGGCACCGCCGATTGCTCGCCGGTGCGCGGAGTTCCGCTGCGGCGCACCGCAGGTTGTGATCCGGTCCGGGTCGCGAGGGGCTGGGAGCCGGTGCGCGATCCACCCTGCTGCCCCGCGCGGCGCGGCGTATTCCGCTGCGCCGCACCACTTCGCGTCCGCTTGGCGCCCGTACCCGCGGGCGCCGCGGCCGGTTTCGCGCCCAGCGGCCGGGCCAGCAGTACCGCGATGGCGGTGGTCAGCGGCACCGACAGGGCCAGCGCGATACCGCCGACCGCGGACCGCGCGATCTCGATGCCGACGGCGTCGCCGGTCAGCACATCGCTGATCGGCCGCCCGGCCACGCTGAACAACAGCAGCAGCGGCAGCGCGCCACCGGCGTAGGCGAGCACCAGGGTGTAGACGGTACTGGCGATATGGTCGCGGCCGACCCGCATGGCGGCGGCGAAAATGCCGCGGCGGGTGGCCTTTTCGTCCAGGGCCGCCAGTTCGAAGGCCGCCGAGGCCTGGGTGATGGTGACGTCGTTGAGCACACCGAGCGAGCCGATGATGAATCCGGCCAGCAGCAGCCCGGTAATGCTCACGTGCTGGATGTAGGCGGCGACATTCGTGTTCTGCTCCTCGGACAGTCCGGTCAGGTGGGTGATCTTCAGCGACACCCAGGACAGCACCGCCGCCACCACCATCGAGGTCAGCGTGCCCAGCAGCGCGGAACTGGTGCGCAGGTTCACCCCGTGCGCCAGATACAGCACCGAATACAGGATCACCGCGCCCGCGACCAGGGCCACCGGGATGGCGGGCTTGCCCTCCAGCAGCGCGGGCAGCAGGAACAGCACCAGCACGCCGAACGCGATGACGAGCCCGATCAGCGCCCGCAACCCGCGCCACCGCGCCACCGCGATGATCACCACCGCGAAGACGATCACGATGATGGTCAGCGGCAGCCCGCGCGCGTAATCGTCGAACGAGTAGATGGTCCCCGGATTCGGATCCTGCGCGGTCTTCGGCGCCTTCTGCGGCACGATCCGAATCTTGTCCCCCACACTCAATTTCGGCTGATCCGGCGTAGGCGAATTGACGAACAGCGTCCAACTCCCCTTGTCCGCACCGGAATTGATCGCAACCACACTGCGCGCGCACTGCTGCTGCGCCGCCGGCAACAACTCCGGCTCAACCGTGAAGACCTTGCCGTTGTTCGCATCCCCACACGGCCCGAGATCCTGCTTGACCACGGTCCCGGCCTCGGAGCTCACCGCCCCGCCCCCGCCGTTCTGCATAGGCAACGGAATATCGACATGCTGCGCACTCGGCCATAACCAGACCAACCCCGCAATTACGGCCACCCCGATCACAGCGAGTAGCCCGACAACGACTCGGGCGGCATTCGTCCCGATCGCAATTGGCCCGGAATGGTCGTGATGGTGATGGTGGTGATCGCTCACGCAGCGAGCCTAAACGCAAACCATTCCCGACATGCTGAGAGGTTGTCGGTTCTCGAATGCCAAGGCGACAACTGATTTCGCAACGTTCGGGGTAACTCGCCGGGTACGCCCAGAATTGTTTCGGCTCCCAACGCAGGCACGGATGCGAGATGGCGAACGGCTCTCAGCCGTCCGCTGAAGGCCCGGGGAGGCGGTGCTGCAGGGGGCGGCGGAGAGCAGGGGGATGTCTCCGCCGCCCGGCATAGGTGGCCCAGGGGGGGTAGGCCAGCCAATGCAGGGCCGGACGGCCCAGGGGGGGTAGGCGGTCCGGCCGGGGCACTCTAGGTGCCGAGGACCACTGTACACAAAAGACGGTTCTTTGCGCTAGCTAAGTCTCTAAAAACCGAACTTTTTCGTACCTGCGGTCTGTTTTAGCCAGGGTCCCACCTGCGCCATCGGCATCATTAGGGGATGTCCAGGAGTGGACAGAGCCGGATCCGCGCAGGTCAGAAGGGGTACACCGGAACGCGCGCCGGTACTCCAGCGTACCCCGTATGTACCCCGCGATCGAGTATTTTCAGCCGGAACTACTGCCGATAGCTCGCGAGGAAGTTGCCGAATCGCTCGATGGCGACCGACAAGTCGCGCGCCCACGGCAGCGTGACGATGCGCAGATGATCGTGATGCGGCCAGTTGAACCCGGTCCCCTGCACCATCAGGATCTTCTCCTGCAGCAGCAGATCCAGCACCAGCTTCGAATCATCGTGGATCTCATGGACTTCCGGATCCAGCCGCGGGAACGCGTACAGCGCACCGGTCGGCTTCACGCACGAGACGCCCGGAATCGTATTCAGCTTCTCCCAGGCCACATCCCGCTGCTCCAGCAGCCGCCCGCCGGGCAGCACCAGGTCGTCGATGCTCTGATGCCCGCCGAGCGCCACCTGAATGGCATGCTGCGCAGGCACATTCGGGCACAGCCGGGTGGAGGACAGCAGATCGATGCCCTCGAGGAAACCGCCCGCGTGCTCCTTGGGCCCGGTGATGACCAGCCAGCCCGAGCGGTAGCCCGCGACCCGGTACGCCTTGGACAGGCCGTTGAAGGTCAGGCACAGCAGATCCGGCGCGAGCGTGGCCAGCGAGATGTGCTTGGCGTCGTCGTAGAGGATCTTGTCGTAGATCTCGTCGGCCAGCAGCAGCAGCTGATGCTTGCGCGCCAGGTCCACCACCTGCTGCAGCACCTCGGCGGAGTACACCGCGCCGGTGGGGTTGTTCGGGTTGATCACGACAATCGCCTTGGTCTTGTCGGTGATCTTGGATTCCATATCGGCGATGTCCGGCTGCCAGCCGTTGGACTCGTCGCACAGGTAGTGCACCGGGGTGCCGCCCGCGAGCGAGGTCATGGCCGTCCACAGCGGGTAGTCCGGCGCCGGAATCAACACCTCGTCGCCGTTGTCGAGCAGCGCCTGCATGGTGATGGTGATCAGCTCGGAGACGCCGTTGCCCAGGTAGACGTCGTCGACATCGAATTCCGGGAAGCCCGGCACCAATTCGTAGCGGGTGAAGATGGCCCGCCGCGCCGGCAGGATGCCCTTCGACTCGCTGTACCCCTGCGCGTAGGGCAGCGCCGCGATCATGTCGCGCATGATGACGTCGGGCGCGTCGAACCCGAACGGCGCGGGATTGCCGATGTTCAGCTTCAGAATCCGGTGTCCCTCGGACTCCAACCGCGCCGCGTGTGCGTGTACCGGCCCCCGGATCTCATAGAGAACGTTCTGGAGTTTCGTCGACTGCTCCAGGACGCGCGGGGACCGATGCGGTAGGTGACTCTGTGGGCTCACCCAAGCAGTATCTAATTTGCCCTCCGCTTCGCTCCGGGCGGGTTCGCGGCGCTGGAAGTCTCGATTCTTCCCTCCCTCCGCTCCTCCGCTTCGCTCCCCCGCTCCACTCAGTCCAGAATCGAGACGCGCCGCGAACCTTTAATGGGCTGTATCGGGCGGCAGTACGCTGCGCGCGGCGGTCGAGCCGCAGAACTCCTCGATCCTTTCGTCCAGGTCCTGCGCCTCGCCCGCATCGCGGAACTCCGGGCTGGCCAGGCGCTGCCGCACGGCGGACAGGCGCTCCTCGAGTTGCGCGATGCGCTTGTCCTCGTCGAGCTCTAGCACCGGCTCGAGGGCGGCGGCGGCACCGTCGAGGCTGCCGTTGATCAGGTGCGCGGCGGCGTTGTCCACGCGGGCCAGCGACTCCGCGCCGTAGGAGCGCTTGTCGGTCGGCCCGTTCACATAGAGATCGATGGCGCGATTGGTGGCGTCCAGCGCGGGCTCGGCCTGCCCGAGATGGATGTAGGTCGCGCCCGCGTAGTAGTGGCTCTTGGGCTGGTTGAACCCGAACACACCCCCGACCTCGTCGTGCAGGTTGTCGCTGGACTCGCTGTCGCGCGCGTCGTCGGCGGCGCGGATGCAGCGTTCGGTGTCATGGGTGCTGCCCAGCCGCGACCAGATGCGGGCCTCGATGTTGAGCAGCCGCACCCGCGAGGTCGCGGATTCGGCGTAGCGGTGCCCGCTCTGGGCCAGCAGCACCGCGCGGCGGGGCCGCTCGGCACGGTATTCGATGAGGGCCTGCATGCCGCGGGTCCAGGCGCGCAGCGGATTGTGCTCGCACAGTTCGGCGTAAGCCCAAGCGGCCCTGGCCTGTTCGCCGGCGGCGTCGAAATAACCGAGATCGGTGCTGGCATTCGCCAGCAGACCGGACAAAGTACCCGCCAAAAGGTACAGATGCGACGTATCAGCGGGACGCTGATGGCCTTCGAGCAACCGGTACACCCGACGCCGCACCCGCAGCATCTCCACCATCATCGGCACCGGCGGCATGTGGACGTACTCGTTGGCAATCCGAGTGACGTCGGCGTCGAGCTGTTCCAACATGGTCGCACCCACATTGGTGCTCTCCGCCCTGCCGGCGTGCTCGCTTGCTTCATGGGCAGCCGCCATGATCAGATCCCTCTCCGAAATCGCCGCTAACGCATCGCCCCTCATCGCACCCGTATCGACGAGTGCCAGCAGTTCCGCGTCGCTGGAATAACTGGCCTGCGCGGGCATCCCGCTCCATAGCTCGGAACCGCCTTGGCGCACATCGAAACCGGGAACGGCGGGGCGGTCGCTCGAGGGCTGGTCGATCAAGGCCGCGAACCGTGCCCGCACAACATCGTCGGACCGGGCAAGGGAAGTATCGAGGGCGGCCTGATTGATGGGACGGGGATGCACCCGATCGCCCCCGGCCTCCCATTTCGAGACCAGTCGTTCGTGCACACCCAGATGTGCGGCGAACTCCCGGATACTCATGCGCTTGGCATCGCGGAGGGCCCGGGCCTCTTTGCCTGACCAGTGCCGGACCACGGTGCCATCCCTTCCGAACGAACTCCGATACCCAGGGTACGAGCGGAAACAAGCCGCGACCACATCCGAAACCTTTTAGGTACCAGGCGTTATACGTATCGGTAATAGTGGCGGCGGAAAGGCAGTGGAAGGCGAGTGCACGGGCGTATTCACGACGGCCACCGGCAGGCGACCCTTGTGGTCAGGGGAAGGAGGCGGGGATGTGAACGCGGACAAGCTCAGAACAGTCGATGACTGGGTTTCCTACTACCGGCACGAGTTCGGGCTACCGGTCACCGAACGCGGCGGATTCGTCATGCTTCCCGTCACCGCGCAGATCGCGGTGGTGCACCTGCCGGTCGCGCGGGCCGAAAAGGTCCGCAGCGCACTGCAACAGCGGCACAAGGGCGCGCCCATGCTGGCCCGGCAGATCCGCTGGAGCCTGCTGGCCGAACCGGATTCGCGGCCCGGCGCACAGATCATGGAGGTGCTCGACACCCTCGATATCGGCATTCCGGCGGTCGGCAGCGCGGTCATGCTGCCCACCGGCCTGGGCCGCTGGACCCGCGAGGGGTGTCACTGGGTGACGCCGCCCGCGCGCGACATCAAACTCCCACCCCTGTCGGCGATTATCACGACAGCTCTGGCGGTGGGAACCGGAAGCGAGGACTGAACGCAGCCGGTCCTCGCACCGGCGCCGAGCGCGCCGGCCCCACCGAGTCCGCCCCTTCTGGCAGTCGACGGGGCGGACTCGGCGTGTACGGCACGCGAATCAAAACCCTTGCGTCAGTGCTCCTGTGCGGGCGGGGCCGGGAAGAGGGGCGGCAAGGTGGGGACGATCACCGGTGGGAGGCCGGGGATGATCGTGATGGTGTTGGGGCCGACCGTGGTGGTCGGGGCCTCGGTCGTGGTGGCGGCGACGCGGGGCGGGGGTGCGGCCAGGGACTCGTTGGTGGCGTCGGTGGTGGTGGGGGCGGCGGTGGCGGGTTCGGCCGAGTGGGTGGTGGTGGTCGGGACCGAGCTGGTGACGGCGTCCTGGCGCTGCGAATCGTGTTCCAGGACTTGGGGTGCCCAGCCCAGGGTGACGCCGATGGCGGCCACCACGACCAGTGCGCCGACCGCCACACCGGCGAGGCTGATCTCGCGGCGGCGGCCGACCTTCTCCGCCGCGACCGGACCGTTCAGCCAGGCGGGCGAGGTCTCCGCCGCGGGCGGCGGCGGGGTGTGCTCGTGCACGGCCGCCGGGAACGGCGCGGGCGCGGGCCGGTGCATGACCGGGCGGGCGAGCATGGCCGCGCCCCGGGTCACCACGGTGTCGGGCGCGGCGGGCACGATCACCGGGACGCCGAGCCAGCGCCGCAGAACCCTTGCCACCAGCGGGATCTGGGCGCAGCCACCGAGCAGCGCGACCGCCTGCACCGGCTGTTCGGAGCGCAGGATGACATCGCGGGTCATGCGCGCGGAGGATTCGACGGCCAGCATGATGAGGGCCTCGAAATTCTCCTGCGACAGCAACACCAGCCCCTCGGTCGAGGGCAGGGCCACCGCATTGCTGCTGGAGAGCTGTTCCTTGGCCTGGCGGCAGAGCGCGTCCAGCGCGGCCAGCCCGGTGTGGTCCGGCGGATGCGCGATGCGCCCGGAGGCGATCTGCTGTTCGCGGATCAGCGAATCCAGGTAGTCGCCGCTGATATCGCTGGTGCGCTCGCTGAAGCAGACCTGCCGAGTGGCGGTGTCGACCACCGTCACGGACAAACCGGACGCACCCAGGTCGTAGAGGGCGACCGTGCCGAAACCTTGTAGCTCACCGGAGTATTCGAGGAATTCCAGCGCCGCCACCACATCGGGCACCAGTTCGTAATTGGTGAACTGCCGCCGCGCCAGCTCGGCCCGGATGGCCCGCGCGTGGTTCTCGTCGCGATAGGCGATGGCGGTGGCGCTGATCCGCTGATCGGCGGCCAGCACCGCGCCGATCACATCCGCGGCCAGCTCGTCGACCCGCCGCTCCCCGACCGGAACCGCCTGCACATCGAAGGGCTCGGCGGAATCGGTGATCGGACGTGCGACGCGAACCGCGCCCGCCCCCACCGAAACTCCCAGAACCGAACTCATCTGATGCCCATCTCGTTTCCACACACTGTCGCCGTCACCTTACGACGTGGCGCGCCATCCGTACACCCGGTAAGCCCGCGCACCGGTCGGCGTATTCGCGCCACCAGTGACGGTCAACTGTCCAGGCAGCGGCCGATTTACGCGCGCCGGTGAACCGCCGTCCTTACCCCGTAACACCACTCACTTGGTGACCGGAAAATTCAGGTAGGCGCGCGACGGCGTCGGCCCGCGCTGCCCCTGATATTTCGAGCCCGCGGCGGCACTGCCGTAAGGGTGCTCGGCCGGACTGGTGAGCCGGAAAAGGCACAGCTGGCCGATCTTCATGCCCGGCCACAGGGTGATGGGCAGATTCGCCACATTCGACAGTTCGAGGGTGATGTGCCCGCTGAATCCGGGATCGATGAAGCCCGCGGTGGAATGGGTCAGCAGACCCAGGCGGCCCAGACTGGATTTGCCCTCCAGGCGGCCGGCCAGATCGTCGGGCAGCGAGCACACCTCGAGCGTGGACCCGAGCACGAACTCACCCGGGTGCAGCACGAACGGCTCGCCCTCGCCGGGTTCGACCAGCGTGGTCAGCTCGTCCTGCCGCTGCGCGGGATCGATATGCGTGTAGCGGGTGTTGTTGAACACCCGGAACAGGCTGTCCAGCCGCACATCGATGCTCGACGGCTGCACCAGCTTCTCGTCGAACGGCTCGACCCCGAGACGCCCATTGGCGATTTCCTTGCGGATGTCGCGATCTGAAAGCAGCACGGGCAAGAGCGTATGTCAATGATCGGTCGGCGAATCGACTGGCCCGGTCTCGGTGACCTGCTTCGGCTTGCGCAGCCCCCATGTCGCGTGCGCCTCGGCGCGCATGCGTTCGACCATGTGCGGATAGTGCAGTTCGAAGGCCGGGCGTTCGGAGCGGATGCGCGGCAGTTCGTAGAAGTTGTGCCGGGGCGGCGGGCAGGAGGTGGCCCATTCGAGAGAATTGCCGTAACCCCACGGATCGTCGACGGTCACCACTTCGCCGTAGCGATAGCTCTTGAACACATTCCACACGAACGTGATCATCGAGAACCCGAGAATGAACGAGCCGATGGTGGAAATGGTGTTGAGCGTGGTGAATCCGTCGCTGGGCAGGTAATCCGCGTAGCGACGCGGCATGCCCTGATTACCCAGCCAGTGCTGCACCAGGAACGTGGTGTGGAAGCCGACGAATGTCGTCCAGAAATGCAGTTTTCCCAGCCGCTCGTCCAGCAGCCGCCCCGTCAGCTTGGGGAACCAGAAATAGATGCCCGCGAACGTGGCGAACACGATCGTTCCGAAGAGCACGTAATGGAAGTGCGCCACAACGAAATACGAGTCCGACACGTGGAAGTCCAGCGGCGGCGACGCCAGCACGACCCCGGACAGACCGCCGAACAGGAAGGTCACCAGGAAGCCGACCGACCAGAGCATCGGCGTCTCGAAGGTCAGCTGTCCGCGCCACATGGTGCCGATCCAGTTGAAGAACTTCACACCGGTCGGGACCGCGATGAGGAAGGTCATGAACGAGAAGAACGGCAGTAGAACCGAACCCGTCGCGTACATGTGGTGCGCCCAGACCGCGACCGACAGGCCGCCGATCGCCAGCGTCGCGTAGACCAGCGTCGTGTAACCGAACAACGGCTTGCGGCTGAACACCGGGAAGATCTCGGTCACGATGCCGAAGAACGGCAACGCGATGATGTACACCTCCGGATGGCCGAAATACCAGAACAGGTGCTGCCACAGGATCGCGCCGCCGTTGGAGGAATCGTAGATGTGGCCGCCCAGGTGCCGGTCGTACTCGATCGCCATCAGCGCCGCGGCCAGAATCGGAAACACCAGCAGCACAAGCACACTGGTCACCAGGATGTTCCAGGTGAAGACGGGCATCCGCCACATGGTCATGCCCGGGGCGCGCAGACAGGCCACGGTGGTGACGAAGTTGACGCCGCTGAGGATGGTGCCGATGCCGGAGACCGCCAGGCCCATGACCCACAGGTCCGCACCGATGCCCGGGGCGTGCTCGGCCAGCGGCATGTAGGCGGTCCAGCCGAAGTCCGCGGCCCCGCCCGGGGTGATGAATCCGGCGGTAGCCATGGTGGCGCCGAACAGGTACAGCCAGTAGCTGAAGGCGTTCAGGCGCGGGAACGCCACATCCGGCGCGCCGATCTGCAGGGGCAGCACCGCATTGGCGAACCCGAACACGATCGGTGTCGCGTAGAACAGCAGCATGATCGTGCCGTGCATGGTGAACAGCTGATTGAACTGCTCGGGGGAGAGGAACTGCATGCCCGGGCGGGCCAGCTCCACCCGCATCAGCAACGCCATCAGGCCGCCGATCAGGAAGAACGAGACGGCCGTGAAGGTGTACATGATCCCGAGCACCTTGGGATCGGTGGTGGTGAGCGCCTTCCACAGGAAGGACCCCTTCGGGCCCATTCGCCGCGGATAAGGCCGCAAGGGTTCGAGCTCGGGCACTTCACGAGCGGGCACCGCGGTCATACGTCCTCCTCGACCGCCGAGCAGGAGCACCTAGCGCATTTTCAGCAAACGCTCAGCGCATCCAAACTACCTGTGGTGGACGGGTTTTCGACCCGAGGGACAGTTTACGACCGCTCGTAGTCGAGACTCGGTGCTTCGGCGAAAGAACTCGACGATCTTCGGCGCGCCGCGCCCGACGCGCGGACTTGATCGTAAAATCCGACCTCGACCAGCGGGAACGGTAAAGAGTTGCATCGGGTCGGAGACCGTCTGATAGAGTCGCGAGCGCGAGTAAGACGCTGCCGATGTAGTTCAATGGTAGAACTCCTGCTTCCCAAGCAGGTAGCGCGGGTTCGATTCCCGTCATCGGCTCAGAAAAAAGCCCCCGCCTCACGAGGCGGGGGCTTTTTCCATGCCAGACGCTACTTGGAGCACTCGGTCGCGATGCGCTTGGTGGCCTTCCCCGCCTTGATCAGGTCGTCGGTACCGAGGCTGACTTTGGCCGGGTTGGTGCCGTTGGCGCTGTCGATGATCTTCTGGATGCCGCTGTCGGACAGGCCCTCCTGGATGTAGATGTTGGCCACACAGTCAGCGGTCGTCTGACTCAGGTTTCCCTTGTCCTGCAAGGCCTTCGAGATCTGCGCGGCGGTCAGGCCGCCACCCGGCGCGGCACTGCCACCGGGGCTCGTAGTCGCGCCGGGGCTCGTGCCCGGGCTGGTGGTCGCCCCGCCGGACACCGTGGTCGCGGGCGTGGTGGTGGCCGCGGCCGAGGTGGCCGACACCGCCGCGGTGGGCGTGGGCGTGGCCGCCTCCTGGCTGTTGCTACAGGCGGACAGTAGGGGCAGCGCCAGCAGCGCTGCCACGACGACGGATTTCCGCATTGTGGTCCCTCCCGGATGCCGGGCCGATCCCGGTCGATTCAGAGATTGCACACCGGCACCCGAGGGTTAACAAGAGGAGATCGAAAACTACTGCTGCTTCAGGCAATCGGTGACGATCTTGGTGGTGGCGGAGCGGGCCTTGTCCGCGTCCTCCTTGCTCATGCCCAGCGACTCCGGATCCTGCGCGGCCGCGGACTTGGCGTCGTTCTTGATCATGAGGCGCAGCCCGGACTGCGAAATACCCTGATCCACATAGATTTTCGCGGCGCAGTCGGCGAGCTTGGCATCCTTGAGCCCACCGTCCTGTAGCGCCTTGGACACGTCCGCCTGGCTGACATCGGCGGGCTTGTCGCTACCGCTGCCGCCACAGGCGGTCAGCAGGGGAAGCGCGACGAGCGCGGCGGCGAACAGGGAGATGCGCACGGGGGCCTCGACTCTCGAATAACTGGACGAAAACTGCCGCAGGCACGATCTCACAGATCCATGGCCGCGCGCAGCGCTGTGTCGATTCGCTCGGCCGTCTCGTGGTCGACCGAGTCGATCCGCTCGTCCAGCCAGCCGCGATAGATGCGGCCCAGATTTCCGGCATGCACCCAGCCGTGGCCGGGAATGGGCACGGCGAGGATGTCGCGCGGATCCTCCGCCTCGACCTCGGCCGCGATCAGCCAGGGCCGAGGCGACTCGTTGATGCCGTCGCTGGAGATGAGAACGATGGTGCGGGTTCGGGTGGTGCCGTGCGGGTGGTAGACCCAGAGTTCACCCCTGCGCACGCAGCTCCTTCTCGGCGGCGCGCATTTCCGCCTCGTCGGCCGCGGCGAGTTCGACCGGGTCCTGCGCCGGGCCGAAACCCAGCCGCACGGCCTCACGACGCGCGGCGCGGGAGATCCACGCCGACGGCGAGATGCCCGCGCGGGCGGCGGCATCCTGTGCATAGGACCAGGCCGCCTCGTCCAGCGACAGCGTCACTTTCCGGGTTGCCATACCTTTTATCGTACTTCCGGAGCCCCGATTTCCGTCCTGTTGGCGACGTGTCAACGACTGTAGGGTGAGACCCGGCAGGATCGGGTCTCGTGGGGAGTCGCGCAATGACGAAGTTGAACCACCACCGCACCGGCAGCGGGGATCCGCTCGTGCTGGTGCACGGCGTGGGCAGCCGCTGGCAGGTGTGGGAGCCGATCATCGGCACGCTCGCCGAATCCTTCGACGTGATCGCCGTCGACCTGCCCGGTTTCGGCGGCAGCGAACCGCTGCCGCACACCACGGTCTCCACCCTCGCCGACGCACTGGTCGACTTCCTCGCCGCGGAAGGCCTCGAAAACCCGCATCTGGCAGGCAATTCCATGGGCGGCGGCATCGTGCTGGATCTGGCCGCGCGCGGCCTGGCCCGTTCGGTCACGGCGTTCTCCCCCATCGCGTTCTGGGACACGCCCGGGCGGATCTGGTGCCAGCAGGCGCTGGGCCGCGCCAAGCAGCTCACCAAGGTGCTGCATCCGGCCGTCCCCACCCTGTTCGGAAATGCCGCGGGCCGTTCCACTTTCCTCGGCCTGGTGTTCGGCAAGCCCTGGGCGCTCGACCCGCGGGTGGCCGTGGACACCGTGGAGGGCCTGCTCGGCGCGGAGGGTTTCGATGCGGCGCTGGCCTCCTTCACCGATTTCCGGCTCCCCGACCGGACCGCCTTCGACGGCATCCCGATGACCATCGCCTGGGGCAATCGTGACATTCTGCTCACGTACGCCACCCAGGCCCGGCGCGCCCGCGCCGTCCTGCCCGGCGCGCGGCATGTCACGCTGCACGGCAGCGGCCACACGCCCTTCTACGACGACCCGGCCGGCTGCGCCCGCCTGCTCCTCGACCAGCTCTGATCCTGCCCCTCGACCAGCTCCGACAAGGAAAGACCATGAGCCACAACGTTTCCCTCACCGTCGACGGCGACCGCGCGTATGTGGCCCTGGACCGCCCCGACAAGCACAACGGGCTGACCATCGACATGCTGAACGAGCTGGTGCGGGTCGCGCGGGTGATCGAGCAGCGCAAGGACATCCGCACCGTCATCCTGTCCGGCAACGGACCCAGTTTCAGCTCCGGCCTCGATGTCGCCAAGGCCATGGGCAATCCGCTCGACGTGGTCCGCAACTTCATCCCGCTGCCGTGGCGCGGCACCAATACCTTCCAGGAGGCGTGCTGGGCGTGGCGGCGACTGCCGCAGCCGGTGATCGCCGTGGTGCACGGCCGCTGCTACGGCGGCGGCCTGCAGATCGCGCTGGCCGCCGATTTCCGGTTCGCCACACCGGATTCCGAATTCTCGGTGATGGAGGTCAAGCACGGGCTGATCCCGGACATGACCGGCGCGGCCACGCTGTCCCGGCTCATCGGTATCGATCAGGCGCTGCTGCTCACCATGACCGCCGACCCGGTGGACGCGGCCTACGCCGAGCGCATCGGCCTGGTCACCGAGGTCTCCGCGGACCCGCTGGCCGCCGCCGAGAAGCTGGCCGACCGGATCGCGTCCCGCCCGCAACACGCGGTGGCGAGCGCGAAGCGGCTGTTCGATCGCACCTGGCAGTCCTCGGTACGCCGGACCCTCGCGATCGAGCGTGCGACACAGCTACCGCTGATCATCCGCCAGGCGCTGAATCGTGGTACCAAAGAGGTGTAAGCCAACTCACGGCAAACAATTCGGTTTGCAAGCCCCAGAATTCGGGGCCCGCTGTTAGCATTTTCACACTTTGCCAACGAGTCGAACGCATTGTGCGGCCCGTCACATACGGTGTGGTCCGCGCATTATTCGGCGAGACCCGGAGGACGCACCGCATTGAACAAAGCCGCCCCCCTGCTGTTGTCCGCGCTCGCAGGTACCACGGCCTTGCTCCTTACCGTGACAACGCCGGCCGCAGCCAACCCCAACGCGATCAACCCGATTCCGGTGCTCAACGGCACCAACGGCCTGCCGCAGCTGCCCGGCCGCACCAAGGCGGTCTTCCAGGTCACGGGCATGGCCAGCCCCAACAACACCCAGGCCTACAACGTCCTCGGCACCGACCTCGGCATCATGTGGGACAACGGCAACGGTGAGATGCTCACCGCGTTCGGCGACACCGCCGGGCTCGGCCTGCCCAACCTGCTGGTCGGCAGCACCTGGGCCTGGCGCTCCAACATCCTGGTGCGCTCGCACACCCAGAACCCGGCCAACGGCATCTACTTCGATTCCGTGGTGCGCGACATCTTCGGCCAGGCGCGCGATCTCATCCCCAGCCCGAAGATCCCCTTCATCGAGATCAGCCGCATTCCGACCGCGGCCATCTCGGTGGGCCCCACCCAGGTCATGAGCCTCATGTCGGTCAAGACCTGGGACGAACCGGGCGAGTGGACGACCAACTACTCCAGCCTCGCGGTATCCGGCGACAATGGCGAGAACTGGGTCGAGCTGCCCGCCACCCGCCGCCCCGACGACGGCGGCAACGGCAACTTCCAGATGAACGCCTTCGTCAAGCGCGACGGATTCCTCTACGAGTTCGGCACCGAATCCGGCCGCAACCACCCGGCCTTCGTCGCGCGCGTGCCCGAGCCGGCCGTGACCGATATGGGCGCGTACGAATACTGGGACGGCGGCAAGTGGCAGAAGGACGTGAACGCGGCGAAGCCGGTCATCGGCGGCGGCATCGCGGAGATGTCCGTGCAGTGGAACGACTATCTGGGCCAATACATCATGCTCACCACCGATCCCTGGAACTCGGTGGTCATGTACACCTCGCCCAGCCCGGAGGGTCCGTGGAGCGCGCCCTCGGTGCTCATCGATACACGGGAACTGCCATCGGCCTACGCGCCGTTCATCTTCCCTTACCAAACCGGCCGTGACCTCTACTTCCTCACGACCGTCCACTCCCAGTACAACGTGCTCCTCATGCACACGACCCTGTAACCAGCGACGCTCCTAGACTCGTGCCCATGGATGCCGCCGAATGGGACGAGCACTACGCCGCTACCGAATTGGTGTGGGGCGCACCTCCGAACGAGACGGTGGTCGAGCAGGTCTTCGGACTGGAGCGGCGGGTACCGACCGCCGGACTCGGGATCGGGGAGCCCCGGCCCGAGCTGCCGCGCGCGCTGGATCTGGGCTGCGGTGAGGGCCGCAATGCGCTGTGGCTGGCCACCCACGGCTGGCAGGTGGATGCCGTCGACTTCTCCCAGACCGGAATCGACAAGGGCCGCACCGTCGCCTCGCGGCTGTCGCGCTCGGTGCGCGGGCGCATCCGCTGGGTCCACACCAACGTCAACACGCTCGACGCGGCCGACCTCACCGGCCCGTACGAGCTGATCCTCATGGCCTTCCTGCACCTGCCCGCCGACGAGCGCCGCGCCCTGCTGCTGCACGCGGTCGAGATGCTCTCCCCGGGGGCCACCCTGCTGGTCATCGGCAATGACACCCTCAATCTGGCGGAAGGCTATGGCGGCGAACAGAATCCGGCCCTGACCTTCACCCCCGCCGACATCCTCGCCGACCTCGCCCCGGCCGAACCCGAGATCCGCATCCGGGTCGCCGACCGCGTGCACCGCCCCACCGAGCACCGCGACGCCATCGACGCCCTGGTGGTGGCCACCAAGCCGATTCCGGAACCCCCGGCCGAGGAGCCCGCCCTGGGCGGCGTCCCGCAGCCGCCCGCGCTGGACCTCTTCTAGCCGACCCTCACTTCGCGGACCAGCGCTCCAGCCACGGCGTCACCGCGGCGACGATCTCGTCGAACCCGGCGCGATACGAATGCGCCTGTCCCGCAATGACATGCACCTCGGTGGCGTCGGCGGCTTCCGGAATGCCGAACGGGTCGCGCGCCCCGTTGACCACGACGACCTCGATATCACCGGGCGCCAGCAGTTCCTCGCGCCTGGACTTCTCCGGCTTGCCCGGCGGATGCAGCGGGAACGACAGGGCGAGCACGCCCGCGGCCTTCGCCTCGCGCGCGGTCCGGCATGCCACCCGCGCGCCATTGCTGCGCCCGCCCTGGATCAGCGGCACCCCGCGCACCTTCTTCCGCAGGGCCGCGACGATCTCCAGCCAGGCCGCGTCCTGCACCTCGGCCTTGCCCGGCGCGCGCCGCCCGGCGACCCGGTAGGGCTGTGTCACCAGCGCCACCGCGCCGCCCTGCGCGACAGCGGAATCCCGTACGGCCAGTAGATCTTTCGCATCGACGCCGCCGCCGGAACCGTGGGTGAGCAGCAGCAGGAATCCGGGCTTGTTCCGCCCCGGTCGGTCGAGCTCCACCTCCGCCGGTCCGGCACTCGTCTCGATGCGCATGCGACCACGCTAACCAGCAGCGGGGCGTTTGCTTACTCCCGCCCCGCCGCTGTGTCGAGGGACTCATGTCCCACCGGCATCGATCTCCCCGCGGCTCCCCTAGCTGCGACAACGGGATCCTCACGGGCTCAACGGAACCCCGGGCCCGGGCAACTCGCGTGCTTTCAGTCACATTCGGCCCCGTTGACCTTGGCGACCCCCCTACCGGCCGGTAACATGGCGCATAAGTTACCCGCCAGTAGCGCTGCTTTACGGTGTCTACCCGGTGGAGACCTAACGGGCGGGAACGGCACACACCGAACCGCACCCATCTCAATGGAGAGTGAGTACGACCATGGGTCACTACAAGAGCAACGTTCGCGACCTCGAGTTCAACCTCTTCGAGTTCCTGGGCATCCAGAAGCTGCTCGACGCGGGCGCCTACGGCGACCTCGACGCCGACACCGTCAAGGAGATGCTGAACGAGGTCCGCCGCCTGGCCGAGGGCCCGCTGGCCGACTCGTTCGTCGACGGCGACCGCAACCCGCCGGTGTTCGACCCGGAGACCCACACGGTCAAGCTCCCCGAATCCTTCAAGAAGTCCTACCGCGCCCTCGAGGACGGCGGCTGGTCCAAGGTGCCGGTCCGCGAGGAGCTCGGCGGCCTGGGCGCCCCCTCCGTCGTCGGCTGGGCGCTGGGTGAGATGGTGCTGGGTTCCAACCCGCCCGCCCAGATGTACGCCGCCGGTGCGGGTTTCGCGCAGGTCTTCTACAACAACGGCACCGATGAGCAGAAGAAGTGGGCTCAGATCATCGCCGACCGCAACTGGGGCGCCACCATGGTGCTGACCGAGCCCGACGCGGGCTCCGACGTCGGCGCCGGCCGCACCAAGGCGATCCAGCAGGAGGACGGCTCCTGGCACATCGAGGGCGTCAAGCGCTTCATCACCTCGGGTGACTCCGACGACCTGTTCGAGAACATCATGCACCTGGTACTGGCCCGCCCCGAGGGCGCCGGCCCGGGCACCAAGGGCCTGTCGCTGTTCTACGTGCCGAAGTTCCACTTCGACTTCGACACCCAGACCCTGGGTGAGCGCAACGGCGTGTTCGTCACCAACGTCGAGCACAAGATGGGCATCAAGGTCTCGGCCACCTGTGAGGTCACCTTCGGCGGCCACGGCGTGCCCGCCAAGGGCTGGCTGGTCGGCGAGGTCCACAACGGCATCGCGCAGATGTTCGACGTCATCGAGAACGCTCGAATGATGGTGGGCACCAAGGCCATCGCCACCCTGTCGACCGGTTACCTGAACGCGCTCGAGTACGCCAAGACCCGTGTCCAGGGCGCCGACCTGACCCAGATGACCGACAAGGCCGCCCCGCGCGTCACCATCACCCACCACCCGGACGTGCGTCGTTCGCTGGCCATGCAGAAGGCGTACGCCGAGGGCCTGCGCGCCGTGTACCTGTACACCGCCGCGCACCAGAACGCCGATATCGCCGAGCTGGTCTCGGGTGCCGACGCCGACACCGCGTTTCGCGTCAACGACCTGCTGCTGCCGATCGTCAAGGGTGTCGGCTCCGAGCGGGCCTACCAGTACCTGACCGATTCGCTGCAGACCTTCGGTGGCTCCGGCTTCCTGCAGGACTACCCGATCGAGCAGTACATCCGCGACGCCAAGATCGACTCGCTGTACGAGGGCACCACCGCCATCCAGGCGCAGGACTTCTTCTTCCGCAAGATCGCCCGCGACCGCGGCGTGGCGCTGGCCCACGTGGCCGGCCAGGTGCAGAAGTTCATCGAGCGCGAGGGTGGCAACGGCCGCCTGAAGGCCGAGCGCAAGCTGCTCGCCACCGCCCTCGAGGATGTCCAGGGCATGGCCGCCACCCTGACCGGGCACCTGATGGCCGCCCAGCAGGACCCGAAGGAGCTCTACAAGGTCGGCCTGGGTTCGGTCCGCTTCCTGCTGGCCGTCGGCGACCTGATCATCGGCTGGCTGCTGCTGGCGCAGGCCGAGGTCGCGATCAACGCGCTGGACAACGGCTCCACCGAGCCCTTCTACCAGGGCAAGATCACCACCGCCCAGTTCTTCGCCCGCAACGTGCTGCCGGAGCTGACCTCCATCCGCACCGTCCTGTCCAACCTGGACAACGACATCATGGAGCTGGACGAAGCCGC
The DNA here is from genome assembly GCF_000308815.1 of Nocardia concava NBRC 100430. GTDB lineage: Bacteria > Actinomycetota > Actinomycetes > Mycobacteriales > Mycobacteriaceae > Nocardia > Nocardia concava. Next base: position 19,224 of record NZ_BAFX01000146.1, read on the forward strand.
CTTCTGACGCGACGGCGCAAGGGGTTTCACCCCGTGAAAGCTGAATAAGGATGGGGCCCGGGTAGATACCCGGGCCCCATTCCTTTTATCGGGACAAGACTTCCCGGACGAGGCGGAGGGCCTCGGGGAGTTCGGTGGCGGTGTCGCCGGTGCTCGGGAAGTGGCCGCCCTCGGGGGTGACCGTGGCGGTCGCGCCCAATTCGGTTACGAATTTCATGATGTGGTCAGGGGTCGCCGCGCCGGTGACCGGGTCGTTCGCGGCGTGCAGGATGCGGAAGGACTTGGCGGCGCGGCGGATTCGGGGCCAGTCGAAGCCGCCCTCGAAGAACGGGGCCAGGGCGTCGTAGCCGACCTCGCCCGCCATGGAGGCGACCAGCACGACACCCGCGAAGGGGCCCAGGGTTTCGGTGTCGTGGCGCTGCAGCAGGCGCAGCAGGTTGACGCCGCCGAGGCTGTGGCCGACCAGGACGGTGTCGGCGGGGTCGACGTCGATGAGCTGCTTCTGCAGCGTCGAGAGCCAGTCGGCAGCAACGGGTTCGGTGGGTTCGGGCAGGGCGGGGATGCGGACCTCGTCGCCCGGCAGTTCCGTGCGCAGGTAGCCGTACCAGTGGTCTTCGGGGGTCATCGCGTAGCCGTGGGAGACGACGATCGTGCTCATAAATCGAAACGCTACGTTTCGATTCGATTGGCGTCAAGAGCGCTGCTACCGTGACCCCATGCCCACGACCGATCGCCCCGCCCGCACCGGCGGCCGGGTCCGCAGCCAGGACGCCCACGATGCCGTGCTCGCCGCCACGGCCGAGCTGCTGGAGGAGATCGGCTACCGGCGCATCACCATGGAAGGCGTTGCGCAGCAGGCCAATGTCGCCAAGAGCACGATCTACCGCTGGTGGAAATCCAAGCCCGAGTTGGTGATGGAGGCGTACCGGGGGATCGTCGAACAGCGCATGCCGGTGCCCGATACCGGTGATATCCGCGCCGATCTGGTGGAATTCACCGCCCGGCTGTACGGGATCGGCTCATATCCGGTGCGGGTCAAGGCACTTCGCGGGCTGATGGCGGAGGCGCAGCTGGATCCCGGATTCGCGGGGCCCTTCGGGGAGTGGGCGGCCGGACGCCGCGCGGTCGTCGTCCAGCTGCTGGACCGGGGCGTCGAGCGCGGGCAGGTGCCGGCGGAGATCGACGCCGAGCACGTCGCCGATCAGCTGTTCGGCGTGTTCTGGTACCGGCTGCTCACCGACCGTGAGCTCGACCCGGAGCAGGCGGCCGGGCATGTCGACCGCCTGCTCGCGGGGGTCATTCGCACTTGACGACCGGGATGGGGTCGTACTTCACCGTGCGGGTCTTGCGGGAGATCTCCTTGCCCGTCTTGGCATCCCGGATGACGCGGGTGTCGGAGGTGGTGAAGCCGGGTGCGCCGTCGGAGGCGATGCAGTCCTTGCCCTTGGGGAGGGTGACGGTCTTGGGGTCGGTGGGCTTGGTGCGGTCGCCGGTGATGGATTCGACCTCAACGGTTTTGGTGCTCCACAGGCGGACCGTGACCGAGGAATCGTCGGCGGCGGTGTCGATGACGATGCCGTAGGGGGTGTTGTTGCGGAACTTCAGGTCGATCGCGCCGTCGAAGACGGTGGCCTCGCGGGCTGCGGGGTAGCGGGAGATGTAGTAGCTGTGCTCGGTGTGGCCCGCGTCCTCGAGGCCTGCGAAGTAGGCGGCGTTGTAGAGGGTGGTGGCGAATTGGGAGATGCCGCCGCCGACGGCCGTGGAGGGGCGGCCGTTGTTGATGATGCCGGATTCCACGTAGCCCTCCGCGGTGCCGCGGGGACCGGTGAAGTCGTTGAGCGAGAAGGTCTCTCCGGGCTTCACCACGGCGCCGTCGACCTTGCGGGCGATCACGCGGATGTTCACTCCGGAGGGACCGCTGAAGCCGCCGGTGGTGAACGAGCCGACCGGCTGGACGACACCGAGCTTGTCGGCGTCCTCGGTGCTCAGCTTGGGCTGAACCTGCTGGTACACCACGGCTTTCGAACGATTCGAGGGCGAAACCAGCACCGCGGGAAGGCCTTCGAAGGTCTTGCCCCAGTCGACGAGACGGCCGACCACGGCGGGTTTCACGGTCGCGCGGGAACCGGACAGGTCGAAACCGGCGTCCTGCGGCGGTATCTCGGTGGGCTGGAGCTGCGGGGCCAGCGTCGCGGTGAGCGCCTCGGCATCGGTCGAGAGGTCCAGTCCGCCTTGGTCGTTCGCGTGGAACGAGAGCGCCGCCGCGATCCGGTCGGGTTCGAGGGTGGCGTCGCCGCCCTGCCCGGTGAAGGTGACGGGTGCGCTCACGGCGGGTTCGGCGATCTGCTTCAGCGCCCGGTCGACGGCATCGGCGCGCACATGCGGCTGGGTCTCCACCACCGGCAGTTCCAGGATCGATCCATCGGCCCAGTGCTCGGACAGGGTGGTGCGCGCGGCCGGGACATCGAGCACGCGGCCGGGTATCGGGCGCACCGGAACCGGCCGGGCGCCGTCGAAAACGATCCCGCCCTCGACCGGTTGCCGGTCGTGCGCGCGCAGCGCCGCCAGCTCCCGGTCCAGCGCCGTGGCGTCGATCGCGGCCACGGGCTCGAGCTCCCGGGTGGTGAAGAACGACGCGATCCGGGTGAAGGGATTCTTCGGCTGCCCGCCGATCCGCGCCCAGGTGCCGTCCCAATCCACGCTCACCCCCGCGTCCCGCGGCACCAGATCGACGGTGATATCCCCGGTGCGCACCGTGAGCGGCTGTGCCACACGCTGATCGAGTGCCGCCCGCAGCTCGGCGCGCGCGGCGGAACGGTCCATACCGCCGATATCGACTCCGGCAACCTGCGTGCCACGCGGGACATGCCCGGACGACAATGACCAGTCGACCACGTATCCGATTCCGGCGGCGGCCATCAGCACACCGGCAGCGATTCCCGCGCGACGGGTCGCATTCGAATTCAGAAGCCGTTGTACGCCGGAACTTCCCTCGGTCACGAACATCCTCCCCAGCGGTCAGCAAATCTTCTGCAACGATAACCGGGGACAGTAAAAGAGCTCCGTGCGGTTGCCGGGTCGGGGGTCTGGCAACAGCACGGAGCCACCCCTTCTATCGATACCGGTTTCAGGGCGTTACACACCGTTCCATCCAATCGGAAAAAGATTCGCAATCTTCGATTGGGACAATAGGGGCGGACCGGGGACCGGACGAGGCGAGGAGACACCTATGCAGCTCGGGATGATCGGACTGGGCCGGATGGGCGCGAATATCGTGCGCCGCATCGTGCGCGACGGGCACACCGCGGTTGGTTGCGAGCGCCACATCGAGAACATCGACGCGCTCTCCGCCGAACTCGGGGAAAACTTCCAGGGCAGCACCGAATTGCCGAAATTCGTGGCCATGCTCGACACCCCGCGCGTGGTGTGGGTGATGATCCCCGCGGGCGCGACCGGCGCGGTCATCGACAGCCTGGCCGAGCTGCTGGAACCCGGCGACATCATCATCGACGGCGGCAACAGCCGCTACCACGAGGACATCGCGCGCGCGAAGACACTGCGCCCCAAGGGCATTCACTACGTCGATATCGGCACCTCGGGTGGTGTCTTCGGGCTCGAGCGCGGCTTCTGCCTGATGATCGGCGGCGAGAACGACACCGTCGCCCACCTGGATCCGCTGCTGAAGTCCATCGCGCCCGGCGTGGATGCCGCGCCGCGCACCCCCGGCCGCACCGGCACGCCGTCGACCGCCGAACAGGGCTACCTGCACTGCGGCCCGGTGGGCGCGGGCCATTTCGTGAAGATGGTGCACAACGGCATCGAGTACGGCGCCATGGCCGCCTACGCCGAGGGCCTCAACATCCTGTTCAAGGCGAATGTCGGCAAGCACCAGGACAGCGAGCACTCCGCCGAGGTCACCCCCCTCGAACACCCCGAGTACTACCAATACGACATCGACGTCCCCGAGGTCACCGAGGTCTGGCGTCGCGGCTCGGTGGTCGCCTCCTGGCTGCTCGACCTCACCGCCGCCGAACTGCACGCCGACCCCAACCTCGACTCCTTCGGCGGCCGCGTCTCCGACTCCGGCGAGGGCCGCTGGACCCTCGACGCCGCCATCGACGAGGGCGTCCCCGCCCCGGTCCTCTCCGCCGCCCTGTTCCAGCGCTTCGCGTCCCGCGGCGAATCCCTCTACGCCGACAAGGTCCTCTCCGCCATGCGCCAGGCCTTCGGCGGCCACCACGAATTGCCGAAACAGTAGACGGGACAGCCGAAACAACAAACGGACAAACAACTCCCGGCGGTTCGCCAATGACTCGGCGCGGCGGGCACGTCGGCTACCGTCGGGGGCATGCGCCTTGTTCCGGGGATCGTCGTCGCGGTGACCGCACTCACGCTGACCGCCTGTTCCAGTGGCTCGAACTCGTCCAATGAATCGGCCTCGACCAGTACCGGAGCGCCCAGCAGCACCACCACGGCGCCGACAACCACTCCGACGCAAGGGGATTGCGGGGCCATGTACCTGTCGCAGTTCACGTTGCGGCAGAAGCTGGCGCAGTTGCTCACTGTCGGGGTCACGGGTCAGGCGGATGCCGCGAATGTGGTGAAGACCGAGCAGGTGGGCGGCATTTTCATCGGGAGCTGGACCGATAAGGCCATGCTGGCGCAGCATCAGGTCGAGGCGGTGCAGCAGGCGTCGCGGATTCCGCTCATGGTGACCATCGACGAGGAGGGCGGGCGGGTCTCGCGGGCCAAGGACCTGATCGGGGTCGCGCCCTCGGCCAAGGTGATCGCGCAGACCATGAGCCCGGAGGAGTTCTACACCTTCAGCCTGGAGCGGGCGAAGAAGCTCAAGGCGCTGGGCATCACCGTGGACTTCGCGCCGGATGTGGACGTCACCAGCCAGCCCGACGATTCGGTGATCGGCGACCGCTCCTTCTCCGACAAGCCGGAGGTGGTGGCGCAGTACGCGGGCGCGTTCATCCGGGCGCTGAAGGACGCCGGGGTGGGCAGCGTGATGAAGCACTTCCCCGGCCACGGATCCGGCTCGGGCGATTCGCACACCGGTGCGGTGCGCACGCCGCCGCTGGATCAGATGCAGGACACCGATCTGGTGCCGTTCCGGCAGCTGGTCGACTCGGGCGCGGCGGTCATGGTCGGGCATCTGGACGTACCCGGACTGACCACTCCGAATGTTCCGGCCAGCATCAGCCCGGAGGTCATGAAATTGCTCCGGGAGGGCACCGGCTATGGCGCAGCACCCTTCGAGGGGGTCATCTTCACCGATGATCTCAGCGGCATGGCGGCCATCACCAATCGGATGAACATCGAGGAGGCGGTCGAGGCAGCGCTGGTCGCGGGGGCCGACAATGCCCTGTGGATCACCACCGATGCGGTCCCGAAGGTGCTCGATCGGCTCGAGGAAGCGGTCAAGAGTGGCCGTCTGCCGGGAACCCAAGTGGATAAGTCGGTGCTGCGCGTGGCAAAGTTCAAGGGCTCCGCGCCGCTCTGCTGATCTCCGGCAAGGCCAACCGCTATGCCTCGGCAAATCAACGGCAATTCGCGCTCGCGGAACTTACCATGGAGTAAGATAAGGACTTCGACACTCCACAAGGGCGTCGACTGTCCGGGCTTAGGAGTGTGAATGGCAGGCGGAACGAAACGGCTTCCTCGCGCGGTGCGCGAGCAGCAGATGCTCGACGCCGCCGTGGAGGTCTTCTCGCGCAAGGGGTACCACGACACCTCGATGGATGCCATCGCCGCCGAGGCGAAGATCTCCAAGCCGATGCTGTACCTCTACTACGGGTCCAAGGACGAGCTCTTCCGGGCGTGTATCCACCGCGAGGCCATGCGCTTCATCGAGGCGGTCGCGGTCGCGGGTAACCCCAAGCTCACCCCGCACGAGCAGTTGCGCGCGGGCCTCGAGGCCTTCCTGACCTACGTCGACCAGAACCGCCTGTCCTGGCAGGTCCTCTACCGGCAGGCCCTGGGCCAGCAGCCCTTCGCCTCGGAGATCTCCAACAGCCGCGACCGGGTCATCGAGCTCACCGCCAAGCTGCTGGAATCCAGCGCCAAGTACGCCGAGCCCGGCACGAATTTCGAGGTCGTCTCGGTCGCCGTCATCGGCGCCGGCGAGGCCATCGCCGACCGGGTGGCCAGCGGACAGATCGAGATGGCCGAGGCCGTGGACCTGCTCGACGATCTCGCCTGGCGCGGTCTGTCGGGCAACAAGAAGAAGGCCGAACAGGTCTGACACCCCGCGGCTGCGGAAGACCGTAAAGCTGCGGGCAAGCTCGTGGTCGTTCCCTGAATTAGAGTCGCTGCGAGCTACTTCGCAGGACGGCTGCGGCCGGGGAACGGGGATACAGGTGTTCGGCTTGCTCAAGCCGTGCGCGCACAGCGCGGCACGGCACGGGATCGACCCGTCGGCGTGGCAGACGCACATGTGCGGGCTGTGCCTGGGATTGCGGGACGGACACGGTCAGCTGGCGCGGGCGGCGACCAATACCGATGCCATCGTGCTGGAGATCCTCACCGAGGCACAGCAATCGCGGCCCTCCGCCCGGACCGCCGCCGGGCCCTGCCCGTTGCGGGGCATGCGGCGGGCCTCGGTGGTGGCCGCCGACGCCCCCGGTGTCCGGCTGGCCGCGACCGCGTCACTGCTGCTGGGCGCGGCCAAGATTCGCGACCACATCGACGACGGTGACACCCGCAAGCTGGCCCGCCGTCCCCTCGCCCGCGTCTCGACCCGGTGGGATGCCCGGGCCCGGGCGACCGCCGCACCGCTGGGCCTCGATGTCGAACCGCTCATCGCCGCCATCGAATCCCAGCTCCGACTGGAGAATTCGCCCGGCAGCACCCTCGCGGAGCTGACCGCGCCCACTCAGCTGTGCGCCGCGGAGTTGTTCGCGCACACCGCGATGCTGGCCGACCGGCCCGAGAACGCGCACGCCCTGCGCGAGGCCGGATGGCATTTCGGCCGCATCGCACATCTGGCCGACGCGCTGGAGGATCTCGACTCCGACCGTGCGCGCGGCCGCTTCAACCCGCTGACGGCCACCGATACCTCGCCGGAGCGGGCGCATGCCCTGGTGGCCGAATCGAATTCGCTGCTGCGCGCGGCGCTGGCGAGCGTCGCCCTGGACCGCGCCGCCACCATCCGCTGGAGCCTGCTGGACCCGCTGCACGGCGTGGTGCGCGAACTCGGCCGCGCCGCGGGCATCGCGCACACGTGTACCACCCGCGCCTGTCGCACCTCACCGACCGGTTCGGGGTCGGCCTCGGCGGGCACCGTCGCCACTCTCACCGAAACCCGTCCGGGGCTGTTCGAGAGCGGCGACTCCGGCGCGCGCGGTCAGCAGCCGTGGCAACCGGGTGCGCCGTTCACCCCGCAACCCGGTCTGGAGCCGCCGGGCCCGCCGCAGGGCCCCAACCTGTTCGAGGGGCTCGGCATCATCTGCACCCAGTACTGCACCGGATACGCCTGTTGCGCAACGCATACGCGCCCGTGCAGCGGTCAGCGCAAGGATGCCTGGGTCAATCGGTGCGATTGCGATTGCGATTGCTGCGACTGCGGAGACTGCTGCGATTGCGATGGCTGCTGCGAGTGCGGCGACTGCTGCGACTGCGGTTGCGACTGCTGACTGTAGGCACCGCGGCACGGGCCCGGCCAGTGGCGTGTGATCGCGGTGCAAGGGGCGCGCAAGCGGGGGTTCGCATCCTGGGGACATGACAACGGCACATGTTCCGGTCCTGGTGGTCGGCGGCGGTCTGGTGGGCCTGTCCGCCGCGCTGTTCCTCGAATTCCAGGACATCCCTTACGTTCTGGTGGAGCGGCGGACGGCGGCCTCGCCGCTGCCCCGCTCGCGGGGGCTGCACACCCGCACCGGCGAGATGTATCGCCAGGGCGGGATGGAGGCGAGGATTCAGGCCGCGGCGGCGAACGCGTTGCGGGCCGGGTCCTTCGGCGGGGCGTGGACCGGTGAGTCGGTGCGGACCGCCGAATCGCTGGACATGTCCGGAATGCACGCGGCCATCACCGCCATGGATCCGAGCCCGGCGAAGTTCGTGTTCCTGCCGCAGGTGCAGCTCGAGCCGGTGCTAGCCGAGGCCGCCCGGGAATGCGGTGGTGATCTCCGATTCGGCACGGAGCTGGTCGAATTCGCGCAGGACGCCGACGGCGTCACCGCGGTGCTGCGTGATGCGTCGGGTGAGCGGTCGGTGCTGCGCGCGGACTATCTGATCGCGGCCGACGGTGCGGGCAGCCCGATCCGGCGGGCGCTGGGCATCACCGGGACCGAGTCGCCGCCCACGCACCACTACCTGAATGTGTTCGCCCGCACCGATCTCACCGCCCTGCTGGAGGGCCGCGGCTTCAGCCAGTGCGAGATCGCGGGCCCCGAAGTGCGGGGAATCGTGTTGTCCAAGAACAACACCGACGAATGGTCCTTCCACATCGAGTACGACCCCGCCGTCGAATCACCGGCGGACTGGCCGGACGAACGCTGCGTGGCCGCGATTCGCGCCATGGTCGGCGCGCCCGATATCGCCGTCGAGATTCTGGCCCGAAGCGCTTGGGACACCGGCACTTTCGTTGCCGATGAGTATCGCCGCGATCGCGTCTTCCTGGTCGGCGATGCCGCGCATCGGCATGCGCCGTGGGGCGGTTACGGCGGCAATACCGGTGTCGCCGACGCCCATAATCTGGTGTGGAAGCTGGCCGCGACGCTGCGGGGGACGGCCGGTCCGGCATTGCTGGATTCCTATGCGGCCGAACGCCGCCCGCGCGCCCTGGTGGCGGTCGAGCAGTCCCGGCTGGGTACCGATTTCCGGACCCGCTACGGCATCGAAACCGCGGACAATGCCGATGACCTGGCCCGCAGACTCGACATGTCCGCGATCATGACCCGCTACCGCTACGCCTCGACGGCCGTGCTCGACGCACCCGCCCCGTCCCCGCAGGTGTCCGCGCCGCACGGGCAGACCGGAACCCGCATGCCGCACTGGTGGATCGACGCCGGAGCGCTGTCCGTCTCCACCCTCGACCTGTGCGGTCCCGGCTTCACGCTGCTGATCTCGGGCCCCGCCGGCGCCTGGCGCGAGGCCGCCGCGAAGGCCGAGCGCGACACCGGCATCGACCTCGCCGTGCACGCCCTGCCCGCCGCCGACTGCGCCGCGCACGCGGGCCTGGCCGAGGGCGAGGCGCTGCTGGTCCGCCCCGACCACCACATCGCCGCCGGACCGGACTCGGGCCTGACCCCGGCCTGGCTGGGTGACGTGCTGATGCTGCTCAACAGCTCTCAAAATTCAAGAGCCGCACACCGTTCCGGCCGGATGTAGAAACCCCTGCGTGGCGACATCCGTATTCGAAACAGTGTGCGGCTCTATCACCCCCTTCGGGCGGACCGCCTAGGTGGCTCCGCCCGAATTCCCGGGTGACACGACGCTCGTCACTTTCAGCGCAGCGTAGCGGTCAGGTGCGGGAAGCCCTTCTTCGGGTTCTTCAAGGAGATGTCCCACCCACCGGACACCTGGTCCGCGTAGAGGTTCACCGTGGACGGCAGGAAGATCGGCTTGCCGAATTTCACACCGTAGGTGACCTTTTCGGGGATCCGGCCCTCGAGCGCGCCGAGCACCGTCGCGGCCGACCACATGCCGTGCGCGATCGGCTTCGGGAAACCGAAGGCCTTCGCGCCCAGCGCGGAGGTGTGGATCGGATTGTGGTCGCCGGAGGCGGCGGCGTAGCGGTTGATCATCTTCTGATCGACGCGCAGCGCCTTCAGCGGCGGCGGCGGAACCTCGTCGGGCTTGGGCTCCGGCTTGGGCCCGCCCGACAGCGAGGTGCGCTGCTGGTGCAGGAAGGTGGTGACCTGACGCCACACCAGTTCCCGGCCCACGTTCACCTCGGTGATCGCGTCCACCAGCAGCCCCTTGGGGTGCTCGCGCAGGTTCTCGATGTGGGTCTCGAAGTCCAGCGGCTCGGCCACCGAGATCTCGCGGGTGCGCTCGATGACATTCTCCGCGTGCACCGCGCCGACGGCCACGAACGGGAAGTCGCGGGCGACGACCAGCTGCATGGCCAGCGGGAAGCTGAGCACGAACGGGTAGGTCAGCGGCAGCGAGTCGCCGAAGCGCAGGCCGGTGGCCCGGCAGTAGGCGGCCAGGTGATCCGGATCGACCTTGAAGCCCTCGAGCCGGACCGTGCGGTCCGGCAGGGTGGGCTTGCGGTTGGACAGACCCGGCACCGGCAGCGCGCCCAGGGCGGCCTTGACGAACAGGCCGCTGTTCTTGGGCACCTCGGTGAGGTTGATGGTCTGGGTCATCATGCTCCGATCATGGCCTGGCCGCAGACGCGAACGATATTGCCGTTCACCGCGTTCGACGCCGGGGAGGCGAAGTAGGCGATGGTCTCGGCGACGTCCACGGTCTGACCGCCCTGCAGCAGCGAGGACAGCAGGCGGCCGCCCTCGCGGGTGGCCAGCGGGATGGCGGCGGTCATGGCGGTCTCGATGAAGCCGGGGGCCACCGCGTTGATGGTGATGTTCTTCTCGGCCAGCTTCGGGGCCTCGGCGTTGACCATGCCGATGACACCGGCCTTGGACGCGCCGTAGTTGGTCTGGCCGCGGTTGCCCGCGATACCGGCGATGGAGGACACGTCGATGACGCGGCCGCCGGAGCGCAGCGCGCCCTTGGCGACCAGGCCCTCGGTGATCCGATGCGGCGCAGCCAGGTTCACGTTCAGGACCGAGTTCCAGCGGCCCTCGTCCATGTTGGCGAGCAGCTTGTCGCGGGTGATGCCGGCGTTGTGCACGACGATGTCGATGCCGCCGAAGCGCCCGGTGGCGAACTCGGCGAGCTTCTCGGCGGCGTCGGGGGCGGTGACGTCGAGGGCGAGCGCGGTGGCGCCGACCTTGTTGGCGGTCTCCGAGAGCGCCTCACCGGCGGCCGGGATATCGGCGACGATCACGGTCGCGCCGTCACGGGCGAAGACCTCGGCGATGGTCGCGCCGATGCCGCGGGCGGCGCCGGTGACCACGGCGACCTTGCCCTCCAGCGGCTTGTCCCAGGAGGCCGGGGCGGTGGCGTCGTCCTTGCCGACCCGGAAGACCTGGCCGTCGACGAAGGCCGACTTGGCCGACAGCACGAAGCGCAGGGTGGACTCCAGACCCGTTGCGGCAGTGGCGGCTTCGGGGTGCAGGTAGACCAGGTTGGAGGTGGCGCCGCGCAGCAGCTCCTTGCCGACCGAGCGGGTGAAGCCCTCGAGCGCGCGCTGCGCGATCTGGCCGTCGACCGAACCGGCCAGCTCCGGGGTGGTGCCGATGACCAGCACGCGGCCCGAGGGCGCGATCGAGCGCATGGCGGGCTGGAAGAACTGGAACAGCTGCTCGAGCTCTTCGATGGTCTTGATGCCGGTGGCGTCGAACACCAGCGCACCGAACTTCACGCCGGGGGTGACCGAATCCACGAAGGTGTAGTCGCCCAGCAGGTTCCGCACGGCGTCGGCGACGCGGCCCTTACCGCCCAGCAGCACCGGGCCGGGGAGCGCGGGCTCACCCTGCTTGTAGCGGCGCAGGGTCTCCGGCTGCGGCAGGCCGAGCTTGCTGGCCAGGAACGCGCCGGGGGCGGAGTGAACGAAAGATCCGTAGAGGTTGGGAGCGCCCTTGCTCTTGCTGGCAGCCACGTTTCCTACCTTCTCCTTGGTTTCGGCCCGCCAAAAGCGGTATTGCGCACACATGCGCGGTACGGTGTCGACAAATGAACTTACTCCAGAGTAAGTTTAATGTAAACCGAGTGACGCGTACCCCGAGGGGACAGCGCGTGGCGGAAATCCCACCGACGAGACACTGGAGACTCGAGTGACCACCAAAGCCCGTTCGGCGAAGGCCGCGGCCAAGACCACCAAGCAGGCGCGCCCGGTTGCCATCCTCGGCGGTAACCGCATCCCGTTCGCTCGTTCGGACGGTAAGTACGCCCACGCCTCCAACCAGGACATGTTCACCGCGGCACTGAACGGCCTGGTCTCCCGCTTCGGCCTGCAGGGCGAGCGCCTGGGCATGGTCGTCGGCGGCGCGGTGCTCAAGCGCGTCGGCGAGCACGGCATGATCCGCGAGAGCGTGCTCGGCTCCACCCTGTCCCCCTACACCTCGGCCCACGATCTGCAGCTGGCCTGCGGCACCGGCCTGCAGTCCATCGTCACCGTGGCCGACGGAATCGCGTTGGGCCGCATCGAGAACGGCATCGGCGGCGGCACCGACACCACCTCCGACGCGCCGATCGGCGTGAGCGAGGGCATGCGCGAGTGGATGCTCGACGCCAACCGCGCCAAGAAGAACTCCGACTACGTGAAGCTGGTCGGCCGCCTGCGTCCCTCGATGGTCGGCATCGAGATCCCGCGCAATGCCGAACCGCGCACCGGTCTTTCGATGGGTGAGCACGCCGCCATCACCGCCAAGGAGTTCGGCGTCTCCCGCGAGGCGCAGGACGAGCTGGCCTACCTGTCGCACAAGAACATGGCCGCCGCCTACGACCGCGGCTTCATGGACGACCTCATCACCCCGTTCCTGGGCCTGACCCGCGACGACAACCTGCGTCCGGGCTCGACCATCGAGAAGCTGTCGACCCTGAAGCCGGTCTTCGGTGTCAAGCTGGGTGACGCCACCATGACCGCCGGCAACTCGACCCCGCTGACCGACGGCGCGTCCGCGGTGCTGCTGGGCTCCGAGGAGTGGGCGGCCTCGCGCAACCTGCAGCCGCTGGCCTACCTGGTGGACTCCGAGGTCGCCGCGGTCGACTACATCCACGGCCCGGACGGCCTGCTCATGGCCCCCACCTACGCGGTGCCGCGCATGCTGGCCCGGAACGGCCTGACGCTGCAGGACTTCGACTACTACGAGATCCACGAGGCCTTCGCCTCCGTGGTGCTCGCCACCCTGCAGGCGTGGGAGTCGGACCAGTACTGCAAGGAGCGGCTGGGCCTGGACGGCGCGCTGGGCAAGATCGACCGGTCGAAGCTGAACGTGAACGGCTCCTCGCTGGCCGCGGGCCACCCGTTCGCCGCCACCGGCGGCCGCATCATCGCCCAGACCGCGAAGCAGCTGGCCGAGAAGGGTGGCGGCCGCGCGCTGGTCTCCATCTGTGCCGCGGGCGGCCAGGGCGTCGTGGCGATCGTCGAGCGCTAAGAGTCCGTTCGAAGGCGGTGTCCCGGTCCGGGACACCGCCTTCGTCGTTCCAGGGCCCGATTCGATGTCAGGCCACCAGGTTTCGGGTGCGGATGGCCAGATCGGAGATGCGGGCGGCGTCGTAGCCGGTGACCGCGCTGTGGACAGTGTCGTGGAACGGGGCGATCCAGTGGGCCGGGATCCCGGCGGCCCCGGTGAGAATGCCCGCCACCGAGCCCGCGGTCGCGCCGTTGGAGTCGGTGTCCCAGCCGCCCTCGACGGTGAGGGCGATCGTGCGGCTGAAATCTCCTTCGCCCCAGAGCAATCCGGCGGCGATGAGACAGGCGTTGCCGATGGCGTGGACCCAGCTGTAGTGGGCGTGGCGGATGCGGACGGCGGCCACGGCCTGCTCCCAGGAGTAGCCGCGGCGGTGATCGTCGAGGACTTCCGACAGGGCCACGGCCAGGCGGGAGCGGGCGGGGATGACCGATCCGGCGATGGTCAGGGCGTCCGCGGGGACGGGGGTGGTGAAGGCGGCGGCGACCAGGGCGGCCGACCACATGGCGGCCCATAACCCGTTGCCCACGTGGGAGATCGAGGCCTCGCGGGCGGCGGCCACGGCGGCGCGGCGGGGTTGACCGGGATGGGTGTAGCCGTGGATGTCCGCGCGGATGAGCGCGCCGATCCACTCGCGGTAGGGGTTTCGGTAGGAGGCGGTGTCGGGCGGGGCGTAGCCGTCGATGAGATTGCGGTAGGCGACGCGTTCGGCGGTGTAGGTCTGCAGGAACGGCAGGCGTTCCAGCCACAGGGCCGCCACGTCATCGGGGGTGAACGCCGGGCCGCGCTGCTCCAGCAGGTGCAGGCCGAGGATGGTGTAGTCGATGTCGTCGTCGCGCGGGCAGCCGTCGATGCCGCCGAGAGTGGCTGCGCGCCAATCTCTCCGGCTGGTGATCTCCGAGGGAACCGGATCGGAGACGGGCACGTAGTCGCGCAGCGGGTACGCACCGAACGGCTCCAGGTAGGCGCGAATGCTCTCGGGCGTCCAGAGGAAACCGTTCTCCAGCGGCTTGCCGAGCGTGCAGCCGACGCAGCGGCCGAGCCAGCCGCCGTGGATGCGGTCCAGCAGCTCCGCCTCGGGGATCTGCGGCGGCGAATCCCGCTCCGCATCAGGCAGATTCGCGCTCCATGGCGCGTCCACCCATTCGGTGTACGGCCAGTCCGGCAGCCGACGCGACCGCTCGACCCGATCCAATAGTCGCCAGCACGCGCCCGGGATCGGATGCTCGGTGTGCGTCAGGTCCCGGACTTCCTCCGCGAAACCATCGACCGCGTAACCGGATTCGGTCCGCTGACACCATTCGTAGTACAGCAGGGCCCGCGGATCGGCCTCGTGATGGCCGAAGAAGGCCGCCTCTATGGTCACAGCACCTTCCGTATGCGATCACGGCACCGCCTGAACGAGTTCACAACACCGCCTGGGTGGCCGCGACCACCTCGGAGAGCAGGGGCATGGATTCGTCGCGTTCGGGTGGGCGCGCCCACCAGCGGCCCTCGTGGGTGTGGCGGCCGAAACCGGTGGGCAGGATGACATTGCTGCGATGCGGGCCGATATCGATGCTGTTGCGCTCCAGCACTTCCAGGCATTCATCGGAGGGATAGCCGTCGAAGACCGCCAGGAATGTGCGGCGCGGAGGCTTGTCCCGCACCAGCACCGGGCCGGGGATGCCGCGCGCGACGAGTTCGTCGAGTATCAAGGCCCCCAAGGTTTCCGGGGTGTTCAGGGCGGCGATGGTGTCGACCAGCGGTAGCACCACGAATCCCGGCGTGGTCACGTGCACGTAGGGGAGACCGAACAGGGAGCGGTACACGCGCGCCCACTCCTGCGGGGTCGTCAGCTCGTCCAACCGCACAATCCACCCCTCGTTCGGGCCCAGCTCCAACGACGGCGATGTCGAACGTCGGCGAACCTGAAAGGCCGACCCCTCAGCGAAAGCGACACTGTCAGTGAAAACCCGGAACCCCCAGCGCACCACCGGTTTGGGTAAATCGTTGGCGAACTGTGGAGAACTTGCGACGTGCCCGGCCTTGCCAAGTCCGCTGAACGGTCGGTTTCGGGGGTAGCCTCGGGGGTACAGACAGACGTTCCCACCAGGAGGTTCGTCATGCCCTGCGATTTGATGCTGATCGCCTACGACGGTTCCGAGAACGCCCGGCGGGCCGTCGAATACGCGGGCCGGTTCCTGGCGGCCAACAGAGCCGTGGTGCTGACCGCGTGGGAGCCGATGGTGCGCCAGGCCGCGCGCCTGTCGGGGCTGTCCGGGGTGATGCAGCCGGAATGGATGACCGACGACGAGATCGAGGACGTCGCGCTCGTGGACGCCAGGAATATCAATGCCGAGGGCGTGCGCCTGGCCAAACTGGCAGGTCTGAACGCCGAGGCGCGCACCGCTGAGTGCACGACCACCATCTGGAACGCCATCGTCGAGGTGGCCGACGAGCTGGATGTGGACATCATCGTGGCGGGCACGCGCGGGGCCACCGGGATCCGGGCCCTCATGCATTCCAGCGTGGCGGACGCGGTGCTGAAGCATTGCCACCGCCCGGTGCTCATGGTGCCGCCCGGGCGAGAGCCGGCCGCCGCCAAACACGGGTGACGGCCCGACCGGGACGGGTGGGCGCGCTCACGTTGCGGGAAAGTTACTGGGCCGCAAGGAAATACCCGGCAACACCGGTGGGAGCCGGTGAGACATGCGTCGCTCCCCGGGGGTCGGCGGCCGGGCACGGGACTATGGTCGAAGCATCATGGACGGATTTCTGCTCGCGACGCCGGACAGTGTCTTACGCACCTCGGGCACTCGCACCACGTTCGACGCGCCGGCGGCGGCCGCTGCCGCGCTGCGGTCCGGCGCGGCGGAGCTGATCGTCGGCGCGCTGCCCTTCGATCCGCGCCGTCCCGCCGCCCTGGTCGCGCCCGAACAGGCCGAGCACACCGCCGGGCCGTGGCGGCCCGCCGCCCTGCCGGACCTGCCGGAGGTCCGGGTGGTGCTCGAAATGCCCAGTGCCGCAGAACATGTCACCCGCGTCGCCAAGCTGGTGGAGCAGCTGAGCGATCCGGGGCAGCCGCTGCGCAAGGTGGTCGCGGCCCGGTCCCTGGTGGCCGCCGCCGAGGCCCCGCTGGAGCCCGAGGTGATCGCCGCGCATCTGGTGACCCGGCATCCGCGCGCCGCCGTCTACGCCGTCGATCTGTCCCCCGCCGGGCGGCCGGGCGAAACACTGCTGGGCGCCACGCCCGAGGTTCTGGTCTCCCGCCGCGGCCGCGCGGTCACGCTGCGCCCGCTGGCCGGCACCCTGCCCCGGCTCGCCGATCCGGACGCCGATGCGGCCCAAGCCCGAGATTTGCTGGCCAGCACCAAGAATCGCGATGAGCACGCCTACGTCATCGACTGGATCCGCGAGCGGCTGACCCCGGTCTGCGCCGATCTCACCATCCCCGACGCCCCCGAACTGCTCTCCACCCCCGAGGTCTGGCACCTGGCCACCCCCATCCGCGGCGAACTCCGCGACCCCGCCACCACCGCCCTCGACCTGGCCGTCCTCTTACACCCCACCCCCGCCGTCTGCGGCACCCCCACCGCCCTCGCCCTCGACGCCATCGCCGACCTCGAGGGCGACCGCGGCTTCTACGGCGGCGCCGTCGGCTGGTGCGACACCACCGGCGACGGCGACTGGTACGTCGCCATCCGCTGCGCCGAACTCGCCGCCGACACCCGCACCCTCCGCGCCTTCGGCGGCGGCGGCATAGTCGCGGCCTCCGACCCAGCCACCGAACTCCACGAGACGACAGCCAAACTCCGCACCTTCTTGGGCGGACTGCACTGCACGATTCCCGAATAGCCAGGGCTAGGGAGTTCCCCGAGCAAAACCTGCTAGGTTGGCTCCCGTTACGCATGCGTCCGATGGGAGTACCGCGATGAAGTTTGCCGTTCCTGGTGCAGCGAGTGCTGCTGGTGGGGCTCTGGTCGGGCTGGCGGCGGTCCTGATCATCACGGTGGCGGCATCGCAGGACAAGCGGCCCGACATCGACCGCAGTGGCGACGCCGGTTCGTCGCTATTGAACAACGTTGAGTACGGCTCCCGCTGACCGGCTGACCTCCGAACCAGGCCAACCCGAAGAATCGACGTCCGATGCGACCGGTCCGGGCGCGGACCGGTCGCCGAACACCACACCGCTGGGCCGTCGCTGGCTGCTCGGCAGTGTGCTCGCAGCATTCCTGCTGACCTTTCTGCAGTCACCCGGGCAGACCGTCGCGGATACGAAATACGATCTGGCGCAGAATCCGCTCGGCTTCCTGGCCCGCGCCTCCCATCTGTGGAGCAGCCAGGCCCCGATGGGCCAGGTGCAGAACCAGGCCTACGGCTACTTCTTCCCGCACGGCGCGTTCTTCTCGCTCGGGCACATCCTCGGCCTGCCGGGGTGGGTGACCCAGCGCATCTGGTGGGCACTACTGCTGCTCGCGGGCTTCTGGGGCATCATCCGGCTCTGCGAGACGCTCGGTATCGGCAGCCGCGGCTCGCGGGTGATCGCGGCGGTCGCGTTCGCGCTGTCGCCGCGCGTGCTCACCACTCTCGGCTCGATCTCCTCGGAGACGCTGCCGATGATGCTGGCCCCCTGGGTACTGCTGGCCCCGGCCGCGCTGGGCGTGGCGATCAAACGCCCGAATTCCGCCCCCGGTGAGCAGCCCGCGCGGCGCGGAATGGCGACGCCCGCGGGCAGCGCGCTGGCCCTCGCGCTGATGGGTTCGGTGAACGCGGTGGCCACGGCCGCGGCATTCCTGCCCGCGGCGCTGTGGTGGATCTCGTTCAAACCGAATCGGGCGTGGTGGCGCTTCACCCGCGCCTGGATTCCATTGCTGGCCCTGGGCACCTTCTGGTGGGTGGTGCCACTGCTGTTGCTGGGCAAGGTGAGTCCGCCGTTCCTGGACTACATCGAATCCTCCGGCGTCACCACGCAGTGGGCCTCGCTCGGCGAGGTGCTGCGCGGCACCGACAGCTGGACGCCGTTCGTCTCGCCGGAGCGCATCGCGGGCGCGGTGCTGGTGACCCAGCCCGCGGCGGTGCTGGCCACCGGCCTATTGGCGGCGGCCGGAATGGCCGGACTGGCCATGCGATCCATGCCGAATCGGGGTCGCCTCGCGCTGATCCTGCTGGTCGGATTGGTCGGCATCTGCGCGGGTTACGCGGGCGAGCTGGGCGGCCCGTTCGCCGAGCAGGTGCGGCTTTTCCTGGACTCCGGCGGCGCGCCGCTGCGCAATGTGCACAAGCTGGAGCCGCTCATCCGGCTGCCGCTGGTGCTGGGCCTGGCGCATCTGCTGAGCCGGGTGCCGCTGCCGGGTTCGGTGCCGATGCCGGTGTGGCGCAGGGCCTTCGCGCATCCCGAACGCGACAAGATGGTCGCGGTGGGCGCACTCATCCTGACCGCGCTGGCGCTGTCCACCTCGCTGGCCTGGACCGGCAAGCTCGCCCCGCGCGGCAGCTACGACCACGTGCCCGGCTACTGGCGGCAGACGGCGGATTGGCTGGCGCACAATGCTTCCGATACCCGCGCGCTGGTGGTGCCGGGCGCGCCGTTCGGCAGTCAGGTGTGGGGTCTGACCCGCGATGAACCCTTGCAGGCGCTGGCGAGCACCCCCTGGGCGGTGCGAGACGCGGTGCCGCTCAATCCACCCGGCGCGATTCGGGCCATGGATTCGGTGCAGCGGCTGATCGCCGACGGTCGGCCGTCGGCGGGGCTGGCGGCGACGCTGGCGGGGCAGGGCATCGGAATCCTGGTGCTGCGCAACGATCTCGACCCCGAGACCTCGCGCTCCACGCGGCCCATGCTGGCGCATCGCGCGATCGAGGGCTCACCCGGGTTGAAGAAGGTCGCCGAATTCGGCGACCCGGTCGAGACGGGGCGGGTGGAAGGGCTGGTGGCCGACGGGGATCTGCGTCCCGATTACCCGGCCATCGAGATCTATCGCGTCGAGACGACCACACCCGGCACGCCCACCGAGGTGCACAGCGGTGTGGGCGCGCCGAATTCGTTCCCGGGCGCGTTCACGGTGCCTCTGGACAGCGTCCCGGTGGTGCAGGGCGGGCCGGAGGTCGTGGAACGGTTGCGCCGCGATCCCGCGACACCGGCCGGGCCCATGCTGCTGGCCTCGGACGCGGCGACCGCCGGGCTGCCCGCCGACGGCGTCACCGTCACCGACACACCCATGGACCGGGAAGCCGACTTCGGGCGCGTCGACAACCACAACTCCGCGCTGCGCGCACCCGAAGATGCCCGCCGCACCCACAATCTGGTGCCGGACTATCCGGTGTACGGCGCACAGCTCGTCGAGGGCGAATGGTCCGGCGCGACCGTCACCGCCTCCAGCTCCGCCGGTGACGCCACCCAGCTCGGCGGGGCCGCGCCCGGCAGCTCCACCGCCGCCGTGGTGGACGGCGATCCGGCCACCGCCTGGATCTCCAATGGCGCGGAACACGCTGTCGGCCAATGGCTTCGGCTGCGACTCGACCAGCCGGTCAGCACCGCCGTGCTGCACCTGACCACCAGCGCCGCCGCCATCGGCAGCCCGGTGAAGTGGGTCGAGGTGGAGACCGCCAAGGGCACGGTGGCCGCGCGCATCACCGAACCCGGTACGCCGGTGTCGATCTCGCTGCCGCCGGGCAGCACCGACTGGGTCAAGATCACCGCCATCCACACCGAGGACGGCAGTGCCGGTGGGCAATTCGGCATCAGCGAACTCAGCCTGGACGACTACGCCGACCGCGACAATCCTGTGACCGTCGACATCCGCCACCGCACCGTGCTGCCGCCGACACCGGCGGGCGTCTCGGTGCGGGGCTGGGATCTGGGCCAGGAATTCCCCGGCCGCAGCGCCTGTTTCGACTCCCCCGACCGCATCCGCTGTAGCAAGGGGCTGGCCCTGGCCGCCGAGGAGCCGGGCCTGTTCGAACGCACCCTGCAGGTGCCGCAGCCGCTCACGGTGACCCCGGATCTGATCGTGCACACCCGTCCCGGCCCCGCACTCGAGGCCATGCTGACCGATCCGGACCGGCCCATCGCTCGCGGCCAGGCCGATGTCGGCGACCTGCGCGGCTCGGCCTTCGCCGCCACCGACGGCGATTCACGCACCAGCTGGACCGCGCCTGAAACGACCGTGCGCAATCCGGCGGGCGCGAAACCCACACTCACCATCGAACTTCCGGCGCCGACGCTGGTCACCGGCCTGGAGGTGGCGCCCTCGCGTGGTGATCTGCCCGCCCACCCCACCTCGATCTCGGTGAATCTCGGTGACGGCCCGCAGGTGCTCGAGGTCAACCCGGAGGCCGGTGCGGTGAGCCGCGTCGAGCTGCAGCCCCGGGTCACCGACCGCATCGAGGTGAGCATCCAGACCTGGGATGCCGTACTCGACCGCACCGCACTGGGTTTCGCGCAGGAACAGCCGCCGGGCCTGGCCGAGGTGAACGTGCTCGGACCCGATTACCCGGCGCCCGCCGACCCGAACCGGCTGATCACCGTCGACTGCGCGCACGGGCCCACCATTGCCGCCGCGGGGCGCACCCTGCACACCACGGTGACCGGTACGGCCGCCGAATTGCTCTCGGGCGCACCGCTGCCCGCCCGGGTGTGCGCGGTGGACAATTCCGAGACTCCCGAAGGGGCCGACTCCGGCTTCGAATTCCCGTCCGGGCGTGTGGATGTCGCGGTCGCGCCGACCGAGCTGTTCACCGTCGACGAACTGCGCCTCGGTCGCACTCCGGCGCTGCCGCCGGTGGCGGACCCGAACGGTACGACCGGCACCCAGGTGCTGGTGCTTCCGTTGAGCACCAATGTCGGCTGGAAGGCCACAACCGCCGATGGCACCGAATTGAAGCCGCTGGTGATCAACGGCTGGCAGCAGGCATGGCTGGTGCCGCCGGGCGCCAAGGGCCCGATCACTGTCGCATTCCCCACCGACCGCTGGTACCGGCTGGCCATCTTCGGCGGTCTGCTGTTGCTGATTCCGCTTGTCGTGCTGGCCTTCCGGGGCGCTCGGTCGCCTGTTCGTGACGACGGTCCGGCCCCGCGCACGTGGCACAGCCGGACGGTCGCGGGGCTGGGTCTGGCTGCGGCGGCCGGGATCATCGCGGGTCCGATCGCACTGGTCGTCGCCGCGATCGGGTTGCTGGTGGACCACATTCGCC
Source organism: Nocardia concava NBRC 100430 (assembly GCF_000308815.1). Taxonomy (GTDB): domain Bacteria; phylum Actinomycetota; class Actinomycetes; order Mycobacteriales; family Mycobacteriaceae; genus Nocardia; species Nocardia concava. The sequence goes on from NZ_BAFX01000146.1 coordinate 40,610, forward strand.
CGCGCGGGTGGTCGCGGATCCTGGTCGGTATCGCGTTCGGCGGCACCGCCATCTGCGCGGCCGCACTGTCCACCGGACCGTGGCGCTCGTTCGAGGGCTATGTCGGCGGCTCGCTGTGGGTGCAGTTCCCCGCGCTGGTCGGCGTGATCGCGGTCGGCATCGCCGCCCTGCCGCCCAGGCATTGAATGGCACCGCCGCCCGGGCGCTGAATCATGCTGCCGCTCAGCCGAAGCGGCGGCGCGTCCACTGCCGGACCGGTTCCTCGACGAGCGCGTAGGAGGCCGCCGCCAGCGGCAGGGTGAAGGCGACGGTCAGCAGGTAGACGATGACGAAATGCCCGCGGAACGGCACGATGCCGAACACCGGGAACACGATCGACAGCACGGCCAGATGCCAGATGAAGATGCCGTACGACCAGCGCCCGAGCGTGGCCGCCACCCGGCCCTCCAAGAACCGGTGCCGCCGCTCCGGCCGCAGCACCAGCGGCGCCAGCAGCCCGAATCCGATGACCGCGCCGAGCGCCATCTTGCTCGCGTACTGCCACGGCTGACCGTGCGTCAGCCCGGGCGGACCGGAGAGATCGGTGGTCGCCAGCAGCATGGCGACGAACGCCATCGGCCACATCAGCCACTGGTTTCCGGCGATCCGCCGCCAGCGCGGGGCGGGCAGGTCGGCGAGTTCGGCCAGCAGCATGCCCATCGCGAACCAGGGCAGATAGCCCGGCAGCCAGTTGTCGGCGTGAATGCCCTCCGGCGTCGGCACCGGCAGGAAGTTCCAGCCCAGGCACAGCAATCCGAGGCCGAGCACCACCGGCACCCGGTATCGCGCACGCTGCCCGCGCAGCCACACCAGCCCGCATGCCAGCAGCGGAAGCACCAGGTAGAAGGCCACTTCCACCGAGAGACTCCACATCTGGGTGAGCCCGTCGGTGAGCGTGAAGGGCACGAAGACCTGCAGCAGAGCCAGATTCGACAGCCACACCCGCAGCCCGGCGGTGTGCGCGGCATTGGGCAGCAGGATCAGCACCGCGGCCACCACCACCCAGTAGGCGGGCAGGATGCGGGCCGCGCGATGCAGCAGATACCGCCCGGCGCGCGGCGCGGTCCCCTGCCCCCAGGCCGCGGCGGCGTGCGGCCGCCACAGCAGGAATCCGGACAGCGCGAAGAAAATCGCGACCGCCATGTCGAATCGCTCCCACAATCGGCCCAGCAGCGGTTGACCGGTTGCGCCAGTTTGAAAGGCCACATGGGTGAGGACGACCCCCAACGCCGCCAGGGCGCGCATGCCCTCCAGCGCCGGGACGAACCGGCCCAGACGGACCCCGGTCTCTTCCGGGGCCGGGGTCACCTGGGGATTCGTCGCGGTCGTCGTCATCGGCTAACAGTCTGCCTTGTCGTCATTTATGTGAGCACCCGCCATTTGACTCGGGGCGGTTTCGGGGTGTTTTCCTGCCTCGGCCGCACTCTGCGACCGCTCGGACTGTTAGTGTCTGGGCTCACGAGTGCTGCGCGGCGACCGCAGTGCTGGAGGAAACACGTGTTCGACGACGAGGAGAACCTGCATGGCACTCAGTGCCGGTACCAGAAGGACGGTGGCCTGCGTACTCGTGGGGCTCGGTGCGATGCTGCTCGTCGCCGCCATCATGATCCCCACCTACACGGTCAGCCGGTTGGCGAAAACCCCGCTGGACCTGGAGATCACGACCGTCGCGACCAACCCGCAGACGGGCGCGCCCAGTGAGGTGCTCGACGCCAAGTCGCTGACCTCGCCCACCGGTTCGGCGAAGGTGGACACCAATGTCCCGCTCGTCTCGCAGCGCTTCCTCACCGTCGAAAACCCCTCCAACGCTTCGGAAATGACGGTCCAGGCCGGTCAGACCCTGCGGCGCACGGACAAGCAGGGCGACACCGGCCTGCTCACCGCGACCATCGACCGCGTCACCATCGATCGCAAGACCGGTGAGCCGGTCGAGTCGGTGGACGGCGGCCCCAATGGCGCCATCGCCGTGACGGTGGACAAGAAGGGCGACAGCGTGATGGACCCGGTGCAGCACACCGGCCTCCAGTACCGCTTCCCCATCGGTACGGACAAGAAGGCCTACCCGTACTTCGACCTGAACGCGCGCAAGACCTACGACATCAACTATGTCGACGAGACCGAGATCAACAACCTGAAGGTCTACCACTTCCAGCAGACCATCCCGGCCACCGATCTCTCCACCGTCGCCAACTCGCCGACCAACAAGCTGAGCCTGCCCGCCGCCAAGTGGGGTCTGGAGGGCGACGGCGATGTCACCATGGCGCGCTTCTACACCAACACCCGCGACCTGTGGATCGAGCCGGAAACCGGCACGGTCATCAAGGGCCAGGAGCAGATTCACCTCTACTACGCCCGCAGCGGTGACAAGCCCGAGGTGACCGCCCTGAAGTCGACCCTGGTGTTCGACGAGAACACCATCGAGTCGCAGATCTCGGTGGCCAAGGACAATATGGACAAGATCGCCCTCTACGGCCGCATCCTGCCCATCATCCTCGGCGTCATCGGCCTGCTCCTGCTGATCGCCGGCATCCTGCTCGGCGTCTTCGGCAAGAACGGCAACGGCCCCACCCCGATCCGCCGCCCCGCCCCGGCCCCGGCCGGCGGCCCCGGCGGCAACTTCGACCCGCCGACCCAGCAGATCGACATGAGCAAGCCCTAGCGGCTCCCGTTCACGACGCGGCCCAGCACCTCGAAGGTGCTGGGCCGCTTTCGTTTACGGATCATCCCGGCCACCGGCCCCGCACCATCCCGGTCACCAGTCCTCTCACCATCCCGGACACCGGCCCTCGTCATCCCGGCATGCTTTTGGCCGGGATCCACACCCGCCGCAGATGGATTCCGGCCAAAAGCGCGCCGGAATGACGGGGTGTGCGCAGCGCGGCAGGCGAGCCGCGAGATGGCGTCGGCACCTCGCGATCAGGGGCAGGTGCTGACCGGACGCGGGGCGATGGCAGCATTGCGGCGTGTCTGTTGTACGCCGTCTGCCCGTGGTCAAAGACCTGACCTTGGTGACGGCGGGGGCGATGACCGCGAATGTGGCTGGGTACCTGCTGCAATTGCTGGCCAGCCGGTGGTTGGGGGTCGCCGGATACAGCGCATTCGCGAGTCTGCTGGCGGTGCAACTGTTGTGTGCGGTGCCCGCGCTCGCCCTTCAGAATGTCGTGGCCCGCGAGGTGGTGCGCGGTGCGCCCGTGGCCGCCGCCCGGGCGCTGACGCTGCGCTGCGCCGGACTGGTCGCGGTGGCCGCCCTCGTACTCGTGCCGGTGGTCAGCGCGGTGCTGAAGGTGGGTGCGCTCGCTTCGGCCGGTGCGCTTTGTGCCGCACCGCTATTGGTGCTGCTGTCCGGTGAGCAGGGGATTCTGCAGGGGCGCAGCCGGTTCCGTGAGCTCGCGGTGGTGCTGGGTGGTGCGGCGATCGCTCGGGTGACACCGGCGCTGGTAGCTCTGGCCTGCGGATTCGGGCCCGCCGCCGCATTGTGGGCGGGTGCGGCGGGGACGGCTCTGGCCGCGCTCGTGGCCCGACGGGTGTCCGATGCGGCGGTCTCCGCCCGCACGGCATCGACGACCAGCGTCGAAATGGCTGCCGCCGAACAAGAACCGGCCGATCTGTCGGCATCGGTCCTGGATTCGGCGGCCTCCGGGAACGGGCGCGCGGACTCCTGGGGGTTGGGTGTCGGTGCCGTGTTTCGGGCGGTACAGGTGCAGGCGGCTTTGACGGCGTTGTCGGCGGCGGATCTGCTGGTTTCGCGGATTGTGTTGGATGAGAACGATGCTGGGCGGTATGCGTTGGGGGCCATCGCGGCGAAGATCGCGTTCTGGTTGCCGCAGGCGGTAGGGGTGGTGCTGTATCCGAAGATGGCGCATCCGCAGCATTCGGCGCGGGCCATGCGGTCGGCGCTGGCGGTGCTGGTGGGGATCGGGGCGGTGACGGTGGCGGGGGCGGCGGTGGCGGCGCCGTTGGCTCCGATGTTCGCGGGACGGGATTACGCGCCGATCGAGGGGCTGCTGTGGTTGTTCGCGCTGGAGGGGGCGCTGCTGGCGGTGTTGCAGGTGACGTTGCTGTCGGCCATCGCGGCGGATCGGACGGCGCCCGCGGCGATCACGTGGATCGGGTTGGGGGTCGGGGTGGCGATCATGCTGACCTGTGCGCATTCGGTGTTGTCGCTGATCGTCATCGCGACCGTGACCGCGGCGGTGACCACGCTGGTGATCACCGGCGTGGCGTGGCGGGCGGCGCGTGACGGCTAGGGTGCCGGGTGTGAACGCGGAGAGCCGGGAGCGGCGGTGGCGCGGGCTGATACCGGCGGGGTACAGCCTGGTGCTGGCCCTGGTCGTGCTGGGTCCGCTGCTGGGTTCGGGCTATCTGCTGTTGCGGGACGCGGTCAGTACGCCGCGCTCGTATCTCACCGACTCCGCACTGGGTCTGGGTGATGCCGCGCCGCGCGCCGTCCCGCAGGACGCGCTGATCGCGGTCCTGTCACCGGTCGTGGACGGCGGGATCATCGTCAAAGCGATTCTGCTGGCTGCCATCTGGCTGGCCGGTTGGGGCGCGGCCGCCCTGGCGCGCGAACTGCTGAAGGTCTCGCTGGGCCCCCAGCTGGTGGCCGCGACCGTCGCCATCTGGAACCCGTATGTGGCCGAGCGCCTGCTCCAAGGTCATTGGAGCCTGCTCACCGGCTACGCCGCCCTGCCCTGGATCGCCTTGCTGGCCGCCCGATTACGGGCCGCGCCCCCGTCCGGCACCCTCGGCACCTGGGCGGCGCTCACGGCCTGCCTGGCGGCGGCGGGGCTCACCCCCACCGGTTCGCTGCTGGCCGGATTCGTGGCCGTGGTCCTGGTCGGCAAGCGGAATCTGCCTGCGACGGTGGCACTCTGGATCCTCTCCGCGGCACCGTGGCTGACCGCGACCGCACTGTCGAGCGCGGGCGCCGCACCCTCGGATCCGGCGGGTATCGCGGCCTTCGCGGCCCGCGCCGAACCCTGGCTCGGCACCCTGGGCAGCCTGGCCGGGCTGGGCGGCATCTGGAACAGCACCGCCGTACCGGACTCTCGGACAAGCTTTTTCGCGCTCATCGGGACGATCCTGTTGCTCGTGCCGGTGGCGATCGGGGTCCGCGCGGTCTATCTCGCCGGGACCGTCGAGCGGCGGCTGATCTGGCTGGCAGTGGCGGCCATCGTGATTCCCGCGTGCGGCGCGACCGGATGGGGCCTATCGGCCGGTGAGTTCTTGGTGACGCGGGTGCCGGGCGCGGGGCTGCTGCGGGACACCCAGAAGTATGTGGCGCTCGCCGTGCCCGCCTACGCCCTGTGCGCGGCGGCCGGATGCCGGATCGCCGGGCGGTGGATCTCCGCCAACGTGCTGGACGGCGCGGGCGCCGAGCGGCCCGCGCGCACTCGAACCGGCGCGGCCGCAGTGCTTTTCATCGTCCTGGCTCTCATCGCCCTGCCGGATATGGCGTGGGGTGTGGGCGGATCGCTGCGACCGGTGCACTATCCGGCCGGATGGCAGCGGGTGGCCGAGATCGTCGACGAGCGCGGCGATGTCGCGGTGCTGCCGGGCGGAATGTTCCGGAAGTTCTCGTATTCGGGCAGCGCGCCGGTCCTGGACCCGGCCCCGCGGATGTTGCGCCGAGATGTGTTGCAAACCGGGGAACTTCCGGTACGCGGCGGTGTCGTGGCCGGTGAGGGCAAGCGCGCCCGGCGCGTGGAGAAGGCGCTCGCGCGCGGCGAGTCCGCGGCAAAACTGGCCTCGCTCGGCGTGGGCTGGGTACTGGTCGAGGGCGATACGCCCGGACCGCTCGGGGAGTCGAAAAATACTCTCGCCCAGTTGAATCAGGTCTACAGCGACCCGGACGTGACGCTGTACCGGGTGCCGGGCGATATCGAGTCCAATGACGCCTCACCCGAGGCCCGCCGGGTATCCGGCGCCGCGCACCTGCTGTGGGCGACCCTGCTGCTCGGCGGATTCCTCACCGCGGCAACGATTTCGGCGCGCCGGTCACTCCTTCGGGAACCCGAGCGCGAACCCCACCCCGATCACGACAATGCTGACTAACGCGATGACGACGATGATCCACATGCTTCAACACTATGAAGCGTAGTAGAGCAACGCGCTCGCTTTACGGAATCGCGGGCGCGATCAACCCGCTGACCCGCTCGCCCCGCGTCACCGCCGACAGCACCTCGTAGACGCCGTTTCCCGTTTGCTCCCAGGAGAATTCGCGCGCCCGCGCCCGCGCCTTCTCGCCGAGCACCGTGCGCGCCTCGTGATTGCCGAGCAGATCGCCGACGGCCGCGGTGAGCTGCGCGGCATCGTCGACCAGCATGCCGGTGACCCCGTCCACGATGGAATCGGTGAGCCCGCGCGAACTCCGGTATCCGACGGTGGGCACCCCGTGCTGGGCCGCCTCGATGACCGCCAGCCCCCAGCCCTCCTTGCGCGAGGGCAGCACGTGCACCCAGGCGCGGGCCAGCAGCCGATGCTTCTCGTCCTCGTCGACATGACCGTGGAAGGTGACGGCGTCGGCGATGCCCAGCTCATGGGCGTGCGCGCGCAGGTTCTCCTCCCACCAGCCGCCGCCGATCACGTCCAGGTGCAGGCGGGGGACGCTCGCACGGAGTCCGGCGACCGCGGCCATGGCGTCCTCGATCTGCTTGTGCGGCACCAGCCGCGACAGCACCACGATGCTCGGGTGCGCGGTGCGGGTGCCGTCGTCACCGGCGGGCAGGTGCGCGGGAATCGGTTCGGCGCCATTGCGCACCACCGCGATTCGGGTCCCGGCCACGCCGAGCCCGGTCAGTTCCTCGGCCGAGGGCAGCGAGACCGTCAGGTACTGATCGCGCCGGTGCACGCGCGGCGAGAGCCGCGATTCGATCCACCAGCCGATCCGCCCGACCAGTTTTCCGGCCACCGGCCACTGTTCGCGATGCCCGTGATGCACCAGCACCACGGTCGGCGCGGAGGTCGCGGTACGCGCGAAGAAGGGAATGCCGTTCTGGGTATCGATGACCGCGTCCGGCCGCAGTCCCTTGAGCGGCCCGACCCCGAACCGGCCGAGCGCGATGGCCGCGAGCGCCCGCGGATACACCGTGAACCGCCCGCCCCCGCGACTGATCTCGATGCCGTCCACCGATTCCCGCTTGGCAGCCCCCGGATACCCCGCGGTCCGCAGCGTCACCTTCACCCCGCGCGCGGCCAGCTGCGCCCCGACCCGCTCCAGATACCGCTCACTGCCCCCACCCTGTGGATGCCCGGTGTCGCGCCAGCACAGCAGCAGCACTTCACGCACGGGCGGATCTCCAGAGGTCACATTCGGGGGCGGACAGACAATGGGCTCCACCATATAGCCCGCGGACGCTTCGAGGGTCAGCAGTGGTCAACTGACCACCCGTCATTCCGGCGCGCTTTCGGCCGGAACCCACCACACCCGCGGTATGGATCCCGGCCAAAAGCATGCCGGGATGACGAGGGCTGGCCGCTGAGGTCGGGAAGCGCCGGTTGCAGCCGTCGTTCGGGGCCTGTGCGAGACTTGCCGCCGTGCTTCGAGCTGATCGGTCCCACACGCGCCGCGGCGGGCAGGGCCCGCGATTCGCCCGCCGGGCGACGCTGCGCCGGTCGCTACGGCTGCTGGGCAGCTTCCGGTTCGAGCAGACCGATCCGGCCGTGTTCTACGGCGGCGTGGCCACCGATACCGCCGAGTTGGTCGGCGATTTCTATCGGGATCTGACCGGGGAGTCGCTGCGCGGCACCATCGTGCTGGACGTGGGCGGCGGGCCCGGCTATTTCGCGGACGAGTTCGAGAAGGCCGGGGCGCGGTATCTGCCGGTCGAGCCGGATCCGTCGGAGATGCACGCGGCAGGGCTGCGGGTGGCGGGCGCGGTGCGCGGATCGGGCATGGCGCTGCCGTTCCGCGACGACGTGGTGGAGATCTGTGTCTCCTCGAATGTGGCCGAGCACGTACCGCAGCCGTGGCTGATGGCCGAGGAGATGTTGCGGGTCACCAAACCCGGTGGGCTGATGGTCTTCTCGTACACGGTGTGGCTGGGGCCGTTCGGCGGCCACGAGACTGGGCCGTGGCATTACCTGGGCGGTGAGTACGCGGCGCGGCGGTACCGGCGCAAGCACGGACGCGAGCCCAAGAATCGTTTCGGCCGTTCGCTTTTCGCGGTGCGGGCCTCGGAGGGTTTGCGCTGGGCGCGCGAAACTCCGGATGACATAGAGATTCTCGCGGTGTTCCCGCGCTACCACCCGCGCTGGGCCTGGTGGCTGGTGCGCGTGCCGGGCCTGCGGGAGCTGCTGGTCAGCAACCTGGTGGTGGTGGCGACCAAGCGGGCGCGCCCGGTCAACTCCTGAGCGGGCTCAGCGCTCGGCGAGTCCGCGCCGGAAGATGCGGCGTAGGCCCGTGCAGGGTTCGGGTTCGCTCCAGGGTGACTCCTGGATAGCCAACCCCACGGTCTCCATCGCGGTCAGCCCGACCTGACCGGCGAAGGCATTGACCGCGGCAACCGCCTCGGCCGCCTGTAGCGCGGCGGTGGCCTGCGCTGTGGTGAGGGTCCGGCCCGGCAGGAATGACACCACCCAGCCGCCGATGCCGACGCTTTTCGCCTGATGCGGGGTGAGATCACTGGTCATCAGCGACCGACCGACTACTTGCACCGCCATGACTCGGACTCCCCTGTGCGGTAACGGATCATGTTTCGAGCGAGCTATCCACGGTAGCTATAAAGCATGCTCGCTACGGCCGTCGAATGCAATAGTGCGTTCGGTGAAAAGCGAACCGACAGGTTGGAATTCGTTTTTATCGAGTGCTGCCAGTTAGCCACGAGTATGCGGAATCCCTTGCGCCCCCGCCGGATCCGGCCCACCTACTCGTCGGGCAACATCAAACGCAGGACCGGCTGACCCTTGCGCACCGTCGGATAACTCGCCTCGACCACCTCGACCCGCCAACCCGGCGGCAGGACCCGCTGCAACTGACCGGCGGCCCGCTGCATGGGGGTGCTGATCGCGGGCTGGTCGACATCGGACAACTCGCCGAGCAGGAAGTCATCGATGCGCACATCAGTCATTCGAGGGATCTACCTTTCGTGACAGCTAATACATAGCAACCGACCAGATTGGTGGAGAAAGGCGTGCACAGCCGAGCATAGGCCACCGCCCGGCAACTCAGATTTCGAATCACGTTTTGCCGCACCGGTAACAAGGCGGCTTAGAAACCGAGGAGTCGAATTTCAAAGAAAATCCCGGTCAGCGGGACGGTAGCCGGTCATGGTCCAGACAGCGGTGAGGGCAAAACTGTAACGTGTTCTCATGGAGTACCAGAGTCTGTTCATCGGTGGCCAGTGGACTGCGCCGTCCGGCCCCGACACCCTGCCCGTCGTCTCGCCCGCAACCCTGGAAACCGTCGGCAGCGTGCCCGTCGTCACCCGCGCCGATGTGGACGCCGCGGTCGCGGCCGCGCGCCGGGCCTTCGACAGCGGACCCTGGCCCGCCACCCCGCCGGAGGAGCGCGCCGCCCTGCTGTCCCGCGTCGTCGCGCTGCTGGACCAGAAGGCCGGGGATCTGGCCAATGCCCTCTCCGCCGAGATGGGCGCGCCCACCATGGCCGCCAGCACCCTCAACTACGTTCCGGCCCGCGCCACCCTCGACTTCTACGCCGGACTCGGAAAGTCGTTCCCCTGGACCGAGACTCGGACCGGTCTGTTCGGTACCACGCGGGTCTCACGCGAACCGGTCGGCGTGGTCGCGGCCATCATCGCCTGGAACGTGCCACTCTTCCTGGCCGTCAACAAGCTGGCGCCCGCCCTGCTGGCCGGCTGCAGCGTGGTCCTCAAGCCCGCGCCGCTGACCCCGCTGGCCGCCAACCTGCTCGCCGACATCTTCGCCGAGGCCGGTCTGCCCGAGGGCGTGCTGTCGGTGCTGCCCGCCGAGGCCGACGCCTCCGAATACCTGGTCTCCCATCCCGGCATCGACAAGGTGACCTTCACCGGCAGCTCCGCCGTCGGCCGCAAGATCGCCAGCATCGCGGGCAGCCAGCTCAAGCGCTGTTCGCTGGAGCTGGGCGGCAAGTCGGCCGCGATCCTGTTGCCGGACATGAACATCGAGGACATGCCCAAGCTCGCCTTCTCGGGCCTGATGAACAGCGGCCAGGCCTGCGTGGCCCAGACCCGTATCCTGGCCCCGCGCGGTCGCTACGACGAGATCCTCGAGGCGCTCACCGCGTCCATCGATCTGTTCCCGGTCGGCCTGCCCGACGATCCGGCCGCCCAGCTCGGCCCGCTCATCTCGGAGAAGCAACGCGAGCGCGTCGAGGGCTACATCGCCACCGGCAAGGACGAGGGCGCGCGCCTGATCCGCGGCGGCGACCGCCCCGCCGACCTGCCCGGCTGGTACGTGAAACCGACCGTCTTCGCCGACGTCACCAACTCCATGACCATCGCCCGCGAGGAGATCTTCGGCCCGGTCCTCTCGGTCCTGCCCTACGACACCGAGGCCGAGGCCATCGCGATCGCCAACGACAGCGACTACGGCCTCGCGGGCTCGGTCTGGACCACCGACATCGAACACGGCGCATCCGTGGCAGCCAAGGTCCGCACCGGCACCTACGCCATCAACTGGTACGCCTTCGACGCCTGCGCCCCCTTCGGCGGCTACAAGACCTCCGGCATCGGCCGCGAGAACGGCCCCGAGGGCCTGGACGCCTACTGCGAGACCAAATCCCTTCTGATGCCGATGGGTGCTTGACCGCCTCTCCGCGACTTCAGCGGGCGGCTCGGGTGCCGCTTCCAGCCGTGCACCCGGGCCGGCGGTCGAGCCAAAACAATTTCGGGCGTACCCGACGAGTTACCCTCGCCACCCGAAATCAGTTGTCCCGTCCCCAAAAACAAACGGCTCGCCCGCACTCTCAGTGCGGGCGAGCCATTTTCGTCATATCTCAGGCCAAACGCTCCTTGAGGGCCTCGAACTCGTCGCGGAGGCCGGAAGGCAGCTTGTCGCCGATGAACTGGAACCACTCCTCGATGGAGGGGATCTCGTTCTTCCACTCGTCGACGTTGACCGCGAGCGCCTCGTCGACGTCGTCGGCGTTCACGTCCAGGCCCTCGAGGTCGAGGTCGGCGGCGTGCGGGACATTGCCGATCGGGGTGGCCTCGGCCGACTTCGTGCCCTCGATGCGGCCGACGACCCACTCCAGCACGCGGGAGTTCTCGCCGAAGCCCGGCCACAGGAAGCGGCCGTCGGCGCCGCGGCGGAACCAGTTGACGTAGAAGATCTTCGGCAGCGCCTGGGCATCGGCGTTCTTGCCGAGGGTGATCCAGTGGTTCAGGTAGTCACCGACGTGGTAGCCCATGAACGGCAGCATGGCCATCGGGTCGCGGCGCACGGTGCCGACCTTGCCCTCGGCGGCGGCGGTCTGCTCGGAGCCGACGGTGGCGCCCATGAACACGCCGTGCTGCCAGTCGAAGGACTCGGTCACCAGCGGGATGGTGGTCTTGCGGCGGCCGCCGAAGAGGATGGCCGAGATCGGCACGCCCTGCGGGTCGTCCCACTCGGGGGCCAGGGTCGGGCACTGCGACATCGGGGTGCAGTAGCGCGAGTTCGGGTGCGCGGCCAGGGTTTCCGACTCGCGCTCGAACCAGTCGTTGCCCTTCCAGTCGATGAGGTGGTCCGGGGTGCCCTCCAGGCCCTCCCACCACACATCGTTGTCGTCGGTCAGGGCGACGTTGGTGTAGACGGTGTTGCCGGCCTCCATGGTGGCCATGGCGTTCGGGTTCGAGCTGTGGTTGGTGCCGGGGGCGACACCGAAGAAGCCGAATTCCGGGTTGACGGCATATAGTCGGCCGTCCTTGCCGAAGCGCATCCACGCGATGTCGTCACCGAGGGTCTCGGCGCGCCAGCCCGGGATGGTCGGCTGGATCATGGCGAGGTTGGTCTTGCCGCAGGCCGACGGGAACGCGGCGGCGATGTAGTACGCCTTGTTCTCCGGCGAGATCAGCTTGAGGATCAGCATGTGCTCGGCCAGCCAGCCCTCGTCGTGCGCCATGGCGGAGGCGATGCGCAGCGAGTAGCACTTCTTGCCCAGCAGCGCGTTGCCGCCGTAACCCGAACCGTAGGACCAGATTTCGCGGTCCTCGGGGAAGTGGGTGATGTACTTGGTGTCGTTGCACGGCCACGGCACGTCGGCCTGGCCCTCGGCCAGCGGGGCGCCCACGGAGTGCAGGGCCTTCACGAACGGCTTGTCGGTGCCCAGCTTCTCCAGGGCGGCGCTGCCGGCGCGGGTCATCACGCGCATGGAGACCACGACGTACTCGGAGTCGGTGATCTCGACGCCCAGCTTGGGGTCCTCGGCGCCGAGCGGGCCCATGCAGAAGGGCACCACGTACATGGTGCGGCCCTTCATGCTGCCGCGGTACAGCTCGGTCATGGTGGCGCGCATCTCGGCCGGGTCGACCCAGTTGTTGGTCGGGCCGGCGTCGGCCTCGCTCTTGGAGCAGATGTAGGTGCGCGATTCGACGCGGGCGACGTCGGACGGATCAGAGAGCGCCAGGTAGGAGTTGGGCTTCTTCTTCTCGTTCAACTTCTTGAAGGTGCCGGCGGCGACCAGCTGCTCGGAGAGGCGGACGGCCTCTTCCTCGGATCCATCGGCCCAGACCACGCGATCGGGCTGGGTGAGTTCCGCGACCTCCTGTACCCAGGCAAGCAGTTCCTTGTGCTCGGTGGGCGCGGTGCCATCATGAAGACCAGGAATGGTCGCTGAGGTCATGAAAACTCTCCTGAGATGGGCGGCCCCGATGGCCTCGAGCCGAGGACCACGGCTCGCGACACCGAGTGCCACTACTTGCGGCAGGACTCCCGCTCGTCTCGCCGTCGGCCCGTCCACTGGACGCGCGTACAACAACACGGCGGATGCCCTAGTTCCTGCCATAGAGGTTAACGCCACATATCGGGGTGTACGGAATCGGGTTGTCCAGTCGGTATCGGGTCGAAACCTGCGACCAGCCGCTATGCGAATTCGAGTGCGGCCAGGTCACGCTCGCATGCCGCCAGTAAAGCGGGGCGCCGCTGCGCCGCCTGCCGCAATTGCGCCTCCAATTCACCGACCCGCAGATCGGTTTCCACCAGGCGCGCGGTGGCACTCCCGAGCACCTCGTCGGTGAGCCGCTCCTCGACGTCCACCAGCGCCGTTGCGACCCGCTGTTCCAGCTGCGCACGGGCGTCAACCAGCGTGTCCGCGACCCATTGCCGCAGGTGAGCGCCGTCGGCGAGGCGGCGGCGGGCGCGCACCACCCAGCTCGCGACGGCGGCACCGAGGAGCAGACTGACCGGCATGATCGCGTAGTCGAAGGCCCGCAACAGGGCCAGCGGAGCCACCAGCAGGCGGCCCAATCCGAAGCCGCCCGAGGCACCCAGCGCGATCACCAGATGGTCCTCCACGCCCCGCGAGCGCGGACCCGGCGACTGCACCCGGCGCGAGACCCGTTCCGGCGGTGGCGGAAAAGATATATGCCATTCCTCCGCGACGGATTCTTCGACTTGACGGCACAATTCGCCGATCCTGGAACGAATCGTCCGATCAATCTCCTGTGTGAGTTTTTCCACAGAATCGCTCACCTGACGCGGAAATTCGGCGAGCGCGCTCCGCGGCAGCCCTTCGATTTCGGCCCGCGCCTGCCCGTGCAGCGTCCGAATCCTGGCCCCGACCTCGTGCAATAGATCGACGCGGGCCAACTGCAGCCGATTCCGCACGATCGCCATGGCACTCCCGCGCCCGCCGTCCCCGACCGCCAGCAGCCGCGCCCGCTCCTCCCGCAGCACCGCCACATCTCCCCCGTCGCGCACCTTGGCCACCTGCGCCTCGATCCGCCGCCGAGTCTCGGCCACCACCCGCTCCCGCACGATCGCCACCTGATCCCCGACCGCCCCCGCACCGCTCGCCGCCACCAGCCGCGCATGCAACAACCCCACCCCCGACCGATCCACCAGCGCCGCATCCCCCGCGGCCCGCCCCACCGCCGCCATCCGCGCCGACACCGGCACGATCTCCTCCGCCTCCCCGCCCGCCTCCACAAGCAGCTCGGTATCCAGCTTCCGCACCTCCCGCCAATCCCGATGCGCGTGAATCCCGTCCAACGCGAACACGATCCGCGTCCCATCCCCCCGCAACCCCCGCACCCGCCCCAGCAGCTCTTCACCGATCAGCGCCCCGGCATCGAGCACGACCAGCGCGACGGGGTACGGGCGAGGCAGATCGTCGTCACCGATCACGCTGAGATCGATGTGCGGATGGAATCGGGCCAACTCGACCCGCAGCGCCGCCGCGTGTGACTCGTCGCCGCCGATCAGCGCGATCTCCCGAACCGGCTCGGAGCCACCACCGACCGCGCGCAGTAGCGCCAGTCCGTGTGGATTCCAGCGGGCTACAACGGCTTCCGCGGCAGCGGAGATCACATCGCTGATTCGTTCCCGAGCGGGATTCGGCTTGGACTTCAGGCCGATTCGGCGTTCAGGCGCGCCGATGCGACCGCGTAGCGGCGGTGGAGTTCGTGGTGGAGGGGGTCTATTCCGGTGGCGCAGTGGAGGATTTGGAGCAGGGGGCGGGGGCCGAGGGTGGGGTCGGCACGGAGGGCGGCGAGGGCGCAGGAGACGCCGTGCAGGTCCCAGCGGTCCAGGAGGGCTTGGCGGGCTTGGGGATCGGGGGTGGCGCCGGGTGCGGTGAAGAGGTCGTGGGAGAGGGTGCGGGGCGGGTTGGGGTGGGTGGTGAGGCGGGCGAGGGTGTCGAGGTCGGGGGCGGTGAGGGTGCCGGAGCGGGTGCGGGCGGCGAGGGAGGCGACCACGGGGAAGACGCGGTGGCCGAGGGCGGTGGTGAGGGATTCGGCCAGCGCGGCGGCATCGGACCAACGGGTCCCTATGGAATCGGCCTTGTTGAGGACGACAAGGGTGCGGTCGGGCGGGAGGGTGGCCAGCAGGCGGCGGTCGGCGGGGTCGGCGGTGCCGGGGAGGACGTAGAGGAGCAGGTCGGCGTCGAGGGTGGGGGCGGGTTGCCCGGGCTGGTCGACCGGTCGGGTTTCTTCGGCGGTGAGCAGTGAGAGCGCATGTCGCAGGGTGGTTTTGCCCGCGCGGGCGCGGCCCGTCACCTGGATGCGAGGAGGTCGCCCGACCGGCACGCGGGCAGCCTAGCCGGAAGACCCTGGGCGGGTGCGCGTTTCGAATCACAAACCCGCAGGTCACCCGGTGAGAATTGACACGGATTCGACACCGACTGTGCGCCAGCACAATTCAGCGCGACGCGTCTTCACAGACACTTCGCGCTGGCCTACTCTGGCCATTCGGTCGGCATCAGCGCCGATGCACGGCTGCGGCGCACCTCTCGGTCCACGGCCGCCGCGACAAGGGGAGGTAGCGATGACCGTCAACGCCGACGTCATCCGGGTATCCGAAACAGTGGGGCCGCGCCGCGAGACACCGGGGCCGGATCGCGAACCCGCCCGGCCACTGCCGCCGAGCCGGGATCCGTTCTTCCATCCCCCACGCGGGTTCGCGCGGCACGCACCCGGCACGATCCTGCGCCACCGCGAGGTGGAGATCGCGCTCTTCGGCCTGGTGCCCCAGCACGTGACGGCCTGGCAACTGCTGTACCGCAGCCAGGATCTGCACGGCAGGCCCGAGGTCGCCATCACGACCGTGCTGCTCCCCGGAGGCGCGGGCCCGGATTCCGAACGCCCGCTGCTGGCCTTCCAGACCGCCATGGACGCGGTCACCGACCGGTGCGCACCCTCCTACGCGCTGCGCCGCGGCGCGCTCTCCCCCGGTTCGATCACCCAGCTGGAGTGGCTGCTGGTCGCGGGCGCCCTGCGCCGCGGCTGGGCGGTCACCATCGCGGATCACGAAGGGCAGCAAGGCAATTTCGGGGTGGCGCGCGAACCCGGCTACCGCGCTCTCGATGGTGTCCGCGCCGCACTGCGTTTCGCGCCGCTGGGCCTGCGCTCGGACACCAGGGTGGCCGTGTGGGGCTATTCCGGTGGCGGCATGGCCAGTTCGTGGGCGGTGGAGATGGCCCCGGAGTACGCGCCGGAGCTGAATATCGTGGGCGCGGTGCTGGGTGCGCCGGTGGGTGATCCGCGCCATGTCTTCCTGAACCTCGACGGCAGCATGTTCGCGGGCTTCCCGGCCATCGTGATCGCGGCGCTGCGGCAGGTGTATCCGGCCATGGCCGAGGTGGTGCGCCGCGATTTCACCCCGGAGGGCCGTCGCCTGCTGGACCGGGCGCGGAGCCTGGGCCCGATCGCGGTGCTGCCGCTGCTGGTCGGCCGCCGCATGGACGACATCCTGACCCGCCCGCTGGCCGAGATCCTGCCGGACCTCGAGGACATGTTCGACGATCTGCGCCTGGGCAATCGGACCCCGGCCTGTCCGGTGCTGGTGGTGCAGCCCGTGCACGACCAGGTCATCGACGCCGCGGGCATCGACGGCCAGGTGGAGCGCTACCGGGCCGGCGGCGCGGCGGTCTGGTACGTCCGCGATCGCCTCAGCGAGCATTTCTCGCTGCTGCCGCTGGCGACCCCGATGAGCCTGGACTGGCTGGCCGATCGGCTGGCCGGGAAAACTCTTACCGAACCCACAACCAAGACCGTATGGTCGGTCGCGCTGTCCCCGGCGCACTGGCGCGGCATGGTGGAAATGGCAACTACCGCAATGCGAGTCACGTTCGGCCTGCCCTTACGCCCGCCCGCCACACCGGCGTCGGGCGAGGTCTCGGGCCTGGCGGCCTGACCGATCGCGGCCGCGGCAACCCCGGTCGATTGCTGCGCTAAAGAAGCAATACTGGACAATGGACGCCGTGAACGACGCCGCGAACCAGCACACGGGAAACCGTCTCTACCCCCGGGTCACCAGCTTCCGCGCCCGTCGCGGCGCGGTCTCGCCCGCGCGGCAGGACGCCTGGGATCGGGTGTGGCCGCGCATCGGCAAGGACGTGTCCGACGAAAAGCTGGACGCCGACGCCTGGTTCGGCCGGTCGGCCCCGCTGATCGTCGAGATCGGCTGCGGCACCGGCACGGCCACCGCGGCCATGGCGCAGGCCGAGCCGCAGTTCAATCTGATCGGCATCGAGGTCTACAAGCCGGGCCTGGCGCAGCTGGTGCAGCGGGTCGAGCGCGAGCAGATCGAGAACATCCGGCTGCTGCGCGGCGATGCCGTGGATGTCCTGGAAAATATGATTGCTCCCGAATCGCTGACGGGGGTTCGCGTGTTCTTTCCGGATCCGTGGCCCAAGGCACGCCACCATAAGCGACGGCTGCTGCAGCCGGAGACCTTCGCACTCATCGCAAGTCGCCTGAAGCCGGGCGGCGTGTTGCATGTCGCGACCGATCACGCCGATTACGCGGAATGGATCGGCGCGTACGGAAATAAGGAACCGCAGCTCATCGGCATGAATGAGCCGACGGGCGGAGACCCGGAAGCCTATAAAACCAAGGCACCGATTGGTTTTGAACGTCCGATTACCAAGTTCGAAAACAAAGGACTCCGCGCGGGTAGCGCCATCACGGAGTTCATCTGGGGGAAGATCGAATCATGAGCGTCAGTGAGATGGCCCCCGAGGTCGAGGAAGTTGCCGGATTAATGCACGGCACCCCGTCGGCCGAACTATCGGGCACCGCAGGGCTCGGCGGCAGCACCGCGGTAGCCATGGGCGGCACCGCCACCGACGTGCGTCGCGTCCTGCTGGTCTGGGATGCGCCGAACCTCGACATGGGTCTCGGCGCCATCCTCGGCGGTCGCCCGACCGCCGCGTACCGCCCGCGCTTCGACGCGCTGGGCCGCTGGCTGCTGGCCCGCACCGCCGAATTGTCGGTGGGCAGCGTCACCCGCGTCGAACCCGAGGCCACGGTCTTCACCAATATCGCCCCGGGCACCGCGGATGTAGTGCGCCCGTGGGTCGAGGCGCTGCGCAATGTCGGTTACGCCGTCTTCGCCAAACCCAAGATCGACGAAGACTCCGATGTCGACTCCGACATGCTCGCCCACATCGAATTGCGTCGCCGCGGTGCCGGTTTGGCCGGAATCATGGTGGCCTCCGCCGACGGGCAGGCGTTCCGCGCGCCGCTCGAGGAGCTGGCCGCCTCCGGTGTGCCGGTTCAGGTGCTGGGTTTCCGCGAGCACGCGAGTTGGGCCGTCACGTCGGATATTCTCGAGTTCATCGACCTCGAGGACATCCCGGGCGTGTTCCGTGAACCGCTGCCCCGGGTCAGCCTCGACTCGCTGCCCGACGAGGGAGCCTGGCTGCAGCCGTTCCGGCCGCTGTCCGCCCTGCTCACCTCCCGCCCCGCTCAAGGAGTCGCTTAGTGTTCACCCGCTGGGGCGACCTGGTCTACAAGCTGCGCTACACCGTCCTGGGTGTGATGGCGGCGGCATTGCTCTCTCTCGGCGCGTTCGGGTTGGGGCTCGAGGACCACTTGAGCTCCAGCGGCTGGTTCGACCCGACATCGCAGTCGACGAAGGCGTCGATACTCAAGGATTCGGTGTACAGCCGCGATCACAACAGCGATGTGGTGCTGCTGTACACCGCGCCCGACGGGAAGACCGTCGACGATCCGGAGTGGAGTCAGAAGGTCGTCGACAGCCTCAACGCGCTGCCGAAGAACCACCCGCAGATCACCAAAGTCAATGTCGCGCCGTGGAAGACCGATACGGGTCAGCAGGTCGCGCAGACAGTCAGCCCCGATCGCAAGCACGCCTTCGCCACGCTCGCGCTCGACGCCGACAATGACACCGACATGCTCAACGCCTACAAGGCGGTGCAGAACGCCTTCTCGGTTCCGGGCGTCAAAGTCGAGGTCGCGGGTCTGCAGCCGGTCGCCTTCACCCTGAACAACACGATCGCCAGCGACGTGAAGCGCATGGAGATGCTGGCCCTGCCGGCGGTCGCGGTCCTGCTGTTCTTCATTTTCGGCGGCGTCGTCGCCGCCGCGCTGCCGCTGATCATCGGTGGTCTGACGATCATCGCGGCCAACGGCATCATCATGGCCCTGACCAAGTACACCGAGGTGAATTCGTTCGTCTCCGCGGTGGTTTCGATGATCGGGCTGGGCCTGGCGATCGACTACGGCCTGTTCATCGTGAGCCGGTTCCGTGAGGAATTGGCCGAGGGCTACGACACCCGCGCGGCCGTGCGCCGCTCGGTCATGACCGCCGGACGCACCGTGACCTCCTCGGCGACCATGATCATCGCCGCCAGCGCCGGCATGCTGCTGTTCCCGCAGGGCTTCCTGAAGTCGGTCGCCTACGGCACCATCGCCGCGGTGCTGCTGGCCATGCTGACCTCGCTCACCGTGCTGCCCGCGCTGCTGAGCATTCTGGGTCCGCGCGTGGACAGCCTGAGCCTCAAGTGGATTCGCAAGACCAAGACCGCCGAAGAGGTGGAGGCCGGATTCTGGGGCAAGCTCACCGCGTGGGTGATGAAGCATCCGCTGAAGGTCGCGATCCCGCTGACGATCGGCCTGCTGCTGCTCATCATCCCGGTGAAGAACCTGCAGTTCGGCGGCATCTCGGAAACCTATCTGCCGCCGGACAATCCGGTCCGGCTGGCGCAACAGCACTTCGACGAGACCTTCCCGCTGCGCAAGGCCGATCCGGTGCAGTTGGTGATCATCACCGACAACTCGAAGAACATCGGTCCGATTCTCGCGCAGGCGAATCAGGCTCCCGGACTGGTGAAGAACGCCCAGTTCGCCATTCCGCAGAAGCCGCCCAACGGATCCAATGTCTGGACGTCCGACGCGACCATTCAGGACAGCGCGCACCCGGACGCGACCGTCGACTATCTGCGGTCGATGGAGGTTCCCGACGACGCCGAGGTCCTGGTCACCGGTCAGCCGGTGCTGATGATGGACAGCCTCGACACGCTGATGCAGCGCATGCCGTGGATGATCGTCATCGTCCTGCTGGTCACGACGATCCTGATGTTCCTCACCTTCGGCTCGCTGGTGCTGCCGCTGAAGGCGGCGCTCATGAGCGCGCTCGGTCTGGGATCGACGCTGGGCATCCTGACCTGGATCTTCATCGACGGTCACGGCGCCTCGCTGCTGAACTTCACACCGCAGCCGATCATGGCGCCGGTGCTGGTGCTGATCATCGCGATCATCTACGGCCTATCCGTGGACTACGAGGTATTCCTCTTGTCCCGCATGGTCGAAGCGCGCACCCAGGGCGCCAGCACCACCGAGGCGGTGCGCGCGGGCACCGCGCAGACCGGCCGCATCATCACCGCGGCCGCGCTCATCCTGCTGGTGGTCACGGGCGCGTTCGCGTTCTCCGACCTGGTGATGATGCAGTACATCGCCTACGGCATGGTGGCGGCGCTGTTCATCGACGCGACCGTGCTGCGCATGCTGCTGGTCCCGGCCACCATGAAGCTGCTCGGCGACGACTGCTGGTGGGCGCCCAAGTGGATGAAGAAGGTCCAGCAGAAGATCGGCCTGGGCGAGCCCATCCTCGACGATGAGCGGCCCGGCGGCGGCGAGGTGATCGACCTGGTCAAGACCACCCCGGTCACCGACCCGGTCACCATGCAGATCCCGCTGCTCACCGACGGATCCATGCCGGCGCGCCCGCGCAAGCCGCGTCCGCGCCGCACCATCGACATCGACAGCGAGGCCCCGACCCAGCGCATCGACCGCGCCGAGCCGACCCCGCCGACCGCCGCCCCGGCGGCGCCGACCGGTACGCCATCACCGGCAACCGGCACGGCATCGCCCTCGACCGGCACGGCATCGCCCTCGACCGGCACGGCGCCGGAGGCCGAGCGTCCCGCGCCCGGATTCCCCTCCGTCACAGCGCGTCCCGGCCACGGGGTCACGCCGTCGACGACCGCGGTCCCGTCGTTCGTCGCGGGCGGCTCGACGCCGAGCCCGCTGTCGGGTCTGGTGCCGAATCCCGAACCGGAGTCCCCCGCGAGCGGCGAAACCTCCACCCCCGCACCGATGACCAACCTGGGCGCCCCGGCGGAGTCCGGCGCCAAGCTGCCGCCGCGCCGGGTGACCAGCGCGGCCTCGCCGGACGCGCCGACCACCGACCTGAGTGCCGGTTCACCGGCGCGCGGGCCGGTCGCACCGCACCCCATCGGTGACTTCGCCTCTCCCCTCAAGGGATCCGCGAATGCCGGTGGCGGCGAACTGCCGTCGGTGTCACAGCCCCCGGCGGCCCCACCGCCCGCGGCACCGGCACCGGCACCGGCCCAGCCTCCGGTCGGCCACGAACGGGTACTGCCGCCGCAGGCTCCCGCCGAAGCACCGCAGTCGGCGCAGGCACCCCAGCCACCGCAGGCTCCCCAGGCGCCGAAGCTCCCGCCGCATCCGGCGACCCGGGCACAGCTGTACCAGCCGCATGCGCCCGAATCCGAGCAGGCCCCGGATCCCGTGGCCCCGGAAGCGCATCCGACGCACCACGCGGCGGGTGAGGAGGGCCCCGGCGGCGGCCGCAGCAGCATCGAACAGTGGATGTCCGATCTGCGCTCGTCCAAGCGTCGTCCCAAGCCCGAGGAGGACGCCAAGCCGGAGGATGCCAAGCATCGGGGCGGCGAGGGGCGCACGGTGAGCGTCAACGAACTGCTCCGCCGCCAGAACCGCGACTGATCGGACACAGGACGAACGCCCGGCCGAATTCTCGGCCGGGCGTTCGTTTTTCATGCTGCTACGCGGTCGGCGTGTGCGTATCCATCTCGGCGAAGGCCCGCGCGTAGCGGGTGCCGACCACCAGGAGCAGGACACCCACCACCAGGAAGGCGCCGGCGCGGACCAGCCCGTCGAGGGTGGCCAGGTCGAACAGGAACAGCTTGGCCAGTGCGGCGGCGGTCACCAGCAGCCCGGCGGCGAGTGCGACCTTCGCCTGCTGCGGAGTCCGGGCCAGGCGGCGCAGACCGAAGAGCAGGGCGGCCGTCGCGACCGCCATCCACACCACGGTGGCGATCCCGTGCCCGGCCCGGAAGCCGTCCGGGTTGCCGGTGGCCACACCCAGCGAGACCGTCAGGGTCGTGACCGCGTAGAGCCCGCCGATCCCGGCGAACACCGACAGCGTGGTGGCGTCGGATTCCCGGTCCAGCAGGCCGAGGCGGCGGGCGCACCAGCCCGCGACCGCCAGCACCGCGAGCACGGCCAGCGCCGACAGCGCGGTCGAAATACCGAGGTGCGCTTCGGCTTCCGACTGACCGGCCAGCGTCCCCGGGTCGGCCAGATAGAAGAATGTCACCGCGTCGATGGCGCCGAAGCCCGCGCCGATGCCCGCGGCCACCCGCGACCGCTGCTGCCCGGCCACCGCCAAGAAGCCCAGGGCGACGACCGAGAGCGCCAACGGCAGGGTGTCCACCCGGGTGATCCCGATGCACGCCTCCAGCAGCGCGAACGCGCCCGCCAGCGCGGATACCACGGCCAGATGCGCCGGAATCCGCACGACCCCAGAGAGTTTCGGCAGCCAGGGCAGGGCCGCGACCAGCAGCAGCACGGTGGCGAGGGAGGCGGCCACGATGGTGGATCCGGTGCGGCCGAACATGATCGACGCGGCCAGCATCGGCAGGGTCGCCGCCGCGAAGGTCAGGCTCGCCGCGACATCACCGTCCCGCCGCCGCACCGAGAGCACCGCGCCCACCAGTCCGGCGACCGCGATGACGATGGCGGCGGCAAGCACCTGGAAGCGGTCCGAGGACGGAGCATTGTCGGAATCCAGGCCCAGGGCCGAGGCGACCACCGCGACCAGTGTCGCGAGCACCGCCGGGACCGTGCGAACCACGTGCAGGAACGGCCAGTCGCGCACCAATTGCACCGGGAGAGCGGCGATCTGGAGCACGATCAGGAAGCCGAGCAGCGCCAGTTCGACGGTCACGAACGGCGCGAGCACCGCCGCACCCAGCATGACCAGCACGGCCAGTGCCTGCGCCCGCCACTGCACGGCCAGCGCCACGCCCCCGGCCGCGATCCCCAACGCCACCGCGTACCCGACCACCGGATTCAGCCAGTGGTAGACGGTGGTCATCGCGATGACGTCCAGGTATCCCCCTGCGATACCGGTGGCCGCCAACGCGATTCCCCCGACCCGGCCGCCCGCCTTGGCGTACACCCGGGCGCCGGCCGCCACCAACGCGCCCGAGAACAGCGCGCCCGCAGCGACTCTCGGCACCGGCCCGAAGAACCCGGCCTGCGCCGCCAGCACCAGCAGCATGACCACACCGATGAGCGTCACCGCCACCCCGGCGATGGCCAGCACCCGGCTGATCACCCCTTCCCGCTGCCACCACGGCTCACGAATCGGCCGCGCATAAGCGCTGCGCTGCTGCCGCGGCAACGGCGGCATGGGCTGGTAGGCGGGCTGCTGATACATGGGCGGCTGCCACCCCGGAGGCGTCCATCCGGTGGCTGGGGTGACCGGTGGAGCGGCGGGGGGCGGAGGCACCGGTGGAGCGGCCGGGGCCGGACGTACCGGTGGAGCGGCGGGAGCCGGGGTGGGTTGCGGTGCGGTGCGGGCGTTTTCGGCGACCACCTGGTTGCGGAGGGTTTCGAGGTCGCGGCCGAGGACGTTCAAGTGCTCGCTGAGCGAGGTGAATTCAGTCGACAGCCGCGCGATCAGGCGAGGATCGATGGCGAGATTCATGTCCGCCATACTCTCGACCTGGGCATTCGGTCACATGAGTAGAAGTACCCGGGCAGTCCACGATTACTACCCCAATCGGCCTGGGTAGGCCCCGAAGCGGCTCAGGCGGGGTGGGCGGGGGCCTGCACGCGGGCGATGGTGGCGCGGATCTCGGCGGTGACGAGGTCCGGATCCTCGAGCATCGGGACGTGGCCCAGGGCCGGGAGCGGGCGGACGTCGAGGGTCGGCGTCGGGGTCAGGGGCATGTAGATATGCGGCGGGAGGATGCGGTCATGTTCGGGGAGGAGGATGGTGACGGGGAGATCCAGGTCGGCCAGGCCTGTGAAACCCGTTGGGAGACCCGGGTCTTCGGCCAGATCGTCGACGATCGCGCATTCGGTGATGGCGGCGGTCATGGCCTTGGCCAGCGGGTTGGGCACATCGGCGGGCTTGCTGGCGAGCAGCGGGAGCAGCAGGCTGCGCAGCAGGGTGGGCATGGTCGGCTGGCGGTCGGGGCCCAGGCCGATCAGGGGACCGAAGGCGCGGAACTTGCGGAGCAGGGAATCCGCGGCGGCGGGGGTGCGCCACAGGCCGGCGGGTGCGATGGCGGTGCAGGAGCGGGCGCGGCCGCGCGCGGCGAGTTCCAGGGCCACCCAGCCGCCGAGCGAATTGCCCACGATATGCGCTGTGTCCCAACCAGATTCGTCGAGCAGGCGTTCGCAATGGTCGACCAGGGCGGTGACGGTGGCGGGGCGGGCCGCCTCGGGACCGCCCCAGTGGCCGGGGAAAGTGGGCGCGAGAACGCTGTATTCGGTGGCCAGCTCGTCGAGGACCGAACCCCAGGACTGCCAGGTGAGCAGCACCCCGTGCAGCAGGAGCAGCGGTTCGCCGCCGCCGGATCGATGCACTGCCTCCGGAATCTCGACGCCTTCCACCATGCGCGTGACCTTACCGCCCGAATCCGTCTGCCGCCGGGCCCGATCGCGGGCGGGTGCGAGCGGTCACACGCCGTTGAGGAAGCGCTTCCAGCCGGTTCCGAAGGGCTGCTTGGCCTTCACCGAGCTGAAGCGCAGCGTGCCGTGCACGATGATGTGCAGCGGGCCGATGGGCGGGCCGGTGCGGACCTTGGTCTCGGCGCTGGAGGCGATGAGGTCGATATTGTTCATATCGACGGTCGCCTCGGGCGGGACGATCAGTTCGAGCGAGCCGCAGGTGTCGTTCACGTGGATCTCGACCACCTGGGTGGACATGACGGCCTGGGTGAAGTCCAGGCGCACGCTGCCCAGCAGGCTGTTGATCATCATGCTCGGCGGCACGTGCCAGTTGCCCTTGCGCTCCACGCTGGACAGGCGGGCGCGAATCACATTGCCCGGCACCGCCGGTGACATGCCGTAACCCTGCGGCGTATTCAGCCGGTGCGCGGTGACGTACCGCGGCGGCGGTGGTGCGTACGCCTGCGCGGCGGGGGCGGGCTGCCCGACCAGCCGGATGCCCGGCAGATCGACCAGGACCGTATTGAGCTCGCCGCGGGTCTTGGCCGCGAGCGCGGTGTCCATGCGCTCGGTGAATTCCCCCAGCGACAGCATGCCCAGCCCGACCGCGCGCTGCAGCAGCCGGCCGACATGTTCGCGTTCGACATCTGATACCCGTAGATCCCGGTCGCCGATCACGGCGTTGCCGGTAGCGATCGCGGAAACCGCTTCAGGACCTCCCATGCCTTCGAGGCTACGAGCGCGGGGCCGCCACCGCATCAGGGCAATCCCTGAACTGCGCCCCCTACTCCAGGCCCGGTCCCGGCACTATTCGAGGCCCTGTTCGATCGCGTACCTGGTCAGTTCCACGCGATTGCCCAGCTGCAGTTTGCGCAGCGTGGACTGCACGTGGTTCTCGACGGTGCGGTGACTCAGGCTCAGCCGGGTGGCGATCTGCTTGGCGGACAGGCCCTTCGCCACCATGCGCAGCACCTCGGTCTCGCGATCGGT
Source organism: Nocardia concava NBRC 100430 (assembly GCF_000308815.1). Lineage (GTDB taxonomy): Bacteria > Actinomycetota > Actinomycetes > Mycobacteriales > Mycobacteriaceae > Nocardia > Nocardia concava. The sequence goes on from NZ_BAFX01000146.1 coordinate 66,244, forward strand.
GAGGGCGGGACGGTGGGGTTCGTCGCGGTCGGCGGGGGTGTTGGCGATGCGGCGGAACTCGCCGAGGACCAGTCCGGCCAGGCCGGGGGTGAAGACGGCCTGACCGGCGGCGGTGGCGTGGACCGCGTCCAGGAGTTCGGTGGCCGAGGCGCTCTTGACCAGGTAACCGGTGGCGCCGGCCTTGATGGCGTCGAGGACGTCGTCGCGTTCGGCCGACGCCGAGAGCACCAGCACCCGGGTGCGGGGCGAGACGCGCAGCACCTCGGCGGTGGCGTCCGCGCCATTGCCGTCGGGGAGTTGCATGTCCATGAGCACCACGTTCGGGCGGACCGCGGCCGCGCGGGCGGCGGCGGCGCGGACCCCGTCGGCGGTGGCGAGCACCTCGAATCCGGCCTCGGCGAGGTCGCGGGCGACGCCCTCGCGCCAGATCGGGTGGTCGTCGACCACCATCACGGTGATGCGATCGGTCTTGTCGGGCTCAGACTCGGTCATATCCGCCTCCGCATCTCATTGTCGCCGTTTCAGGGGCACGCGGAATTCCCATTCCGCACCGGCCCCTTCGTCATCGTCGCCCGGGGCGGCCTCGAAGAGCAGTTGCGCGGTGCCGCCGAGCGCCTCGACGCGGCCGATGATGGAGCGCGAAACACCCATGCGGCCTTGCCCTTCCGCCTCGGCCAGCCGCCCCGGCGGAATGCCGGGGCCGTCGTCGCGCACGCTCACGATGAGTTCGTCGCCGGTATCCTCCAGCAGCACATAGGCTTTCGCGCCCGGACCGGCGTGCTGGACCACGTTCGCCAGCGCGGCGGCCACCGCGGCGGCCATTTCGCGGGCGGCCCAGCGGCCCAGGAGCACCGGCTCGCCCGGGGTCGAGACGAAGACCGACGGGGTCGCCTGGGCGGTGAGCAGCGGCCGCAGATCCTCCTCCGCGCCCCCGGAGTCGGGGCGGGCGCCCTGCTCGGAGATGAGCACCCGCAGCGCCACCTCCTGCTCGCCCGCCCGCTGCGCCAATTCCACTGTCGGACCGCCGATCTCGTTACCGCGCCGCTTGATATAGCTGAGCACCTGGAGCACTCCGTCGTGCACTTCTCGCGCCAGCCGTTCGCGCTCCTGGGAGGCGGCGGTGAGCCGGACGGCGCGTTGCAGCTGCGCGTGTGCGCGGCGGGCGGTGTTGGAGGCCAGGCCCAGGGCCAGTCCGACCGAGATGAGGACCGGCAGGGTGGCGTCGCGCCAGACGTCGAAATCCCATTGGGCGCGTGCGGTGATGACGGCGGCGGAGATCAGCAGGCCCGAGCAGATGCCGCCCAGCGGTCCCCACAGAATCGCCGCGGAGACAACGGCATTGGCAGCCCACAGGGTGGTGGGCAGGGTCTGGTGGCCGTGATACCAGTCGTAGGAGGCGACCAGGCGGGTGGCGAAGATGAGCGCGATCACCACCACGTGGTCGCCGATCACGACCGCGGTGCGGACCCGGGGATGGTGGCGAATCCGCCACTGCGACAACAGCACCGCCGAGATGCCCGACCACACCACCATGATCGCGACCAGGAACCAGCTCAGCCGCTGATTGCTGTAGTACGGCACCGAGGCGATCTGCTGGCCCACCGCGTACAGCAGCGTGACCAGCCGGAACGCCTGCACCGCGCGCCACAGCGGTGCGGAGGCGGCCCAGTCGGGATCGGTGTCAGTCCCCGGCGTCACCACTGCCGCCGGATGGCTTGGAAGGCTGGTGGTCCGTATCGGCCGGGACCGCGGGGTCGACCGTGAGCGCGGGGATTCGGACCCCGTCCGGAGTGTCGGGATCGGCGTGGAACATCGGTTCGTCGGGGTCACCGGTGTGTAGTTCCTGGTAGGCCTCTTCCGGCGAATCGGCCAGCAGCGAGCGCATGGCGGTATTGAGCACCGCCACGAACGGCACCGCGAGCAGACCGCCCGCCAGACCCGCCAGCACCACGCCCGCCGCGATGGCCAGCACCACGGCCAGCGGGTGGATGCGCACCGCGCGACCCATCAGCAGTGGTTGCAGCACATGGCCTTCCAGCTGCATGACCGCGACGGTGATGCCCAGCACGATGAGCGCGGTGACCAGCCCCTTGGTCATGAGCGCGATGAAAACCGCCACCGATCCGGCGATGAAGGAACCCACGATCGGGATGAACGCGCCGATGAAGACCAGTGAGGCCAGCGGAAGTGCCAGCGGCACACTGAGAATCGCCAGACCCGAGCCGATGCCGATGGCGTCGACCGCCGCCACCAGCACGGTGGCGCGCACGAATCCGGTCAGCGTGCCGAAGCCCAGCCGCCCGGCGGTCCGCACCTTCTCCCGGTGCGCGGTCGGGATGATGCGGGTGCAGAACTCCCAGATCTGGTCTCCGCCGTAGAGGAAGAAGATGAGGATGAACAAGGTCAGGAAGGCGCCGGTGAAGAATTCGCCGATGACCGTGGCGGTGGTGAGCGCCCCGTTGGTCAGCGCGTCCTTGTTGGACTCGACGGTCTTGACGATGGTGTCGCCGGCATTGCGGATCTGATCGTTGCTCAGGTGCAGCGGCCCGTTGATCAGCCAGTCCTGCACCTGGTGCACGGAGGTCTTGAACTCGTCCGACAGCTGCGGCACACCGGTGACGAACTGCTCCACGACGAAGGTCATGATCCCGGCGAGCAGCCCGAGCGCCCCGACCAGCGTCACGAACACGCCGATCGCGCGCGGCACCCCGAACCGCTGCATCCAATTGACCAGCGGCGCCATCAGGGCAGCGCCCAGCAGCGCGATGGACATCGGGATGGTGACGCTCGACAGCTTGCGCGCCAGATAGGCCACCGCGAGCACCGCCGCGAAAATTATCAACAGCCGCCAGCACCACTCCGCGGCCTGCCGCACGATCGGGTGCACGGCCTCCGCGTCCTGGCGCCGTTCCCCGCCGGACTTGCCCGACCTGCTGGACCTTGCCTGCACCTCACTCACGTTGGCGAGCCTAACGGCCGAAACCTCCGTGGGCATGTACCGACGATCTAAACGCTAGATTGGTGATCGTGTCAGCGCCTTTAGAAGCGGTCAAACAGACCATGAGGACTCGCTGGCCGCTGTACTTGGCTTCCATGCTCGCGGCCAACGCGTTCGGCGCTGTCCTGGTGTGGGCCTTTATTCAGTACGGGTTGCCGGTTCCGCAGGGGGAGACCGCCGCTACCAGGCAGACCGGACTGCTGATTCCTTCTCTGGTGTTCTTGATCGGCGGGCTGCTGAGTGTCGGCGCGTCGGCGTTCATGCTGCGCCCCGTCATGCGATGGCAGGTGCGGGGCGGGCCGCCGTCGCGGCAGGAGCAGATGGCCGCGCTGCACGCGCCGTTGCGGCAGGCCATCCTGCATCTGGTGCTGTGGCTGGTCGGCGGTGGCGTGCTGGCGTGGCTGATCATCATCCGGACGCCGCAGCTGGCCGCCGCGGTGATCGTCACCGAATGTATGGCCGCCACCATCGTTTTCGGCTTCACCTACATGCTGGGCGAGCGCATTCTGCGGCCGGTCGCGGCGGAGGCGCTGACCACGGGGGCCTTCGATCACACGCTGACCGCGGGCGTCGGCACCCGGATGGCCATGACCTGGGGCATGGGCACCTTCGCGCCGACCATCGCCATCGTGCTGCTGTGCGTCACCCAGATTTCCTCTCGCGTGCAGTTTTCCGCGCAGTCGCTGGCCGTATCAATTCTGCTGCTGTGCGGTGTGGTGATCATGCAGGCGCTGGCGCTTTCCATGCTCACCGGTTCCTCCATTTCCGATCCCATTCGCCAGCTCAGCCAGGCCATCGACCGCGTGCAGGAAGGCGCGCGGGATGTGCAGGTGGAAGTATTCGACGGTTCGGAAATCGGACTGCTGCAGGTTGGCTTCAATCGCATGATGGGCGAGGCCGCGAAACGCCGGGAACTGCAGGAATTGTTCGGCCAGCACGTCGGCGAGGATGTCGCGCGGCGCGCCCTGGAGTACGGCACCGAACTCGGCGGTGAAACCCGATTCGTGGCCGTGTTGTTCGTGGATATGGTCGGTTCCACCGCCACCGCCGCCGAACGCCCGCCGACCGAAGTGGTCAGCCTGCTCAACGAGTTCTTCCGGGTCGTCGTCGATGTCATCGATCGTCATCACGGGCTCATCAACAAATTCATGGGTGATGCCGCACTGGCCATCTTCGGTGCGCCGCTGGATCGCCCGGACGCGCCCACCGCCGCCCTGGCCGCCGCCCGTGAGCTGCGCGAAGCCCTGCGCGAGGTGGCCGGGCTGGATATCGGAATCGGCGTTTCGGCCGGGCTGGCGGTCGCCGGAAATATCGGCGGCGCGAATCGCTTCGAATACACCGTGATCGGTGATCCGGTGAACGAGGCGTCGCGACTCACCGAACTCGCCAAGGATCGGCCGGAACGTGTTCTGACCTCGTCGAGCGCACTGTTCTTCGCCGACGAGAACGAGCAGCGGCATTGGCAGACCGGCGAAGAGGTGCAACTGCGCGGACGCCGCCGGAAAACGCGTCTGGCCTGGCCATTGCAGAGCACCGACCCGACTGATGCAGACGAGGCGGCGGCGAGTTCGTTAGGCTGACGACGTGACGGCCCATGGTGAGCTGCGCGGCGAACCTGTGCCGCCCGCGGAGAACTCGCACCGTGGCAGGTTCTGGTGGGCGAAATGGATTCTCGGCGCCGCACTGGTGGCCCTGCTGATTTCCGAGGGCGTTTATCTCTATCCGCGCCTGCACGAATCCTGGAAGAACCTCACCGAAATCCATTGGGGCTGGGTCGCCGCCTGCATCGTCATGCAGGCCGTTTCGATGAGCGGATTCGGCCGCATCCAGAAACAGCTGTTGCACGCCGGCGGCGTCGAGGTGAGCCAGCGCAAATCGGTGTCGGTGGTGTACGGCGCGACCGGCATGTCGCTGACCCTGCCCGCGGGCCAGGTGTTCTCGACCGCCTTCACCTATCGCCAGACCCGGCGCTGGGGCGCGAGCCCGATCGTGGCGTCCTGGCAGCTGGTGATGTCGGGCGTGGTGGCGGCGGCCGGGCTGACCCTGCTCGGCCTGTTCGGCACCGTGCTGGCCGGGGACCGGGTGGGCCCGCTCAAGGTGATCCTGACGCTGGGCACCATGGCCGCGCTGATCTGGGCCTTCAACTACGTGTCCCGGCATCCGGGCGGCATCGAGGCGCTGGCTCGGCGAATCCTGCAGCGGATCAACCGGATTCGGCATCGTCCCGTCGACACCGGCATGGACAAGGTCGGCGAGGTGCTGTCCCAGCTGGAGTCGGTGGACCTGGGCAAGCGCGACGGCGCGTGGGTCGCGGTGTGGGCGCTGGTGCACCGGCTCGCCGATGTCGCCTGCCTGGGTTTCGCCTGCTACGCGGTGGGCGCGGATCCGCGCTGGGCCGCGCTCATGCTGACCTTCGCGGCCGGAAAGGCCGTCGGCACCATCCCTTTGGCGCCCGGCGGCATCGTCTACGTGGACGCGACGCTCATCTACTCGCTCACCGCGGCGGCCGGACTCCCCGCCGCCCAGGCGGTGGCCGCGGCCTTCCTGTACCGACTGGTCAGCTTCATCCTGGTGGCCATCGTCGGCTGGATCGTCTTCCTGTTCCTGTTCCGCAAGCCCCAGGCCGACGACGCGGAGTACGAGAAAGAGTTCGAGCAGCGCGGCAATTCGCTGGTCACCGACCGCCGCCGCGGCAATCCCCAGGCCGACCAGGACGGTAGTCCCGCCTGACGCCGGGTGCGGTGTCCCTCCACGGGCGCGCCGACACCGCCCGATACCCTGTGGGCCGTGAGGAAACTGGTGCCGTTCGCCGTGGATGTCGTGCTGGTGGTCGTGTTCTGCCTGCTCGGGCGACGCAGCCATGACGAGGCCGTGCTGGGCACGGGCCTGCTGCGCACGTTCTGGCCGTTCGGGACCGGCCTGGTGCTGGGCTGGGTGATCGCGGTGGCGGTGGCCTCGGGCCGGGAGGGGGCAAGTGCGGCACGGCGTTTCGACGGCCGCGCGGTGTGGCCGACAGGCGTCATCCTGTGGCTGAGCACCCTGATCGGCGGCATGGTGCTGCGGGGCGTGTCCGGCCAGACCGTCGCCTTCAGCTTCGTTCTGGTGGCCACGAGCTTCCTCGGCCTGTTCCTGGTCGGCTGGCGCGTTATCGCGCAGGTGGTCCGTACCCGCTAGTCCGGCTGGGCCAGCGACTGCAGCAGTCGCGCCGCCACCCGCGCGGTGAGGTCGCCGCTGTCGGGATCGTCGATGTGGACGGCGAAGGCCAGGTCGCCCATGGTGGCGATGAGCCAGCCGTTGTTGCCGGTGGTCGCGGCGAAGGCCTGCACATCGCGATACCGGTTGAGGCTGGCCATCTCCGGTGCGCCGACCCCGTCGCGGAGCGTGGCGCGCAGGCGGTCGGTGGCGTCGCCGGGCAGCGCGGCCAGGTCGGCCTCGGTGGTGGCGGGCTGGCCGATGGCGATCATGGGCTTGGGCACCTGGCCGTTGGCGATGGCGGCCGCCGCGATGGCCATGCCCCACGGGCTGGCCAGCAGCGAGTCCGCGGCATTGCCGCGGCCCACGTTCTCGGCCGCGTTCTTGCCGGTGGGCAGGCGGCCGGTGGTCTCGTCCAGGCCGGGCACCTTGAAGTCGATGCCGATCCCGAGCAGGCTGGCCGCGTCCGCCGCGTCGCCGACCGAGACGTCCTGCGGCGCTTTGTGTTTGGTGACCGCGGCGACATTCTTGAAGAGCTCGATCATGCCGCCGACCGGGTACAGCCCGGTGAAGGCGATATTGCCACGCTCGGTGGCCTGCGAGTTCTGCGCGACCGCGACGACCGCGCCGCTGGAGGGCTGGATGGCCACGATCGAGGTGGGCGAGCCGGTGCTCACCACCGCGTCCTCGGCCGCGCGCTGCAGCCGCTGGTCCATGGTGGCGGGAATGTCGGCCCCGGGCGGGACCTGCTCGCCGGCCAGCTGGGTGACGAAGCGGCCGTCGGGCTCGAAGAGCTGAACTCCCCAGCCGGAGTGCTGGTCTCGATTGTCCTGCCAGACCTTGGTGAGCGCGTCCAGCATGGGCGACCAGATGCGCCGGTCCGCGGAGATGAGCTTGGGCTGCTTCTCCATGACCACGCCCGGGATGGGGGCCATGCGCGGTTCCAGGATATTGAAGTCGCCGTCGCGCAGGTTCACCGCGACGATGGGTTTGCCCTGCGAGGCCGAGAGCTGTTGCATCAGAGCCGGTCCGTCGATGAGCGGGGCGACGGGGGCGATGGCGGCGGCGAGGGCGTTGGTGGAGGCGACCGGGTCGGTGATCTTGGCCGGATCCAGCTTGACGACATTGATGGTCTGCTCGGCCATGAGCGGCTGGCCCACGATGTCGTTCACCTTGGGCGAGGGCTGGGCGAAGGTGCGCACCAGCTTAGCGCTGCGCTTGGCATCCATCTGCGGCATGACCAGAGCGGGATCCCACGAGATGCGCCAGCCCACACTGAGGTTGCGCACGGTGCCCTGCAGGTCGTACTTCCAGTCGCGCTTCTCGCCGAAGTTCCAGGCGGCGGTCATGGAGAAGAGTCCGGTCGTACCGTCCAGTTTGATGTACTGGGTCATGCGGTAGTCGGGCTTGCCCGGATCGAGGCCCTCGAAAACTTGCTTCAGCGTTGCCGAGGCCCCCGCCGGGTAGGAGGTCAGCCGCGACGCCCCGTCATAGTCCTTCTTGTCGATCAGCGCGGCGAACTTCTCGACCACCGCCTCCGCACCCGTCGATCGCTCCCGAAAACCACATGACCCCATCGCGATAGCGACGGCAGCCACACCCGCGAGTGCGATCGCACCCCGTACCCGGAAGCGGCGGGATCCCCACACATCCATATCGCCCACTCTTCACTCTGGCCACAACAGCAACAGGTCCACGGTACCGCGCGCCGAATGTCGGCGGCTCCACCTTTCCACCAGGCGTGCTTGTTCTGAGCACCACCATAGTGCCGAAATCGGTCAGCAGTGACCACTTACATGATCACCGGTCGGTTACGGCCCCTGGCGTATTCGAGACTCGGGAGACCGTTCGGTTCTCACTGGTGACAGCGCTCCGGAGCATTCGGGGCGAACCCGGCGAACCTCGTTCTCCCAGAGCGGAATCCACGGGAGCGTAAACGACGTAACGTTGTAATCAGTATTACAACTCCATGCAGCAAGTGAGAGTGACCAACATGAGACACGGACATCGTGGACACGGTTTCGGGCGCACCGGCGGCTGGCAGCAAGCCGATCTTCCGGACACCTCGGACGCTCACGACTGGTTCGCTGGACGATTGCCAGCCGACTGGTTCGCCGGTCCCGCAACCCTCGAGATCGATCGCGACGAGATCGTCGTGGTCGGCGAACTCCCCCTCCCCGCAGCCGAACCCGCCGCCGAGACCCCCGCGGACGCCGCCCCCGCCGAGGTTCCGCAGGCCACCCGGGAGGGCATCCTGGCCCGCTTCCGGGAATCCACCCGCCCCGCCCGTATGCAGATCGCCCAGGAAGCCCAGGCCCGCTACGGCCGCAATGTGGCCTGGGGCGTCACGGTCAACGGCGAGCGAATCATGTTCACCCACCTGGCCGTTCCGGTCATGACCCGGCTGCGCCAGCCCGAACGCAAGGTGCTCGACACCCTGGTCGACGCCGGCGTGGCCCGCTCCCGCTCCGACGCCCTGGCTTGGACGGTCAAGCTGGCCGGTCAGCACGCCGAGGAGTGGCTAGAGGAATTGCGCTCGGCCATGCGCAAAGTCGACGACCTCCGCTCGGAGGGACCGCAGGGCCTGTAGCCACGGGGGTCCGCGGGGTCTGTGGTCGTAGAGTGAGCGCATGCCTGCAACCGCCCCGATCCTGGTGCTCAACGGTCCGAACCTGAACATGCTCGGCACCCGTCAGCCCGAGGTCTACGGGGCGGACACCCTCGACGATGTGGTCGAGCTGTGCCGCAAGACCGCGGCCCGGTTCGACCGGGAGGTGGTGGCGTTCCAGTCCAATCACGAAGGGGCGCTGATCGACCGGATCCACGCGGCCCGCGGCATGGAGTCCGGAATCGTCATCAACCCGGGTGGACTCACGCACACCTCGGTGGCACTGCGGGACGCGCTGGTGATCCCGGAGGTGCCGATCGTCGAGGTGCACATCAGCAATGTGCATGCGCGCGAGGAGTTCCGGCACCACTCCTACGTCTCCCCCATCGCCACCGCCGTGATCGCGGGCATGGGGATCCAGGGCTACGCGGCCGCCGTCGAATTCCTCTGCACGCGCTGATTCATCCAACTCTCGTAACTCTCAGGGGCTTCGCCCCCGAACCCCCAAGAACATTTGGCCCGGTGCGCACTGCGCACCGGGCCGAATTAATAGCTTGAGGCCGTCAGTATGTAGTAGGTATGCTACATACGATCCGGTTTCTACTACGGAGGGGAATCATGACGGTCGGCGAGGGCGTCGTTCTCGACGTCGAGAACCTGCGCATGCGCTACGGCACCCGCGATGTCCTGCAGGACGTCTCGTTCCAGGCCCACCGCGGCGAGGTGGTGGCGCTGCTCGGCCCCAACGGCGCGGGCAAGACCACCACCATCGAGATCCTCGAGGGCTTCCGCATGCGGTCGGCGGGCCGGGTCGAGGTGCTGGGCGCGGACCCGGCGCACGGGGACGAGGCGTGGCGGGCCCGGCTGGGTGTGGTGCTGCAGTCCTGGCGCGACCACGGCAAGTGGCGGGTGCGCGAACTGCTGGACTACCTGGGCATGTTCTACGCGCCCTACTCCACCGCGAGCATCCAACGGCCCTGGGACACCGACGAACTCATCGCCGCGGTCGGCCTCACCGAGCACGCCGACGCCAAGGTGATGACCCTCTCCGGCGGTCAGCGCCGCCGACTGGACGTGGCCATCGGCATTGTCGGCCGCCCCGAGCTGCTGTTCCTGGACGAGCCGACCGCGGGTTTCGATCCGCAGGCCCGCCGCGAATTCCACGATCTGGTGCACCGGCTCGCCGATGACGACCACACCACCATCCTGCTCACTACCCACGACCTCGACGAGGCCGAGAAGCTGGCCGACCGCATTCTCATCCTGGCGGGCGGCCGCATCATCGCCGACGGTTCGGCCGATCAGCTCTCGCGCCGCATCGCCGGTGAGGCCGAGATCAAGTGGACCCGTGACGATCAGCGCTTCGTGCACACCACCACCGAGTCCACCAAGTTCGTCTACGAGTTGTTCCAGCAGTTCGGCGAGTCGGTTCAGGAGCTCGAGGTGCGCCGCGCCTCGCTCGAGGACACCTATATGACCCTGGTGCAGCGGTTCGAATCCGGCCGGGGCGATACCGAATTGCGCACCCTGGAGGAGGTCGGCCGATGACAGCGCTCACGAATTCCACCGCGCGCGTGAATCCCACGGTGATCGCGGTGCGGGCCGGTTTCAAGCGGGGTCGCATCGAGCTGATCCAGACCCTCACCAACGGGATGGACGTCTTCTCGCAGTTCTTCTGGCCGGTGGCCACCATGGTCGCGGTGTTCTTCATGCGGCACGGCGATTTCCAGGGCACCGGGCTGGCGCTGGGCGCGCTGGCGCTGCCCAGTGTGCTCGGCATGATCGTGGCGTTCACCGGCATGTTCGGGGTGGCGCAGGGCCTGGCGATGGACCGCGAGGACGGAACCCTGTTGCGCGCCAAGGCGACTCCCAACGGCATGCTGGGCTATCTGATCGGCAAGGTGGTCGCGGTCTCGGGGACCACGCTGGTCCAGGTGGTGCTGATCCTGGGCTTCGGGCTGATCGCCATCGGCGGCGTGAGCCTGGACAGCGTCGGGGCGTGGGCCACCCTGATCGGGATCCTGGTGCTCGGGCTGCTGGCCTGTCTGCCGCTGGGCGCGGTCATCGGCTCGGCGTTCGACAGCCCGCGCAGCATCGGCTTCGTGTCGTTCCCCATCATGGGTCTGGTGGCGATCTCCGGAATCTTCTACCCGATCACCGGCCTGCCGGGCTGGCTGCAGGCGGTGGCGCAGGTGTTCCCCATCTACTGGCTGGGTCTGGGCATGCGCTCGGCCATGCTGCCCGACAGCGCGGCGACGGTGGAGCTGAGCCATTCGTGGCGGCACCTGGAAACCGTCGCGGTGCTCGGGGCGTGGGCGGTGCTGGGCTTCGTACTGGCCCCGATCGTGTTGCGCCGCATGGCCCGCCGCGAATCCGGGGCGGCGGTGGCGGCCCGCCGCGAGAGGGCCATGCAGCGTGCCTACTAACAGCGAGCTCATCTACAACCGGATCGCGATGCTGCGCGCCGAGCGCGGCATCTCGCGCCGGGAGCTGGCCGAGGCGCTGGGCGTGCACTATCAGACGGTCGGGTATCTGGAGCGCGGGGAATACAGCCCGAGCCTGCACCTGGCGCTGCGGCTCGCGCAATATTTCGAGGTGTCGGTGGAGACCATCTTCTCCACCGCGCCCTTCCCTCGTATCGGTTCCGAGACCGCCTAGGCGACCGCGCCCTTCAGCACCCGGTAGACCGGCACCGGCTCGCCCGCGGCTTCGGAGGCGGCAATCGCCTTGCGCCACAGCGCCTGTGCCGCGTGCGCCAGCGAGGCGTCGACCCCGGCGTCCTCGCTCGCCTCGATGACGTGCTGGGCTCCGGCGTCCATCATGCGCAGATTGGACACATCGCCCCAGCCGCCCGCCTGCGCGGCGGCGGCGAACCCGGTCATGAAGCTCTCGTACGGAGCCTGGGAGCGCAGGGCGTAGGGCAGGAAGTGGTCGATCTCGTTGCCGGAGTTGGTGATCAGCGCGAACGCCTGGTCCAGGGCGAGCATCCACGGATGGAAGATGGTGAGCAGGGCCTGGTAGTAGACCTGAGCCAGCCCGTCGTCGGCGCCCAGGTACTCCTGCGGGCTGAGCGGGCGCAGCAGCTCGGCGTGGGCATCGAAGACCTCACGCGGTCCGCTGTAGAAGATGTACGAGGCCGGATGCTCGATATCGTCGGAGACGGTCATGCAGCCGCCGGACAGGAATTGCGCGCCATGGGATCGCACCCAGGCCGCGCCCGCGCGGGTGCGTTCGGGCGAATCCGAGGACAGGTTGAGCACCGCCTTGCCCGCCAGCCGGTCCGCGACCGGCCCGAGCACGTCGTACATGGCCGCGTAGTGGGTGAGGCTGAGGACGATCGCGTCATTGGCGGCGACGGCCTCGGCCACGGTCTCGGCCTTCTTCGCTCCGAGCTCGGCCATGGCGTCGGCCTTCTCGGGGCTGCGGTTCCATACCGTCACCTCGACCCCGGCCTTCAGGAACGACTTGACCATCGCGCGCCCCATCGGGCCCAGGCCGATGACGGTGACCGATTTCGGCTGATCGGACATGGTGTATCCCTTCGATTTCAGTGGTTCGGAAGCAGCGCGCTGATATCGATGGTGGCCGCGGTCGGTAGCCTCGGGAAGACCGCACGTTCGCGTGGGGTTGCTTACCTGGAGGTTCGAAATCTGGTCAGGAGGGCGCGATGACTACCGAGCGTGACGCGGATAACACCGTGTGCGGCATGTCCATTGCCATCGACGTGGTCGGCGGCAAGTGGAAGATGCACCTGATGTGGGTGCTGGCCGAGGGGCCGCAGCGCTTCGGGCAGATCCGCCGCCTGCTGACCGGGGTGAGCGAGAAAGTGCTGGCCGAGAACCTGCGGCAAATGGAGGCCAGCGGGGTGGTGCACCGGGAGATCTATCCGGAAATCCCGCCGCGCGTGGAGTATTCGCTCACCGAGCTGGGCTGGGATCTCAGCGCGGCGCTGCGCCCGCTGGAGGAGTGGGGCGACCGCAATCGCGACCGGGTGCTCGGCCCGGCGCTCACCCCGGCGGGCTGATTCAGCCCATCCCCAGGTAGGCGTCCTGGACCCGCCGATCCGCGCGCAGTTCGGCGGTGGTCCCGGCCAGCACCATCGCCCCGGTCTCCAATACCGCGCCCCGGGCCGCGACCGACAGCGCCGCCTCGACATCCTGCTCGACCAGCAGCACCGCGGTCCCGGCCGCGGCGATGTCGGGCAGCCGCCCCAGGATCTCGTCCACCACCAGCGGGGCCAGGCCCAGCGACAGCTCGTCGATCATGATCAGGCGCGGATCGCTCATCAAACCCCGTGCGATGGCGCACATCTGCTGTTCACCGCCCGACAGCGTGCCCGCGGTCTGATCGAGTCGCTCGGCCAGGCGGGGGAACAGGCTCAGCACCCGGTCCAGATCCGCGTGCCGCACCGACCAGCCGCCCAGCCGCAGATTGTCGCGCACGGAGAGCCCGGCGAACAGGCGACGGCCCTCCGGCACGTGCACCAGACCGCGGCGGACCAGCTTCTCGGCCGCGACACCGGTGATCTCCTTGCCCGCGAACCGAATTCGACCCGCCGACGGCCGGATCAGGCCCGACACCGCACGCAGTAGCGTGGTCTTGCCCGCCCCGTTCGGCCCGAGCAGGGCCACGATCTCCCCTTCGGCGACAGTCAGATTCACTCCGTGCAGCACCGGGGTGCGGCCGTATCCACAGGACAGCTCCCGCACTTCCAGCAGCGTGCTCATGACGTTTCCTCCGCGCTCTCCCGCTTGGCGTAGCGGGTGCCGAGGTAGGCCGCGATCACCCGGTCGTCCCCGAGCACGGACTGCGGTGTGCCCCGCATCAGCAGTTGCCCGTGATGCAGAACCGCCAGTTCGTCGCTGATGGCGGTGATCGCCCGGATGACGTGCTCCACCGCGACGACGGTGACGCCCTGCGACGGCAATTCCCTGATCAGCGCGATCATCTCCTGGATCTCGCCCGCCCGCAGACCCGCCATCACCTCGTCCAGCATCAGCAGTCGCGGCTCGGCGACCAGCGCCCGGGCCAGTTCGAGGCGGCGGGCATCGCCGACCGACAGCGCGGAGGGATCGGCCGCGGCGAAGCGCGTCAGGCCGATGCGCTCCAGCATGGCGTCGGCGGCGGCGAAGGCCTCGCGCTTGTGCCGCCGCTCACGCGCGTACATGGCCGATACCGCGATGTTCTCGCGGACCGTCATGCCGCGAAACGGCTTGACTATCTGGAAGGTTCGCGACACCCCGGCGTGCGCGATGCGCCACGGCTTCGCACCGGTGACGTCCACCCCGCCGACCAGGACGCGGCCCGCGGTCGGCCGCAGGTGCCCGGTGACCAGATTGATCAGCGTGCTCTTGCCCGCGCCATTGGGGCCGATCACCCCGAGCACGGTGCCCTCGGCGACGCTCAGCGAGACATCGTCCAGCGCCGCGAGCGCGCCGAATCGCCGTGTCAGTCCCTGGATTTCGAGTGCGGGCGCGTTCACAGCCGATACGTCCGAACCGTGTCGAGCAGCGAAACCCGCCGCTGGGTGACGGCATCCCGCACGAAATTCACCAACCCCATCGGGAACAGCAGCACCGCCACGATGATCACCGCGCCCAGCACGAAGATGTGCTCCTGCGGATAGTGGTCACGCAGGTATTCCGAAACGAATTGCAGGCCAATGGCTCCCAGCGCCGGGCCGATGACGGTGCCCGCACCGCCCAGCACCACCATCACGATCATGAGCACCGTGATGTCCACGTCGAACATCCGCTGCGGGAAGATCGTCACCTGCTGGAACACGTAGGCCGCGCCGACCGCGCCGGTGAGCGTTGCCGAGACGACCAGGGCGGTCACCTTGCTGATGGTGGTGTTGATCCCGGCCGCCGCGGCGGCGTCCTCGTCCTGGTGCAACGCGCGCAGGCCGTAGCCGAATCGGCTGTGCGACACCAGCGCCCCGGTCAGCACCGCCACCGCGGCCAGCGCCAGGAACAGCAGATAGAAGCCGTCGTTGCCGAGCCACGGCGTGCCCCGCCCGGCCACCGTCGGCACCGTGATGCCGGTGCCGCCGCCGGTCAATCCACCCAGATTGGTGACCACCTCGCGCATGCCCTCGGCGGTGCCGAGCGTGGCGATGGCGAAATAGTGGCCGCGCAGGCGCAGCAACGGGAATCCGATGAGCGCCGCGAAGAGCGCGCAGCCGAGCGCGGATACCGGCAGTGCGGCCCAGAAACTCCAGTGCGCCTTGGCCATCAGCACCGCCGTCGTGTAGCCGCCGATGCCGAAGAACCCGACCTGCCCGAAGCAGGCGTAGCCGGTGAGCCCGCCGATGATGTTCCAGGCCTGCGCCAGGGCGACGAACATGAGCACCGAGGTGACCACCCGCTCCTGGCCGGTGTACAGCTGGGTTTGCAGTCCGAGTGCGGCGATCAGAGCAACGATTCCCAGTGCCGCCCAGCCGATTACGCGCCGGCGGTCGCTCATGCTTCCACCCGCGCCTCGTAGTACGCCTTGCCCACCAGCCCGGCCGGGCGCACCGCCAGCACCAATACCAGTGCGGCGAAGGCGAAGACGTTCATCCAGGTGCCGCCGACGAAGTGCCCGGCCCAGGCCTGTACCACGCCCAGCAGCAGCCCGCCCACCAGCGCGCCGTACATATTGCCCAGCCCGCCCAGCACCGCGACCACGAAGCTGAGCAGCGTGTAGGTCGGCGCGGCCGGGGGACTGAAGAATCCGATCATCCCGACCAGAGCGCCTGCGGCACCGGCCAATCCGGCCGCCAGGCCCGCGGTGAGCGCATAGGTGTGGCGGGCGTTGACGCCCATCAGCCGCGCGGCGGTGCGGTCCATGCCGGTGGCCAGAATGGCGATACCGGTGCGGGTGTAGCGGGTGAACGCCACCAGACCGGCGGTGGCCAGCAGCGCGATGCCGAAGGCGATCAGCCGCCCGTAGGGCACCTGCACGTCACCCAGCGCCAGCGACCGCCCGGCGTACGCGGTGGGGATCGCGCGATAGTCGCCGCTGAACAGCAGCACCATCCCCTGCACGAACACCAGTTGCAGCCCGAAGGTCAGCAACAGGGTCAGGAAGATCGGCGCGTTGACGATCTGATTGACCAGAATCCGTTGCACCGCATAGCCGATCGCGAACAGTGTCACCCCCGCGATGGGCGCGGCCAGCAGCGGATCCAGCCCGAGGGTGGAGTTCAGCTCCCACGCCGCGTACGCACCCATCACCACATAGGACCCGTGGGTGAGGTTGACGACGTTCATCACGCCCCACACCAGCGAGAATCCCACCGCGATCATGGCGAGCAGCCCGCCCTGCAGCAGTCCCCAGATCGTCGCCTGCAGGAATCCGTCCACCGCTACCGCCGCGCGGGCCAGACGAGGGTGCCCGAGGCCTGATCCTTGGGCCAGACCGGGACCACCTTGCCGCCCTGGATCTGGATCACCGACATCGGCTTGACCACGTTCTCACCGACGTCGTTGAACTTCAGCGGACCGAAGAACGACTGGGAGTCCAAGGCCGCCAAGGCATCCCGCACCTTGTCCGGTTCGGTGGAGCCCGCCTTCTGCACCGCCAGCACCATGGCCAGGCAGGCCGCCGAGGCCTCGGCATTGTGATACTGCGGGGTGCGGTCCGCGCCGAACTTGGCGCGGAAGGCGTCGACATACTCCTTGGCCGAACCGAAGATCGGATCGCTGCCGCCGATGGCGGAGGTCCACTGGCTCGACGAGAGCACACCTTCGGCCTTGTCCCCCAACGTCTTCACGAAGTCCGGCGTCGGCGGGGCAACGGTCTCACCGAACCCGGAGGCGGGCGTGATGCCCAGCTCGGCGCTCTGCTGAATGATCGCGATACCCTCGGCCAGGTGCACCGAGCCGATGATCAGGTCCGGGGCCGGTCCCTTGATCGCGGTCAGCGCGGCGCTGACATCGGTGGTGCCATTGGGGAATTCCTGCCGCGGCAGCACCTGCCAGCCCAGCTTGCGGGCGGCGTCCTCGCCGCCGGCGGCGACGGTCTTGGAGAAGCCGTCGTCGGCGGAGAGGAACACCACGGACTTGGGCTTCGGATTGGCCAGCTCGTCAATGGCTTTCACAATCGATTCGGCGTACTTGCTGGCGGGCGAGAGCACCGCGAAGGTCCGCTTGTAGCCGTGGGTGAACAGCTTGTCGTCCGCGCCCGCGGAATCCGCCATCACCTGGCCGTTGCGCTCCACCACCGGCATGGCCGCGCCGGTGGCGGCGGTGCCGTAGGGCCCGAGCAGCAGCTTCACACCGCGATCGTTGAAGCGGTCCACGATCTGACCGGCGGTGTCGGGAACCGAAGTGTCGTCCTGATATTCGATCTCGAGCTTCAGCTTCTTGTCGCCGACCGACACCCCACCCTTGGCATTGACCCGGTCGATGCACAGGTCGTAGCCCTCGCGGGTGAGCACACCCTCGCGCACGGTCGTACCCGACAGTGACAGTGACGCACCGAGTTTCAGCGTATCGCCGGTCTGGGCGGTGTTCTCCGCCCCCTTGGAGCCGCAGCCCGCGGCCACCAGCACCACGATTCCCGCCAAACCGACGGTGCGGGACAGGCCTCGCATACCGCCCCGAAAGCCCTTGATCGATCCCACGTCCACTACTCACTTCCGATCCGTGCCGCCGCCGCGACCGGGCACGCCTCCCCGCGTACCTGAAGACCATAGGTCCCCGGGACGCAGTCCGTCCCGTGATCGCGCAAGGCCACCCAACAGGTCGCCGATTGCCGCCGGATTGGCAGTGAATAAGCGTGTGACCGCTAGTTTTCGGCTATTCGCGCGCCGATCCGCTCCAGCAACGCGGCGGCATCCGCCATGCTGCGGGCCGGATCGGGCTCCAGTTCGGACAGTGCGTACGCCCCGGCAAATCCGGCCGCGCGCACCTGCTCCGGAGTGAGCACGATACGGCCCGCCACCGCGACCACCGGCACCCCGGCCGCGCGCGCCGCGTCCAGCACGCCGAGCGGCGCCTTGCCGGACAGGCTCTGCTCGTCGAGCGACCCCTCACCGGTGATCACCAGATCGGCCTCGGCCACCTGGCCCTGGAAATCGATGAGGTCGAGGACGAGTTCGATCCCGGACCGCATGCGCGCGCCCAGCGCCGCCAGCGCCCCGAATCCGGTGCCGCCCGCCGCCCCGGCACCCGGCTTGTCGGCCCATTCGGGACCGAGGACCGCGGCCCAATTCTTCAGTGCCGCTTCGAGAATGGCGACCTGCTCGGGATCCGCGCCCTTCTGCGGCCCGTAGATCGCGGCCGCGCCGTTGGCGCCCAGCAACGGGTTGTCCACATCGCTGGCCAGCGTCAGCTTCGCATCGGCCAGGCCCGGATGCAGATCGTCCCGCTCCACGCGTACGGCGCGCGCGAGTGCCGCACCGCCGCAGGGCAATTCGTTCCCGTCCACATCGAGGATGCGCAGGCCCAGCGCCTGCAGCAGGCCCGCGCCACCGTCGGTCGACGCGCTGCCGCCGAGCCCGAGCACGATATCGCGCGCGCCCCGGTCCAGGGCGTCCCCGATCACGTCGCCCACGCCGTAAGTACTGGCATGCAGCGGATCAACCTGTCCGCCAGGGAGTTTGGTGATCCCACTGACCGCCGCCAGCTCCACCACCGCGGTCGCCCCGCGCACCGCGTAGGACGTCGTCACCGGCGCGAGCGTCGGCCCGTAGCTCTCGACCTCGACCCGCTCCCAGCCCGCCGCCACGAACGCGTCCACGGTCCCGTCCCCGCCGTCGGCCACCGGCAGCCGCCGCCCCACGGTCTCGGGTGCGGCCCGGGTGATCCCCGCTGCCAGCGCGTCCGCCACCTGTGCGGCGGTGAGGGAGCCCTTGAATTTGTCCGGGGCGAGCAATATCCGGCGCGGCCGTGGGTTCGTCATCCATACATTCTGATCAATGGTGTGGGAAGCGACACGCCCGGAGCCACCCTTCCCGCAATCGGACAAATTGCCGGTGCGCGCGCACTAACGTCGAACCCATGTCGAGTGAGTCGATCGAGGTCCGCAAGAACGCCGCACTGGATCGGTTCGAGCTGTATGTGGACGGCTACCTCGCCGGTGTCGCGGCCTACCAGGACACCGCCAATGAGCGTGCCTTCGTGCACACCGAGATCTATCCCCAGCACGAGGGCCTGGGGTACGGGCGCAAGCTCGTGCAGGGCGCGCTGGACCAGACCAGGGACGAGGGCTACGGCATCCTGCCGCTGTGCCCGATGGTGCACCACTTCGTCGAATCCCGGCCCGACTACCTGGCTTTGGTGCCGCAGTGGTCGAGAGAGCGGCTGAACCTGCCCCAGGGCTGAATCGTTTCTGCCGCAGTGGGCCCGATCAGTACGCCTTGACCGCCCCGTCCAGCGCGACCTGCAGTTCGTCGCGCACCACCCGCGTGATCTCAGCGGGTTTGGTGGGCAGTTCCGCCACCGGAACACCGAAGTAGAAGCTGGCCGAATGCGCCTCTTCCTTGGTGGGCTCCACCCGGGGATCCGGGCGCGGCCCATAACTCAAGCCCAGACTCACCAGCACCGGCTCCGCCCCGAGCTTCTTGGCCCGGAAGGCGATGTGCCCGATACCCGTTCCGACCTGCTGCACCTGGGTGGGGTCGACGTCATTGCAGGTGCCTTCGGGGAACACCGCCACCCCGTCCCCGCGCGCCATGCGCTCGGCGCAGATGTCGATCATGCGCTGCCCGGCCGCGTTCACCGCCCGCAGCCCGTGGTCCTTGCCGCGGAAGACCGGGATGCCGCCCATCATGTCGATGCGCTCACGCAGCTTGGGTTCGAGGAACAATTCGTCCTTGGCCAGCACCCGGGTGCGCCCGATGACCGGCCGCAGGGCACTGCGCCAGGCCGCGGCGGCGACCGTGTAGGGATCGAGTTGCGAGAGGTGGTTGACCGCGATGAGCAGCGGCCGTCCCTGGGAGATGAACTCGCGCAGCCGTTCCCGCGCGCCCGGCGCGTAGTCCACCCGAGGCCGGTAGCGACGCCCCAGCAGCCAGTAGGCCGCCCGTGCCTTCAACAGATTCTGCTGGTGATCACGATAGAAGTCGTAGACGGCATCGCTGTTCTCGAGGAGCACCTCGGGACGTTCCATAAGGTCACCCTAGCTACCAACCGCAAGGTATGCGGGACAAGTTTTTCGGGGCCCGCACAGTCCCGCTACGGCACAAATGGGTAACCAGCAAATTAAGCAACGCAATTACCCTGTCTCAGTGCGATGATGGCGGAGTGGCACGCGCAGACGAACACGGTGACCGTTCTCGACGCGAATTCCGGCACGAGGACCAGGTAGTTCGCCCTGGCACTTTGCTGGTGTCCGCAACCGATCTCGTAGAGCCGTCCTTCCGACGTTCGGTGGTCTACATTCTCGAGCACAATGACGGCGGCACCTGGGGCGTCGTGCTCAACAAACCCAGTGAGACCGCGCTGCACGATGTGCTCCCCAACTGGACCGAACTGGCCGCCGGGCCGCGCGCGCTCTATATCGGCGGCCCCGTGAAACGCGATGCGGCGCTGTGCCTGGCCACGGTCAAGGTGGGCGCGTCCATCGCCGGGCTGCCCGGCGTGCGCCGGGTGGACGGCCGGGTCGCCCTGGTGGATCTGGATTCCGATCCCGATCAGATCGAGGGTCTGGTCGAGGGCATCCGGGTCTTCGCGGGCTACGCCGGGTGGACCTTCGGCCAGCTGGAGGGCGAACTCGACCGCGGCGACTGGATCGTGCTCTCCGCCTTGCCCACCGACCCATTAGCGGGTCGCGGCGACCTGTGGGCCCACGTCCTGCGCCGCCAGCCCCTCCCCCTCTCCCTGCTGGCCACGCACCCGATCGAGCTCGAACGCAACTGAACCGTCGGGCCGTCTGTGTCGTGAACGATGCGGAGGTGAGCGATGCCGGAGGACCAGGCCGCGCTGCTCCGCGCGCTTTACGAGGAGCACGCGGCGGCATTGTGGCGCTACACCTATGGTCTCGTCGGGGATCCAGGGCGGGCCGAGGACATCGTGCAGGAGACCTTGCTGCGCGCGTGGCAGCGGCCCAATGTGCTGGATCAGTCGACGAGCTCGGCGCGGGCGTGGCTGTTCACGGTCGCCCGTAACCTTGCGGTGGACGAGCATCGCAGCGCGCGCAGCCGGCGCGAGTTCCGCACCGATCATCCGCCCGAGGTGCCCGAACCGGATAAGACCGATAGGGCGCTGGACGGCTGGCTGGTCGCCGACGCGCTGGCGCGGCTGAGCGTCGATCACCGCGACGTGATCGTCCGTGCCTACTACCGGGGACTGTCCACTCATCAGATCTCCGATGAGCTGGACATTCCGGAGGGCACGGTCAAGTCCCGGATGCACTACGGCATGCGGGCATTGCGATTGGTGCTGCAGGAGATGGGGGTGACGAGATGACCGAGGGCCATGAGCTGTGCGATGGCTACACCACCTGGGATGGCGCGTACGTGCTCGGCGCTCTCGCCCGGGACGACCGCCGCGAGTACGAGGAGCATCTGTCCGGATGCGACGCGTGCCGCACGGCCGTGGGGAAACTGGCCGGGCTGCCCGGCCTGCTGGCGCTGGTGGACCCGGACACCGCGCTTTCGGTTGCGGCGCAGGAGGATCCGCCCGCCAGTGTGCCGCCGCCGCCCGAGCGGCTGCTGCCGACGCTGGCCGGGCAGGCCGCCAAGCGGCGGCGCCGGGGGCGATGGTGGACGATCGGCGGACCGGTGGCGGCGGCCGCCGCGGCGGTCCTGATCGCCGTCCCGGTGACGGCCACGGTCGCCCGCGACAATGGCCCCGCGGTGGTGCAGCAGGTGGTGGCGCAGGGTCCGCTGAAGCCGCAGACCGACACCCCGATCCAGGCCACCTTCAAGGTGATCACCATCGACGGCCAGACCCGCGTCGACATGTGGTGCCAGTACCCGCCGGCCACCGACAAGGACGACGAGCTGTACGTGTGGACGCTGTCGCTGTGGGTGACCCGCGACGACGGCGTGCAGTCCAAGCTCGCCGAGTGGACGGTGCGGCCCGGACAGACGCTGACTCCGGACGGCACCACATCGGTGTCGCCGGAGCAGCTGAAGACGGTCGAGATCCGCAATATGTCGGGCAAGGTGCTGCTGGCGGCCGGGATCTGACCGGAGCTATCGGGTCTTGCGACGGAAAGTCGTTGTGGACCAGAAGTATCCGGCCAGGCCGATCGCCACGCACCAGCCGATGGCCAGAATCCCGTTGTGCCCGATCGGCTCGCCCATGAGCAGCCCGCGCAGGGTCTCGGTGATGGGGGTGAACGGCTGGTATTCGGCGAACTGCTTCACACCCGCCGGCATGGTGTCGGTGGGCACCAGGCCGCTGCCCAGGAAGGGCAGGAACAGGATCGGCGTCGGCATATTGGACGCGCTCTCCGGCGTCTGCGCGATCAGGCCGAAGCCGACGCCCAGCCAGTTCAGCGAGAACACGGTCAGGGCGATGAGGCCGAAGGCGGCCAGCCATTCCACCGGATTGGCGTTCGGCCGGAAGCCGATGGCCAGGGCGGTCAGCGTCATGGCGGTCACGCCCAGCATGCCCTGGATCAGGGTGCCCACCACCTGCCCGGTCAGCACCGAGGCGTGCGAGAAGTGCATGGTGCGAAAGCGATTGATGATGCCCTTGGTCATATCGGTGGCCATGCCGACCGCGACGCCCGCGACCATGTAGGCCGGGATGATGAGCATCATGCCGGGCGTCAGATAGTCGATGTACTTGCCGCCGGTCGCGGACTTCAGCGCGCCGCCGAACACGTAGTTGAACAGCAGCAGCAGGAACACCGGCATGATGATCAGGGCGAAGCTCATGCCCGGATACCGCTTGGCGTGCACCAGATTCCGGCGCAGCATGGTTTTCGAATCGGCGAACGATGTGGTCATGGTGCTCATCGCTGGGTCTCCTTCACGGAAACGTGGCCACCGGTCAGGGCCAGGAAGACGTCGTCGAGGTCGGGGGTGTGCACGGACAGGCCCGACGGTTCCACCCGGGCCGAGTCGAGGCGGTCGATCACCTCGCGCACCGAGCGCACCGCGCCGTCGCTCGGAATGGCGAGCGTGAAGTCGCCGTTGATCCGCGCGGCGTCGCCGAAAAGCCTTGCGGCGGATTCGAGTCCGTCGCGATCACCGAAGTCCAGGCGGATGTAGCCGCCGGGCACCAGGCGCTTGAGCTGATCCGCGGTGCCCTCGGCGACCAGCCGCCCCTGATGCAGCACGGCGATCCGGTCGGCCAGCTGATCGGCTTCTTCCAGGTACTGCGTGGTCAGGAAGATGGTGACGCCCCGCGCGGTCAGCTGCCGGATCACGTCCCACATGGCGCGGCGGCTGCGCGGATCCAGGCCCACGGTGGGCTCGTCGAGGAAGATGATGCGCGGATCGCCGACCAGGGTCATGGCCAGATCCAGGCGGCGGGTCATGCCGCCGGAGTAGCTGGAGGCGACCTTGTCGGCGGCCTCCTCCAGATCGAAGGTGGCCAGCAGATCCGCTGCGAGCCTGCGGCTTTCACCGCGCGGCAGATGGTGCAGGTCGCCCATGAGCAGCAGGTTCTCGCGACCGGTGAGCAGTTCGTCGACGGCCGAGAACTGGCCGGTGACACCGATGATCGAACGCACGCCATCGGGTTGGGTGCCGGGATCGTAACCGCCGACCGAGATTTCGCCGCCGTCGGCGCGCTTCAGGGTGGACAGGATCTCGACCGTGGTGGTCTTGCCCGCGCCGTTGGGGCCGAGCAGCGAGAAGACGCTGCCCTGCGGGACGGTGAAGTCGATGCGGTCGAGCACGATGTGCTCGCCGAAGGATTTGCACAGGCCGGTGACCGCGATGGCCGCCGTATCGGGGTTGTTCATGGGTCCCCTCTCAATCATCAATAGGTAGGCATGAATGCATGCGTCATCCAGGCCGTGACCGCCGAGGCATGCGGTCAAGGTGGTTCGGTCCAGCTATTCAGTTGTGCTACAGGGTTTTTGGATCAGATCCGGTATGCGGGATCAGATATCGAGGTCCTCCACCTGCGGGTGCTGGGTGGCATCCACGACGCGGGCGTAGAGATTGTCGGGGATCTTGCCCTTCAGGTCGTCGATGGTGTCGAAGACCTCGAGGGTGAAGTCGCCCCAATCCTGTTCTCCCAGACCGAGAAAGCGACGCCACTGCCGCCAGTCCTTGAGAACGTTGGTGTCGGTCGGGAAGTCCGACCAGTTGGAGAAGTGGCTGTGCACCGCATACGCGCCTTTGCGGGTGCGGTACACCCGGATGTCCTCGATGCGCTCGTTGGCCATCTGGTGCCAGTGCGTGAGCAGTGAACCGGAGAACCGGACCTGCCGGACCCCGTCCTTGCCCACCTTGAGGACCACCTCTTCGTAGCCCTGCTGGCGGCCCTCCTCGAGCTCGATGAAGCGCCGCAGCGCCGTCACGATCGCGCCCGACAGATTTCCCCCCACCAGCTCCTGCGCACGCTGAAACAGCTTCAGGTCATCATCGGATACGTAGATCGTCTTGTTCGGCATGACCTAACTATACGTAGATGTATACGTAGAGAGCAAGACCTGTCGCGAAAAGCGGAGATTGAACCGCTGACGACTCGCATTCGTATCCGGATTGAGGGTATTCGGGCACCGGTGGAGATCACCGAAAGGAAGCGCCCATGCACAACGGGACACGCGTCGTAGATCACCTGGTCAAGGCGGTTTCGGCGCTGGGCGTCCGGCATATCTTCGGTGTCGGCGGAGCCAATATCGAAGATCTGTACGACGCGGCCTTCGATCACCGGGACCTGGTCACCGCGGTGGTCGCCAAGCACGAGTTCGCCGCCGCCACCATGGCCGACGGGTACGCCCGCTCCACCTCCGGACTCGGCGTCGTGTGCGCCACCTCCGGCGGCGGTGCGGTGAATCTGGTGGCCGGGCTGGCCGAGGCGTACGCCTCCCGGGTGCCCGTGCTGGCCCTGATCGGGCAGCCGCCGACGGTTCTGGAGGGCAAGGGCGCGTTCCAGGACTCGAGCGGGCAGGCCGGTTCCTTCGACGCGGTCGCGCTGTTCACGCCGATCTCGCACTACTGTGCGCGCGTCGAGGCGGCCGCCGACCTGCCCGCTCACCTCACCCACGCGATAACCGCGGCCCGGAGGGGTGGGCCCGCGATTCTCCTGTTGCCCAAGGATGTTCAGCAGGCCGATCTGGTCGCACCCGACTTCGTGCCGCCCTCGCACGCGTATCGGCGGGAGATCGACAGCCTGTGGCGGGTGCTGGACATCGTGCGCGGCGCCCGCGCCACCGGCAAGATCGTGATCATCGCCGGGGACCAGGTGGCCCGCGACGACGCCCGCGGACAACTCGCCCGCTTCGCCGCCGCCGTGGACGCGGCCGTCGGAGTCGCGCCGGACGCCAAAGACGTTTACCACCATGCGGATCCGGGCTTCTGCGGCGTATCCGGGAGCATGGGCAATCCGGAGCTGCTGGATGCGCTGCACGGCGCGGCACTGTGCCTGCTCATCGGCACCCGCATGCCGGTCACGGCGCGGGCCGGGATGGAGGACGCGCTCGCCGGGGTGCCGCTGGCCAGTATCGGCGCGATGCCGCCCTTTCTGCCCGGCCGGCACGCGCACAGCAATGATCTGGCCCGGTCTCTCGCCGAACTGATCGGCGAATTGGATATCGGCACAGCCGATTCCGGCGCTTCGATCATTCCGCTGCGAGCGAGCGCACCGCACGAGCCCGCGCTGACCCCGCTGCCGGTGCCGCCGTCGGACGGCCCGGGACTGCGCTACCGGGAGGTGGTCGAGACCCTCAATGAGGTCCTGCCCGAGGGCTCGGACGTCTTCGCCGACGCGGGCAATACCGGCGCGGCCGTGGTGCATCACCTGCGGCTGCCCCGTGACGGCCGCTTCACCGTCGCGCTCGGCATGGGCGGGATGGGTTACGCGTTCGGGGCCGGGATCGGGTCCGCGTTCGCCCGGCACCGCCGTCCCGACGGCGGGCTGCGCCGGACCTACGTGATCGCCGGCGACGGCGCTTTCTTCATGCACGGCATGGAAATTCACACCGCCGTCGAGTACGCCCTGCCCATAACCTTCGTGGTGTTCAACAACAACGCGCACGCCATGTGCATCACCAGAGAGCAGCTCTACTACGGAGATCGCTACAGCTTCAACCGATTTCGTCCCGCGTATCCGGGCGCGGGCATGGCCGCCATGTTCCCGGATCTGTGCACCCACGCACCGGAGTCCCTCGCCGAGTTCGCCGCCGCGCTGCGGCACTGCGCCGCCCGCCCGGGGCCCTCGTTCGTCAGCGTCGACTGTGACCCCGACGAAATCCCGCCGTTCACACCGTTCCTGACGCCACCCAGGAGGTAACCCGTGACCACCAGCGCCCTGCCTGCCCTCAGCGACATCCCCGACGCCGTCATCCCCGGCGTGCTGCGCATCGAGAATTCCGATCGCGACGCCACCACCCCGATCATCCTGGACATGCTGCGATCGGTGTATCCGCACGACCAGATCTTCGGCGACTACTGCCCGGTCCAGGGCTATATCGACGCCCCGCCGCGGGACCTGTACGAGTATCTCGCCGACACCCGGTGCCTGGAGGAGTGGACCTACAGCCTGCGCGGCTTCACCGAGACCGAGGAGCCGGGCCTGTGGGAGTCCTACGACCGGCTGGGTGACAGCACCAAGATCTACACCCGCACCGTCGCCAATCCCGAGGCCATGACCGTGGACTACCACTGCGCCTGGGATCAGAGCGAGCACCTGTGGATGATCTATCTGATGCGGGTGGTCGACGCCCAGGTGGTGTTCGACAAGCCGGGATCGGTTGTGCTGTGGACGAATTGCCACCACCCGTTCTACGACAAGAACCCCTACAAGGACACCGCGCCGGACAAGCGCAAGGTCTGGGTGGGCGATTTCTGGGAGATGTTCTCCGCCGGGCACCAATTGGAGCTCGACAACCTCAAGGCCATCGCCGAATATCGCGCGTCGCACGGCCTACCTGTCAAACCGGCTTGGATGGAATGAGTTGTAGGCCATGGACTTCACCGAACCCACCTTGCGGACGCCGCCTGTCAGCCTGGTCGACGTTGCCAGTTATCTACCGGGCGAGCCGGTCCCCACCGAATACTTCACCCAGTTCTCGCGCTCGGACCGGATGGCCAAGAACGTCATGTTCCGCGCGCCCAAGGGCCGCCACCACGTGGCCCGCGACGAGACCGCGGTCGACATGATCGAGCGCGCCACCGCACCGCTCATCGATCGCCATGGCGGACAGGCGATCTCGGAGATCGACGTGCTGCTCACCCACACCCAGCTGCCCGACAACCCGGTGCTGGGCGCGGGGCCGGAGGTGGCGCGGCGGCTGGATATGAAGCCGCGCTACGTCTTCGACATCCACAACGGCGGGTGCGCGGCCTTCGTCCACATGATGTGGATGGCCCGCATGATCCTGCAGACCACCGACGCGCGCACCGCGCTCATCGCCTGCGCCCAGAACTGCGCGGGACCGGTGTTCACCCAGTCCGATATTCGCGGTCTCGCTCAGGCCCCGGTCCCCGGCGACGGCTGCGGTGTCGGGCTGCTGGTGAAGAACAACTCCGCGCCCATCCTCGATATCGAATGCCGGACCTATCCGGAGTTCGCCGGGGACATGGAATTCAGCACCAATGGCGAGCGCAAGTACTGGGAGCCCGGCGAGGGCCAGGGCTGCGTGACCTTCACCGAATCCAAGGTGGCCAAGGTGATGACGCGCGGCAACCGGCTGGTGCCGGAGGTGGCGCAGGTGGTGTGCAAACGCATCGGGGTGAAGTCCCGCGATATCGACACCTTCGTGACCAACCAGCCCAACCGGCTGTTCCTGCGCAACTGGAACGAGGCCATGGAGCTGCCGCCCGAGCGGCATCCCGACACCTTCGACAGCTGCGGAAACCTCTTCGCCGCGGGCATTCCGGTCACCCTCGACACCGAGAACCGGGCCGGGCGGCTGCGCAATGGATCGGTGGTGCTGATGGCGGCGTTCGCGCACGCCGGGGACTTCGCTGGGGCGGCGGCCGTACGCTGGGGAGCCGCGCGATGACCCGCGAGGTCGCACCGGTGTCCTGGCCCACCGGATTGCGCGGCACCGATCACGGCGTGGCGGCCGTCCGATACGACCTGAGCCTCAGCGAAAACCCGTTTCCGCCATTGCCTTCCGTGCTCGCCGCACTGGAGGACTGCATCGACCGGGCGAACCGGTATCCGGAATTCCTGCCCCGGCGGCTGCCCTCGGTGATCGCCGACCATCTCGGGGTGGGCCCCGAGCAGGTGGTGGTGGGTTCCGGCGCGACCGGGGTGGCCATGCAGATCATGCAGACCCTGCCCCGCGCCGGGGACGGATTCCTCTACGCCGCACCGACATTCGACGGATACCCGATCATGGCCGATATGGTCGGGCTGCGGTCGGTGGCGGTGCCGCTGGATCCGCACGGCCGCCAGGACCTGTGGGGCATGGCGCGTGCGGTGGACGAGCACACCGGGCTGATCGCGATCTGCCGTCCGCACAATCCGACCGGAACCGTGGTCCCGGCCAGCGAATTGAAGGCGTTCCTGTATTCGATTCCGGACCGGGTGCCGGTGGTGCTGGACGAGGCGTACGTCGAATTCCTCGGCGCGACAGATACTCTCGACGCTCGCGAGCTCATCGCCCGCCACCCCAATGTGCTGGTGCTGCGCACCTTCTCCAAGGCGTACGGGCTGGCCGGGCTGCGCATCGGCTACGCCTTCGGAGCGCCGGACCTGGTGCGCCGGGTGCGCCGGCTGCAGCTGCCGTTCGGGGTGCCCGCCACCGCGGTCGCCGCGGTGCGCGCCTCCTACGCGGCGGAAGCCGAACTGGGCGAACGGATTCTGCGCATCACCACCGAGCGCGAACTGCTGCGCGCCGAGCTGCGCCGCGGCGGCATCCGGGTGCCGCGCTCGAGCGCCAACTTCCTGTATCTGCCCGGCCGCGATATCGCGCCCGCGCTGGCGCTGGCCGGGATCGTGGCCAAGCGCTATCCGGACGGCAGCGCCCGCATCGCCGTCGGCGACCCGACCGCCGACCGGGCCGTCCTGCACGCGCTGGCCGCGCGCCCCTCGGCGGGCGGGCGCTCACTGCGGCGCGAGGACAGCCGGCTGCTCACGCTGACGGCGCGGTACGAGCCCAGCGTTGCGCGAGGGCGGCGCAGGTGATCAGCTGAATCTGGTGGAACATCATGAGCGGCAACACGATCAGTCCCACCGGATGACCCGCGAACAGCACCGTCGCCATGGGTAGACCGGTGGCCAGGCTCTTCTTGGAACCGCAGAACACCACCACGATCCGGTCGGCGCGATCGAAACCCACCGCCTCCCCGAGGAAGCCGGTTGCCATCAGCACGATGGCCAGCAGCGCGCAGCACACCAGCGCCAGCCCCAGAATCCGCCACGGCGACATGGCATGCCAGATGCCCTCGACCATGCCCGCGCTGAAGGCGCTGTAGACCACCAGCAGGATGGATCCGCGATCCACCAGCTTGGTCGGCTCGGCGTAGCGGGACAGGAAGCCCTTCACCTTGGGCCGGATCAGCTGGCCGAGGAAGAACGGCACCAGCAGCTGCAGCACGATGTCCACCACCGCGGACGGATCGACCTTCGCCTGGCCGGTGGTGTTCATGAGCAGGATGACCAGCGCGGGAGTCAGGAAGACACCCAGCAGGTTCGACACCGTGGCGCTCACGATCGCGCCCGCCACATTGCCCTTGGCGATGGAGGTGAAGGCGATCGAGGACTGCACCGTGGACGGCACCAGGCACAGGAACAGCACGCCGGTGTAGAGGTCGCTGGTCAGCACGTGCGGCACCAGCACCCGCGCGGCCAGGCCGAGCACCGGGAAGAGTACGAAGGTGCAGGCCAGCACCGTCAGATGCAGCCGCCAGTGCTTCAGGCCCGCGATCGCCTCCTGCGGGGCCAGGCGCGCGCCGTAGAGCAGGAACAGAAACGCGATGGCTATCTTCGTCAGCCAGCTCACGACATGCGCCGCGTCGCCCTTGGCCGGAAGGATGCTGGCCAGGACGACCATCGCAAGGATCGACAGGATGAACCCGTCTATGTAGAACTTGCTGAGAAATCGCACCAAAACAGGCTAAACACCCCATTTTCTTGGGATTACACAGCATCGGTACGAGCGCGATACTGGAGTCGCTCGGCAAGCAAGACGAATCCTGTGGGGGGAATCGCCATGGTCCTTCGGACCGTCGCGGCTGCGGCCGCATCAGATACCTGGGGCATTTCGGGCCCGGACTTCATTCGCTTCTATGTGATCGCCGGGGCGATCGCGGTGGCGTACGGATTGGCATGGCGCGTGGGTGTGCAAGGCTGGCCGCGACCACCGCGGGCGCCCGCGGAGTCGTTGCGGCCCAGCGAGATCGCGATGCTGGTCGACTATCGGCGACCGGTGGAGGCAGCCCTGGCGCAATTGCGCGGCCACGAGTTGATCGACGTCC
This sequence comes from Nocardia concava NBRC 100430, assembly GCF_000308815.1. Classification (GTDB taxonomy): domain Bacteria; phylum Actinomycetota; class Actinomycetes; order Mycobacteriales; family Mycobacteriaceae; genus Nocardia; species Nocardia concava. The sequence continues at coordinate 96,526 of NZ_BAFX01000146.1, forward strand.
GGGGCAAACCGGTCGGCGCCTCCGCCGAGATCGGGCAGCACGACCTGGATCCGCTCTCCGAAGCGCTCTACGCCCACCTGGGCAAGCGCACGAAACGCACCCTGACCCGCATGATCGACGGGACCCTCCGGCCCTGCCGGACCCTGCGCGAGGATCTCATCGCACGCGGCTACCTGTTCGGTCGCACGCGGCGGAACATCCTGTGGGCGGGCCTGATTCCGCTCGCGGCGCTCATCCTGCTCGGCGTCGTCCGGCTGATCGCGGGACTGTCGGCTCAACATCCGGTCGGGTACCTGTTCATCGCCCTGATCGTGCTGATCGCTCTCACCGGGGCGCTGGCCTACCCGCCGCGCCTGACCCTGCGCGGCCGTTCGGCGCTCACCCGGGCCCGGGTGCGCAATCGCCACCTGCGGCCCGCCAATTCCCCCGCCTATTCCGCGTACGGGCCCGATAGCGCGGCCCTCGCCGTCGCGCTCTTCGGCACGTCGGTCCTGTGGGCCTTCGACCCGGCTCTCGCCGGCGCCGTCGAGCCGGCCCATGTCTGGACCGGATTGAGCAGCGGGTACAGCGGCAGCTCGTGCAGCAGCGGCGGCGGCAGTGGTGGCGGTGGCGGATGTGGAGGCGGCGGTGGTGGCTGCGGGGGCGGTGGCGGCTGCGGCGGCTGATTCCCGATAACGGAATTCGCGCGCGGCCGCGATACTGGTGGTGATCGACAGTTTCGACGACTCCCGAGGTGGAATCGCCATGGTCCCTTGGACCGCCGCGGCCGCGAATCCGGCCGCC